>JBEPUH010000009.1:0-139472 GCA_041691635.1 Hyphomicrobiales bacterium
GCTCCCGCAACCAATCAAAAAAAGCCGTCCTCGCAAGAGGGCGGTTTTTTTGCGTTCGCGCGGCGGACCGATCGAGAGCAATCGGATGATTGCCCCCTCCTTCATCTTTTCGCGCCAGGAGGGTAGCTTCCGGCCATGTCTGGACGTCTCGTGAATGCCTTGGGCGCGGCGGCGAACACCGCCGAGGCCTTTTCCGATGAATCCACGTTGCGCCACATGCTGCGCTTCGAGGCCGCGCTGACGCACGCCGTGGCGAGCGCTGGCCTGATCCCGAAGAAGCATGTCGCGGCCATCGCCGCGGCCTGCGACCCCGCGCTCTACGATCCGCCGGCGCTGGCCGCCGTCGCGCGACGCAGCATCACGCTCACGGTGGCAGTGGTGAAGGCGCTGACCGCCGAGGTGCGCAAGCGCGACGCCGAAGCAGCGGCCTATGTGCATTGGGGCGCCACCAGCCAGGACGTGCTCGACACAACGATGGTGCTGCAGCTCGGCGTCGCCGTACCGCCGCTGCTGAAGAGCCTGCGCGGCATCGTCGAGGCCTTCGCCCGACTGGCGCGCAAGCACCGCACCACGCTGATGATGGGTCGCACCCTCCTGCAGCCGGCCACGCCGCTTGCGCTTGGCCAAAAGATCGCCGGCTGGGCGTCCGACATCGACCGCGCCACGCGGCGCCTCGAGGCGAGCTTCGCGGAAACTCAGATCCTGCAGTTCGGCGGCGCCTCCGGCACGCTCTCCGCGCTCGGTAGAAAAGCCGAGCCGGTGATGAAAGCGCTGGCCCGGCGGCTGGAACTCACGCTGCCGCCCGCGCCGTGGTTCACGCAGCGTGTGCGGATCGCGGCCTTCGCCCAGGATTGCGCGCTAGTCGTCGGCACGCTCGGCAAGGCCGCGCGCGACATCGCCCTCATGATGCAGTTCGAGGTGGCAGAAGCCGCCGAGCCGTCCGGCCGGGGACGCGGCGGCTCCTCGACGATGCCGCACAAGCGCAATCCCGTCGGCGCGGGGCTGGCCCTGGCCGCCGCCGCCCGCGCGCCGCAGCTCGCCGCCACCATCGTTGCCGCCATGCCGCAGGAGCACGAGCGTGCGCTCGGCGGCTGGCAGGCCGAGTGGCCGAGCCTCGCGGCGTTGGTCGAGACGCTGGGCTCCGCGGTCGAGGCGATCGCCGAGGTGGCGCCGGGGGTCACTGTCGATGCCGCGCGCCTGCAGGAAAATCTCGACGCCACCCATGGCGCGATTCTGGCCGAGCGCGCGACGTTTCTGCTCGCCGCGAAGATGGGCAAGGAAAAGGCCGGCGCGCTGGTCGAGAGGGCGCTGTCGCAAGGCGGCTCGTTCGTCGAGGCCCTCGGTCAGCTCGAGGTCGAGCTCGCCGACCGCAAGGCGATCCTTGGCCTCTCGCCAAAATTCGTCGACCGTCTGCTCGCAGACCTGAGGAACCGATCATGAGTACGTTGCCACGCCGCCGCGCGTTGCTTGCCCTGTCGGTGCTGCCGTCGGTGATGGCTGGTCGCTCGCTTGCGCAGTCCGGGGCACCCACGACCTTGCCCGATCGGCCGTTGCGCATCCTTGTCGGCTTCTCGGCGGGCGGCGGATCCGAGCTGATGGCGCGGGTCGTGGCGCCGCGACTGGAGCTGCGCACCAGCCGCCGCGTGACGGTCGAGAACAAGCCCAACGATCGCGCCGAGCCGGCGGGCGATTTCCTGCACCGCGGCCTGGTCGAGGGCTCGGTCGTGGCCTTCCTGCCGACGACCACCATCTCGACAATGGCCGATCGCGAGGCCTTTCCCTTCGATTCCAAGAGCGATCTCGTGCCGCTCACCATGGCCGGCATGTTCCAAGTGGTGCTGGCCGCCGCGCCCGAGATCGGCGTCGCCAGTTTCGCCGACTACGCCAAATGGGTGAAGGAGGGGGGCGCCGAGCGTCGGCGGCTCGGCCTCACGGCCACCGACACCTATCTCAAGCTCTACGCAAAGATGCTGGGCCGCGAGATCGGCGTCGAGTTCGAGGTGACACCGTTCAAGGGCGCCGCGCCCCTCGTCGCGGCCCTGAAGGCGGGCAAGATCGTCGCCGGCATCGGCAGCGTCCCCCCGCTGCTCGAGCACAACCGCACCGGCGCCGTGAAGTTCCTCGTGACCTCCGGCGAGAAGCGCGTGAGCGTGCTGCGCACCGTTCCGACCGTGGTCGAGCTCGGGCACAAGGGCCTCGAGTTGCCGGAGTGGTACGGGTTTTTCGCCGCGTCCTCGACGCCGCCCGCGATCGCCGCCGAATGGAGCCGGCAGCTCCAGCCGATCCTGCGCGAGCCCGAGACGGTGGCCAAGCTGGCCGGCTTCGGCCTCGACGCCTCGCCCACGACCGAGAAGGAGGCCGCCCGGCGCTTCGCCACGCGACTGCAATTCTGGAAGGAGAGACTGGCCGAGTTCGGCATGCAGGAAGGCCAGTGAGCCAAATCCGCGGAATGATCGCTGGCGGCTGGCGCGCGCGCGACCAGGAGCTATGATCGCCGCCGCATCGAGTGGAGGAATTTTGCAATGAACCACCCTGAGCGCCTGCGCGCCCTGCTTGCCCAGCCCGGCCTCGTCCTCATGCCGGCGGTGTGGGACGGGCTCACCGCCAAGCTGACTGCGGCGGCGGGCTTCAAGACGGCATTCCTCTCGGGCTCCTGCGTCGCGGCAAGCCGGCTTGGCGGCCCCGACCTCGACCTGCTGTCGTTCGGCGAGATGTTCGACTCCTTCAACATGGTCCATGCCGCCGCCCCCGACCTGCTGGTGCTGGCCGATGGCGACCACGGCTACGGCAACGCGATGAACGTCCAGCGTACCGTGCGTGCCTATGGCCGCGCCGGCGCCGCCGCCGTGCTGATCGAGGACAAGATCACGCCGCGCGCGCTGACCGCCGCCGGCAAGCCCTGCCTGTCGCGCGACGAGACACGCATGAAGATCCGCGCCGCCGTCGAGGCGGCCAAGGAGTCGGGCATCTGCGTTCTGGCGCGCACCGATTGCAGGCCGACGCAAGGCATCGACGAAGCGGTGGCCCGGATCGAGATGTACGTGAAGGAAGGCGCCGACATCCTGTTCCTCGATTCGCCGGCCGACGACGCCGAGGTCACGCGCGCAGTCGCCGCGGCGGGCGGCAAGCCGTCCTTCGCCGTGCTGTCGCCCGGCGCGCCGCGGGCCTGCCCCTCGCAGACCGAAGCCGCCAAGCTCGGCTTCAAGATCGGCACCTATCCCACCGGCATGCTGTCGCCGGCCGCGGCGGGCATGAAAGCGGGCCTCGCGGCCCTGCTGGCAGGCGAGGCCGAGGCCAAGAGCGCGCTGCCCCCGCCGGAGCTGCGCGCGACCCTGGGCTATGCTGACTACGACGCCCAGGCCAAGCCGTTCATCGTGAAGGCCTGAATTGGACGCCTGATCTCGATCCACCGGGGAGACCGGACATGCCGCGCCACATCGTCTGTCTGACGTTCGACCACGACCATCTCTCCGGTTTCATCGCCCGCGGATTGACCTCGCCCACGGCGATGTCGCGCGGCGAGTACGACATCGTCGTGATTCCGCGTCTGGTGGCTCTGATGGCCAAGTACGGCATCAAGGGTACGTTCTTCACGCCGGGCCATACGATCGACAGCACGCCCGGGGCGGTGATGCCGTACATAGAGGCCGGCCACGAGCTTGCCCATCACGGCTGGACGCACCGCCTGCCGGTGACGATGGAGCGGGACGAGGAGGAAGAGGAGATCGTCCTCGGCAACGAGTCGATCAAGCGCATCAGCGGCAAGGCCGCGCGCGGCTACCGCTCGCCCGCCTGGGACCTCTCGCCCAACTCCATCGAGCTGCTGCTGAAGCACGGCATCCAGTACGACAGCTCGATGATGGGCCATGACTACGACTGCTATTTCGCCCGCCAAGGCGACGTCGTCGAGCTCAAGAAGCCGTTCGTGCGCGGCCGCGAGACCAAGCTGCTCGAGATGCCGATCAGCTGGTCGCTCGACGACTTCCCGCACTTCGAATACATGCGCAATCCGAACGGCTCGATCCAGGCCGGGCTGATGAACGCCACGAACGTGCTCGAGAATTTCGTCGACGACTACACCTACATGACCCGGGTCGGCGACTTCGGCATCCTCACCTACACGTTCCACCCGCACGTCATCGGTCGCGGCCATCGCATGATGATGCTGGAGCGCCTGATCCAGAAGCTGATGGAGGACGGCGCGGTATTCATGACCATGGAGCAGGCCATGGGCGAATGGCTGGCCCGCCATCGAGCCGGACGCAAGGCCGCGGCAGAGTAGGCCCTAGGGGCTCTCCGCGGCCAGCAGGTCGTAGGTCCGCTTCTGATAGAGCGCCATATAGTCGGTGTAATAGGTCGTGGGGTATTTTGGCGGCCTGTCCGGCCCCACGGTCGTCGGCACCGACGCGATCGGCCAGTCGATGGCGCTGTCGCAGAAGAACGCCAGCGCATAACGCTCGCCGATGCCGCGGTTGACTGCGCGATGCGGCGTGGCGAGGAACGTGTCGTTGGTCCAGCGCTGCAGCAACTGGCCGCCGTTGACGATGTAGGCGCCGGGCACCGGCGGCGCGTCGATCCATTTGCCGTCCTGGGTGCGGATCGACAGGCCCGGCACGTCGTTGGGCGCCAGCAGGGTGAGGAAGCTGGTGTCGGTGTGCGGGGCGATGCCGAATTCGTCGTCGGCCGCGGCTTCCTGCGGCGGATAGTGGGTGATGCGCAGCTTGTACTGGGGCTCGCGGAAGGGGATGTCGAAATAGGTCGGCGGCAGGTCGAGCGCGGCGGCGTAGAGCGGCATCAGCCTGCCCACCAGCCGTTCCATGGCCGCGCAATAGCCGACGATGGTTTCGCGGAAGCCGGGCAGGTCGGCCGGCCACTGGTTGACGCCGCGGAAGTGGCGATCGGCCCGCACGTCAGGATGGTCGGCGACCATTTCGCGGGCCACGAACAGCGCCTCGTTGAGGTTGGGTCGGGTCACGGTCTGCACGACCGACGTGCGCAACGTGTCGCCCTTCATCGGCAGGTAGCCGACGTTGTGACGGTCGATGCGAATCTGCATCTTGCGCTCGAGTGGCAGCGCATGGAAGCGCGCGGCCTGGGCGAAGGCCTCGCGCACCAGCGGCATCGGCACGCCATGGTTGACGATGAAGTAGAAACCGACCTCGGTGAGGGCGTGACGCAGTTCCCGCGCCGTGCGCTCGAGCGCACCCGGCTGGCCTGCGAAGAGATCCGCCAGGTCGACGATCGGGATGGTCGGCGCGTCGGCCATGGCGGTCAACGCTTGCGGCGGCCGCCCAGGACCTCTGCGTGGCTGGCGGCGCCGACGGCCTTGACCATCTCGAAGATACGCTTGCGTACGCGGCTCTCGCGGATCTTGTAGTAGGCTCGCACCAGCTCGAGCGTCTCGCGCTTGATCAGCGGATCCTTCTCCTGCTCGAACGGCGTGGCCGCCTCGCCGAAGCCCTTCTTGCCGCGGCCCGACATCGGCCGGCCGGCCAGCGCGTTGGAAGGCATTTCGTCGAAGAAGTACGACACCGGCACGTCCAGCACCTTGGCGAACTCGAACAGCCGGCTCGATCCGATGCGGTTCGCCCCGCGCTCGTACTTCTGGATCTGCTGGAAAGTCAGGCCGACGGCGCTGCCGAGATTGGTCTGGCTCATGCCGAGCAGCGAACGGCGCTGGCGCATGCGGGTGCCGACGTGAACGTCGACCGGGTGTGACCTTGCCATGATTTATTCCTTCTCGATTTCGAGGCCGCGCGGGACGCGTGAGTTCTTGTCCAGGCCGAATTCGTGGGTGATCTGTCTCCAACCATGCCGCGCCTTCGACCTTGAGGCATCCGGCCCTTCGACATGCGCTTCTCGATCTCCGCCGACGTACTCGTCGGCGCGAAGCCGGCTAACCATTGCGTCATGTCGATACCGGAATATCCAAGCTCTGCCAACGTCGGGACGGTGGGAAGCGTTGCCAAATCTTCTTTCGACACGACGGCCCTCCGTTGCACGTGAGCCATCGTTTCCTCCATTCGTTTGTTCGATGAGACGGCGTGGATGCTGGCGATGTCAAGTTGCCGGGCCTCGCATTGCCCCTGCCCGTCGGGCCTGCCGTCCGCCCTGCTTGCCGGTCCGGCCGGGCGCTCCTACTCTACGGGGCATGCCGAAGATTCTTTCCGACACCGCCATCGCCCGCTACCGGCGCGACGGCTACCATTTTCCCATCGACGTGCTGTCGCCGGCCGAGACGCGGGAGCTGCGTGACAGACTGGAAACCTACGAGCGCGCCAACGGCGGGCCGATCCAGGGCGACAAGCGTCACAAGGCGCATCTTTATCTCACCTGGCTGAACGACCTGATCCGCCATCCACGGATCGTCGACGCGGCCGAGGATGTGCTCGGTCCCAACCTGCTGTGCTGGAGCACCAGCTTCTTCATCAAGGAGGCCGCCGACGCAGGCTTCGTGTCGTGGCATCAGGACGCGACCTACTGGGGCCTGAGCTCGCCCGACGTCATGACGGCGTGGGTCGCCTTCACTCCGGCCAACCTGCTGAACGGCTGCATGAAGTTCGCGCCGGGCACGCACCGCATGCAGCTTGAGCACCGCGACACGTTCGACGAGAACAATCTCCTGAGCCGCGGCCAGGAGATCGCGGTCAAGGTCGACGAAGCAACCGGCGTCGATGCGATCCTGAACCCTGGTCAGGCGTCGCTGCATCACGTTTTGCTGGCGCACGGTTCGGAGCCGAACAAATCGAGAGATCGGCGCATCGGCTTCGCCATTCGCTACATCCCGACCCACGTGAAGCAGGCGGTCGGCACCAAGGACAGCGCCACCTTGGTGCGTGGCATCGACACCTACCATCACTTCGAGCGGGAGCCGCGTCCGACGGCCGACTGCACGCCGGAAGCGCTGGCGGCCCACGCCGCGATCGTCGGCCGCCAGGTTGAAGTGCTGTATCGTGGCACCGGCCAAGAGCACTTCCGACCCTAGCGACGCGCGCCGTCGCCGAATTCTCACCGGCGTGAGAGAGCTTAGATGCCTATTCCATAAGGCACGGATGGGATTCTTCTCATTTCTCGCCACTCCCCCCACGCAACAAAGTTGCTGATATGCGACTGGTAATCAGTCGCAATAACGAGTTAGATGTCGGCCCCGGAGGACATCCCTATGCATCGCCCACTTCGTCAACGCCTCGCCGCCACGACCCCTGGCGTCGCTGCTTTTCGCCGGCCCAGCCTCCGCCCATTTCCTGTGGCTGGAGCCCGACGCGGACGGCGCGCGCTCCGTCACGCTGCCATGGAAGGGCGCCTATGTGATCGAGGTCGAGCATCTCGACCCGACGGCGGGCACGCTCGGCGGCGAGGCCTACGAGTCGATGCGCCTGGTGAGCACCCTGTCGTTTCGGCTGGCCGAGGGCGGAAACGCTCCGCCGACGCCGCCGGCGTTCACGCCGAAGCGCTGAGGGGTACTTCGCGGGCGAAGGTACCGTGCAGGGAATAGGGGACATGATGGCCGAGACGGGCGGTGAACAGCGGTGCCCCGCCCAGGTTCGCGGCGTCGAGACCGACGATCGACGTGCGTTCGGTCGAGACATCGTAGACGAGCGTGATCACGACGCCTTCGTCCTCCGCGCCGTCCGAGCTGCGCGGCACGAACAGTGGTTCGCCGGCATAGCCGTTCGGAGCGAAATCGTGCGATGTCACCGCGCCGGTCTCGACATCGACCCGGCTGACCCGCTGCTGCAGTCCGGCCGTGCGACCGGCGGGATTGCTGGCGATATAGGCGTAGCGATAGGGACGGCCGACGCGGCGCGGATCGATGCCCGGAAATTCGTTGGCGACGCCTAAATCGAACGTCCGGCTTTCGACCTTGCCGTTCGGCTCGATGCGCAGCCGCGCAAGCCGCGCCATGCCTTGCGACGGCCAATCCGATCTCCAGTAGGAGCGCAGCGCCTCGCCGATGGTCGTGAAATCGGGATAGCGCGCGAGATCGAGCACGAGCGTGCCGTCGGCCTCCTCGTATCCGTTGGCGAAATGAAACTGGAAGAAGGGGGCGGTCTCGACCCAGCGCGGCACCGACGTCCCGTCGCGTGGCACGACCAGGATTTTCGTCGGCCGTCCGCCATCCCATTGCAAGGCAGTGTCGAAACTCTTGAGTCCCAAAATCATCCGCATCGGCTGCACCAGGATCGGTCCCAGGCAAAAGATGAGATGGTGCTCGGTCAGGACGAAATCGTGGTTCATGACCGGATAGGGCAGCGTGATCGGCGCGAAGCGACGGACGTCCGTTCCGGCGAGCCGATAGACGGTCAGGGTCGTGTGGCGTCCATAGTCGATGCCGAAATTGAAGATCTCACCGCTCTGCGGGTCGACCTTGGGATGAGCCGAGAAGGCCTTCACCTTGCCGTCGAAAGTCTCGACGCCCGTGGTTTCGAGCGTCGTGGGATCGAGCGAGACGGGCGGCCCGCCCTCCCACAGCGAGAGCAGGCGGCGGCCCTCCATGAGCACCGACGTGTTGGACACATTGGCAGGCTGGCGGAAGGCGTTGGCCAGCAGGCCACCCGGTCGCATCTTGCCGAAGCCGCGATGGAGGATGCGTCCGGCCGTCGTCTCGTCGAGATAATTTCCGGTGCGGACGTAACGGTTGGCGTAACGAACACCGCCGTCGGTGAAACGGATCGCCGAGATCATCCCGTCGCCGTCGAACCAGTGCGGAAACCAGGCGCCGCCAAGCTGGTTGCGGCCCGAGCCGTTGCGGAAGAGGGTGCCGCGCAGCCATGATGGGACGGTGCCGTCGATATCCTCGATGCGGTCGTCGTGCTCCTCGGCGAGCGAGCGGAAGCCGCCGCTCCAGGGGTGCCTCGCCATCAGTACTCGATGTGGACGGGCCACACTGAGTTGCCGCCGGGATATTTGTAGGCCGCCGCATCGAAACTCGGCGGCCCGAAGCTGCCCCTGGCATCGCGCGTGAAGCCGTAGCCCTGCTTGGGTCGGCCGAACATGCCGGTCTCGAGTTGCGTCTCGTTGTTCTCGGCGTGGAAGACCGCGGCGGCGTACGAGCCCGGCGGGACATCGGTGAAGAGGCAGGTCGCCTTACCGCCCTGGATCGGCACAGCGACACCCTTCCATTCCTTGCCGGGTTCGCGGAAGCCGTTGGCCGAGGCATAGAGGCCGCAGCGCACCATGCCCGTGTCGTTGCGCAGGCCCTCGACCACGACCGAAATGTTGTTGCTTGTCTGAGCGACGGCGGCGGCGCCCGCAGCGATCGCGACAATGATCGACAGAATGATTGCTCGCATATCGTCTCTCCCGCTCAAGGAACGCCGAACTTGTAGGCGAGGCCGGCGCGCACGGTGTGGGTCGAGGGTTGGATCGATGTGCCGCCGCCGAAGAGCGCTCGCGTCTCGTATTGGCTGTAGCGATATTCGAGCTTGCTCGTCCAGCCGCCGGAGATCACGGTTTCGACGCCGGGGCCGACCGTCCAGCCATTGAGCGTATCGTTGCTCTGCAGCAGCGTCGTGCCGCCACCCGCGCTCGCCGTCGCCGTCGTGCCGACCTGCTCGCCGGTGTAGCCCGCCGCGGCATAGAGCAAGGTCGACGGAACGGGCAGGAAGCCCACGCGACCCAGAACGCTCCACGCCATGCTGGGGCTTACGACCACCGAGGCCGTCGCGCCGCCACCCGACAGGCTCTGCGTCGATTGCGGATTGGACCAGGAAAGATCGCCCATCACGCCGATCACGGCCCGGTCGGCGATCTGGTAGTCGAAGCCACCATAGACGGATCCCAGCATCGCCTGGCCGCCGCCGTCGATCGACGAGGAGGCGTTGCCGAAGGCGGCGGTCGTGCGTGTGACCGCGGCACTGGCGCCGCCCGCGCCGCCGAGATAGGCGCCGGTCCAACGGGCTTTGACCGTTGGCGCGTCGTCGGCGTCGGCCGGGGCAGTGCCCGAGCCGAACTTGTAGGCTAGGCCCGCGCGGATGCTGTGATCGAACGGCGATGCGGTCAGGCCTGCGCCGGGCAGGATGCGGGTCTCGAACTGGGTGAAGCGGTATTCGAGCTTCGCCGACCAGCCGCGCCCGACCATGGTCTCGAAGCCGCTGCCGATCGTCCAGCCGTTGAAGATGTCGTCGCGCGAGAAGGAGGTGAAGGTGCCGCCCGCGATGGCGGTGCCGCTGGCATGGTAGTTCTGCCCAGTGTAGCCGCCGAGGATGTACATCAGGCTCGAGGGTGTGGGCAGAACGCCCGCGCGTACCAGGGCGCTCCAGCCGAGATTGGGCTGCGTGGAAATGCTGGCGGTGCCGCCAGGGACCTGCGCCGACGCCGCCGACTGGAGGCTCGACCAGGTGCCCTCGACCAGCACGCCGACCAGGGCGCGCGGCAAGACCTGGAGGTCGTAGCCGCCATACACCGACGCCAGGATGCCCTGGCCGCCATCGGCGGTGGCCAGCGCAATGCCGCCGTTCGACGAATTCACGCGGTCGATCATCGCGCCGGCGCCGACCGCGGCGCCGACATAGAAGCCGGTCCAGGAAGGCTTGGCCTCGTAGGGCGGAAGCGAGGCGACCTGCCGGTCGTGCGCCTGCACATGGCCAGCGATGCCGGAGGCCACCGCCGCCACAAGGGCAAACCGCAAATGTCTCAAAGTCGTTGCCTTGCCTCTGCAAGTTACTACGAGTGCAAATATATCAGAAAATAGCACCTGAATCAGCACTTCTTGTTCAGGACTCCGAAGCGATCCTTCGGGTTCTTCGCGCGCGCCGCGGGGCCGTAGGTGCCCATCTCGATGCGGTGCGGGATCGTCAGCATGTAGTTCTTGAAGGCGCCGTCCATCGCCTGGCGCCAGCCCTGCGCGTCCTGGGTCTCGTTGACCGAGGCCTTGGCGAGCTTGAGCGCGAACGGGTCGCGCTCGGCGATCTTCCTCGCGAGCGCCATCGTCTCTTCCTCGAGCTTCTTCCGCGGTACCACGCGGTTCACGAGGCCGGCCTTCTCGGCCTCGGCGGCAGAGAAGAAGTCGCCGGTGAAGAGATATTCCTTGGCCTTGCGTGGGCCCAGGTCCCACGGCATCGAGAAATACTGGATATGCGCGCCGCCCCAGCGCACGGCGCGGTCCGCGAACTGCGCGTCGTCGCTGGCAATGATGATGTCGCAGGCCGACGCGATCATCATGCCGCCCATGATGCAGTAGCCTTGGACCTGTGCGATCGTCGGTTTCGGCAAGTCGCGCCAGCGCATCGTGTTCTCGTAGAAGCGCTCCCAGATCCGCCGGTACTCGCCCTTGAAGCCGGGCTCGAGCGGTGTCTTTTTCTGGTCCGCCATTTCCTGCGGGCTGCCGAGATCGTGGCCGGCGGAGAAATGCTTGCCGGCTCCCGCCAGGATGATCACGCGCACGTCACTGTCGTCGACAGCGGCGTTGAAGGCGTGGTCGAGCTCCTCCAGCAGGATGCGACTCTGGACATTCAGCACGTCGGGCCGGTTGGTCGTGATCTTGAGGACCGGGCCGGTGCGCTCGGTGAGCAATGTCGTATAGGTCACAGCGAAAGCCCCTTGCCCATGAGGTCGACGAAATTGTCGCAATAGAAGCGCTGCTTCTGCGCCTCGGTGGTGCGGGCGGCTTCCATCGACGCCTCGAAGCGCTTGATCGGGTTGCGGCCGCCTTCGACATGCGGATAGTCCGAGGAGAAGAGACAGACCTCGTCGCCCGAGTTGGCGATGATCCAGCCGGCATCCTCGTGCGGGTAGGGCGTGACCCGGACCTGCCGCTTCACGAACTCGCTGGGCTTCAGCGACATCTTCTGCAGCCGCTCCTCGTTCTTGTAGAAGGCGGTGTGGGCGCTATCCATGTTGCGCATCCAGCCCGGCACCCACGACGCACCCTGCTCGATGCAGCCGAACTTCAGGTCGGGGAAACGGTCGAGCACGCGGTCGACGATCAGCGCCGTCAACGCCTTCATCGGCGGATAAGCGATGGCCATGTAGTCGATCGACTTGAAATTGTCGTCGCCGCCGTGGAAGTCCGGCACCGGCGGCCCGCCGTTGTTGAAATAGGCCTTCTCCAGCAGCACGCCGCCGCCGCCGACGTGGAACAGGATGGGGATGCCGGCTTCCTGTGCCATCGCCCACAGCGGATCGAGGCCGACGTGGCTGGGCGAATGCCCGTCGGGGCAGCGCGAGGGGATCATCAGCCCCTTGGCGCCCATATCGATCGCTTCGCGGGCGGCGACCCTGGTGCGCTCGAAGTCGGCCAGCGGCACGTAACCGGTCGCCAGCAGGCGCTTGTCGACCGAGCAGAACTCGACCATGTGGCGGGTGTGGGCGCGGGCCACGGCGTAGATCGTGTCGACGTCGCCCTTGCCTTCGAGCAGCGCCGAGAAATTCAGGAGCTGGGTGGTGAACATGAGCTGACTGGCGAAACCCAGCAGGTCGATGGACCGCGGCCGGTCCTCCCGGGTGAACGAGCCCAGCGCGTCCCAGTTCTTGTGCAGCATGATCTGCTGCTCGTCGTGGTCGACGGCCGCCCGGTCGGCGTCGGGCTTCATCAGTCTGTGCAGGCCGCGGCCGCGGTCGCGCGGGAAAAGCACGTCGTCGTTGATGGTGTCGCGGTACTTCGCCTCGAGATGCCCGGTCAGGAAGCCGGGGATTTCCATGACATGGGCATCGGCGTCGTGAATGACGCGGCCGCTGGCGTAAGGCATGTTCCCTCCGGTTCGTATTCTGTCGTTTGCCGGAGCTTACCATGAGCCAGGATATCGCCAACGCGGTGCAGCGCCTGCTGGAGGCGCGGCGGACCGGGAAACAGGTGCCGGTCCCGTTTGCGCTGCGGGATCGCGCGGCGGTCTACGCCGTCCAGGACGGCGTGGCGCGGGCGACCGGCGCGGTGTCAGGCTGGAAGGTCGGCGCGCGCAACCCGACGGCCGAGCCCAATTGCGCGCCGCTGCTGATCGGGGCGCTGGTGAAGTCGCCAGCCGTCTTCGACGGCAAGGCCATGCACATGATCGGCGTCGAGGTCGAGATCTCCTTCCACATCGTGCGCGACATCCCCGCGCGTCGCGATCCCGTCGGCCGCGACGAGGCGCTGGCGGCCGTGGGCGACGCCTTCGTCGGCATGGAGGTCGTCGACACGCGCCTCGCCGATTTCGAGAACGCCGATCCCGAGTGGCTGCTGGCCGATAACCAGATGAACCACGCGCTGGTGATCGGCGATCCGGTGAAGGACTGGAAGACGCTCGATTGGGCCAGGCTGCAGGTGAAGCTCACGATCGACGGCAAGGTCTGTCTCGACCAGACGGGCGGGCTGGGCTCGGTCGATCCCGTGCGGCCGCTCGCCTGGATGATCGACCACGCGGTGCGCGAGCGCGGCGGCATCCGAAAGGGCCAGGCGATTACCACCGGCTCGTGGACCGGCTTGCGCTATTATCCGCCCGGCACGAAGGCGCGCGGCGAGTTCGCGGCCCTCGGTGCGGTCCTGGGTGCGGTCGAGGCGCGATTCTGATGCGCTTGCTCGCCCCACTTCTTGTTCTGCTGTCGATGGCGCCGGCGTGCTGGGCCCAGTCGGCCGACGAGGCATATCTCGCGGCGCGTGACCAGGCCGCGAGCACGCTGAAGCAACGCGCACAGCTCGAAGAGAACGATCCGTCGCAGAAGATCGGCCGGCCGGAGTATTTCGTGCCCGCCTTTCGTGCCGAGATCGAGGCCGCCCGCCGCGCGCTGGAGGCCCAACTGCGCGACCTGCTCGGGCCGTTCCGCGTCCCGGCGGGAGTGGCCAGGACCGGCACGCTCAACGCCGGCCCCTGCTGCTACGGCCGCTTCGGCGCGCTCGACGGGCTGGCCTTCGATGCCCCCGGCGGCAATCGCCTCATCGTCTCGACCGAGGGGCTGCTGCAGCGCTGGCTGAAGGACAGTTCGGACTTCTGGACGGTCGACGCCCGGCCGTCGAGCGATCCTGCGATGCTGTTCACGACGCCAAATTTCTACCGCTGGGCCGGCGCCACCGACTGGCCGGTGCGCAAGGTCGCCGACCTGCCGATCGGCCTGCCGGACAACACGAGCGCGGTCGGCGCCTTCCTGGCCGCCGGTGGTCCCGGCGGTACGCCCGACTGGATCGCCGTTGCCGCTCTCCGCAGCGGACGCGTCTTCGTGGCCTTCGTGCCGGCGAAGACCAAGGCCATGCCGATCCCCGCCTGCGAGGCCGCACCACCCGCCGCCTACCGTGAATGCTGGGCGGCGCACGCCAAGGAGCAGCCGTGGTTCGCCGACCTCCTGCTCGAGACGCTGGCCTTCGTCGATGCGCTGCCCAAGTAACTTTCGCGTTTCTTTCCTCGCGGGCGAGAGGAGGATGAAGGTGACGCTTCGGCACGCGCCGTAACGACGAGCGGGGCGCAGGCGGCATGGTACGGCCATGCAAAACGTCCTCGCTTTTCTCTTCCTGCCCGCCGCGCGCCGCGAGCGCCCCATCGGGCATCGTTTGCTCGCCGTTCTGGCGTTATGGCATCACCATCACCAGTCGCGCCAACAGCTTGCCGGGCTCACGTCGCGCGAACTCTCCGACATCGGCATTAGCGATGCCGAGCGCCTTGCCGAATGTCGCAAGCGCTTCTGGCAGACCTGACCGTCAGGTGCCTGTCCACTTGGGCGCTCGCTTGCCCAGGAAGGCGCTCATGCCCTCGCGGAAGTCGGCGCTGGCATAGGTGTGGCGGATCAGGTCGTCGATGTTCTCCTCGCCCATGTGCGCCTGCAGGCGGCGCAACGCCTCTTTGGTGGTCTGCATCGTGATCGGTGCGTGGCCGGCCAGGGTCGTCGCCAGTTCGCCCGCGCGTGCCAGGAGTGTGGCCTGATCGGCGTGCAGCTCGCTCACCAGGCCGATCGACAGTGCGGTCGGCGCGTCGACCAGCTTGGCCAGCAGGATCATCTCCTTCACCCGCTGCGGCCCGACCAGGGCGGCGAGGCGGGCGTAGTTGCCCATCGATAGGCAGTTGCCCAGCGTGCGCGCGATCGGGAAGCCGAACTGCGCCGTCGTGCTGGCGATGCGGAAGTCGCAGACCGCGGCGATCGCCGCACCGCCGCCGGTGCAGAAACCGTGGACGGCCGCGACCGTCGGCACGGTGCAGCGCTCGATCGTGTCGAGGATGCGGTCCATCTTGCGCTCGTAGGCGATGCCGTCGTCGCCGTCCTTGAACGACTGGAACTGGGCGATGTCGGTGCCGGCGGCAAAGGCCTTGTCGCCGGCGCCGGTGATCACCAGGGCCTTGACCTCGCGGGTGTGGGCCAATCGGCCGCACACCTCGGCAACCCCCTCGTACATCGCGAAAGTCAGTGCATTGCGCTGCTGGGGCCGGTTGAAGGTGAGCCAGCCGATGTCGTCGCGCTTGTCGTAGAGCAGTTCTTGGGTCATTTGATCGTCCGTTCGGGGTTGGCCCGCATCGTAGGCGAGAGATCATGGCGCTGGAAAGACTGCTCAAGGGCTTCGCGGACTTCCGTCTCGGTTATTTTCACGAGCATCTCGACCTGTTCGAGAAGCTCGCGACCGAGGGACAGTCGCCGAAGATCCTGATCGTCGGCTGCGCCGATGCCCGCGTCGATCCGGGCATCCTGACGCAGACGCGGCCGGGCGACATCTTCACCGTGCGCAACATCGGCGCCATGGTGCCGCCGGCGCAGATCCCGCCCGACCATCGCCAGCACGGCACGTCGGCGGCGATCGAGTACGCCGTGCGCGGCCTCGACGTCGAGCACATCGTCATCCTGGGCCACGCGCTGTGCGGCGGCATCGCAGCACTGGTCGACGGCGACAAGAGCGCCTTCGCCGATTTCGACTATCTCTCGACCTGGACCAACGTGGCGCAGGACGTGCGCGAGTTCGCGGTCGAGCGGCTGAAAGGCCGCTCGCGCGACGAGATCGTGCGCGCCGTCGAACAGGCCGCCGTCGTCAACTCGGTGCGCAACCTGATGAGCTTCCCATGGATCGCCGAGCGGGTGGGCCAGGGCAAACTGGTGCTGCACGCCTGGTGGTTCAATCTCACCAAGGGTCAGCTCTACGCCTTCAATCCCAGGACCTTGATGTTCGATCCGGTGCTCGGCGTCACGCTCGAGCCCACGGTGCGCCAGGGCACCGCGCTGTCGGCGATCGAGCCCGATCGCTTCATCGAAGCCGTCGCGGGCCGCAAGCCCGCCTTCTGAGTTCACTCCTCCCCCGAAGAGGGGGAGGGGGAATTCTTGTCCTAGCTCGCGAGCGACTTGATGGCGGCGTCGACGCCGCCCGAGGCGAACGGGATGCCGACGGTCTTCATCGCCAGCTCGGTGGTGGCGAGACAGCCCAGCAGCATCGGCTCGTTGAGGTCGCCGAGATGGCCGATGCGGAACACCTTGCCCATCAGCGGGCCGAGGCCGCCGCCGAGCGAGAGATTGAAGCGCTCGAGCGCTGCCTTGCGCATGGCGTCCGAGGTGTGGCCCTCGGGCATCTGGATGGTCGTGACCGAATTGGAGAGACGATCCACCGTTTGGCCGAAGAGGCTCGGGCCCTTGCCGTCGGCGCCCCCATTTGAACCACTCCAAGCGCGCACGCACTCGCGGGTGGCTTCGGCGAGGCGGGCGTGGCGGGCGAACACCGCGTCGAGCGTCTCTTCTTCGAGGATCTTGATCGACTCCTGGAGGCCGAAGAACATGTGCACCGGCACGGTGCCGATGAACTTCTGCGGCATGCGCGCCTTCATCAGCTCCCAGTTGAAGTAGTACTTGGGCAGCTTCGACTTGCGCGAGGCTTCCATCGCCTTCTTGCTGACGCCGGTCAGCGCCAGGCCCGTCGGCATCATCAGGCCCTTCTGGCTGCCGCCGACGGTGACGTCGATGCCCCAGGCATCCATCTTGTATTCCATGCTGCCGAGCGAGGAGATCGTGTCGCTGAGCAGCAGCGCGGGATGCTTGGCTTCGTCCATCGCGCGGCGCACTTCCTGCAGCGGCAGGACGAGGCCGGTCGCGGTCTCGTTGTGCACGGCGAACACGCCCTTGATCTCGTGCGCCTTGTCCTTCGACAGGCGCTCGGCGATCCGGGCGGTGTCGATGCCGGTGCGCCAATCGGCACTCAGCGTCTCGACCTTGAGGCCGAGCGCCTCGCCCATTTCCTTCCAGCCAAGCGAGAAGTAGCCGGTCTCGATCACCAGCACGAGATCGCCGGGCGAGAACAGGTTGGCGACGGCGGCTTCCCAGGCGCCATGGCCGGTCGAAGCGTGGATGAAGAGTTCCTGGTCGGTCTTCAGGACGCGCTTCACACCGGCATGGCAGGCACGGTGGATTTCGAGGAATTCCGGCGCCAGGAAGTCCATGACCGGACGGTCCATCGCCCGCAGGATGCGGTCGGGGATGTTGGTCGGACCGGGGTTGTTGAAGAACTGGCGGCCACGCGGCTTGGCATTCACTTGAGCGGTCACTGGCAGGGCTCCGGTATGCGGAAAACGTGCCGCTGATTAGCCTTCGGGCCTTGGCGGCGCAAGCGATGCTTGCGATGCTCCGTCATTAGCAAAGTGAGGGCAAATGAGCACCGCGGCGCCGACGAATTCCGCCACCAACTCAGCGATCGTCACCGACTACAAAGCCCGGACCCCGGGGTCCGGTGCGCTGTTTGAGCGCGCCCGCAAGGTCCTGCCGAGCGGCATCACCCATGACGCCCGCTACCTCGACCCCTATTCGATCCACGTCGCCAAGGCCAAGGGCGCCCGCAAGTGGGACGTCGATGGCAACGAATATGTGGATTACTTCGGTGGCCACGGCGCCATGCTGCTCGGCCACTCCCATCCCGCCGTCGTCGAGGCGGTGAAGAAGCAGATGGAGCTCGGCACGCACTATGGATCGAGCCATGAGCTCGAGGTGCGCTGGGCCGAGCTGGTGTGCGAGATGATCCCGTCGGCCGAGAAGGTGCGGTTCACCGCGTCGGGCACCGAGGCGTCGCATATGGCGATTCGGCTGGCGCGCGCCCATACCGGCAAGGACAAGATCCTGCGCTTCGCCGGCCACTTTCACGGCTGGCACGACAATGTCGCCGCGGGTGCCTACTCGCACTACGACGGCACGACGACGCCGGGCGTGCCGCAGCCTGTGGCCGATCTTTCGATCCTGATGCCGGACACCGACATCGGCGCGGTCGTGAAGATGATCGAGGAGCGCGACGATATCGCCGCCGTCATGTTCGAGCCGTCGGGTGCCGGCTGGGGCCAGGTGCCGCTGCAGCCGGGCTTCGTCAAGGCGATCCGCGACGTCACCGCGAAGAAGGGCGTCGTCATGCTGATGGACGAGGTCATCACCGGCTTCCGCTGGTCGTCGGGCGGTGCGCAGAAGGCGTTCGGCGTCACGCCCGATCTCTGCATCCTGGCCAAGATCGTGGCCGGCGGCCTGCCGGGCGGCGCGGTCGCGGGCAGTGCTGATATCCTCGACCAGATCGATCACGCGGCATCGGCTGCAAAGAAGAAAGAGAAGATCGCTCATCCCGGCACCTACAACGCCAATCCGTTGTCTGCCGCGGCGGCGGTCGCGGCACTTACTTTGGTGCGTGACGAGGACCTCGCGGAGAAGGCCAACAAGACGGCGGCAGAACTGCGCGCGGCACTTACCGAGGTGCTGGTGAAGGAGAGCATGCCGTGGGGCATCTACGGTCAGGCCTCGACCTTCCTGATCTATCCGAACGGCGGCGGCGACAAGCTCGATCCCGCGACCTTCGATCCGCTGAAGGTGCCGTTCTCCAAGCTCAAGGGTGGCCGCACCGGTCCGCTCCCCGGCAAGATCCGCATGGGCCTGATGACCCATGGCGTCGACGTGATGGGCTCGCCGGGCGGCTTCGTCTCGGCAATGCACGGCGGCGCGGAGATCGAGAAGACGGTCCATGCGCTACGCGAGACCGTGCGGGCGCTCAAGGCCGAACGCGAAGTCCAGGCTGCGTAGCCATGTGGGGCCTCACCAAGCCGGTGCCCGCGACCGAGTGGTCGCGGATGCCGGAGAAGTTCCGCCGCAAGCGCCGCTCGACCTGGGCCGACGCCAATGCCGCCGGCCAGGAACTCGAATCCTTCCTCGAGGGGCCGAGCTTCGATCGCGCGGGTAATCTCTACGTGACCGACATCCCGTTCGGCCGCGTGTTCCGCATCAGCCCGCAAGGCGAGTGGACGCTCGTCACCGAGTACGACGGCTGGCCGAACGGGCTCAAGATCCACAAGGACGGCCGCATCTTCATCACCGACTACCGGCGCGGCATCGTCCTGCTCGATCCGACGGACGGCAAGATCACGCCGGTGGTCGACCATCGCGGCTCGGAGAGCTTCAAGGGCGTCAACGACCTGTTCTTCGCAGCCAACGGCGATCTCTACTTCACCGACCAGGGCCAGACCGGCCTGCACGACCCGACGGGCCGCGTCTATCGCTACGATACCGCGGGCCGGCTCACCATGCTGGTGAACACCGTG
Organism: Hyphomicrobiales bacterium; assembly: GCA_041691635.1. Lineage (GTDB taxonomy): Bacteria > Pseudomonadota > Alphaproteobacteria > Reyranellales > Reyranellaceae > Reyranella. Next base: position 19,437 of record JBEPUH010000009.1, read on the forward strand.
CCGAGCCCCAACGGGCTGGTGATGAACAAGGCCGAGACCGTGCTCTATGTCGGCGTGACGCGTGGCAACGCGGTGTGGCGCCTGCCGCTGCTGGCCGACGGCTTCGCCAGCAAGGTCGGGCTGTTCATCCAGATGACGGGCGGGCACGCGGGGCCCGACGGCATGGCGCTCGACGCCGAGGGCGGGCTGGTCGTGGCCCATCCCAGCACGACGGCGTGGCGCTTCGATTCGCTCGGCCGGCCGACGCACCATGTCGACGCGGGCGACGATATCTTCTGCACCAACATCGCCTTCTCGGGGAACGACCTCTATCTCGTGGTGTCGCGCCCCAGTGCGAAGGTGAACGGCGGCACGATCCTCAAGGCCACGATGCCGGTCGGCGGCAAGGCGATGTTCTCACATCTTTAGTTTAGCGGGGACCCTTGCCGATATGGGCGATGGCCTCGATCTCGACCAGGATCTCTGGCGCGGCAAGCGCGCTCACCTCGACCAGGGTCGAGGCCGGGAAGTTGCCCTTGAAGAACTCGGCGCGCGCCTTCCAGACCTTCGTGTTGTTCTTGATGTTGGTGACGTAGATCGTGACCTTGACCACGTCGGCCATCAGGCCGCCGGCTGCCTCGACCATGCCCTTGATCTTGCCGAATATCTGCTTGGCCTGCTCGTACTCGTCCATGCCGGCAAGCACCTTGGGATCGGTGCCGCGCGAGGTCATGCCGGAGACGTAGGCGATGCCGTCGCAGACCAGGCAGTTGGACCACCGTTCGGGGGGCGGCTCGGGAACGTGGGGCGAATTCACACGACGGATTGTCATTGTCGTATAGTGCACCCATGGACACGCTTTTTCACGCCCTTTTTGAGCCTCGCCGCATCGCCCTGATCGGCGCCTCCGCCGACGAGAAGAAGACCACGTCGCGGCCCCAGCGGTTCCTCGTGAAGCATGGCTTCGCGGGCGAGATCCTGCCGGTCAATCCCGGCCGGGCCGAGGTCATGGGCGTGCGGGCCTACAAGAGCCTCGACGCGATCGCGGGCGATATCGATCACGCCTACATATTGTTGAACGGCAAGGACGCGGTCGAAGCGCTGGCGGCCTGCGGGCGACGCGGCGTCAAGGTGGCCTCGATCCTGGCCGGCGGCTTTGCCGATGCTGGAGCCGCCGGTGCCTCGATGCAGGACGATCTCGTGCGCATCGTGAAGGAGACCGGCATCCGCCTGGTCGGCCCCAACAGCATCGGTACCGTGAGTACCGATCCCGCGATGGCGCTGACCGCCAATGCGGCCTTCGCGGTCGACAAGCTCCGCACCGGCACCTGGGGACTGGTCAGCCAGAGCGGCAGCCTGATCGGCGCGCTGCTGTCGCGGGCGGATGCGCGCGGCATTGGCTTCTCGCGCCTGATCTCGGTCGGCAACGAGGTCGACCTTGCCGTGGGTGAGATCGCCGACCTCATGGTCGACGATCCCAAGACCAAGGCGATCCTCTTGTTCATGGAGACCCTGCGCGACGCCGACCGTCTCGCGCACGCCGCGCGCCGCGCCCATGCCGCGGGCAAGCCGGTGATCGCCTACAAGCTCGGCCGCTCCGACATCGGCCAGGAGCTGGCCAAGTCGCACACCGGTGCGATCGCGGGATCGGATGCCACCTTCGACGCCTTCTGCCGGCGCCACGGCATTGCGCGCGTGTCGATGTTCGAATCGCTGGTCGACGTGCCGGCGCTACTGGTCGACCGCCCGCTTCCTACCGGCAAGCGCGTCGCCGTCGCCACCACGACCGGTGGCGGTGCCGCCATGGTGGTCGACAACATGGCGATGGCCGGCCTCGACATCGCCGACCCCCCGCAGGCTTTGGTCGACTGGTTGAAGCCGCTCGGCATCGCCGCCGGAGAAGGCAAGCTGATCGACCTCACCTTGGCCGGCGCCAAGCCCGAGATCGTGGCCGGCACGATCGAGCGTCTGCTGGCCGATCCGAACAACGATGCCGCGATCTTTGTCGTGGGCTCTTCCGCGCAGTTCAATCCCGAGCTCGCCGTCGAACCGTTGCTGCGGTTCGCCAAGTCGGAGAAGCCGTTCGCCGTGTCGCTCACGCCTTCGGCGGAGAAGTCGCTGGCGCTGCTGACAGCCGCCGGTGTGCCGGCCTTCCGTCATCCCGAATCCTGCGCCGAAGCCATGGCGCTCTGCCTGCTGAGACCGGTGCCACAGCCGGTGCCGGTGATGGGCGAACCTGCGAGGACAGCGCTCGACGCGTTGGACGCCGGCCGTGCCTCGGGCTTCGACGAGCGTCGCGCCTCGGCGCTGTTCGCGGCGCTGGGCGTCACCATGGCCGGGACGCTCGCGGTGCCAGATGCCCGCCGGGTCGCGGCTGCCGTCGACGAGGTCGGCGCGCCGGTGGCGCTCAAAATCCTGTCGGCCGACATCGCGCACAAGACCGAGGCGGGTGGTGTGGCGCTCGGCCTGATGGACGGCCCCTCTGCGGCGATCGCCGCGCGCGAGATCGAGAAGCGGGTGAAGGCGCACAGTCCCGCCGCGAAGCTCGACGGCTTCCTGGTGCAGAAGATGGAGCGTGGCCTCGCCGAGGTGATCCTGGGTTTCCGGCGCGATCCGCTGGTCGGGCCGACGATCACCGTGGGTCTGGGCGGCGTGCTGGCGGAAATCTACAAGGATGCGTCGACGCGGCTCGCCCCGGTCGACGAGGCCGAGGCGGTGCAGATGATCGAGGAGGTCAAGGGCCTCGCCACGATCCGCGGCTATCGCAACCTGCCGAAGGGCGACGTGGCGGCCCTAGCCAGGACGATCGCCGCCTTCTCGGCGCTCGCCCATCCATCGTTTGGCGATGTGTCGGAAGCGGAGATCAATCCGCTCCTGATCAAGCGCGAGGGCGAAGGCGTCGTTGCGGTCGACGGGCTCGTCGTGCTTCAAGCCAAACGGGTCTGAGCGGCCTCGAAGAGCTGGCCGAAATCGTCGAGGACGAAGTAGGTGTTCTGCAGCCTGTCGATCTCGTAGGGGCGGCGCATCACCTGCATCGCCTCGAACGGCAGGCGCTCGACGCCGCCGTCCTCGATCGCGTGCTTCACTTCGGCGGCAGATGACAGGATGCCCGCGCCATAGGCCTTGAGGCCCCGCGAGGTGCGGATCAGGCCGAATTCGACCGTGTACCAGTAGAGTCGGGCGAGCAGCGCCACGTTGGCGCCCGCTTCGACGCCGCGCTGGCCGTAGAGCTGCATGTAGTCGGCGAACACATTGTTGGTGAGCAGCGGCACGTGGCCGAAGAAGTCGTGGAACAAGTCGGGCTCGACCAGGTAATCGAGCTCGGCGCGCGTGCGGATCCACACGGTCACGGGAAAGCGGCGGTGCGCGAGGTGGTCGTAGAAGGCGGCGTCGGGAATGAGGCCCGGCACGCCGACGATGCGCCAGCCGGTCAGCGGCTCGAGCCGGGCGTTGATCTCGTCGAAGTCCGGAAGGCCCTCGCCGATGCCGAGCGTGGCGAGCCCGTCGAGGAACTCCGCGCAGGCATGCTCGCGCGCCAACGCGCTCTGGCGCTGGAGCAGCAGGCGCCACACGGCCTGATCCTCGTCGCTGTAGTGGTCGCGGTGCTGGGGCACCGTCCAGTCCGGCGCCATGTCGGCATAGTCGCCGCGCAGATTCTCGAGAGGGGCAATGTTCATGCCCTCAATATTGGGGGCGGCGCACGAGGGAATCCCGGCGAACTGGGCCTATCAAGAAGGCCAAAAGAGAGATATTCTCTAGAAATAGCGCCATGTAAGGTGAATATACCCATGAACGAGCTAGACGACATCGATAGACGCATCGTTGCCGCGCTCCAGGCCGAGGGCCGCTTGCCGATGGTCGACCTCGCTGACAAGGTCGGTCTCTCGCCCACGCCCTGCCAGCGCCGAGTGAAGCGGCTGGAGGACGAGGGCGTGATCGTGCGCTACGCCGCCCTCGTGGCGCCGCCCGCCGTCGGGCTGCAGTTACAGGCGATGGTGCAGGTGACCCTCGACGATCACTCCGAGAAGACCGTCGAGGCGTTTGAGGGAGCGATCCGCGCGCGGCCCGAGGTCGTGGCCTGCTATGCGATGACCGGCGACATGGATTTCCTGCTACACGTGCTGGCGACCGATCTCGCGAGCTTCAGCGAGTTCGCCATGAAGGCGCTGCTGCGCATGCCGGGCGTCCGCGGCTCGCGCTCGTCCTTCATCATGCAGGCGGTGAAGAGCGATCTGGCGTGGGCGCCGCAGCCGCCGGTGCCTCAGACTTCCGTCAAGGCCCGCAAGTAGAGCGCGCGGTCGATGTTGCCGCCGCTCAGGATGACGCCGACCTTCTTGCCTTTCATCCGGTCGCGCTCCTGCATCAACGCGGCGAGGGCGCCGGCGCCGGCGCCCTCGGTGATCTGGTGGGTGTCGGTGTAGTAAGCGCGCATGGCCTCCATCACCTCGGCGTCGCTCACCTGCACGATGCGGTCGGCGCCCTTCAGGATGATCTCGAGCGCCTCAGCGTCGGGTCCGCGCACGGCCATGCCGTCGGCCATCGTGTCGGCACTGTTGGTCGACACGACCCTCCTGGCCGCGAACGACAGCGCATAGGCCGGCGCGCCCGTCGAGACGACGCCCACCACCTTGGTCGCAAGGCCGAGCGCATCGCGTGCAGAGATGACGCCGCACAGGCCCGAGCCCAGGCCGATCGGCACATAGACCGTGTCGAGCGGCGGCGCCGCAGCAAACAGCTCGAGCGCATAGCTCGCCACGCCGGCCACGAGGTCGCGGTGGAACGACGGCACCATGGTGAGGCCGCGTTCGGCCGCCAGCCGCACGGCGGCGTCCCGGGCGGCGTCGAAATCATGCCCCGCCTCGATCAGCTCGGCGCCGAACGCCCGCATGGCGGCGTTCTTCTCGACCGAATTGCCCTCGGGCACCACGATCGTGGCGGCGATGCCGTTGCGGGCGGCGGCGAGCGCGATGCTCTGGCCGTGATTGCCCCGGGTGGCGCTCACCACGCCCTTCAGGCCCGGCGCGCGCCGCTTCAGCCGATCCATGTAGACCAGCCCGCCGCGCACCTTGAAGGCGCCGATCGGCGTGTGGTTCTCGTGCTTGACCCAGAGGTCGCAACCCGTGCGTTTGGCGAGCAGCGGCCATGCATATTGGGCGGTCGGCGGCATCGCGGCGTAGACGATCGCTGCGGCGTTTTCGATCTCGGAAAGAGACAACATGCCGGTACTTTGGTCTAAGATGGGCCCAGGTTCCAACCGGAGATATGCATGCCCGTCTTGCCGCGTTCGCTCGAAATCCAGGGTGAGATTTCCGCCATCCGCCGCGACATCCACGCCCATCCCGAACTCGCCTACGAGGAAAACCGCACGTCCGACATCGTGGCGACCAAGCTCAAGGAGTGGGGCCTCGAGGTGACGCGCGGGCTGGGCAAGACCGGCCTCGTCGGCACCTTGCGCAAGGGCAACTCGGTGAAGTCGATCGGGTTGCGCGCCGACATGGACTGCCTGCCGATGGACGAGACCAACGATTTCGCCCACCGCTCGACCAACCCCGGCCGCATGCACGCCTGCGGCCACGACGGCCACACCGCCATGCTGCTGGGCGCAGCCAAGGTGCTGTCCGAGAAGCGCGACTTCGAGGGCGCCGTGCACTTCATCTTCCAGCCGGCCGAAGAGGGCGGCGGCGGCGCCAAGGCGATGATCGAGGACGGGCTGTTCGAGAAATTCCCGTGCGACGCGGTGTTTGCCATCCACAACAAGCCCGGCATCCCGCTCGGCAGCATCGTCACGCGCGGCGGCCCGCTGCTCGCCGCGGCCGACCGCTGGGACATCCGCATCACCGGCAAGGGCGGTCACGCCGCCCATCCGCATATGACGATCGACCCGATGGTGGCGGGCGCCTCGATCATCATGTCGCTGCAGACCATCGTCAGCCGCAACATCGACCCGATCGACTCGACGGTCGTCACAGTCGGCTTCTTCAAGGCGGGCTCGGCCTACAACGTGATCCCGGGTGATGCGCACATCGGCGGCACGACGCGCACCACGACGCCGGCCAACCGCGCGCTGGTGAAGCGCCGCATCCAGGAGATCTGCGAGGGTGCCGAGAAGATGTACGGCGTCAAGGTCGCCATGGAGCACAAGCCGGGCTATCCGCCGACCATCAACAACGTCGAGCGCGCCAAGTTCGCCGTCGACGTGGCGGCCGGTGTCTGCGGCCCCAACAACGTCCGCGACAACACTCGCCCGAGCATGGGCGCGGAGGATTTCTCCTACATGCTGGAGCAGGTCCCGGGCGCGATGGTGTGGCTGGGCAACGGCGGCGACGAGAACGCTGTCAGCCTCCATAACTCACGCTATGACTTCAACGACATGGCGATTCCCTTCGGCGTGTCGTTCTTCGTAAACACCGTCGAGCGTTTCCTCGCGGAACCGGCGCAAGCCTGAGGCGTTACACTCGGCTGCATGGAATTTTTCCGCGTCTACGGCCGGGTGATCGGGCTCCTCCGCGACGAGCGGAGGCTGGCGATCACGCTGGCCGTCGCCAACATCGCGGTGGCAGCGCTCCAGTTCTATGAACCGGTGCTGTTCGGCAAGGTCGTCGACCTTCTCTCGAACGCCAAGACCCAGACCACCGACGAGCTGTGGGCCGGCGCCCGCCAACTCCTCGTCATCTGGGCCATCGTCGGCTTGAGCGGCATCGTGGCCAATATCGTCGTGTCGCTGCAGGCCGACCGGCTGGCGCATCGCCGGCGGCTGGGCGCCATGGCGCACTATTTCGAGCACGTCCTCGACCTGCCGTTCTCGTTCCACAACGCGCAGCATTCCGGCCGCCTGCTGAAGGTGATGCTGACCGGCGTCGATAACCTGTTCGGCATCTGGCTGTCGTTCTTCCGCGAGAATCTCGCCACGTTCGTGGCCCTGTTCATCATGCTGCCGCTCAGCCTGCTGATGAACTGGCGGCTGGGATGCCTGCTGATCGTGCTGATCTTCTTCTTTGCCGTCGCCAATGCCTGGGTGGTGGGGCGGACCGACGTCCTGCAGCAGGAAGTCGAGGATTATCACAGCCAACTCGCCAGCCGCGCGAGCGACGCGTTGGGCAACATCCACCTGATCCAGAGTTTCGTGCGTCTGGCCGTCGAGACCAGCGAGATGCACCGCGTCATCGGCCGCACGCTGGCCGCGCAGTATCCCGTGCTCAACTGGTGGGCGCTGCTGTCGGTGCTGACGCGCGCGGCTTCGACGGTGACCACCATCTCGATCTTCGTGCTCGGCACCTGGCTCTACACGCGGGGCGAAGCCACGGTCGGCCAGATCGTGAGCTTCATGGGTTTCGCCGCCATGCTGATCAGCCGCATGGACCAGGCCTCGGGCTTCGTCAGCCGCATCTTCTTCCAGATGCCGGCGCTGGCCGACTTCTTCCGCGTTATCGACCACCAGTCGACCGTCCTCGACCGTCCCGACGGCCGCGACATCGGCCGCGCCAGGGGTGACGTCGATTTCGAGGACGTGAACTTCTCCTACGACGGGCTGCGTCCGGCGCTGCAGCACTTCTCGCTGCACGTGCCGGCCGGCACGACGGTGGCGTTCGTGGGGCAGACCGGCGCCGGCAAGAGCACGGCGCTGTCGCTGCTCCACCGAATGTGGGACGCCCAGTCGGGCACGATCCGCATCGACGGCATCGATCACCGCGAGATCAAGCTCGAGTCGTTGCGCCGCAACATCGGCGTGGTGTTCCAGGACTCGACAATGTTCTACCGTTCGATCGCCGATAATCTGCGCATCGGCAAGCCCGACGCCACCCAGGCCGAGCTCGAGGAAGCAGCCAAGCTCGCCGAAGCGCACGAATTCATCCTGCTGCAGCCGCAGGGCTACGAGACGCTGGTCGGCGAGCGCGGCACCACCCTGTCGGGCGGCGAGCGCCAGCGGCTGGCGATCGCCCGGGCGCTGCTCAAGAACCCGCCGATCCTGATCCTCGACGAGGCGACCAGCGCGCTCGACTCGGTGACCGAGGCGCGCATCCAGAAGGCGCTCGCCGTGCTGATGAAGGGGCGGACGACCTTCGTCATCGCCCATCGCCTGTCGACGATCCGCGACGCCGGGCAGGTCGTGGTGCTGGATCACGGCCGGATGGTCGAGCACGGCGGCTATACCGAGCTGATTGCGAAGGGCGGCGCCTTCGCCACCCTCGTGGCCACGCAGCAGGGTGGCATAGATTCTGCCTGATATCCCCTTGGCGGCCCGGCGCGGGCCGCCTAAGAGTCGCCGTAAGGCATTCGAGCGAGGGGAAGCGGAAATGAACAGAAGAACCACCTGGCTGGGCGGCGCGGCCGTCCTGGCACTCGCTCTGGCGAGCCTGCCGGCATCGGCACAGACACCGATCAAATTCACCCTGGACTGGGTCTTTCAGGGCCCGACCTCGCCGTTTCTGGTGGCGCTCGACAAGGGCTACTACAAGGCCGAGGGGCTCGACGTCACCATGGATCCCGGCCAGGGCTCGGCCGGCGCGGTGCAGCGGGTCGCCACCGGCGCCTACCAGATCGGCTTCGCCGACGTGAACTCGACCATCGAATACAACGCCAAGAACCCGGGCAAGGAAGTGCTCTGCGTGTTCATGGCCTACGACTTCGCGCCGTTTGGCGTCTACGCGCTGAAGAAGAGCGGCATCAAGGTGCCGAAGGACCTCGAGGGCAAGAAGCTCGGCGCGCCGGTATTCGACGCCTCGTTCCGCCTGTTCCCGGCCTTCGCCAAGCGCCAGGGCATCACCAAGTGGGAGCACGTCAACCTGGCGCCGCAGCTGCGCGAGCAGAGCCTGGTGCAGGGCTCGGTCGACTTCATTTCGGGCCACTATTTCTCGTCGATGCTCGACCTCAAGGCGCGCGGCGTGAAGTTCGACGACATCGTGGCCATGCGCTACGTCGACTACGGCATGGACGTCTACGGCAACGGCATCGTCGTCTCGCCCGAAATGGCCAAGAACGAGAAGGCGGTGAGGGGCTTCGTCGCCGCCACCATCAAGGGCTGGAAGGACGTGATCGCCGACAAGAAGCTCGGCGTCGCCGCGGCCAGGAAGAAGGATCCGCTGATCGACGAGGCGCTCGAAACCGAGCGCCTGCAGATTTCGCTCGATACCAACATCCTGACGCCCTACGTCAAGGCCAACGGCATGGGCGACGTCGACCCGGCGCGCTTCGCCCGTTCGATCGCGCTGGTCTCGGAGGCGTTCGGCCTGCCGACCGCGCCGGCGCCGGACAAGGTCTTCACCAACAGGTTCCTGCCGCCCAAGGCCGACCGCATGATGGCCAAGTGACGGTCGCAAGATAGTGGCTTTCGTCGAGCTGAGGGGCGCCAGCCTCACCTACGTGCTCGGCAAGGACACGACGCTCGCACTCGCCGACGCCACCCTGTCGATCGACAAGGGCGAATTCGTCGCCGTGGTCGGGCCCTCGGGCTGCGGCAAGTCGACGATCATGAAGCTGGTCACCGGCCTGCTGCCCGCCACCGGCGGCGAGGTCGAGGTGGCGGGACAGCGGGTGCGGACGCCGATCAAGGACGTCGGCATGGCGTTCCAGAACCCGACCCTGATGCCGTGGCGCACGACGCTCGACAACGTGCTGCTGCCCATGGAGGTGGTCCAGCCGCACCGCAGCCGCTTCCGCCGCCATCGCGCCGAGTACGTCGAGCGCGCCATGAAGCTGCTGGGCGCCGTAGGTCTGGCCGACTTTGCGCTGAAGTTCCCGTGGCAGCTTTCGGGCGGCATGCAGCAGCGCTCCAACCTCTGCCGCGCGCTGATCCACGAGCCCGAACTCCTGATGCTCGACGAGCCGTTCGGCGCGCTCGACGCCTTCACGCGCGAGGAGATGTGGGGCGTCATGCAGGCGCTGTGGCTCGAGCGGCGCTTCACCGGCGTGCTGGTGACCCACGACCTGCGCGAGGCGGTCTACCTCGCCGACACCGTCTATGTGATGAGCCGCCGGCCCGGCCGCATCGTCATGACGCAGCGCATCGACATCCCGCGACCCCGGACGCTCGCCACCACCTTCGAGCCGCATTTCGTCGAGCTCGTCCGCGAACTGCGCGACCGCATCCAGCAGGAGCACGATTAGTGACCCGGCGCGACGCCCTCCGCATCGCCATGCCGTGGCTGGTGATTACCGCCCTCCTGGCGGTGTGGGAACTCGCCTGCGTCGTCTTCGACCTGCCGGAGATCCTGCTGCCACGGCCGAGCCGGGTGTTCGTCGTATTCTGGCAGCGCTTCGACATCCTGCTGGCCTTCTGCTGGGACACGCTGTGGACCAGCCTGATGGGCTTCCTGCTCGCCATCGCCGGCGGCATGCTGTTGGGTATGGCGATCGGCGCCTCGGCCTTCGTCTACTCCGGCCTCTATCCGCTGCTGATCGCCTTCAACGCGGTGCCGAAGGTGGCGCTGGTGCCGATCTTGATGATCTGGGTCGGCGTCGGCGCGCTGCCGGCGGTGATCACCGCCTTCGTGATCAGCTTCTTCCCGATCGTGGTCAACGTGGCCACCGGGCTCGCCACCATCGAGCCCGAGATGCGCGACGTGCTGCGCTCGCTCGGCGCCTCACGCACGCAGATCCTGGTCAAGGTCGGCATCCCGCGCGCCATGCCCTATCTCTTCGCCAGCCTGAAGGTCGCCATCACGCTGGCCTTCATCGGCTCGGTGATCTCCGAGACGGTGGGCGGCAACCGCGGCATCGGCTTTTTGATGCTGTCGGCCGGCGCGCGCAACGACACCGCCACGACCTTCGCCGGCCTGTTTGCGATCGCCATCATGGGCGTGCTGATGTACGCCGCCTGCGCCCTGGTCGAGAAGCGCCTGACCCGCTGGGCCTTCCGCGGCGAGATCGTGGGCTGAGCCCTGCTCTCGGAGCCGTGACGTTCGCCGTCGCACACACCGGGAACCTTCAGCGCCCGCGCACGCTTTAAATCAGAGTGATTTTGGAGGCAGTGCCATGCAGAAGCCTATTCGCGCTCTCGTGATGGCGGTCGCGCTGCTCGTCGGTCCGTCGGTTGCCTGCGCGCAATCCACGCCCATTCCGGCCTCGCCGGTGCCCGGCTTCACGGCGTCCGATCCGCGGCCCGGCACCTCGGGCAGCAGCCCGGCCAGCAGCGGCAGCAACACCGGTTCGAACGTCGGTGCTGGCGCCACCGCCTCGCCGATCGACAACGACGTCGCGGCGCCCGGCAGCCCGGCGCCCGACACGGCGCGGGCGACCGGCCCGTCGCTGTTCGGTGTCTCGCGCGACCTGCCGCTCACCAAGCCGGCGCGCTAGCCTCGTTCAAGACGTCTGGGCGTCGAAGAAGGCGTCGGCGTCGTCGATCTCGACCAGCCGGCCCTTGCGGATCTCGAGGAAGCGCGTGGCCACGGTGCGCGTGAAGAAGCGGTCGTGGCTCACGAACAGGCACGACACGTCGCTCTTCTCGAGCTGGTCCTCCAGGTCCTCCTGGCCCTCGATGTCGAGGTGGTTGGTCGGCTCGTCGAGCAGGTACATGTTGGGCCGCAGGAGCTTCATCTTCAGGAACACCAGCCGGGCGCGCTCGCCATGGCTCAGCACGGCGACCGGTTCGCGCAGGCGCGCAAAGGCGAAGCCGGCGCTCGCGAGATGGCGGATGGCGTCCTTCTCCGTGATGCCGTCGGCTGCGACCACGTAGTCGAGGATCGACAATGCCGTCGGCAGGTCGCGCATGGTCTGGTCGAAGTAGACCAGGCGGCACGCCGGATTGAAGCGCACGGCGGCGAGGCTGTCGTAATGTTCGCGCGCCGGATCGTAGGCCGCCGCCAGCGCCGACAGGAGCGTCGACTTGCCCGCGCCGTTGGCGCCCAGGATGGCGACGCGCTCGCCGGCGGCGATCGCCAGGCGCTCGATGCCGATCAGCTTGCGGCCGTCGGGCGTCCTCACCTCGAGGCCGGCGAGCCGCAGCGCCACCTTGGCGTCGATGTCGGCGTCGGCCAGCTCGAGCCGGCGCTCGCGCGCGACGTAGGTTTGCGTGCGCTCCTTCTCGATGCGCGCGATGCGGCTCTCGACGGCGTTCTTGCGCTTGTTGAGGTCGGGGTTCTTGACCGCCCACACCTTGTAACGCGCCGCCGCCGCCTCGAGCCGCTTGATCTCCTTGTCCTCGACCCGTGCGCGGGCAGCCGTGGTGGCGTCGCGGCGCAGCAGTTCCTCGCGCGCCACGGTGAAGCGCGTCTTGAAGGCGTGCACGCCGTCGAAGCGCAGGAAGAGGGTGCGCTCGGTCACGCGGTCGAGGAATTCGCGGTCGTGGCTCACGATCAGCATCGGCACGGCGAAGTCCGTCGTCAGCCAGCGCTCCAGCGTGTTGATGTTGTCGAGGTCGAGGTGGTTGGTCGGCTCGTCGAGGATCAGAATGTCGGGCTCCTCGAGCCGCGCCGCCGCTGCGATCAGCATCAGCCGCTGCCAGCCGCCCGACAAGGCGCCGAACGGCCTGTCGAGTGTGTCCGGCGCCACGCCGATCTCGTCGATCAGCACGTCGATGCGCCACAGGTCGTCGCCGAGGCCGGCATGCGCCAGGGCATCGCCCAGCACGTCGCGCAGCGGCCGACCGGCCAGCCCCTCGGGAATGTCCTGCGGCAGGCTGCCGACCCTGAGGCCACGCGAGCGCACGACGAGGCCGGCGTTGAGCTCGAGCGTGCCGGTCAGGCACTTCAGGAGCGTCGACTTGCCCGCGCCGTTCTCGCCGACCAGCGCCGTGCGCGCGTCGTCGAGCAGGAACGACACGTTCTCGAAGACACGGCCCGAGCCGTAGAAGAATGCAGCCTGCTCCATGCCGAGCACGGCCTGACGCGACGCCATGGTCGATTTTTCCCGAAAATCCGGCCCCGAAAGTCGGGCGACCCCATACGCCATCTGCGGTGCGGAAGCGAGGCCCGCTTGCGGGCGGGATCGGGCCGTGAAAGCATTTCGCTCAAATAACCAAAGCGGAGGATGGGCGATGGACGTCGGCATGATGATGATCTTCGCCAGCTACGGCTGGGAGAACTGCTCCGATCAGCGCGTGTGGGACGAGGATATCCGCCTGGCGCGGATCGCCGCCGACTCGGGCTTCGACTGCCTGTGGTCGGCCGAGCATCACTTCAACGACTACTCCTTCGTGCCCGACAATCTCGCCCTTATGGCCCACCTGACGGCGCTTTGCCCCGACATCGACGTCGGCACTGCGGCCGTCATCGTGCCGTGGCACGATCCGCTGCGCGTCGCCGAGAACGCCGCCGTGCTCGACCTGCTGAGTAAGGGCCGGCTGCGGCTGGGCCTCGGGCGCGGCCTGGCACGGCGCGAGTTCGACGCCTTCCGCCTCAGCATGGACGAATCGCGCGGCCGCTTCGACGAGGCCGCCCCGATGATCATCGATGCGCTGAAGACCGGTTTCATGGAAGGCGACGGCAAGTTCTACCAGCAGCCGCGTATCGAGATCCGGCCGCGCCCGCAGCATTCCTTCGACGGCCGCATCTATGCCGTGGCGTCGAGCGAGGATTCGATCGACTCGGCGGCGCGCCTCGGCGCCCATATCGTGATGTTCGCCGACCGGCCGTGGGAAATGCGCGCGCCGATGGTCGAACTCGGCCGCAAGCTGCACCGCAAGTATCACGGCACGGAACCGCCGCGCATCATGTTGACGGAATTCTGCGTCTGCGGTCCCGACGCCGCGACCATCGAGGACGAGGCGCGCCGCTACCAGGGCAAGTTCGTGGAAAGCAACTTCTACCACTACGAATTCCTGGGCGAGCACTTCAAGACGGTGAAGGGCTACGACTCCTACCAGCAGAAGGCCGATCTCGCCCGCAAGGGTGGTGGAATCGAGGGCGCCATCACCGGCTTCATGCAGGCCGCCTCGTGGGGCACGCCGGACAAGATCCTGCGCGGGCTCGAGGCGCGGCGGAAACTGCTTGGCGACTTCGAGATGAACGTGGCCTTCCGCTTCGGCGGCACGCCCTACGAGGTCTCCGAGCGCGGCCTGAAACTGTTCGCCAAGGAAGTGCTGCCGGTGCTGAAGTCGTGGGGGCCCATCGCCGCCGCTAAGGCGGCCTAATCAGACTGCGCCGCCAAGGCCGCCCGATCAGACCAGCACGCCGTCGCGGGCGATCACCCGCCCGGCCTTGACCACCAGCTTGCGCCGTGGCCGGGTGGCCACCGCTTCGGCGACCGTGGCGGCGTCGACCACGACGAAGTCGGCCGGGCCGCCGGCCGCGAGGCCGTAGCCGGCGAGGCCCAGCACGCGCGCCGGCGCGGCCGTCACCATCTCGAAGGCCAGCGCTAGCTCATGGTCGTGCCGGAAGTTGGCGCGGTAGCCCACCATCATGGCGCGTTCCAGCATGTCGCCGTTGCCGAAGGGCGACCAGGCATCGCGAATGTTGTCGGAGCCGCTGAACACCTCCACACCGTGCTCCTTCAGGAGCCTGACCGGCGGCATGGAGGCGGCCCCCGGCCCGTGGCTCATGATGGCGACGCCGGCCTCGGCCAGGGTGTCGGCCGTGCGCGCCGCGAGATCGACCGGTACGGAGCCCAGCGCAAAGGCGTGGCTGACCGCGACCTTGCCCGCGAGGCCGAGCGCCTTGGTGCGCCGGGCGATGGCCACGATCTCGGCGATGCCGCCTTCGCCGCCATCGTGCAGGTGGATGTCGACGCCGACGCCGCGCCGGCTTGCGATGCCGAAGATCGTGTCGAGATGGCCCTCGAGGTCGCCGTCGATGCCCACCGGATCGAGACCGCCCACGAGGTCGGCACCGGCCGCGATCGCCGCGTCGAGCAGCGCCGCCGTGCCCGGCGAGCGCGCGATGCCGCTTTGCGGGAAGGCCACGATCTCGATGGTCGCGAGGTCGCGGAAGCGCTCGCGGATCGCCAGCACGGCGTGCAGGTTCTTAAGGCCGAGCTGGTTGTCGATGTCGACATGGCTGCGCATGTGCAGCGTGCCGCTCGCCAGCACCTGGCGCACGAGGTTGGCGCCGGTTTCGGTCTCCGGCACGGTGCGGCCGGCGCGGACGCGGCGCTCGGCCTCGATGCGGTCGGCGACGCGGTTGCCCTGGGCCTGGTTGGGGATCCACGGCAGTCCGAGCAGGGTCTTGTCGAGATGGATGTGGCCATCGACCAGCGGCGGCAGGACGAGGGCGCCCGCGAGGTCGATGCCGTCGCCGGAAGTAGGTTCCTGGAAGGCCGTGATCCGGCCGTCCGCGACCACGATGTCGCGGCGGCGTCTGTCGGGTAGCGTGGCGTTGCGGAACATCGCGCGGCCAGTCCCCGTGGTCTTACTTGTCGGCGGTCGCGCCGGCTTCCTTGCGGAAGGTGTTGACGGCCGCCTTGGCGGCCATCGCCAGAAGCCCTGAATCGTTGGCGATCGTGTTGAACTGGAAGCCCATGCCGACGGCGCGCGCAGCATAGCTCCCCGTACCGTTGTGGATGCCGGCAAACAAGCCGCGCTTCTTGCAGGCTGTCGTGAGCTTCTCGTAGATCTTGAGGACCTGCGGCTCCTCGCGATCGAGCTTCGGCACCAGGCCGAGCGACAGACCGAGGTCGGACGGGCCGACATAGATGCCGCTCACGCCCGGCACGTCGAGGATGGCGTCGATGTTGTCGATCGCCTCCTGGGTCTCGATCATCGGGATGATCAGTACTTCGTCGTTGGCGGTCGCCTGGTAGGGCGTCGCCTCGCCATAGGCGCCGGCGCGGATCGGGCCGTTGGAGCGCTTGCCCTTGGGCGGATAGAGCGCATACGACACCAGAGCCTTGGCTTCGGCCGCGTTGTTGACCATCGGGCAGATCACGCCCCAGGCACCGCCGTCGAGCACCTTGCCGATGATGCCGGGCTCGTTCCACGGCACGCGCACCAGCGGCGTGATCGGATGCTTGTCCATCGCCTGGAAGCAGGCGACCATCGACTGGTAATCCTGCACGCCGTGCTGAATGTCGACGGTGACGCTGTCCCAGCCGCACTGCGCCATGACCTCGGCCGAGAAGCCGCTGGGAATAGCGAGCCAGCCGTTGACGCAGGCCTTGCCGGCCTGCAGGCGCTTCTTCAGCATGTTCGACGACATTTCGGCGTTTCCTCGGATCGGGTTAAGAACGCCGCAGTCTACACAGCGCAGGGCAAGGTCGTGACGGTTTTATCGCTGCAGAACGGTCGGCTGGCCGTCGATCTTGCGCCATCCTCGGGCGGGTCGATCGCGGGGTTCCGCGTCGATGGCGCCGACATCCTGCGCCCCATGGCGGCGGCCGACATCGCGTCTGGCAAGGGTAACAACGCGTCGGCCTATCCGCTCGTGCCGTACTCCAATCGCATCGCGAACGGTCGACTCGACTTCGAGGGCGAGACTTTCCATCTCGCGCGCAACTGGCCCGGCGTCGCCCATCCGATGCACGGCGACGGCTGGTCCCATGCCTGGCAGGTCGTGCGCTCGGACGGCGTGTCGGCAGAGATCGCCTACCTGCACGAGCGCGCGGCCGCCGAAGGTGGCTGGCCGTTTCGCTATCGCGCACGCCAGGCCTACCGACTCGACGTCGACCGGCTCACCGTCACCCTGGCGCTCGACAATCTCGAGGAGCGCGCCGTGCCCGCGGGCCTCGGACTGCATCCCTTCTTCGTGCGCGACGCCGACAGCGAGCTGCAATGCCGCACCGAAGCGGTCTGGCGCACCGACGCCGAGGTGCTGCCAATCGCGCGTATTGTCGTGCCGCCGGCCTATGACTTCAGCCGCTCGCGCAACGTGAGCGGGGTGACCCTCGACAACGGCTTCGACGGCTGGGACGGCCGCGCGACGATCCGCTGGCCGAGCCGCAGGCTGCGGCTCGAGCTCGAAGCCTCGCCGACCTTTCGCCATGTCGTGATCTATGTGCCGCCCGACCGGCCGTACTTCTGTGTCGAGCCGGTCAGCCACGCCAATGGCCGGGTCGGCCGCACCCATCTCGATGCCGGAGCGACGCTCTCCGGCGAGATCGTCTTCCGCGTCGAACACGAAACCTGAGGAAACGCCATGCCGTCTTTTGCCTCGTATCCCAGTCTCAAGGGCAAGTCCGTCTTCGTCTCGGGCGGCGGCTCGGGCATCGGCGCCGCGATCGTCGAGCATTTCGCCGCCCAGGGTTCGAAGGTGGGCTTCGTCGACATCGATGAGGCGGCCTCGACAGCGCTGGCGAAGAAAACCGGCGCGCTGTTCGTCAAATGCGACATCCGCGACGTGAAGGCTTATCAAGCCGCGCTCGCCGAGGTCGCGGCCAGGCACGGCGCGATCACCGCCCTGGTCAACAACGCCGCGCGCGACGATCGCCACGACATCGCCGACGTCACGCCCGAGTTCTGGGACGAGCGCATGGCGGTGAACCTGCGCCATGCCTACTTCGCCATCCAGTCCGTGGCGCCCGGCATGAAGAAGACGGGCGGCGGCTCGATCGTGAACTTCAGCTCGGTGAGCTACCACACGATGACGCCGCGGCTCTCGGTCTATCAGTCGGCCAAGGCGGCGGTGATCGGCATGACACGCGGCCTGGCGCGCGACCTCGGGCCCGACAACATCCGGCTCAACGCCATCACGCCGGGCTGGATCATGACCCAGCGCCAGATCGACCTCTGGCTGACGCCGGCGGCGGAGGCCGACCTGATGAAGGCGCAGGTGCTCAAGGAGAAAGTCTATCCCGCCGACATTGCCCGCATGGTGCTGTTCCTCGCCTCCGACGACAGCCGCCTGATCTCGGCGCAGAACTTCGTCGTCGACGGGGGGCGGATGTAGGGCTGCGGGCCACGCGCTGATTTTTCCCGGCGCGGCGTCTTTATCCACGCGATTCCACTTCGCGCGGAACGCTTCCGTTGCAAGCCGGCCAACGATATGTCTTCGATAAAGACCAAGATGCGCGATTCCCGAAGATGCTCCTATGGTGATGATCCAACGTCATCTACGGGAGGCGAACATGTCCGACGATTCGAAGATTCGTTCCACGCTGCGCGCGCGCAGTCCGTCCACGAACGCAACTGATGCAGTCGCGGTTTTCAGCGGTTTTTGCCGGTTTATTCGCCGGCTCCGACGAGGCAAAGCCTTGAATTCATTGCATCAACTCGATGCGAGGGTGTGCCGACGGTATATAAACCGTGAAAACCGTCCGGTTCTCTAGAGCCCGTCGCGCGCGATCCAATCGCTGAGGTGGGCGGCGAAGGCGTGCGGCTGCTCGAGCGGCGCCATGTGGCCGCAATCCTCGATCACCTCGAAGCGCGCCTGCGGCAGGTTCTCGGCCATGCGCTCAGTCTCGGCCAGCGTGCGCAACCGGTCCTGGCGGCAGGCGATGACGACGGCGGGGCACGTGATGCGCCTGAGGTCGGCGTAGCCGTCCTTGCGGATCAGCGCCGACTGGCGCGCGCGCACCTCGGGACCGAGCCGGCGCTGCATGCCGCGCAGCCGGTCGAGCAGCACCGGGTCCTGCTCGCGGTCGGGATGCAGGCCCATCGCGGTACCGTTGGCGCGCGGCCGGTTGCCGGGCAGGGCACCCTGCCGACGCTTCTCGCGCTCCTCCATCGTGTACTCGCGCGCCGAGCTGGCGGCGAAGGCCACGCCCGCCACGCGTTCCGGCGCCATAAGGGTCAGCACGCGGGCGACGAAGCCGCCCATCGAGAAACCGACCAGCACGAAGCGCTCGGGCGCCTCGGAGAGCACGCGCCGCGCCATGCCTTCGAGCGTGTCGTCCTGGTAGACGTTGCCGTAGTGCAGATGGCCGAGCGGGGCGAGATCGGGCACCATGTCGGCCCAGAGATCGGCGTCGCACATGAAGCCGGGCAGAAGAACGAGGGTACGCATCGCGGGGAAAGGAACCCAAATCGTGGAAATGCGCAAGGAAATCGACAGCATGGGCGAAATTGCCGTGCCGGCCGACCGGCTGTGGGGCGCGCAGACCCAACGCTCGATCGAGCATTTCAGCATCGGCAAGGACCTGATGCCGCGCGAGATGATCGGCGCCTACGCGGTGCTGAAGAAGGCCTGCGCTATAGTCAATCGCGCGAGCGGCCGGCTGGCGCCCGACGTCCACAGGCTGATCGTCCAGGTCTGCGACGAGATCCTGGCCGGCCGGCACCGCGACATGTTCCCGCTGCACGTCTGGATGACAGGCTCGGGCACGCAGTTCAACATGAACGTGAACGAGGTGATCTCCAACCGCGCCTGCCAGATCGCGGGCACGCCGCTGGGCTCAAAGAAGCCGGTGCATCCCAACGATCACGTCAACATGTCGCAGTCGTCGAACGACAATTTTCCCGCCGCCATGTACATCGCGGCCGCCGTCGAGACGACCAAGCAGCTCATCCCGTCGGTGACGGCGCTGCGCGGCGCGATCGACACCAAGGCGCGGGCCTGGATGGAGATCGTCAAGATCGGCCGCACGCACCTGCAGGATGCCACGCCGATCACGCTCGGCCAGGAATGGTCAGGCTATGTCGGCCTGCTCGACGACAATCTCGTGCGCCTCGGCGATGCGTTGAAGAGCGTCTATCGCCAGGCGCTGGGCGGCACGGCGGTCGGCACCGGCATCAATGCAGCGCCTGGTTTTGCCGAGGCGGCGGCCGCGGAGATCGCGACGCTGACCGGGCTGCCGTTCGAATCGGCGCCGAACAAGTTCACGGTCATGGGCTCGCACGATGCGCTGGTCCAGCTCTCGGGCACGCTACGCACGCTTGCAGGCTCGCTCTACAAGATCGCCAACGACATCCGCCTGCTGGCCTGCGGGCCGCGCGCGGGGCTGGCCGAGTTGATCCTGCCGGAGAACGAGCCGGGCTCGTCGATCATGCCGGGGAAGGTCAACCCGACCCAGGCCGAGGCGCTCACCATGCTGGCGGTGCAGGTGATGGCCAACGACGTGGCGGTGGGCTTCGGCGGCGCGGGCGGCTTTTTGGAAATGAACGTCTACAAGCCGCTGATGATCCACAACGTGCTGGGCTCCATCGTGCTGCTGGCCGACGGCTGCACCAACTTCCGCAAGTACCTGATCGAGGGCGCCGAGCCCAATCGCAAGAAGATCGCCGAGTATGTCGAGCGCTCGCTGATGCTGGTGACGGCGCTCACGCCGGTCATCGGCTACGACAAGGCCTCGCAGATCGCCCACCACGCCATGGAGCACGACCTCACCTTGAAGGCGGCCGCGCTGCAGCTCGGTTTCGTGAGCGAAGCCGAGTTCGATCGCGTGGTCGATCCCAGGCTGATGGTTCGGCCCTACGTCGCGGAGGCGAACGAGAAATAGGCTAGTGCAGGGGCGGCAGATAGGCCCGGATGTACTGGAACATGCCGATGTCGGGGAAGCGCACGAACGCCCGCCGCCCGATCGGGCAGCCGGCGAGCGAGGGCGAATTGCCCAGCGCCACGATCACCTGCGCATCCGACTTGCGCCAGGTCGGTACGCTCACCAGCTCGGCCGTGGTGAGGCGCGACGACGCGCCCCGACTCAGCACGACCGTGGCGGGGCGTGGATCGTGCTCGCCTTCCAGCGTGACCTCCGCGCGCGCGCCACGCTCGGCGAGCGTCGCCATCGTCTCGGTAACCGGCACGTCGACCAGAAGCTGCGAACAGTCGATCCACGTGAACAGCCGCTCGCCGCGGGTGACGGAAATGCCGCTGGTCGCCGTCGTCGACCAGATCGTCATGCCGGCCGGCACCGCGAGCGAGGCCAGCGAGGCCGTTTCGAAGTTCTTTTGTTCGTCGGCCAGGATCGACCTCGAGGTCCTCACCTCGTTCTGTACTTCGGTCAATGCACGCGCCGTCCGCGTCGCCTCGAGGCGGATCTCGTCGAGGCTGCGCCACGACCATTCCGGCTCCTTGCCGTCCTCTTCGAGGTAGATGCCGCGCCCGGCCAGACTGCGCCGCTGGCGCACGCGCTCGAGCGATTTCTCCGTCTCGGTGAGGGCCGCCTGCAACTCGCGTTGGGTGGACGTCGCCACGTCCTCGTCGGCCTGCGAGCTGTTGCCCTGCAGCCTCAGCGTGCGCTTGCGGCCGGACGCCGTCGCTGCAAGCGCGACGCGCTCCTGGAGCAGTGTTGCCCGGTGCTCCAGCTCCTGCACCTTGAGGTCGAGGTCGCTGCGGAAGCCGTCGGCGTATTGGCTCTTGCGGTCGCGCCATTCGCCGGCCAGCGCGGTGATGCGCACGTCGTAGGCCTTGAGCTCGTCGAGATGCGCCTCGGCGCGTTGCGCCACGCCCGTGGCATGGATCAGGCCGCTGCGGTCGGCGCTTTGGTTGACGATCCGCGCGACTTCGCCTGTCGCGGCGAGACGCCTTCCGGGCTGGGCCTTGAAATCCTCGACCGTGCCGGCGATCGGCGCCGCCACGACATTGACCCAGGTGGTGACCACGGCGTCGCGATAGAGCACCGCGTAGAGCGGATTGAAGGCGGCCACCATGAGAACGAAGGCGGTGGCGGCCAGCACGCGCACGGTGTTGCGCCGGGTCCGCGAGGCGAACAGGCCGGTCTGCGGCAGCGGTTCGTGCGCCGCCGAGCCTGCGCCCACCGCCGGCCCCGGCAGGTGATGATCGCGTCCGGCGTTTTGCAGCAGGCGGGCGGTGATCAGCTTCAGCAGATGGATGCCCAGCCGCGGGTGCTGCAGGAGCGCCGAGAACATGGCGTTCCGGGTGAGCACCATCAGCGTGCATTCCGTGCGCGCGATCGCTGACGCGGTGCGCCTGCCGGAGTCCGAGAAGAGCGCGAACTCGCCGAGGAAGGTGCCCGGCTCGACCTCGTGCTGGAGCTCGGGCAGGAAGAGGATGCCGTCGACCAGATAGTAGAGTTCGTTGGCCGGGTCGTTGGCAGAAAACAGCGTCTCGTTGGCGTGCACGACCCGGCGTTGCATCAGGGGCACGATCGCCTGGACGGAGAAGCCCTCCCGCGCCGCGAGCTCGACCTGCCGGATCAGGTCGCGGATCTGCAGGAGGCGCAGCACGTTCAGCGGCAGCAGCGCCACGTGCAGGATGAGGATCGGCGTCAGCCCGTCGATCGTGGCGTAGGTGATGAAGGCGAGATTGCTGGCGACCGCCACGATGCGCAGCGGCACCATGGTCCTCATGTAGAAGGTCGCGAAGACCAGTATCGAGGCTATGTAGCCGAAAATCTCTCCCAGCAGCATGCGAATCCTGCCTCTCGAAGTCTCGCGCCATTATACACGCGCCGCGCGACCTTCGGGAGAACCTTCTAGTCCCTCGTCGCCGGCAGCAGGAGGTGATCGAAGATCGCCTCCGGGATCACGTATTGCTGGTATTGGTCGTAGTGGCCGGCGGTGATCGCGATCACGGTATCGAGGCCGGGGATCACGTAGAGGCGCTGGCCGCCGTAGCCGATGCCGCCCGCCCAGGCGAGGTCGCGGCCGCGCAGGAAGCTGCGCCCGAGCCACCAGTGATAGCCGTAGTAGAACAGCTTGTCGGCGTTGACGCGCGGCTTCATCGTTTCGGCCGCCCAGCCCTTGGGCAGCACCTGCTTGCCGTTCCACACGCCGTCGCTCAGCAGGAGCTGGCCGAGCTTGGCGGTGTCGCGCGGCCGCAGGCGCAGCCCGTCCGGCGCCGGCTGGCCGCTCTTCGGCAGGCCGACCCATTCGCTGTCGGTGATGCCGAGCGGGGCAAAGAGCTTCTCGCGCGCATAGTCGTGGACCGGGCGGCCGGTCGTCTTGGCCAGCACCGCCATCAGCAGGGTCGTGGCGCCGTTCGAGTAGTTGAAGAACTCGCCGGGCTTCGACCACATGCGCTGCTCGACCACGAAGCGCACGGGATCGGCTGCGTCGTCGAGACGGCGCAAGCTGTTGGTCGGATCCTCGAAGGGCGACTTCTCGTTCCAGCCCAGGCCCGACGACATGGTGAGAAGCTGGCTCAGCGTGATCGCGGCGTTCTCGGGTTTGCGCAACGAAGCCAGCTCGGGGAGCTGGTCCATCAGCGGTTTGTCGAGCGCGGGGAACTTGCCTTCGCCCAGCGCCACGCCGACCAGCAGGCCGACCACGTTCTGCGTGATCGCGCGCAGGTCGTGCTTCACCTCGGGGCCGAAGTGGATTGCGCCGAGCGGCTTGGCGAGCTTCTGGTCCTCGCCGTCGTAGTAGCGCTCGGCCACCAGCTTGCCGTGGCGCACGACGACGACGGCATGGATGTTGGTGGGCTTGGGCATATAGGAGATGAAGCGGTCGAGGCCGCACAGGGCGTCGGCATCGATGCCGGAAGCGGCCGGGGCGGCGATCGCCCATCCGTCGTCGAGCGGCGCGGGCGTGGTGCAGTTCTGCGCGAGGGCCGGAGTGGAGAAGACGGCGACGGCGCAGAGCGCGACGGGATATTTCATGGCGCGACCTTAGGGGCTTGCCTGGCGCGGCGCTAGCGGACGGCGCGGCTCATGCGGGCCAGCATCACCATGGCGACCAGCGAGACAGTGCCCAGTGCAAGATTAATTCCGAGGACACCGAGGGCGCCGAAGCGGTCGAGCACGGTCGCCAGCACGATCGGCGCGCAGGCGGAGACGATGCCCTGCGGCAGCGCCAGCCGTCCCATGTAGGCGCCGAACTGGCCACGGCCGAACAGGGCGAGCGGCAGGGTCGCGCGTTGCACTGCCTTCAGCCCGTTCGACATGCCGTAGGCGAACATGCAGACCAGCGCCGCGCCGAAGTTGCCGCCGGCGATCATCGCCAGTGCGAGGCAGAACGGCAGCAGCGCCGAGCCGAACACGGCGGAGCTCATGATCGAATAGCGATGGCCGAACAGCAGTTCGAAGGCGCGGATGCCGACCTGGGCCGGGCCGATCATCGAGCCCAGGAACACCGCCGACGCCGGCGAGTGGCCGAGCGCGCGCAGCACCTCGATCATGTAGACGATCATGCCGGTGAAGACGAAGGCACCGAAGCACAACGAGATCGACAGCAGGCGATAGGCGCGCGGTCTCAGTTCGGGCGGCAGGCCGCCGGCGGTCGAGGCGCTGGCCGTGCCGTGCGGCAGGACCGGCGCGGCCTTCGGCAGCATGAAGAAGTGGATCGGCGCGCAGGCAAAGAGATGCACCGCGGCATAGATCGTGAGCGTTCCGCGCCAGCCGACCAGGGCGTCCAATGCGCCCGACAGCGGCCAGAAGGCGGTCGAGGCGAAGCCGCCGATGATGGTCAGCATCGAGATCGCCTGGCGCGCGCGTGGGCCCGCGATCTGGGCCAGCGCGATGCTCGAGGGGACGCTGAGGGCCAGGGTCGAGGCGACGCCCATGCCGGCCCAGCTCAACAGGTAGACGACCGGGCCCTGGCTGAGCGACGTGGCGAGCAGCGACAGCCCATAGACGATCGAGCCCGCGGTCATGAGGAGGCGCGGGCCGGTGCGGTCGATGCGTCGGCCGATGCGCGGGGCAAGCACGGCACCGACGGCGAACAGAACGGTGATGCCGGCGTACACCAGCTCGCTCGGCATGTGCAGGTCGTCCTGGATGTGACGGCCGAGCACGGAGGGCATCAGGAAGGTGGTGCCCCAGCCCACGATCTGGGTGAAGCCGAGACCCGCCACGGCGCGGGTCATGGGCGTGAGGGTCACGCCGCTTTTGCCTGCTCTGGGTAAAGCGACAGCAGGCCCGCTTCGCTCGCCGGGCAGACGCCGCGCTCGGTGACCAGCGCCGTCACCAGCCGCGCCGGTGTGACGTCAAAGGCGGGATTGGCCGCCGGGCTGCCCTCGGGAAGGATGTCGACGGTCACGACCTCGCCGGACGCCGTGCGCCCCGCCATGCGCGAGACTTCGAGCGTGCTGCGCTCCTCGATCGGGATCTCGCGATGTCCATCCTCGATCGTCCAGTCGATCGTGGGATAGGGCAGGCCGACATAGAACGGCACGCCGTTGTCGTGCGCCGCCAGCGCCTTCAGGTAGGTGCCGATCTTGTTGCAGACGTCGCCGCGCCTGGTCGTGCGGTCGGTGCCGACAATGCAGAAGTCGACCTTGCCGTGTTGCATCAGGTGGCCACCGGCATTGTCGGCGATGACGGTGTGCGGCACGCCGTGCTTGGAGAGTTCCCACGCCGTCAGGCTGGCGCCCTGATTTCGGGGCCGCGTCTCGTCGACCCAGACATGGATGGGAATGCCGGCATTGTGCGCCTGGTAGATCGGCGCCAGGGCCGTGCCCCAGTCGACGGTGGCGAGCCAGCCCGCGTTGCAATGGGTCAGCGCATTGAGGCGCTCGCTGCTGCGGGGCTTCAGCTTCTTGATGAGACCGAGGCCGTTCTCGCCGATGCGGCGGCAGATGTCGGCATCCTCGTTGCAGATCTCGGCGGCGCGCGCGTAGGCCGCATCGCGGCGCTTGCCCGGAGCAAGAGGCGATAGCAGTGCGCGCAAATCGTCGAGCGCCCAGCGCAGGTTCACCGCCGTCGGGCGCGACGCCATCAGCACGTCGTAGGCGCGCTTGAGGCTCGCGTCGGACGGATCGGTCGCCATGGCGAGCGCCATGCCGTAGGCCGCTGCGGCACCAATCAACGGCGCGCCGCGCACGATCATGGTGCGGATCGCCGTTTCGGCGTCCTCCATGGTCTTGAAATCGCGGACCACGAACTTGTGCGGAAGCAACGTCTGGTCGATCGCCTGGACCGTGGTGCCGTCGGCGCCGAGCCAAATGGTGCGGTAGGGCTTGCCGTCTACTTTCATGGCGGGGAAACTCGGACGTCGGGCCGATGAGGTCAAGGGGGCTGCATTTGCGCCAAGCTCCTCTTATAGTTGCGAGCGCGATCGACGTACGCGTCGGAGACTGAGGGATGGACGACACAAATCTGCAATCCGCCGTGGTCGCACCGGACCTCGTGTTTGCCCTCGGCGAAAAGCCGATCTTCAAGGCGGGTGACCGGGTTCGCGTTTCGGACCGGTCGCCGATCGGCCACTATCGCGTACCGACTTATCTTCGCGGCAAGCGTGGCATTGTCGAAAAGGTGATCGAGCCGGTCGCAGTCGACAACGAGGAAGAAGGCTACGGCCGCAACGCCGGGTCGCGACTTCACTATTACCGTGTGGCCTTCGCCATGTCCGGGATTTGGCCAAACTATGTCGGATCGCCGCGCGACGGCCTGCATATCGAAATCTTCGAGACCTGGCTCGAAAGGATCGACCGATGACCGAACCGCACGACGGCCACGATCATGATCACACCCATCCTCATGCCGAGATCAGCGACCCTCCTCCCGGCTACTACGACATCATGGAAACCGCCGTCCGCGAGCTGCTCGTTGAGAAGAAGCTGATCGGTCCCGATGAGATTCGCCGCCAGATCGAGGTTCTGGATTCGCGCACGCCAGCACTCGGCGCCAAGGTCGTGGCGCGTGCCTGGGCCGACCCGGCCTTCAAGGCGCGCTTGCTCGCCGACGGGCGGGCCGCCTGCGAGGAACTCGGCATCAGCTTCTACGACGATACGCAGCTGATCGTGATCGAGAACACCGACAAGGTTCATAACCTGATCGTCTGCACGCTGTGCTCCTGTTACCCGAGACCGGTCCTGGGCCTACCGCCCGACTGGTACAAGGCCAGACCCTATCGTGCCCGTGCGGTTTCGGAGCCGCGCGCGGTGCTCGCCGAATTCGGCACGGTCATTCCGGGCGACGTCGAAGTGCGGGTCCACGATTCAACGGCGATGGTGCGCTATCTCGTGCTGCCGAGGCGACCCTCGGGAACGGAGCGCTACGACGAGGAGCAACTGGCTGCCCTCGTGACTCGCGACACCATGATCGGCGTCGTGCCAGCCACCGTCGATGCCGGAAGGGCCGCGCCATGAGCGACACCGAGAAGCTCGTGAACCGCCTGCCCAACGACATCGGCGGCCTGGCGGCAGATCCCATCCAGCAGATCGATCACGAGCTGCTGCCTTGGGAGAAACGCTGCCACGCGCTGGCCGACGTGCTCGACTTGCACAAGATCATCAACACCGAGGAGAAGCGGTGCGGTGTCGAGGCCCTGGGGGCGGAGATGGTCGGCAAGCTCACTTACTACGAACGCTGGATCGTGACCTTCTCCAACATCCTGTTCCGCAAGGGCCTGCTGACGCCGACCGAACTCGCGACGAAGATGAAAGAAGTCGAAGAGCGCTGGGCCCAGGGTCGATAGGCGTCAGATCGAGCGCGCCACCGCGTCGATGATGGCCGCCGCGTCGAGCTTGTAGGTCCGGTAAAGATCGGGGATGTCGCCGGACTGGCCGAAATTCTCGATGCCGAGCGGCACGACCCGCTGGCCGCGCACCGATCCCAGCCACGACAGCGCCAGAGGATGGCCGTCCATCACCGTGACGAGGCGGGCGTCGCGCGACAGAGCGCCGAGCAGGCGCTCGATCGGCGCCGGTGTGCGATCGACGGCGCCCGCGGTGCGGCCGCGGTTGCGCTGGGCCGCCAGCCAGTCGGCATGCAGGCGGTCGGGCGAGGTCAGCACCAAAAGGCCTGCGCCCGCGAAGTCGCGCGCCACGCTCTCATGCGCGGCGATGGCTTCGGGCGTGACGGCGCCCATGCAGACGATGGCCACGTCGGCGCCGTGTTCCGGCGGGGCATACCAGTAGCCGCCGGAGATGATGTCGGCCTGCTGCTCGGTCGTGAGCGTACGGTCGGGCTGCGCCAGTGCGCGCGTCGAGAGGCGGAGATAGATGGACGCGCCTTTGGGTTGCTGCATGTGCTCGAGACCGAAGCGCATCAGCACGGCCAGCTCGTCGACATAGGCCGGTTCGTATGAGAGCAGGCCGGGCTGGCCGATGCCGATCAGCGGCGTATGGACGCTCTGGTGGGCGCCGCCTTCGGGCGCCAGGGTCACACCTGCCGGCGTCGCCACTATCATGAAGCGCGCATCCTGGTAGCAGGCATAGTTCAGCGCATCGAGGCCGCGGGCGATGAAGGGATCGTAGAGTGTGCCGATGGGCAGCAGCCGCGTGCCGAAGATCTCGTGGCTGAGGCCGAGGGCTGCCAACTGGATGAACAGGTTGTTCTCGGCGATGCCCAGCTCGATGTGCTGACCGCGCGGCGTCTTGCGCCAGAGTTGGGCCGACACGACTTTCAGTTCGCGGAACACGTCCTCGGCTTCGGTATGGCCGAACAGTCCGCGCCGGTTGATCCAGGCGCCGAGGTTGGTCGAGACCGAGACGTCGGGAGACGTCGTGACGATGCGTTTGGCCAGCTCGCTGTCTTCGGCGGCTATTGCGTTCAGGATCTTGCCGAAGCCGGTCTGCGTGCTCGTTTCCTTGTCGTGGGGAGCGGGCAACGCTGCCGGGATGGCGATGGCGGGCGCTTCGGTGCGGCGGCGGCCTTGGGCGTTGAACGGTGCCGCATCGACGAAGCCCTGCAGCTCGGCGGCCGTGGACTTGAGGCCCGCGTACTTGTCCCACTCCGCGCCTTCGTCGATCGCCATGCCCTTCTTGAAGCTCGCCATCTGGTCGAGCGTCATCAGGCCGGAGTGATTGTCCTTGTGGCCGGCGAAGGGCAGGCCCTGGCCCTTGATCGTGTAGGCGATGAAGCAAGTCGGCGTGTCGTCGTCGATGCCCTCGAAGGCGTCGAGCACGGCCTGCATGTCGTTGCCGGCGAGGTTGGTCATCAGGGTGTGCAACGCGGCCTCGTCGTGCTGCTCGAGGATGCGCCGCACGCCGGGATACTGGTTGAGGTCGCGGTTCAGCGCCTCGCGCCAGCCCGCGCCGCCTTTGAAGACGAGAGCCGAGTAGAGCGAGTTGGGGCAGGCGTCGATCCAGTCGCGCAAGTGGTCGCCATCGGCTTGCGCGAAAGCGGTCTCCAGCAGCTTGCCGTATTTCAGCGTGACGACCCGCCAGCCGACCAGTTCGAACATCTCGCCGATGCGGCCGAACAGCCGGTCGTTGACCACGCCGTCGAGGCTCTGGCGGTTGTAGTCGATCACCCACCAGAGATTGCGCACGTCGTGCTTCCAGCCTTCGAGCAGCGCCTCGAAGATGTTGCCCTCGTCGAGCTCGGCGTCGCCGACCAGCGCCACCATGCGGCCCGTCGGACGATCGGCGGGCCCGAGCTGCTTCAGGCGCACATAGTCCTGCACGATCGAGGAGAAGAGCGTCATGGCGACGCCGAGGCCGACCGAGCCGGTCGAGAAATCGACGTCGTCGATATCCTTGGTGCGCGACGGATAGGACTGCGCGCCGCCCAGCCCGCGGAAGTGCTCGAGCTTGTCGCGCGTCTGGTGGCCGAACAGATACTGGATGGCGTGGAACACCGGCGAGGCGTGCGGCTTCACCGCCACGCGATCCTGCGGCCGCAGCACCGAGAAATAGAGCGCCGTCATCACCGTGGCGAGCGAGGCGCACGAGGCCTGATGGCCGCCGACCTTCAGGCCGTCGCGGTTGGGCCTGAGGTGATTGGCGTGATGGATCGTCCAGGCGGAAAGCCACAGGACCTTGCGCTCCAGTTCACGGAGCAGCTTCAGGCGCTGGATCGGGGCAAGCGTGGTCATGCCTAGGGGATACGCCCTGTGGGAGGGAAAATCCTTGCGTTTGGCCTGTTTTGACGCCTGTATAGGGTAGAATTTCACCAAAATTACGCAGTCTGAGCAATGATCTCCCTCGATGCCATCGACCGCCGCATCCTCGAGCGGCTCCAGCAGGACGGCCGGCTGAGCAACGCCGAGCTCGCCGAGAAGGTCGGGCTGTCGTCGTCGCCGTGCTGGCGGCGGGTCAAGGCGCTGGAGGAGGCGGGCGTCATCAAGGGCTATGCCGCGATGCTCGACGCCAAGTCCATCGGCCTCTCGGTCAACGTCTTCGTCAGTGTCTCGCTGTCGACGCAGAACGAGAAGTCGCTCAAGGATTTCGAGCGCGCCGCCGCCGAGCGCCCCGAGGTGATGGAATGCTACCTGATGACCGGCGACAGCGATTACCTGCTGCGCGTCGTCGTGCCCGACCTCGAAGCCTACGAGCGCTTCGTGATGGACTTCACCAAGATCGCAGGCATTGCGCAGATCCGCAGTTCATTCGCACTGAGGCCAGTGAAGCAGGGGACGGCGTTGCCGTTGACCACCACCGCCCGCTAGGGTGCTCGCCGCGGGAGGAACTCACCATGCCGGCATCGCCCACGACCCGCTCGCGCCCGCCGTTCGGCGTCATCGCATTGCTGCTGGCGGCCGCCGTGCTTTATGTCGGCATGCTGGGCAGCCTCACCGACCCGAGCGGCACCGACGCGATGGGCCGCGGCATGGCGCTGGGCTTCGGCGCCATCTTCGGCGTGGCGCTGTGGCTGGTGCTGGCCCTGGCGCTGCTGATCGCCGCGATCAACGGCGAGATGCCGGCGGCGGGCAAGATCGGCGCCGCCATCCTGCTGCCGCTGTCGGCGATCGCCGGCTCGGTCGCGATCGACCTCTACGGCAACCGCGTCGACTGGGCATTCGCCGTGCCGCTGGTGCTGCCACCGGCGATCGCGGCCTATGCGCTGTGGGCGCGGGTGCCGGCGCTGCAGACGCGCCTGCCGCCGCTGCCCATGACGGCGGTCGTGGGCGCGATCGTCGTGGTGCTGACGGTCACGCCGCTCCTAGTAGCACTCCTCGACGTCCTGCCCAATTCCGAGCGCGACGCCCGCCAGGCAATCGTCGAGAAGGCGCGCGAGGAAGCGTTTCTGAAGGAGGAGCGCGAGGCGGTGAAGCGCGAGGCCGCGGCGTTCGCCAGGCTCGGGCCTGACTCCTCGCTGCGCGACTATCTCGAATACCTGCCGGGCGGCGATTCGCGCTCGCGCGACGCACTGGCCGGCGCGCGCCTGGTCAAGAGCCGCCAGACCGACGCCGTCGATCTCCTCAAGGCCGGCCGCCTCGATGCGCTGACCGACCTGTTCCGCCTCGATCTCCAGCCGGCGCCCGAACTCTGCCGGGCCTACGACGATGCGCTCGGGACGGCGGCCAGTCAGGTCACCAAGGCGCGCTCGGACTATCTCAGCATCGCCATCGATCTCGAGCAGCAACTGCCCAACATCAAGTGGCTGGTCGACGGCGGCTGCAACATCAACCGGGCGCTCGGCATCCTGGCCAGCCACGTGCGCATGGTCTCGGACTCCCAGCGCATGGCGACCTTCGCCAAGACGCTCGATAGCGAACGGCGCTAGTCGACGCCGTCGAGGTCGAGGTCGAGCGTGCCTCTCATCATCGGCACGCAGCGTCCGCCGATGTAGCAGGCGACGATCTTGCCGCCCTTCTTCTCGGCCGACGCTTGCAGCACGCTCGGGCGTCCCATGTCGAAGCCCTGGCCGATAGTCTTGGCCAGCGTGAGATCGGCCTCGGGCCGGTAATGCGCCAGCAGGCCGATCAGCGCGACATTGGCACCGCCGGTCGCGGGATCCTCGGCAATGCCGTGCTCGGGCGCGAACATGCGGCTCTGGATGTCGAACGTGCCTTGCTTGCTCTTTTCCTGGGCCTGCACATAAAGATGAATGCCGACGATGCGCTCGCGCGGCAGCTCGCGGGCGAACACCCCGGCGTGCGGCGCGGCGGATGCCAGCACGGCGCGCGACGACAGCTCGACGAACAGCAGGGGCGCGCCGCACGAGGCGACCTTGGGCCGATGGACATCGACCTTGATGTCGCCCGGCTTCAGCCCGCAGGCGGCCGCCACCGTCTCGATCGCGATCTCCTCGCCGAAGGCGAGCGGCTGAGGTGCCGCCAGCCGCGTGGCCACCACGACACCGCCTTCGCGGATCAGGTCCATGTGCACCAGGCCGGCCTTCTCCTCGAACACGAGCTCGTCGCCGGATTTCCCGTTCGCACGTGCGAGAACGAAGGCCGTGCCGACATTGGGGTGGCCGGCGAAGGGCATTTCGGCCTTGGGCGTGAAAATGCGCACTTCCGCGGTGTGGGCCGGGTCTTTTGGCGGCAGCACGAAGGTCGTCTCGGCGTAATTGAACTCCGCGGCGATGGCTTGCATGCGCTCGGTGGCGAGGCCCTGGGCGTCGAGCACGACGGCCATCGGATTGCCGCCGAACGGGCGGTCGGTGAAGACGTCGACTGTGACGAATTGGCGTTTCATCTTTCAAATCTCGCACACCGGGCTAATCTTGCGGCATGACCAATGCTCAGGCTGCCCCAAGAATCTCTTACGACCACGGCGTCTCGGACAAGAAGCTGATCGGCGAGACCATCGGCCTCTTCTTCGACCGCCAGGTCGAGACCTATCGCGACCGCGAGGCGCTGGTGGTGCGCCACCAGAACGTGCGCTGGACGTGGGGCGAGCTCGCCCGCCGGGTCGACGATCTCGCGGCCGGCCTGATGAACCTCGGCCTGGAGCGCGGCGACCGGGTCGGCATCTGGTCGCCGAATACTTCGGAATGGACGCTGGCGCAGTTCGCCACCGCCAAGGCCGGCATGGTGCTGGTCAACGTCAACCCGGCCTACCGGCGCGCCGAGCTCGACTATGCGATGAACAAGGTCGAGTGCAAGGCGCTGATCCTGGCGCCGGCGCTCAAGACCTCGAACTACCTCGAGATCGTCGATGACCTCGTAAAGGCAAAGAAGCTGCCGCTCCTCAAGCACATCATCCGTCTCGGCGCGGAGAAGACGCCGGGTATGCTGAACTTCGACGACGTCGCCCAGGCCGGCGGCAACGCCGAGCGTGTGAAGCTCGCCGAGCTGGCGCCGAGACTGCAGTTCGACGACGCCATCAACATCCAGTTCACCTCGGGCACGACGGGGCACCCCAAGGGCGCGACGCTCAGCCACCACAACATCCTGAACAACGGCTATTTCGTCGCTGAGGGGCTGAAGCTCACCGACAAGGACCGGCTCTGCATCCCCGTGCCGCTCTATCACTGCTTCGGCATGGTGATGGGCAACCTCGGCTGCCTGACGCACGGCTCGACCATGGTCTATCCGTCCGAGGCCTTCGATCCGCTGGCCACCCTGCAGGCGGTGGCCGAGGAGCGCTGCACAGCGCTGTTCGGCGTGCCGACCATGTTCATCTCCCAGCTCGACCATCCTGAGTTCGAGAAATTCGACCTCAAGAGCCTGCGCACCGGCATCATGGCGGGCTCGCCGTGCCCGATCGAGGTGATGAAGCGCGTGCAGAGCAAGATGAACATGCACGAAGTCACTATCGCCTACGGCATGACGGAAACGTCTCCCGTCTCGACGCAATGTGCGACGGACGATCCGGTCGAGCGCCGCGTCTCGACGGTGGGCCAGGTGCTGCCGCACATCGAGATCAAGATCGTCGACCCCGAGGGCAAGGCGGTCGCGCGCGGCGAGACGGGCGAGTTCTGCACGCGCGGCTATTCGGTGATGAAGGGCTACTGGAACGACGCCGAGAAGACGCGCGAGGCCGTCGACGAGGCGGGCTGGATGCGCACCGGCGACCTCGCGACCATGGACGACCAGGGCTACGTCAACATCGTCGGCCGGCTGAAGGACATGGTGATCCGTGGCGGCGAGAACGTCTATCCGCGCGAGATCGAGGAGTTCCTCTACAGCCACCCCAAGATCCAGGACGTGCAGGTAATCGGCGTGCCCGACCGGAAGTACGGCGAGGAGATCTGCGCCTGGATCAAGCTGCGCGAGGGCCAGAGCGCCACGACCGACGAGATCCGCGAGTTCTGCAAGGGCCAGATCGCCCACTACAAGATCCCGCGCTACATCGAGTTCGTGGCCGAGTTCCCGATGACGATCACCGGCAAGATCCAGAAATTCGTCATGCGCGAGCAGACCATCGGCAAGCTGGGCCTCGAGGCGCAGAAGACGGCGTGACCCTGCCCGCCGCCGCCCGAGGCCCGCGCACCCTGTTCGAGAAGATCTGGGACGCGCATGTCGTGGAGCGACGGCCCGACGGCGCCTGCCTGCTCTTCATCGATCGCCATCTTCTCGACGAGCACGGCAGCCCACAGGCTTTCGCGGCGATGCGCGAGGCCGGCCGTGCGCTGCGCCGGCCCGATCTGACGCTCGCCGTGGCGGACCACAACATACCGACCACCAACCGGCGTGCCGGAATCGCCGACGACGAGAGCCGCCTTCAGGTCGAAACGCTCGAGCGCAACGTAGCCGCGTTCGGCGTTCCCTATATTCCCGTCCTCGATGTGAGGCAGGGCATCGTCCACGTCATCGGACCGGAGCTTGGCTTCAGCCTGCCGGGAACGACGATCGTTTCGGGCGACAGTCACGCCTCGACCCATGGCGCGCTGGGTGCACTGGCCTTCGGAATCGGCGCGTCGGAGGTCGAGCAGGTGATGACGACCCAGGCGATCCTGCAGCGGCCGCCGAAGAACATGCGGATCGACGTCTCCGGCGTGCTCGGTCCGGGGTGCACGGCCAAGGACCTGGCGCTGACGATCGTCGGCAGGGTCGGCATGGCCGGCGGGAACGGGTGTGCAATCGAATATGCCGGCGACACGATACGCGCCCTCGACATGGCCGGACGCATGACGATCTGCAACATGTCGATCGAGATGGGCGCGCGCTTTGGCCTCGTCGCGCCCGACCGGACGACATACGACTACGTCGAGGGCCGCGAATACGCGCCCCGCGACGCGGCGTTCGAGCAGGCGGTCGTCTACTGGAAGACGCTGCCGAGCGACGCCGGCGCGCGCTTCGATGTCGAGATTTCCCTAGTTGCCGCCGACGTCGTGCCAATGGTGACGTGGGGTACAACGCCCGACACCGCGATTGCCGTCACCGGCGTGGTGCCCGATCCCGACGACGAGCCCGACCCGGCGAGACGCGCGCAGGCCCGGCGTATGCTGGCGTACATGGATCTGCGTGCCGGCCAGAGGATGACCGAGGTGCGGCCGGACATCGTCTTCATCGGCTCGTGCACCAACGGGCGGATCGAGGATATCCGGGCCGCGGCCGCGGTCGCCCGCGGCCGCACGGTGGCAGCGGGCGTTCGCGCCCTCGTCGTGCCGGGGTCGGGCCAGGTGAAGAAGCAGGCGGAGGACGAGGGCCTCGACCGCATCCTTGTCGAAGCGGGCTTCGAATGGCGCGAACCGGGCTGCTCCATGTGTCTCGGCATGAATCCCGACAGGCTGCTGCCGGGACAGCGCTGCGCCAGCACCTCGAGCCGGAATTTCGAGGGACGGCAGGGCAGGGACGGGCGCACGCACCTGGTCTCGCCGGCCATGGCCGCCGCTGCCGCGGTGACCGGCCATCTCACGGACGTGCGGCAGTTCGACTGACACGCAGAGTAGCTGTACGCAGTAGGCCCATGCAGGGGAGGCTGGCGGCAACGTCGGTGCCGCCAGGGGCGTTCTGGAACGGTCTGCCGTCCAGGCAGATAGGACGCGTAACAGGACCGCGGCACCCGTCCGCGCTCCGACGCGTTCGCGTTCCTGCGCACCGCCGACGCCAACCTCACCCAGTGGTTCCAGTCGCTGGGCCACTGACGGCGGCAGTGCTAGCGTCGCCGGCATGAAGGACGCTCCCAAGCATCGCATCCCGCAAATACTCGCCGACGAGTTCGTGGCGACGCAGAAGCAGGGCACGCTGGCCGCGCAAGTCGAGGGCGGCTTCCCGCAGATGACCCTGCTGCCGTTCGTGCGCACCGGCGACCTGATCGAGCTGCACTGCGTGCAGGCCGACCCGACGTTTCGCGCGCTGCGCGAGAACCCCAAGGTGGCGTTCCTGGTGTCGGAGTACCTCAGCGTCTTTCCCAGCCGCTGGACCGATCCCGAGGATGGCGGCCGTGGCTCGACGGTCTATCGCGCCGTCATTTTCGAATGCATCGCGACCTGCGACACCCACCCCGACGCCGTGGCGGCGGCGCTCACCAAGCTGCTGTCGGTCTACGAGCCCGGCGCGCCCAAGGGCCACATCACGGACGGGCCGGTCTACGGCGCGCGCCTGCGCCAGCTCGCCTCGGTCAAGCTGCAGGTCGTCAAGAGCCAGGCCAAGTTCAAGATCGGCCCGGCCGGGGCGGAGGAGACGGCGCGGCGCGCCAATGTCGCGCGCGAGCTGCGCCGCCGCGACCAGCCCGGCGACGCCAACGCCGCGCACTGGATCGACCACTACAACAGCCTGCGCAACGAGGACGGAAGCTGGTCGGTGTGAAGCCCGCGGTCCTTTAGCGCTCGAAGATCAGGCACGTCGTCGTGCCGTGGGCGAGCAGCCGGCCCGCGCCGTCGGTGAGGCGGCCCTCGGCCGTGCCGATGCGGCGGCCGGCGCTGAGGACGGTGCCTTCGGCGCGGATCGGGCCGGTCTGCGGCGTGATCGGCCGCATCAGTGTGATCTTGAACTCGACGGTGGTCTGGCCGATTCCCTTGTCCAGGGTCGACTGGATGGCGAGGCCCATGCAGCTGTCGAGCAGGGTCGCCGCGAGGCCGCCGTGCACTGTGCCCGCCGGATTGAGGTGGGTGCCGTTGGGCTCGACCGCGACCACGACCCGCCCGCGCTCGGCCTCGGTCACGTCGTAGCCCAGGGTTTCGGCGATGGTGTTGAGCGGCAGCGTGCCGTCGGCCAGGCCCTGCACGAAGGCCAGGCCAGTCATCGCCTTTATCTGCTCGGCGCTCACGGTTCCGTAGGTCTTGCGGCTGGTCATCGTCGAACTCCCGAATGTCGGCGTGCGCAGGTAAGCGTCCGCCGCCGCTGCCGTCTGGCGGTATTCGGACGCGACTGCGGGCGGCGCGTGTTGACAGCATCTACCGGCGCCCGCCCAATGTCGGCAATGGATTACGACTACATCGTCGTCGGCGCAGGCTCCGCGGGCGCCGTCGTCGCCAACCGGCTGTCGGCCGATCCGCGCCACAAGGTCCTGCTGCTCGAGGCCGGCCCCGCCGACAATCCATGGACCCGCATCCCCGTCGGCTCGGCCCGGCTGCTCACCAATCCGGCGGCCAACTGGCTCTATGCCGCCGAGCCCGAGGCCAACACCAAGGGCCGCCGCATCCCGGTGCCGCGCGGAAAACTGCTCGGCGGCTCGAGCGCCATCAACGGCATGGCCTTCGTGCGCGGCCAGTCGCAGGACTTCGACACCTGGGCGCAGATGGGCAACCAGGGCTGGAGCTATGACGGCGTGCTGCCGTTCTTCAAGCGCATGGAAAGCTACAAGGGCGGCGGCGACGATCGCTTTCGCGGCCGCGACGGGCCGCTCACCGTTACCGACCCGCCGCCGGCCGATCCGCTCTTTGCCGCGCTGATCAGGGCGGCCGGCGAGGTCGGCATCGCGCACAACCCCGACTACAACGGCGCCCAACAGGACGGCATCGCCATGAGCCAGGCGACGATTTCGTCGGGCCGGCGCATGAGCACGGCGCGCGCCTATCTCGACCCGGCCCGCAAGCGGTCCAACCTCCATATCGTGACCGGCGCGTTGACCGAGGCGCTGCTGCTCGACGGCCGGCGCTGCACCGGCGTGCGCTACTCGGTCGGCGGCAGGGCGATCGAGGCGCGCGCGGCGCGCGAGGTCGTGGTGAGCGCGGGCACTACCAACTCGCCACAGCTCCTCGAACTGTCGGGCATCGGCCAGCCCGAGCGCCTGGGCGCCCTCGGCATCGCGGTGCGTCATGCGCTGCCCGGCGTCGGCGAGAACCTGCGCGACCACTATGCGCCGCGCACGCGCTGGACGATCGGCGCGCGCGGCCTCACCTACAACGACCGTGGCCGCGGTCTTGGCCTGGTGTGGCAGGCGTTGCGCTACGGCCTCACCGGGCGCGGCATGCTGGCCTCGGTCGGCGCCCCGATGCGCGCCTTCGTCCGTTCGCGCGAGGGGCTGGCGGCGCCCGACCTGCTGTTGGGCTGGGTTCCGATGTTCACCGAGCCGGGCCCGCGCGGACCGCGGATCGCCCGGCAGTCGGGCGTCACCTGCTATGCCCATCCGATGCGGCCCGAGAGCACCGGACGCATCCATATCGTCGCCGCCGATCCGCGCCGCCCGCCCGCGATCGTCTTCAACTTCCTGTCGGCCGCGGTCGACGCCGAGCTGACGGTGCGCGCCGTGCGCATCGCCCGCGCCGTCATGACCGCGCCGTCGATGGCGGCGCTCCGGGTCGCCGAACTGGCGCCCGGTCCCGAGCGCACGACCGACGAGGAGATCCTCGACTGGGTCAAGGGCGCGGCGGAGACGACCTATCACCCGGTCGGGACCTGCAAGATGGGCACGGACGCCGCCGCCGTCGTCGACCCGCGCCTGCGTGTCCACGGCATCGCCGGCCTCCGGGTGGCCGACGCCTCGATCATGCCGACCCTCACCTCGGGCAACACCAACGCGCCCTCGATCATGATCGGCGAGAAGGCCGCCGACATGGTGTTGCAGGACGCTGCATTGTAGGCTCGCCACCCTTGCAGGAGGCTGAAACATGCTGACGACCGGACAGACGCCCACCACTCCCACTCCGCCACCGATCGCCTTCACCGGCTGTTCGATGATGGCCGCCGCCGCCGGCGCCGGCGCGCATCACGGTCATTCCCATGCCGAGGCGCGGCGTCGCGAGACGGTGATCGACGGCAAGCGGGTCAAGACCATCGACATCCACGCCCACTGCTGCGTGCCCAAGGCGATGGCGGTCATCAAGCATCCGCTCGAGGCGCCGGGCCTCCTGATGGACGACACCAGCGTGCGGCTGGCGGCGATGGATGCGCAGGGCATCGACGTCGAGGCGCTCAGCATCAATCCCTTCTGGTATCGCGCCGGCCGCGACGAGGCGGCCGAGCTGATCCGCATCCAGAACGAGACCCTGGTCGAGTTTTGCGCGGCCCATCCCGACCGCTTCGTGGCCTTCGCGACGGCGGCGCTGCAGCATCCCGAGCTGGCGGCCGAGCAGGTCGAGCACGCGGTGAAGAAGCTCGGCTTCCGCGGCGTCAGCGTGGGCGGCAGCGTGGCCGGCGAGGAGCTGGCCAATCCGAAGTACCATCCGTTCTGGAAGAAGTGCGAGGAGCTGGGCGTGCTGGTCTTCATGCATCCCACCGGCACGCGCGAGCTCGAACCAAGCGGGCGGCTGGGCGGCAACGGCCTGCTCACCAACACCATCGGCAACCCGCTCGAGACCACGATCGCGCTGTCGCACCTGATCTTCGAGGGCACGCTCGACCGCTTCCCGGGCCTCAAGATCTGTGCGGCCCACGGCGGCGGCTTCCTGCCGTCCTATGCCAACCGCTCCGACGCGGTGCTGCGCACCTTTCCCAACCGGGTCGGCCCGCTGCCCAGGAAGCAGCCGACGCAGTATCTGCGCGACGGCCAGCTCTTCTTCGACACCATCGTGTTCACGCCCGAGGCGATGCGCCACCTGATCGCCGAGGTCGGCGCCGACCATGTCATGGTCGGCACCGACTATCCCTTCCCGTGGACCGCCACCGAGGTCGACCTGGTGCTGAACACGCCGGGCCTCAGCGACGCCGAGCGCGTGGCCATCCTGGGCGGCACGGCGGCGCGGCTGATGGGCATCAAGGCCTGAACCGGAGAATCGTCATGCCCGATCTGTTCGAAATCATCGAGTCGACCCGCGCCATGCGGCGCCTCAAGCCCGATCCTGTGCCCGAAGAACTGATCGCCAAGATCGTGCACGCCGGCACCTGCGCGCCGAGCGGCGGCAACACGCAGCGCTGGCGCTTCATGATTATCAAGGACCGCGCCATCAAGCAGGCGGTGCAGGTCTGGTACAAGCGCGCCTTCGACGAGACCATCGGCCCGCGCTACCTGACCAGCGAGCCGCCGCCCGGAGTCACCAAGGAACGCTACCTGCGCCAGCACCAGGCGGTGCAGTACCTGACCGACCACTTCCACGAGGCGCCGGTGTGGATCGTCGCCTGCCTCGAGGACGGGCCGGCACCCAGCCGCTGGGCCGGCGCCTCGATCTATCCCGCCGTCCAGAACATGCTGCTGGCGGCGCGCGCGCTCGGGCTCGGCTGCACGCTGACCACGCGCCACCTGCTCTACGAACGCGAGAGCGAGCACGCGCTCGGCCTGCCGAAGGACGTGCACTCCTACGCCATCCTTCCGATCGGCTATCCGATGGGCAAGTTCGGCCCGGTCAAGCGCGCGTCGCTCGCCGAGGTGGCCTACGGCGATCATTGGGGCGAGCCGTACAAGGGGTGAAGGCTTCTCGTCGATGTGGAGGCGAATGATGCGAATGATCGGTGCGTCGTTCCTGGCCGTGATGGTTGTCTCGACCTGCATCTCATCGGCGGCCGTGGCCGAGACGGTCCACTTCCCGACGGCGACGGCCCCACCCAGCCTGTTGCAGCAGAGACTCGCCCGGGAGCGCGGCGAGGCAACCCCCGAGCGGCCGCGAGAGGAGATCGCGGGTGAGTTCTACCGTCCCTCCGGCGAGGGGCCGTTCCCGTCCGTCGTCCTGCTGCACGGCTGCGCGGGACGCGGGCCGAAGGCGGCCGAAGACGCCGCCGCCGCGCGTTTCGTGGCCCTCGGATATGCCGTGCTGATCGTCGACAGCTTCGGTCCACGCGGCGTCAAGGAGCGCTGCACCGAGGGCCAGCCGCCCGTCGATCGCGTCGCCGACGCGTACGGCGGCCTGCTCTATCTGGCGCACCTGCCGCTCGTCGATGCCGAGCGCGTTGCCGTCGTGGGACTCTCGCAAGGCGGGGGCGTTGCGATCTCTGCCGTCGAGTTCAATGGGATCGACTCCGTGTTCGATCGCCATTTCCGGACAGCCGTCGCCTACTATCCGCTGTGCGCCGCGCTCACCGGCTCGGTTTCCGTTCCGACCCTGATCCTGATCGGCGCTCTCGACGACTGGGCGCCCGCTCAAGCCTGTCGCGACATGATGGTGAGGCGAAGCAGCGAGGGGGCGCCGATGCGGCTGGTGGTCTATCCCGGCGCCTACCACGCGTTCAACACCACGGTCCTGCGCGATGGGCCGCGCACCGTCTTCGGCCATCATGTCGAATACAACGAGGCCGCAGATCGCGCGGCTTGGCAGGAAGTCGTTGCCGCGCTGCGACAGGCGTTCGGCCGCTGAATAAAGTGCTGGACTTTCGTTGCGGTTTGCGCAATATTGACGCAACGCACAGGGGACCCGGACCCGGGTGCTTCGGCTGTTTTTTGACAGCCAGGCGCTGAAACGCGGGGGCCATGGGAGACGCCGGACAAGCCCTTTGGGGCGGCGGGCCGGATCGAGCATGGCGGTATAGTTACTAAAAGTAATCTATATATTCTGCTTATTTAAAGCGTCACTTTTCGTAACCGGCGGCGGGTGCCGCCGGTCGCGGGCCCGTCCCGCCAGATTCCCGCTATTTAGCGGTCACCCTGCGTAACCGGGCAATCAGCCGAGCGACATCTCGCGGTAGCCGTTCGCCGCCACCGCATCGCAGCGCGCGCGATAGGCCGGCGCGCTGCCGCTGTAGCGCGCCACCGTGCGCACGGTCTTGCCGGCGACGTTGCGGTTGATGCCGGTCATCCACGAGTCGACCTCGTTGGACAACAAGCTCTCGCCCAGCGCCACCACGTGGTCGGTCCAGTCCTTCACGCCCTCGGGCTTGCACGCCACGCGCGTGATGGCGTGGTCGCGCATGTAGGTGAGCGCGCCGGTCACCCACTCGACGTTGTATTCGATCGAGCGTGGGATGTTGCCCAGCGCCGTGTGCGGGCCCATCACCATGAACATGTTGGGGAAGCCCTCGACCTGCACGCCGAGATAGGTCTTGGGCCCGCCCGTCCACTTGTCCTTCAGCCGCTTGCCGTCGCTGCCCTTGATATCGATGCGGTCGAAGCTGCCGGTGATGGCGTCGAAGCCGGTGGCGTAGATGATGATGTCGAAGGCGTAGTCCTTGTCGCTGGTCCTGAGGCCCGTCGGCGTGATGCGCTCGATCGGCGTCTCGGTGATGTCGACCAGGGTGACGTTGGGCTGGTTGTAGACCTCGTAGTATTTGGTCTCGAGCGGCACGCGGCGGGTGCCGAAGCCGTGGTTCTTGGGAATCAGTTTTTCGGCTGTCTGCTGGTTCTTCACCCGCTGGCGAATCTTGCGCGCCACGAAATCCGACAGCGTGGCGTTGGCTTCCTTGTCCATGAGGATGTCGCGGAAGTTGCCCTGCCAGATGCCGAAGCCCTTGTCGGCATAGAGCTTCTCGAAGAAGGCCTCGCGCTCCTCCGGCGTGACCTCGAAGGTGCCGCGCGGATCGGCGGTATGCAGGAAACAGGCGAAGGTCTCGCGGCAGCGCGCGAACATCTCGGGGTAGCCCTTGCGGATCTCCGCCATCTCCTGCTTCGAAATCGGCCCGTTGTGCAGCGGCGCGCACCAGTTGGGCGTGCGCTGGAACACGGTGAGGGTGCCGGCGGTCTTGGCCACCTCCTGGATGGTCTGCACGCCGGTGGCGCCGGTGCCGATCACCGCCACGCGCTTGCCGGCGAAGCTCACCGGCTCCTTGGGCCAACGCGCGGTGTGGCACGACTGGCCGGTGTAACTGTCGATGCCGGGAATGATCGGCATGGTGGGTGCCGAGAGCGGGCCGACGGCGGTGATCAGCCAGCGCGCGCTGTGCGTGCTGCCGTCCTCCAGGGTGAGGTGCCAGTCGCGCGTGCTCTCGCGCCAGTGCGCGGCAGTCACGCGGGCATTGAACTGGATGTCGCGCCGCAGGTCGAACTTGTCGGCGACGCGGTTGAGGTATTCGAGCGTCTTGGGCTGCGGCGAGAAATGCTCGGTCCAGTCCCACTCGTCGAGCAGCTCCTGCGAAAAGGAGTAACCGTAGGAATAGCTCTCCGAATCGAAGCGCGCGCCGGGATAGCGGTTCCAGTACCAGGTCCCGCCGACGCCCGTGCCGCTCTCGAACACGCGGACCTTGAAGCCCTGCTGGCGCAGCGTGTGGAGCTGGTAGAGCCCGGAGATGCCGGCGCCGATGACGATCGCGTCGTATTGCATGCCGCCAGTCTAGCAGAACGCGGCTAGCAGAGCAGGCGCTGCACGACCTCCAGCTGGATCTCCGCCGCTTCGACCATTTCGGCAATCGGAACGCTCTCGTTGGCGGCATGGCCCTGGGTGCCCGAGCCGGGGCCGAAGTTGATGATCTCGATCCGGTCGTCGGCGTAATAGCGGCCGTCGCTGACGCCCGTGGCGTTCAGGAACTTCACCTTGCGGCCGAGCTGTTTTTTGACGACCGCCTCGAACGCGGTGACTGCCTGGCCGTTCTCGGGGGCGGCGAAGCCGTTGGTGCCGGTGAGGAACTCGACCGCGTACTGGCTGGCCGGCTCGCCCACCCCGTCGATCACCTTCTTCAGTTCCTTGAA
This sequence comes from Hyphomicrobiales bacterium, assembly GCA_041691635.1. Classification (GTDB taxonomy): domain Bacteria; phylum Pseudomonadota; class Alphaproteobacteria; order Reyranellales; family Reyranellaceae; genus Reyranella. The sequence continues at coordinate 62,483 of JBEPUH010000009.1, forward strand.
GGCGTCCTTGACCTTCTCGTTGGGCAGCAGGCGGCGGTCGATCTCGACCGTGCAGGCCGAGGGCACGACGTTGGTGTTGTGGCCGCCGTGGAACATGCCGACGTTCACCGTCGATTTCATGGCGCCCGACGTGCGCGTCGGCAGCGCCTTGTCGTAGTAGGAGGTGAGGGCACCGACCAGCCGCATCATGCGCAGGATGGCGTTGTCGCCGGCCGACGGATTGCCGGCGTGCGCGGCGCGGCCCCGGGTCGTGAGCCGGGCCCACATCACGCCGCGCTCGGCCACGATCAGGTTGTTCTCGGTCTGCGCGCCCAGGATGAGCGCATCCGGTCGCACCTTGTCGCTCTTGCGGAGATACTCCATGCCTTCCGGTCCGAGGTTCTCCTCATCGGCAACGAACGTGAAGATCAGCTCGCCCTTCGCCGGTCCGCCGCGACGGGCGATCTCCTCGGCCAGCCAGATCTGCACCGCCATGCTGCCCTTGCAGTTGCCGGCGCCGAGCCCGTGGACGAGGCCGCCCTTGACCAGCGCCTTGTAGGGATCGCTCTTCCAGTTGGTCCTCTCGCCCACGCCCACGGTGTCGACGTGCGCGTTGAAGGCGATGACCGGGCCTTTCGCGCGGCCCATGCGGCGCGCGACGACGTTGTCGACGCCCTTCTTGTGGGTGGCGATCTCGACCTTGTAGCCCGCCTTCTTCAGCCGCCTGGCCGCATAGGCGCAGATCTCGACAGACGTGCCCGGCGGATAGGGACTCGGCAGCGCGATCAGGTCGCAGAGGATGGAGACGAGGTCGGCGGAAAGTTTCTTGGCCATGACAATCCTTTTCATAATTCCCCTCCCCCGTCTTCGGGGGAGGTGGCGCGCAGCGCCGGAGGGGGTCGGGGCCTTGCCCCCCTCCACCCTTCGGGCACCTCCCCCGAAGACGGGGGAGGGTGACGCCTTATCCGTTCGCCAACCTCTCCAGCACCTCGACCAGTACGCGCGTGCCGGCGGCGAGGTCGGCGGGGGCGGCGTTCTCGCTCTCGTTGTGACTGATGCCGCGCTCGCACGGCACGAAGATCATGCCGGCGGGGCAGAGCTTGGCGATGTGCATGGCGTCGTGGCCGGCGCCCGAGGGCATGTCCATGTTGGTGAGCTTCAGCGTGTTGGCCGCGTCGCGTACCAGGCCGATCACCTTGGGGTCGAAGTCGGTCGGCGCCACGTTGGTCACCTGCTCGATGCGCGCGGGGCAGGGGCCTGCCTTGGCCGTGACGATGGCCTCGAGCTTCTTCTCGTGCTCGACCAGCACGGCGTCGCGCGGGTGGCGCATGTCGATGGTGAACAGCGCCTTGCCGGGCACGGTGTTGGGCGAGCCGGGCGAGACCTCGACCCTACCGATGGTGAAGCGCAGCGTGTCATCGGCGTCGGTCGTGGCCTCGTACATCGTGGCGGCAATGCGGGTCGCGGCGGCATAGGCGTCCTTGCGGGCGGCGCGCGGCGTGGTGCCGGCGTGCGCCTCCTCGCCGTCGACGGTGACGATGTAGCGGCGGCTGCCCTGGATGGCGGTGACGACACCGATCGTCTTCCGCTCGTTCTCCAGGCGCGGGCCTTGCTCGATGTGCGCCTCGACATAGCCGTCGAGCGCGAAGCCCGGCGGGCCGCCGCGCATCGGGGCGGGTGCCGCCTTCAGCGTCTCGGCCAGCGCATCCTTGAGCACGATGCCCTTCCAGTCCTTCTGGGCCAGCATCTCGTCGAGTTTGTTATGGCCGGCGAACACCGCCGAGCCCATGGCGCCGGGCTGGAAGCGCGAGCCTTCCTCGTTGGTCCAGGCGACGGCCACGACCGGACGTTTGGTCTTCACGCCGGCGTCCTCGAGCGCTTCCAGCGCCTCGAAGGCCGCCAGCACGCCGTACATGCCGTCGAAGCGGCCGCCGGTCGGCTGGCTGTCCATGTGCGAGCCGCTCATCACCGGCCGGGCCTGGGGGTCGGTGCCGGCGCGGCGCACGAAGAGGTTGCCGATGGCGTCGGTCTCGATCGCGAAGCCGCGCGCCTTGGCCCACGACGCGAGCAGATTGCGCGCCGCGGCATCCTCGGCCGACAGGGCCTGGCGATTGACGCCGCCCCTGGGCGTGCCGCCCAGCTTGGCCATGTCGACGTGGCGCTGCCACAGGCGGTCTTGTTTCACGGCGCTGGAGCCGGTCATGGTCTCTCCTCGGCTTGTCGCGCGAGCTATAGCGGCCCCATAGTCGCGCTTCAATCGGAGACGCCCGGAGAGGCCCATGCACAATCATCTCGACCGCGACCTGATCGGCTACGGCGCGGAGACCCCCGATCCGCAGTGGCCGGGCGAGGCCCGCATCGCGGTGTCCTTCGTGCTGAACTACGAGGAGGGCGGCGAGAACACGATCCTGAACGGCGACGCCGGTTCGGAGGTGCGACTGACCGAGGTGTCGGGCCTCGCGCCTGTCGTGGGCGGCCGCGACCTCTCGACCGAGACGATCTTCGAGTACGGCAGCCGCGCCGGCTTCTGGCGCATCCTGCGGATGTTCGCCGAGCGCAACATGCGCTTCACCTCCTGGGCGGTCGGCCGTGCGCTCGAGCTCAATCCCGCCGCCGGCAAGGCGATGGCGGATGCCGGCCACGAGGTGGCGAGCCACGGCTGGCGCTGGATCAACTACAAGGGCTTCACGCTGGAGCAGGAGCTCGACCACATCGCCCGGGCGGTGAAGGCGATCGCCGCCGCCGCCGGCAAGCCGCCGGTCGGCTGGTACACCGGCCTGTTTGGCATGAACACGCTCAAGGCCGTGGTGAAGCACGGCGGCTTCCTTTACTCGAGCGACGCCTACAACGACGACCTGCCGTACTGGGTGAAGGTCGCCACAGGAAAAGGGGACGGCACGCCGCACCTCATCATTCCCTACACGCTCGAGGTCAACGACATGAAGTTTGCCGTGCCGCCCGGCTTCAGCGCGGGCGACGGCTGGTTGCAGGCGATGAAGGACGCGTTCGACTATCTCTACGCCGAGGGCGCGCGCAGCCCGAAGATGATGTCGATCGGCATCCACTGCCGGCTCGCCGGCCGGCCGAGCCGGGCCGCGACCCTGGCGCGCTTCATGGACTATGTCGCGTCCAAGCCCAGGGTGTGGGTGGCCACGCGCGAGGAGATCGCGCGCCACTGGATGAAGGTTCACCCGGCCAAGGGCTAGGGCGCGGGCTGAGGCAACACGCGCTGGCAGACGCGATAGGCGATGTGGGCCACGAAGGTGAGCGCGAACAGGCCGACGGCGAACAGGATCGGCACGTTGGGATCGTGCGTCCGGTCGTACAGCCAGCCGGCGATGCCGGGCGTCGGCGCCATCAGCAGGAAGTAGAGGCTGAAGAACACGCCCATGCCGAAGGCGCGCTTGTTCGGCGCCATCGCGCCCCCGGTCAGCGCCATGATGAGGCCGGCCGGTGCCATGCCGAACAGGCCGTAGGCGAGGCTGAGCGCCACCGCCCATTCGACGTGCGAGAGCAGCGACAGGATCGCCATGCCGCAGCACAGCGCCACGGAGAGGATGAGTGCCGCGCGGCCGGTGCGGTCGGCGATCGCCCCGCCGGTCGCGGCCGAGATCAGGATCACCCAGCTCGCCAGGCTGACGATGGCGGCGGCGCTGAGGGGATCGATGCCGCCGGCCTCGAGCAGGCGCGGCGCGAAGCTGAGATAGATCACGTAGGCGGCGTTGAAGGCCGACCAGACCAGCGAGGCCAGCAAGGTGAGCGTCCATTCGCGCGACGTCAGCGCCGCCGAGGCCTGTGCGGGTGCAGCCTTCGGGGCAGGCGGCGGACGATAGAGCAGCATCAGGACCGCCGCGGCCACGGCGCAGTAGATCGCGGCCGAGACGAAGGGCACGCGCCATCCGTAGTGCAGCGCCAGCCAGCTATGGCTGATCTGGCCCATGGCGATGCCGGTCGCCCAGCTCGTCACCAGGACCGCCATCGCCGTGGCGAGCTCGCGGCCGGCGAACCAGTCGGCGGTCATCTTGGTGTAGAAGATGCTGCACAGCACGAAGCCCGCGCCGCACAGCAGCCGGCCCGCCGCTAGCCCCGCGAAGCCGTCGGCCAGCGCGGCCACCGCGCCGCCCAGTGCCAGCAGGGCAAGCCCCGCCGCTGTCAGCGCGCGGTCCGAGGCGTAGCGGCCGGCGAAGCCCGCGGGCAACGACAGCACCAGTCCGGGGATCATGAACAGGCCGATCAGCGTGCCCACTTCGGCGAAGCTGAGGCCCAGGTCGCGCACCACCGGATCGGCGACCGATCCCATGGTCTGGAACTGGAAACCCAGGCCAATGCGGGTGGTGAAGAGCAGCGCCAGGATAGCCCAGCGCGCGCGGCCGTCCGTCATCTGCCCACCATAGCGATGTCCGGCCGCGAATTCGCACGCAAAAAGCAGATTTGCCGCGGTTGCCGAATCATGTGAACAATGAAGCGCTGTGACCCTCTCCCGATCCCCGGCGCTGCCCGCGCTCCTGTTCGCCGCGCTCGTCGTCGCCGGGTGCGCCCACAAACCGCCGCCGCCTACTCCCAACCAGGCCATGCTTGCCGCCGTCAGCGAGCGCTCGCGCATGGTCGAGGAGCGCAAGGACGAGGTGATCCGCCAGATCGCGATCTGCGAGAGCGGCGGCTACGGCCCCTCGGACCGGCCGATCTACGGCGGCCGTGGCGCCTATCTCGGCCGCCTGCAGTTCGCGACGCGCACGGTGATCGCCTATGTGCAAAAGCGCGACGGCATCGGCCTCAACCCCAGGGAGGCGGCCGAGCTGGCGCACGACTACGACCGTGCCGCCGACCTCGCCAAGTACATGATCTTCGACCTCGAGGAGCCGTGGCACTGGCCGCTGTGCTCGAAGAAGGCGCACGCGCAGTCCGAGATCCAGGCGATCAAGCAGCTCTAGATTCGCGGTGGCGTCTCTCCTTGGCTGCTTGCCCAGAAGCCATGGATCGTCCCGCTGTCTGGTACGAGGAAGCTGGAACGGCTCGGTGAGAATTTGGACTCACTCGGCGTCAGACTTACCGTCGACGACCTCAAAGAAATCGAGGATGTGGCATCGACCGTTAAAATTGAAGGTGCCCGATATCCAGATGAGATGCTGCCTCGCTCTGGCTTGCGAGAGCGGGAAGAGACTGCGCCGAGAGCCGCCTTTTCCGGACCTGCCGGCAATATTGTTGCGCCGGAGGGGGTGAGGAAATAGGGGACGAATCTCGTAAAACCCTTATGCCATGGGGATCCGAGGCGTCCCCTCCAGAGGGGACGTTTTATCCCCTTTGGCGCTTGCCGGCCGTGGTGATGGCGATGCCGCCCAGGATCGCGGCGGAGGCGATCAGCAGACGCGTCGTCACCGGCTCGGCCAGCAGAAGCGCGCCGCCCAGCGCCGCCAGCGCCGGCACGCTCAACTGCACGATGGCCGCCTGCGTGGCCTTGAGCGACGGCAGGACGGCGTACCAGATCACGTAGCCCAGGCCCGAGGTGAGAGCGCCCGACAGCACCGCGTAGAGCGCGCCGTGCAGATCGATCGCCGAGTGGTTCATGCCGGCAAGGCCAAGGGCGGCGGCAAACGGCAGCGCGCGCATGAAATTGCCGCCGGTCGCCGCGGTCGGATCGCCGAGGCTCCTGCCCAGGATCGAGTAGACGCCCCATGAGGCACCGGCGGCGACCATGAAGGCCGCCCCCGCGACCGGCGGTGCGGCGAGCCCGGGCAACAGCAGCGTCACCAGCCCGCCCAGGGCGAGCGCGAGGCCCGCGATCTTCACGCCGCCCAGCCGCTCGCCGGCGAACAGGCCGAAGCCCATCATCGTCATCTGCACGGCGCCGAACAGCAACAGCGCGCCGGTCGCCGCCGACAGCTCGCGATAGGCGAAGGAGAAGAAGGCGGCGTAGGAGAACAGCATCAGCGCTGCCAGCCAGCTTCCGCCCGCTGCCGGTCGCCGGCCGCGCGAGCGCAGCAGCACGGCCAGCACCAGCGCGCCGGCGGCGATGCGGATGGCGGTGAAGCTCGCCGCGTCGATGGCGGTGTCGCGCAAGGCGATGCGGCAGAGCAGGGAGTTGCCGGCGAAGGCGAGCATCGCCAGCGCCGTCAGGACGACGATACGCACGCGGGTATGTCTACGCGCTCAGTTACCCAACCCGTAGACCTTCATGGCGTTGTCGCGGACCAGCTTGCGGCGGACTTCGGGCGGCACTTCCGTGAGCTCGTTCTTCAGGTACTCCTGGCTGTCGGGCCAGATGCCGTCGGGATGCGGGAAGTCGGAGCCCCACATCACGTTGTCCTCGCCCAGGTGCTTCAGCAGCTCGATGCCGACCGGATCGGTCTGGTAGGTGGCGTAGAACTGGCGGTGCCAGTACTCGCTGGGCTTCATCTTGAGGTCGAGGTCCTTGAACTGATCCTCCCACTCGAGGTCCATGTGCTGCAGCACGTAGGGGATCCAGCCCAGTCCGGCCTCGCCGATCACGATCTTGAGGTTGGGATAGCGCGCCGGCGCGCCCGAGAAGATCAGGCCCATCAGCATCGTGCTCATGTGCATCTGGAAACCGGTGATGTGGACGGCGAAGACGCGGCGCTGCACGTGGGGCGGCAGCTTGGTGACGTCGGGCGAGCGGCCGCCGATCGTGTGGAAGTGCAGCGGAATACCGGTCTCGTGGCCGAACTTCCACAGCGGCTCCCAATGCTCGTCCCACAGCGGCACCATGTCGGGCCGGTTGGCGATGTCGAGGCCGCGCACGCCGCGCTTGGCGCAGCGCATCGCCTCGGCGACCGCTTCCTCCATGTTGTAGTTCGGGATGTTGGCCAGGCCGACCAGCCGGTCGGGCGCGCCCGCGCAGAAGCCGTGCAGCCAGTCGTTGTAGATGCGCAACATCTCCAGCGCGGCTTCCGGGTCGTTCAGCCGGCCGCTCGATCCCAGCACGCCGTACAGCACCTCGGCCTGCACGCCGTCGCGCTCCTGGTCCTTCAGTCGGAGGTCGACCTCGGTGAGGCGGCGGACGCCCTTCTTGCCGTCGTCGTAGAGGCCGGTCGAGGCCATGCGGTCGGAGCGGTGGATGATGCCGGGCACGTATTCACGGCCGGCCGAGCCCATGCCGTTCGCCAGGCCGAACTTCGCGCCCTTGACCGAGATCCACTCCGGTCCCTTGGGACCGTCGACGACGTGCGGCATGCGATCCTTCAGCGCCGCCGAGGCGTTCTTGGTGAACAGATCCGGAGGCAGCCAGATCAGATCGACATGTCCGTCGGCGGAGATGACGTCGTACTTCATGAGCGCGTTCCTCCGGAGCAAATGTACGTCTAGAGTGCGCCGCCCGTATCGAAGCTGCAATGGAAAGACGATGAAAGAGTCCGACTGGTTGAACGCGTTCGCATCAGCATTGAAGCGCGCCGATGTCGACGGCGTCTTGGCGCTGCTCGCCGAGTCTTGCTACTGGCGCGACCTCGTCGCCTTCACCTGGAACATCGTCACCTTCGAGAGCCGCACTGCGATTGCTGACATGCTGAAGGCGCGGCTGGGCGACGTGAAGCCCGACGCCTTCGAGGCCGATGGCACCGACGGCTGGTTCACCTTCGAGACCGCGGTCGGGCGCGGGCGCGGCCAGGTGAGGCTGCGCGACGGCCGCGCGACCACGGTGTTCACCGCGCTCACCGAGCTGAAGGGTTTCGAAGAGAAGGCCGGTGCGCGGCGCGAGGCCGGCACGCAGCACGGCGCCGTGCGCAACCGCGTGACCTGGAGCGATCGCCGCGGCGCCGACGCCCGCGAGATCGGCGACGCGCGCCAGCCCTTCGTTCTGGTGGTCGGCGGTGGCCAGGGCGGCATCGGCCTCGGCGCGCGGCTGAAGCGCATCGGCGTGCCGGCGCTGATCGTCGATCGTCACCCGCGGCCGGGCGACGCCTGGCGCCGCCGCTACAAGTCGCTCTGCCTGCACGACCCGGTCTGGTACGACCATCTGCCGTACCTGCCGTTTCCCGATCACTGGCCAGTCTACACACCCAAGGACAAGATGGGCGACTGGCTCGAGTCCTATACCAAGATCATGGAGCTCGACTACTGGTCGTCGACCGCCTGCAAGAGCGCGTCGTACGACGAGAAGAAGGCCGAGTGGACGGTCGTCGTCGAGCGCGACGGCAAACCGGTGACCTTGAAGCCCAGGCACCTCGTGCTGGCGACCGGCATGTCGGGCTTCCCCGAGGTGCCGCGCTTCCCCGGCGCCGACACCTTCAAGGGCCAGCAGCATCACTCGAGCCAACATACGGGCGGCGAAGGTTGGGGCGGCAAGAAGTGCGTCGTCGTCGGTTCGAACAATTCCGCCCACGACATCGCCGCCGACCTCTGGGAGCACGGCGCTGACGTGACGCTGCTGCAGCGCTCGCCGACGCTGGTCGTGCGTGCCGAGACGCTGGGCCGCAACCGGCCGCTCTATTCGGAAGAGGCGCTCGCCCGAGGCATCACCACCGACAAGGCCGACCTCACCGTGGCCTCGCTGCCCTACGCGCTGCAGCCGGCGGCGTCGCAGAAGACGGTGGCCGAGATCAGGCGCGCCGATGCCGCCTTCTACGACGGTCTCGCCAGAGCCGGCTTCAAGCTCACCTTCGGCGAGGACGGCTCGGGCATCGGCTCGATGTATATCCGCCGCGGCTCGGGCTACTACATCGACGTCGGCGCCTCGGAGCTGATCGTCGACGGCCGCATCAAGCTGCAGGCGAGCGAGATCGACCATCTTACCGGGACCGGCGTGGTGCTGAAGGACGGCAGCACGCTTGCCGCCGACCTCATCGTCTATGCCACGGGCTACGGCTCGATGAACCAGTGGGCGGGTGCGCTGATCTCTCCCGAGGTCGCCGACAAAGTGGGCAAGTGCTGGGGCGTCGGCTCGGGCACGGCCAAGGATCCCGGTCCATGGGAGGGCGAACTGCGCAACATGTGGAAGCCCACGGCGCAGGACGGGCTGTGGTTCCACGGCGGCAACCTCGCCCAGTCGCGGCACTATTCGACCTATCTCGCGTTACAGCTCAAGGCCCGGCTGGAGGGACTGGCGACGCCGGTCTACGCTCGGGGTCCGGTCCACCACAAGGCGTGAGACATGAAGAGCCTGAAGATCCTGTCGTTGCTCGCGTTCCTGCTGGCCGGCTGCGGCATGGATTACCTGAGCGAGCCCGCCAACTCCAAGGTCCGCTTCAGCGCGGCGTTGGGCGGCGAAGGCGCGGCCAAGGGTAGTCTGACGGCGGCCTACTCGCCGCTGACGCGCATCCTGCAGTGGCGGCTGAGCTACGGCGGGCTGAGCGGCCCGGTGACCTGGGCCACTCTCGACGGGCCCGACCAGACCGGCGCGGCGGCCGAGATCGTGCCGATCAACCTCGCCGACGAGAGCAACCCGCATCCGGGAGCGGCCACGCTCACCGCGCAACAGGCCGCCGACCTGATGGCCGGCCGCTGGTCGGTCGTGCTCAAGACCGAGCAGCACCCCGGCGGCGCGCTGCGCGGGCCGATCGTGCCGGAGGCGCGCTAGCTAGATCGTGCGGGTGGAGCGCTAGCTAGAATTTGTAATTCCAGCCGACCCATTCGGTGAGGCCGCGACCCATCACGTCCTCGAGGTCGCGAGCCTTGAGCCACGGCAGCTCCTCGGTGAAGAAGGTCACGCACTGGCGGTAGGTGCAGGGCATGCGGGTGATGTCGGTGCCCCAGAACATGCGCTTGGGTCCGAAGGCGTCGAAGATGCGGTGCAGCCCGTCCTGGATGTTCTTGAACGGGTAGGGCTCAGTCGAGTAATGCGGCGCGCCGGTCGCCTTGACCGCGACGTTGGGCAATTTGGCGAGCGCCAGCATCTCGTCGAGATGGATGAACGCCTCGGCGTCTTGGCCGTGCCGGTTCAGCCCACAGTGATCGAGGATCAGCCGCAGGCGTGGATAGCGCTCGGCGATCCCGCGGAACTGCTTCAGGAAAATGCCGCCCATCATGGCGACGGCCAGGCCCTCCTTCTCGGCCTCGGGCCAGATCCAGTCGAGCGCGCCCTCGTGCAGCAGCTTCTGCTCCTCGGGCTGCAGCAGCGCCCAGCGCAGGCCCACCATGCCAGGCTGATTGCGCCAGCCGTGGATCAGTCTCTTGTTTTCCGGTTTCTTGGGGTCGAACTGGCCCATGACGGCAAAGCGCTCGGGGTATTTCTGCGCGGCCTCCAGCGCCATGACCTGCGAATTGGGGTCCCAGCTGATCGGCGGATGGATCAGGGCGGCGTCGACGCCGGCCGCGTCCATCTCCTTCAGCATTTCCTCGGCGGTGACCTTCGAGACCTTGCGGTGCTTGCCGGAGGGCGGCGTCACCGTTTGCGACCAGATGTGGACCTGCGCGTCGACGATCTTCATGCTCTGCATCCTCCGGGGGCGCTCACGGCAACGTTACGACTTTTCGCTCGTTCTTGGGCGGCCAGCGCGCGCTACCATGGGTATTCGTTTCGTCATACGGCTTCAGCCGAAAGACACCTGCATCTCGGGAGAGTCCCATGAGCGCCGAACAAACCCAGACGAAAGGCCCCGACCTTGCCAAAGGCATCGTCCCCGGCGACGTGCCCGACGGCGGCATGATCGAAGGCCATGTGGGCGAGGATGCCGTGCTGCTGGCGCACCGCGGCGCCGACTGGTTCGCCATCGGCGCCACCTGCACGCACTACCACGGGCCGCTGGGCGAAGGGCTGGTCGTCGGCGACACCGTGCGCTGCCCTTGGCACCACGCCTGCTTCAGCCTGCGCACCGGCGAGGCGCTGGGGGCGCCGGCCTTCAGTCCGGTCGCGTGCTGGAAGGTCGAGCAGCGCGACGGCAAGGTCTTCGTGCGCGAGAAGGCTGCCGAACCCAAGGCCAAGGTGCGCGCCGCGGCCGCCGATAAGCCCGAGCGCATCGTGATCGTGGGCGGCGGCGGCGCGGGCTTTGCCGCGGCCGAGATGCTGCGGCGCGAAGGCTTCGCCGGCAGCCTGACGATGGTGTCGGCCGACGAGTCCGCGCCCTACGACCGGCCCAACTGCTCCAAGGACCTGCTGGCGGGCACCGCGCCGGAGGAATGGATGCCGCTGCAGCCGCCCGAATTCTACAAGGACCAGTCGATCGACCTCGCGCTCGGCGCCGAGGTCGCGGCGATCGATCCCAAGGCGCGGCAGGTGACTTTGGCCGGCGGCCGCAGCCTGCCGTTCGACCGGCTGCTGCTGGCGACCGGCGCCGAGCCGGTGCGGCTCGACATCCCGGGCGCGAAAAGTGCACACGTCCATGTGCTGCGCTCGCTCGCCGACGCGCGGGCGATCATCGCCACGGCCAAGGAGGCGCGGCGCGCGGTCGTGATCGGCGCGAGCTTCATCGGCCTCGAGGTCGCCGCCGCCCTCAGCGCGCGCAAGATCGAGGTCCATGTCGTCGCGCCCGACCACCGGCCGCTCGAGCGGGTGCTCGGCCCCGAACTCGGCGACGTGGTGCGCAGGATTCACGAGGAGCATGGCGTCGTCTTCCATCTCGAAGAGACGGTGACGTCGATCGAGGCCGGCCGGGTGACGCTGAAGGGTGGCACCGTGCTGGCGGCCGACCTGGTCGTCGTCGGCATCGGCGTGCGCCCGCGCCTGCAGCTCGCCGAGCGCGCCGGCCTCACGATCGACCGCGGCGTCGTGGTGAACGAATATCTCGAGACCAGCGCGCCGGGAATCTATGCCGCCGGCGACATCGCGCGTTGGCCCGATAGGGTGACAGGCGAGAGCATCCGCGCCGAGCACTGGGTGGTGGCCGAGCGCCACGGCCAGGCTGCGGCGCGCAACATGCTGGGGCAGGGCCGCGCGTTCACCGACGTGCCGTTCTTCTGGAGCCAGCACTACGACATGCCGGTCAATTACGTCGGCCACGCCGAGAAGTGGGACGAGGTGGCGATCGAGGGCGACGTCGCGGGCAAGGACTGCGTCGTGCGCTACAAGCGGGGCGGGCGCGTGCTCGCCGCCGCCTCGATCTATCGCGACATCGCCAGCCTCGAGATCGAGGCGGCGATGGAAGGGGCGGCGCGCTAGTTCGGCCCCTTAGTTGGGTGTGGGCGCCAACGGATCGAGCAGCTTCTCGCGCTTCAGCTCGCTCCACAGGTCGGACGGGATCTTCGCGCCGATGCGGCCGACGTTCTCCTTGACCTCGCGGATGCTGAGCGCGCCCGGGATGACGGCGGCGACGGCGGGATGGAACAGCGGGAACTGCATGGCCGCGGCGCCAAGCTCGACGCCGTGGTGCTTGCAGACGGCCTCGATCTTCGCCGCCTTCTCGATCAGCGCCACCGCCGCCGGCACATAGTCGTGCGTCGCGCCGGGCTTCACGCCGCCGGTCAGGATGCCCGAATTGTACGGCCCGCCCAGGATCACCGAGACGCCGCGCTTGGCGCACTCTGGCAGGAACTCCGCGAGGCCGCCCTGTTCGAGTAGCGTGTAGCGGCCGGCCAGCAGCATGCAGTCGAAGTCGCCGGCCTGGATGAAGCGCAGGCTGGTGTCGCTCTCGTTGATGCCGACGCCTATCGCGCCGATGATGCCGGCCTTGCGCAACTCGTCGAGCGCGCGGAAGCCCGAGTCCATCACCGTCTTGAAACGCTGGTTCAGCACGTCGCGATCCTTGATCGTCCAGAAGTCGACGTCGTGGATCAGCGCGATGTCGATCTTGGCCAGTCCCAGCCGCAGGTGCGAGTGCTCGAGCGAGCGCATGACGCCGTCATAGGTGTAGTCGAACTCCGGCGAGAAGCCGGGCAGGCCGTTGTCGCGGAAATCGGCCGGCTTGTTCTCGCCGGGCTTGAGCGGATGGAGGATGCGGCCGACCTTGGTCGACAGCACGAAGTCGCCGCGCGGCTTCTCGCGCAGCGCCGCGCCCATGCGCAGCTCGCTGCGGCCATAGCCGTAGAATGGCGAGGTATCGAAATAGCGCACGCCGTCCTGCCAACCCGCCTCGATCAGCGACGCCGCCTCGGCATCGGGGATGGTGGCGCGAAACCCGCCCATCGGCGCGCCGCCGAGCCCGAGCGTCGTCACTTCGAGTTTGGTCTTGCCGATCCTTCGCTTTGGCAGAACGGTCATGCGGCCTCCTGTTCGGCCGTCGGGCCGTCGCTCTTGGTTGTCGTGCGGCGCAGATCGCGCACCATGGTCATGTCGTCGTAGCGGCGCACGCGGTGCATGGTGGCGCGATTGTCCCAGATCACCAGATCGTGCTCTGTCCACTTGTGCGAGTAGACGAACTCGGGCCGCGTGGCGTGCTCGATCAAATCGCGGACGAAGGACATGGCCTCGGGGCGCGGCCAGCCGATAATCCCGCCGATGTGCGCCGACAGGAAGATCGACTTCCGACCACTCGTGGGATGGGTGCGCACCAGGCGATGGCGCACCGGCTTCATCATGGCGCGCTCGTCGGGCAGGTATTCGGTGAAACCGAGCTGCTCGCGCGAGAAGATCTGCGAATGCTCGCAGATCAAATCCTCGATCTCGGCCTTGGTCTTCGCGTCGAACGCGTCGTAGGCCGCGCGCATGTCGGCGAACTCGGTGTTGCCGCCCTCGCTCACCACGATGCGGCCGCTCAGGATCGAATAGCGCGCGGGGATCACGCGGAACGAGGCGTCGGAGTGCCAGAGCCGGTTGCCGAGCGAGGCCATGCGGCGGCGGTCGTCGCGCGCCAGCCTCTGGCCGTCCTTGCCGATGTTCGACACGTCGGCAAAGGCGGGATCGAGCCGCAGCTCCGGCCCCTTCAAGGTGGCGTTGGCGCCGTTCTGCAGCGGCCCGAAGTTCTTGGTGAAGACGATCTGCTGCTCGTCGGTGATGTCCTGGCCGGGCAGTACAAGCACGGCATACTTGTCCATGCCGGCGTCGACGGCCTTCACCTCGTCCCCTGTGAGCGGCCGGCGCACGTCGATGCCCGTCATGCGTCCGCCGATATGGGGCGTGAGAGGCGTGACCTCGATCATCAGCGCAGCGCCGCCGCGATGTTGCCGCCGTCGACCGTCAGCACGGCGCCGGTGGTCTTGACCGCCTTGGCGAGCGACACGAAGCACTGCGCCACGTCCTCGGCCGTCACCTCGATGCCCAGAAGATTGCCGCCCATGTAGTCGGCCTCGGTGAGGCCGCGCGCCTTGGAGCGCTGGGCGATCATCTCGTCGGTGAGAAGGCCCGAACGGATGCGGTCGGCGTTGACCGAGTTGGAGCGGATGCCGTCGGCGCCATGGTCGAGCGCGTACTGGCGCATCAGGAACAAGGTCGCGGCTTTCGGGAGTCCATACGGGCCGAAGTCGGGGCCGGGGTTCACGGCCTGCTTGCTGGTGTTGAACAGCAGGCAACCGCCCAGTCCCTGCGCCTTCATGATGCGCACGGCGTTCTGCGCCACGCTCTGGTGCGCCCAGAAGTTGAGCTCGAAGCTCTTGCGCAAGATGGCTTCGTCGACATCGCCGATCCGGCCTTGCCAGGCAGCGCCGGCGTTGGAAACCACGATGTCGACGCCGCCATACGTGGCCGCGATCTTGTCGAATGCGGCGCGTACCTGCGCGGGATCGGTGACGTCGCAGGCGATGGCAAAGCCCTTCGTCTTGGAAACGTCGCGGTCGATCACGACCACTTCGGCACCTTCTTTGGCAAAGGCTTGTACGGTGGCGGCACCGATGCCCGACGCGCCGCCGGTCACGACAACGATGCGGCGCGACAGAGGCTTCTCGGCCGCCGAGTTGAGCTTGGCCTGTTCGAGCGACCAGTATTCGATGTCGAAGATGTCGGGCTCGGGAATGCACTGGTAGGTGCCGAGCCGCTCGGCATCGGCGATCACGGCGACGGTGGTCTCGGCGAGATCGGCCGCGATCTTGGCGTCCTTCGAAGAGTTGCCGACGCCAAACAGGCCGACGCCCGGCACCAGCACGACGCGCGGCACCGGATCGAGTTCCTTCTTGGCCGACACCAGCTTGCCGTTATGGCGCATGAAATAGGCGTGATAGTCGGCGGCGAACTTTTCGAGTGCAGCTTTCGTGCCTGACTTGAACGCATCCAGCTTGCCGGTCTCGGGCGCCGGCGTGACGAATGGCACATTCTTGGTGCGGATCGCGTGGTCGGGCGTCACCGGACCCTGCTGGCTGTAGCGCGCGATCTCCTTGCCGCCGACGAACGCCAGGATCTCGGGATTGCTGCGGAAATCGAACACGAAGCGTTGCGCCGCCTCGCGGCCGCCGCTCTTTGCCGGGATCGACATCAGGCCACGCAGGATCGGCGCGACTTCGGCCGCGCTCGCGGGTGTGGCGGGCAGGGTGGCGCCGGGGAAAATATTGCGCGTGGCCTTGGCGAGGCGCTTCTCGGCCATGCTCACGAGATCGATCATGCGGACGTAGGCTTCTTCCGCCGTCGCGCCCATCGAGAAGATGCCGTGCTTCAGCAGGATCAACCCTTCGACGTCGGGATGGAGCTTGGCGATCTCGCTGGTCTTCTTGGCGAGCGCAAAGCCCGGCATGACGTAGGGCACGAGCGCGGCGCGCTTGCCGTAGAGATCGGCCGCCAGCGCCTCGCCGTCGGGCTGGTCGGTCAGTGCGAGCACGGCGTTGGAGTGTGTGTGGTCGATGAACTTGTGCGGCAGGAAGGCGTGCAGCAGCGTCTCGACCGACGGGTTGGGTGACTTGGAGTCGAGAAGATTGGCGCGCTGGACGTTGACCATGTCCTCGTCGCTGAGCGCCTGCAGACCCTGCAGTTGGCGCAGTGGCGACAGCCGCACCGCCGGAAGACCGGGCGCCTCGATCGTGCCCATGTCCCAGCCGCTGCCTTTTACGCAGAGCACGTCGAGCTGCTGGCCGGTGATGTCGGCCATGCGGGTCTTCACCGAGGTGTTGCCGCCGCCGTGCAGCACCAGCTTCGGTTCGCCGCCCAGCAGCCGCGTGGTGTAGACGCGCAGTGCCAGGTCCTCGGCGATGCCGCGGGCGGCGTGGCTCGCGATCGCGGCCTTGGCGTCGCTGTCCTTCCAGAGGTTTTCCATGTCGTCCTTTTACCCCGCCGGCTCGATGCCGGCATCCTTGGCGATCTTCATCCAGGTGGCGATTTCCTGCCCCTGGTAGGGCCGGAAGGCCTTCACTGCCCGCCCTTCATTTCGACGATCGTCTTGGCCATCACGGCCTCCTGGTCCCACGGGAACAGGATCCACGTGTCCTGGCTCACCTCGGTGATGTAGCTGTCGACCGTCGGCCGGCCGGCGGGTTTGGCGTAGACCGTCGCGAAATGCGACTGCGGCAGCAGGGGCCGCACGGCCCGCGCAGTGACCCCGGTGTCGACGAGGTCATCGACGATCAGCCAGCCGGTGCCCTTGTCCTGCTCGGCCATGGTGCCCTTCAGCAGCTCGACCCTGGCGCCGCGCTCCATGCGGTCGTAGGTCGAGCAGCACACGGTGTCGATCAACCGGATGTTGAGCTCGCGCGCCACGATCGCGGCCGGCACCAGGCCGCCGCGCGTGATCGCCACCAGGCCCTTGAACGGCCCGAGATCGGCCAACCGCCAGGCGAGCGCGCGGGCGTCGCGATGCAGTTCCGTCCATGAAACGGGGAACATCTTGTTGTATCCGGCACTCTCCGCCATGGCCATTCCGCCTTCAGAATCGTCGTTTACAGTCGATGCGATTCCGATATGTTGCCCGGCAATGAACGACTAGGGAAGTCTGGAGGAGCTGGTGCATTTTTCTATCCCGGTGTTCACGTCCGCCGTGTTCTGGGGTGCGCTCTGGAAGATCATCGTCGCGAACGTGATCCTGTCGGGGGACAATGCCGTCGTGATCGCGATGGCCGCGCACAACCTCGAGGACAAGTACAAGCGGCCCGCCATCCTGCTGGGCAGCATCGGCGCCATCGTGATGCTGGTCATCTTCTGCGGCGTCGTGAATTTCCTGCTCACGATCCCGTATCTCAAGCTGGTTGGCGGGGCGCTTCTGCTGTGGATCGGCATCAAGCTGCTGACCGAGGAAGAAGAAGAGGGTGAAGGCAAGATCAAGGCGCACGGCACGCTGTTCGCCGCCGTCGGCACGATCACCATCGCCAACACGGTGATGAGCCTCGACAACGCCATCGCCATGGCCGCCGCCGCGCACGGCGACATGACCATGATCACGATCGGCCTGGTGCTGAGCGTGCCGGTCATCATGCTGGGCGCCTCGGTAATCGCCTCGGTGCTCGACCGCTTCCCGTGGGTCGCCATGGTCGGCGCCGCCCTGATCGGCTGGATTGCCGGCGGCGTGATCGCCGACGACGGCCGGTCCGAGCAGCTCGACGCGACCGGCAAGTTGGTCGAGATCGTGCAGCCCGGGACGACGGCGGCCTGGCTCGACAAGATCGTGCCCGAGGCGGAGACGGTGTGCTCCGCGATCGGTGTCGTCGTGGTTCTTGCCGTCGGCCTCCTGATCTCGCGGCGCAACAAGGCGCGCGCCGCCAGGACCTGACGTCTCAATAGAGACCATCCGCAAACAGGGAGGTACACATGGAAATCTTGTCGATCGAAAGCGGTATCTCCGAATTCCTGCCGACGCTCGAGATGATCATGTCGGATCTTGCCGTCATCGACATCTGGTCAGCCACCTTCTGGCTCGCCGTCGGCAAGATCATGCTGGCGAACGTGGTCCTGTCGGGCGACAACGCCGTCGTCATCGCGATGGCCTGCCGCAACCTGCCGGATCGCTATCGCAATCGCGCGATCTTCCTCGGCAGCCTGGGCGCCATCGTGCTGCGCATCCTGTTCTGCGCGGTCGTGGGACTCCTTCTCGGCATTCCCTATCTCAAGCTGGTGGGCGGCGCGTTGCTGCTCTGGATCGGCGTCAAGCTGGTCACCCAGGAAGACGGTGAGGCCAACGTCAAGGCGCATGCCAGCCTGTGGGCCGCGATCACGACCATCGTCATCGCCGACGCGGTGATGAGCCTCGACAACGCGATCGCCATCGCCGCCGCCGCGCGCGGCAACTTGAGCCTGATCGCCATCGGCCTGCTGCTGTCGATCCCGATCATCGTGCTGGGCGCCACCCTGATCTCGAAGCTGCTCGACCGCTATCCTTGGATTGCGATCGCGGGCGCGGCCCTGATCGGCTGGATCGGCGGCGAGGTGATGGCGGGCGACGGCCGCTTCGAGAAGGCCGACATCGGCGGTAACCTCGTGCACTTCGTGCAGCCCGGTTCGGCGGCCGCGTGGCTCGACTCGATCCTGCCCCATGCCGAGCGCTCGCTCGCGGCCTTCGGTGCCGGACTGGTCATCGTCCTCGGGCTCTATCTCACCGCGCGCGGCCGACGGTTCGGCAGCAAGGCGTGATCGCCGTCGGTTTGCGGAGGTAGACCATGGAACTGCTCGGCTTCCACTTCGGCGCGGACGCCCTGTCCGCGCTCTTCCAGGTCATCCTGATCGACCTGGTGATGTCGGGCGACAACGCCATCATCATCGGCATGGCGGTGGCGGGGCTGCCCAAGGAGAACCGCACAAAGATCATCGTCTGGGGCGTGGCCGGCGCCACCGTGCTGCGCATCGTCTTTGCAGCGCTGACCACCGAGCTGCTGCAGATCATCGGCCTCACCCTGGCGGGCGGCCTGCTGCTGCTGTGGGTGGCCTATCGCATGTTCCGCGAGCTGCGCGCCAACGGCCACAGCGAGACAGCGCACGCCGACGCCGCGACGCCGGCCAAGCCCAAGAGCGCCGGACAGGCGATGCTGCAGATCATCGCCGCCGACATCTCGATGTCGCTCGACAACGTTCTGGCCGTCGCAGGTGCTGCCCGCGACCACAAGATCGTGCTGTGGATCGGCCTGGCGCTGTCGGTCGTGCTGATGGCCGTGGCGTCCAACGCGATCGCCAAGATCCTCGACCGCTATCACTGGATCGCCTGGATCGGCTTCGCGATCATCGTCTATGTCGCCGGCACCATGATCTGGTCGGGCACCCACGAGGTTGTTGCGGCGACCGCGAAGGGCTAAACAGCCCGGATGGCCCCAGATTCGACGGCCCAGGAGTTGTGGCGACACCAGGCGCTTGCGCCCTATGCCACCTTGCCGTGGGCGAGCAGGGGACGGCTGCACAAGGAGGCCGAGGCGCCGACGCGCAGCCCCTTCCAGCGCGACCGCGACCGCATCATCCACTCGACGGCGTTCCGCCGGATGAAGCACAAGACCCAGGTCTTCGTCTATCACGAGGGCGACCACTACCGCACGCGCCTCACCCATTCGCTCGAGGTGGCGCAGATCGCGCGCACCATCTGCCGCACCTTCCGCCTCGACGAGGACCTCGGCGAAGCCGTGGCGCTGGCCCACGACCTCGGGCACACGCCGTTCGGTCATGCCGGCGAGGAGGCGCTGCACGCGGCGATGAAGCCGTTCGGCGGCTTCGACCACAACGCCCAGACCTTGCGCATCCTCACCAAGCTCGAGGAACGCTACGCCGAGTTCAACGGGCTCAACCTCACCTGGGAGACGCTCGAAGGTGCGGTGAAGCACAACGGGCCGTTGCTGAAGAACGGCCGTGTGCTGGCCGATCTCCCGGCCGCGATCGTCGAATACTGCCGCGACCACGATCTCGAGCTCGGTGGCCACGCCGGACCCGAGGCGCAGGTGGCGGCGCTGAGCGACGACATCGCCTACAACAACCACGACATCGACGACGGCCTGCGTGCGGGCCTGTTCGAGGTCGCCGATCTGAAGGATCTCCCGCTGGTCGGCGAGATGTTCCAGCTCGTCGACAAGAAGTATCCCGGCCTCGCGCAGTCCAGGCTCATCCACGAGGCGGTGCGCCGCGTCATCAACGCCATGGTCGAGGACGTGCTGGGCGAGACGCGCCGGCGCCTGGCCGAGGCGGGCCCGAAGAACGTGGCCGACATCCGCGCGCTCGGCCGCCCCGTGGTGGCCTTCTCCGACGCGATGGCCGCGACCGACCGCACGATCAAGAAGTTCCTCTACGCGCGCATGTACGAGCACTGGCTGCTCAACCGCTCGCACTCCAAGGCGCGCCGCGTGGTCATGGATCTGTTCGGCCTGCTGTTTGCCGAGCCCAACTGCCTGCCGACGCCGTGGCGCGAGCGTGCCGAGGCGGCCGAGCGTCCCGCCCGCGCCCGCCTGGTCGCCGACTACATCGCCGGCATGACCGACCGCTTCGCGCTCGACGAGCACAAGCGCCTGTTCGACCTCTGGTCCTGACCCCTCCGCGGGGCCGAGAAACGCCGGCCCGCGTGAATTATGTCGATGATAACGACCAAGATAGGTGATTTTGCAGCCTGCGTTTATGGTGAGACTACCTCCGGTCCCGGCAGCGAACGACGTCTCATTAAATTTCCATTTGTTTAATGGGAGCCCGCGAGGCGCATGACAAATCTCTCGGCATAGGCAATACCCCCGGCCCATGAATCCCTATCGTCATTTCATCGATGAGATCGTCAAGGCGCTCCAGGCCCAGCAGGCCGCGGGCGAGCTTCCGGCCGCGCTCGACTTCTCCGCCATCACCGCCGAGCCGCCGCGTGATGCAGCCCTGGGCGACATCGCCACCAACGCCGCCATGGTGCTGGCCAAGCCCGCGGGCAAGAAGCCGCGCGACATCGCCGAGGCGCTGCTGGTGCGCCTCAAAGACATTTCCGACGTGGTCGACGGTTCGGTCGCGGGGCCGGGGTTCATCAACCTCAAGCTCACCGACACGTTCTGGCGCGCGCGCCTCAGCGACTGCCTGAAGGACGGCATCGCCTATGGCGATTCCTCGATGGGCCAGGGCCACAAGGTCAACGTCGAATACGTCTCGGCCAACCCGACCGGCCCGTTGCACGTGGCGCACGCGCGCGGCGCGGTGGTGGGCGATGCGCTGGCCAACCTGCTGCACAAGGTGGGCTACGACGTCACCAAGGAATACTACATCAACGATGCGGGCGCGCAGGTCGACAAGCTCGGCCAGTCGACGTACCTGCGCTACAAGGAAGCCCTCGGCGAGACCATCGGCGCGATCCCCGAAGGCCTCTATCCCGGCGAGTACCTGAAGGACGTCGGCGCCGCGATCGCCAAGCGCGACGGCGCGCGCTGGATCGGCAAGCCCGAGGCCGACTGGCTGCCCGAGATGCGCAGCTTCGCCATCGCCACCCTGATGGCCGAGATCAAGACCGACCTCGACACCCTGGGCGTGCACATCGATGTCTATTCGTCGGAGCGCGCGCTGGTCGAGGGCGGCGCGGTCGATCGTGCGTTCGAGGACCTCAAGAAGCAGGGCCTGATCTACCAGGGCCGGCTCGAGCCGCCCAAGGGCAAGACCCCCGACGACTGGGAGGACCGCGAGCAGACGCTGTTCCGTGCCACCCAGTTCGGCGACGAGGTCGACCGGCCGCTCAAGAAGTCGGACGGCGGCTGGACCTATTTCGCCAACGACATCGCCTATCACCACGACAAGTTCCGCCGCGGCTTTGCCGACATGATCGACATCTGGGGCGCCGACCACGGTGGCTACGTGAAGCGCATGAAGGCCGCGGTCAGCGCCATCACGGCCAAGAAGGGCGAGCTCGACGTCAAGCTCTGCCAGCTCGTGCGCGTGCTGAAGAACGGCGAGCTGGTGCGCATGTCCAAGCGCGCCGGCACCTTCGTGACCCTGCGCGACCTGCTCGACGAGGTTGGGCCCGACGTCGTGCGCTTCACCATGCTGACGCGCAAGAACGACGCGCCGTTCGACTTCGACCTTGTGAAGGCCAACGAGCAGAGCCGCGATAATCCTGTCTGGTACGTCCAGTACGCTTACGCCCGGACGCGCTCGGTCATGCGCCAGGCGACGGCTGCCAGCATTCCCATCGACGGGCTGGCCACGGCGCCGCTCGACCGGCTGGCCGATGCGGGCGAGCTGGCGCTGATCCGGTTGATCGCCCAGTGGCCGCGCCAGGTCGAGGCGGCGGCGACCGCGCACGAGCCACACCGGGTCGGCTTCTATCTCTACGACCTGGCCGCGGCCTTCCACGGCCACTGGAACCGGGGCAAGGAGGACAATGTGCGGTTCGTGGTCGAGGGCGACGCCGAACTCACGCGGGCGCGTCTGGCATTGGTACAGGCCGTCGGTTTTGTGATAGAATCCGGCCTAAAGGTCTTCGGCGTCACACCCGTCGATGAAATGAGATAAAAAAATGCACATCCGCCGGCCCCCTCCCGGCGACGGTCCAAAGATCTACCGACCCAACGAGTCGGTTGCCGTACGGCTCGATCCGCCGCCGCGGCCCGTCGCTTACGAACCTGAATCGATTCCGCCGACGCCGCGGGACACGCTATTGTCGCGCGTCAACCGACGGCGCGGCCAGATCCTGACCGCCATGGTTTCGGTCGCCGCCATCGCCAGCTTCGGCTCGGTCGTATGGTGGGCCCATAACCAGGACGTGAAGGCCGGCGGCAAGGGGCTGGAGCCCCTGGTCGTACAGGCGTCATCCGCGCCGATACGGGTCAAGCCTGAGAACGCCGGCGGCCTGGTGCCACCGAACCAGGACAAGGAAGTCTACAACCGCATCCAGCCCGGGACGGTGCCGGTCCAGCCCGAGAAGCTGCTGCCGAGCCCCGAGACGCCCAAGCTGCCGCCGGGCGGCGTGCTGCCGACGCCGGCCGCGCCCAAGCCCACGGAAGCTGAGGCCGCCAAGGCCCCGACGCCGCTGCAGACGGCCACGGCCGCCGTGCCCGTCGCGCCGGCCACGGCGCCGCCGGTCGCCGACACGCCCGCGGCGTCGCCGCCGGCCGCCGGCCCCAGCATCGCCAGCCTGATCGACAACATGTCCGGACCGGCCGGTGGCTGGCGCATCCAGATCGCCTCGGTGAAGAGCGAGGACGTCGCCAAGTCGACATGGGCGCGCGTGCAGACCGCCAACGGCGACGTGCTGACCAACCTCAAGATGCAGCCCGTCCGGGTCAGTCTCGGCGAGAAGGGCGTGTGGTATCGCGTGCAGGCGGGGCCGCTCGACGAGAAGCAGGCGCAGAGCGTTTGCGGCACCTTGAAGAGCCGCAAGTCCGACTGCGTCATCGTTCCGCCGGCCCGCTAGAGGCACTGGGCGATGGCTGTGCCGCGCGCGGCGATCCTCGGCTGCGCCGGTCCCGATCTCACCGCCGACGAGCGCGCGTTCTTCCGCGACGCCGATCCGCTGGGTTTCATCCTGTTCGCGCGCAACATCGACACGAGCAGTCCCGATGTACAAGGGCGCGCGCGGCGCCTCGTCGAGGAGCTGCGTTCGTGCGTGGCCCGCGCCGACGCACCGGTGCTGATCGACCAGGAAGGCGGCCGCGTGGCGCGCCTGCGCCCGCCGCACTGGCGCAAGGCGCCGCCGGCGCGCCTGTTGGGCGAACTCTACGCCCGCGACCCCGAGAAGGGCCTGTTGGCGACCCGGCTCAACGCGCGACTGCTCGCCGCCGACGTGGCCTCGATCGGGTGCGACGTCGATTGCCTGCCCGTGCTCGACATCGCCTTTCCCGAAACCCACGCCGTGATCGGCGACCGCGCCTATGCCGCGAGTCCTGAGCCGGTGGCGGCACTCGGACGGGCGGCGGCCGAGGGGCTGATGGCCGAGGGCGTGATGGCCGTCATCAAGCACATTCCCGGCCACGGCCGCGCCTCTGTCGATTCGCACTTGTCGCTGCCGACCGTGAGCGCGTCGCGGGCCGAGCTCGAGCGCACCGACTTCCTGCCGTTCCGGCTGCTGGCCGACCTGCCGTGGGCGATGACCGGGCATCTGCTGTTCGAGGCGATCGATCCCGAGCAGGCCATCACGGTTTCCGCAGGTGGCGTGAAGGACGTGATCCGCGGCTTCATCGGCTTCGACGGGCTGCTGCTGTCGGACGACCTGTCGATGGAGGCGCTGGGCGGCTCGCTCGGCGAGCGCGCGGCGCGGTCGCTGGCCGCGGGCTGCGACATCGCGCTCCACTGCAACGGGCGCATGGACGAGATGAAGGAGGTCGCCGGCCGCACCGGGCCGATAACCGCGGCGGCGGCGCGGCGCTTCGACGCCGGCCGCAAGGCGCTCGCCCGCGCCCGTGCGCCGCTCGGCAGGGCGGGCCTCGCCGATGCCGGAAAGCAAGTGGCTTCGTTGCTGCCAGCATGGGGATAAGGGGCCAAATACAGTAGCGGTAGATGCAGCGGCTGGATTAAACCCAAGCTGCATGAGCGATACCGCCAATCCGCCTCCCGCCGACGGCCCCGCCACCCCGGACTTCGGGTCCGGCGGGCCGGACGTGATCGCGCCCGGCGATGGCGAGCTGATCGTCAATCTCGAGGGCTTCGAAGGGCCGCTCGACCTGCTGCTCAGCCTGGCGCGCGACCAGAAGGTCGACCTGCGTCGCATCTCGATGGTGGCACTGGTCGACCAGTACCTGGCGCACGTGGCGCAGGCCCGGCGTATCAGGCTCGAGCTGGCCGCCGACTATCTCGTGATGGCGGCGTGGCTCGCCTACCTCAAGTCGCGCCTGCTGCTGCCCGAGCCGCCGCCGGGCGAGGAACTGTCGGGCCAGGAGATGGCCGACGCGCTGCAGTGGCAGTTGCGCCGCCTCGAGGCGATGCAGGAAGCCGGTGTGCGCCTGATGGCGCGCCCGCAGCTCGGCCGGGACATCTTCGCCCGCGGACAGCCGGAAGGCGTCATCGTCGTGCGCCGCGCGATCTGGGACGTGAAGCTCTACGACCTGCTCGCGGCCTACGGCCATCAGGTGCGGCCCAAGGATGCAGACACCTACCAGATCGAGCCGATGCAGTTCTTCTCGGTCGAGGAGGCCGCCGAACGGTTGGGCCGCATGCTGGGCATCGCCGTCGACTGGCAGACGCTCGAGGCCTTCCTGCCGGCCGGCCTCACCGATCCGTCGCGCCGCCGCTCCGCACTCGCGGCGACCTTCGTGGCCGGCCTGCAGTTGGCCAAGGACGGCCAGATCGAGCTGCGCCAGACCGAACGCTTCGGCCCGATCCATTTGCGTAAACGTACCGAACAGCGGTGACGTCCATCATGTCAGACCTTGAAATTACTCCCGTCGAAGACCTCGAAGCGCTCCTGGCGCTGCTCGCTGCGGCGGAGCTGACGGCGGCCAAGGAGAAATCGACCGACAAGGACGATGACGACAAGGACGACGACGAGTCCGACGACAATGACGATTCGGACGACGATGACGACGACGACGACGAAGATGAGGACGAAGACGACGAAGAGGACGAGGAAGAAGCCGAGGAGGTCGAGGCCGTAGAGTCGCCCGTCGCGGTCGTCGCCGCGCCCGTCCCCACGGTCACCGACGTCGTCTCGCCCGATCATCCCCAGCACCTGCGGCTGATCGAGGCGCTGCTGTTCGCCGGCACCCAGGCGCTCGAGGAGCAGGAGCTGGCAGACCGGCTGCCCAACGACGCCAATGTCGGGTTGCTGCTGGCCGATCTCACGGCGCTCTACGCCAACCGCGGCGTCAACCTGGTGAAGGTGGCGGGCGGCTACGCCTTCCGGACCGCGGCCGATCTCTCCGAGAAGCTCAAGATCGAGCGGCCGGTGACGCGCAAGCTGTCGCGCGCGGCGATCGAGACCCTGGCCATCATCGCCTACCATCAGCCCGTGACCCGCACCGAGATCGAGCAGGTGCGCGGCGTCGGCTTGAGCAAGGGCACGCTCGACCTGCTGTTCGAGCAGAACTGGATCCGGCCGATGGGTCGCCGCCGCGTGCCGGGCCGCCCGGTCACCTGGGGCACCACCGACTTCTTCCTCGAGCACTTCGGCCTGCCGTCGCTCGAAGACCTGCCGGGTCACGAGGAAATGAAAGCCGCGGGCCTCTTGGACGCACGCGCCCAGCCCCCCATATTCAGGCCGGAGGAGCCCGATCTTCCACTGGAAGCGGGCGAGGACGAGGTCGACGAACCGTTGGCCGCCGACGAACCGGCGCGTTAGGCCGCATTCCGGCCCCATTCGACCGGTTGCCGGCGGTTTGCGGTGGGTGCCATAATCGGGCACACACGCCGACAACAATCGTTTTTGGGAGCAGGTTCACATGGGTAGCTTCAGCATTTGGCACTGGATCATCGTCCTGGCCGTCGTGCTGCTGCTGTTCGGCGGCCGCGGCAAGGTTTCCCAGCTCATGGGCGACTTCGGAAAGGGCCTCTCGGCCTTCAAGAAGGGCGTCGGAACGCAGGAAGAAACGCCGCCGCAAACCGCCGGTCAGCCGGGCGACACGGCCAAGCCGATACAGGCGCAGACCACGACCTCGACGCCGGGCTCGGTCCACCAGGACACCGCCGCGAAGGTGTGATCGGCCTTTAGGCACGGGCGCGCACCTCTATGTTCGGCATCGACAGTCCTGAGCTGCTGGTCATCGCGGTCGTGGCGATCATCGTCATCGGCCCGAAGGAACTGCCTGGCTTGCTGCGGACCTGGGGCAAGTGGATGGCCCAGATGCGCGGCATGGCGTCGGAATTCCGTGGCCATGTCGACGAGATGGTCCGCCAGTCCGAACTCGACGAGGTCAAGAAGCAGCTCGAGGACTCGACCGGCGGCCTCGACTTCAAGTCGCTCGATCCAACCAAGGAAATGAAGAGCGTCATCCAGGAAGGCGTGGCCGAGAGCGAGAAGGCTCTCGCCGAGGCCAAGAGCAGCTTCGACAATCCGCTCGCCGAACCCGATTCGGCCCCGCAGATCGCCGTCGATCCGGCACCCGAGGCATTGGCCGCGTCGCCCGAGGCGCTGGCGGAGGTGGTGTCTTCCTTCGAGCCGGTGGCCGAAGCAGCGCCGCCCGTCGTCGCCCACGACGACAGGCCTGCCGTCGTGTCCCGCGCCGACAGCCCCCCCGTCGTCCCTCAGGACGACAAACCCAAAGCCGCGGCGGCGGGCTGAGCGCCAATTAGCGCTTTGAACTGACACGAAAAGGACGGCATAACGCGGCACCAATGCCGCGCACCGAATCCCTGTGACCGAAGCCCACGACGGACCCGAAGACGACAAGCCGATGCCGCTGCTCGATCACCTGATCGAGCTGCGCAAGCGCCTGATCTATGCGCTGGTCAGCTTCTTCCTGGTGTTCTTCATCACCTTCTATTTCGCCAAGCCGATCTTCCAGTTCCTGATCGAGCCGGCGCGGCACGACGGCTACAAGATCATCGTCCTCGATATCTTCGAGTTCTTCTTCGTCACGGTAAAACTGTCGGCCTTCGTGTCGCTGATCGTGGGCTTTCCCCTGATCGCCGCGCAGATCTGGCTGTTCGTGGCGCCCGGCCTCTACCGCAACGAGAAGCGCGCCTTCCTGCCGTTCCTGATCGCCACGCCGTTCATGTTCTATGCCGGCTGCGCGGTCATGTACTACGTCGTGATGCCGTACGTGATCAATTTCATGCTCACGCAGTACGCGCCGCCCGACATCGAAAAGACCCTGCGTTCGTCCGACTACCTCGAGCGCGTCCTGCAGCTCGTGTTCGCGTTCGGCTTCGCTTTCGAGATGCCGGTGCTGCTCACGCTAATGGTGCGCGTCGGCATCGTCACGACCGCGAGCCTGCGCTCCAAGCGCCGCTACGCGATCATCATCTGCTTCATCGCCGCAGCCGTGCTGGCACCGCCCGACGTGATCAGCCAGCTGGCCCTGGCCGCGGCGCTGCTTGCCTTCTACGAGATCAGCATCCTGATCGGCAGCCAGATCGAGCGGAAGCGCGCGCGCGACGACAAGAAGGCCGAAGAGGCCGAAGAGAATTCCGGCAGCTAGGCATGCATGACATCCGCTTCATCCGGGAAAATCCCGCCGCGTTCGACGCCGGGCTGAAGAAGCGCAACCTGGCGCCGCTGTCGGCCGCGATCCTGGAGATCGACAAGCGCCGGCGCGCCGCCATCTCCGAGAGCGAGGCAATCCAGGCCAGGCGCAAGGCGCTCAGCCAGCAGATCGGTATGGCCAAGCGCTCTGGTGAGAACGCCGACGCAGCCATGGCTGAGGTTGCGGGGCTCGAGGAGTCTCTGAAGAGGGGCGAGGCACTGGCGGCCGAACTCGATGCCGAGCTGACGCGCCATCTCGAGGTGCTGCCCAACCTGCCGTTCGACGACGTGCCCGACGGCACCGACGAGACCGGCAACGTCGAGGTCCGCCGTGTCGGCAGCCAGCGCAACTTCAGCTTCGCGCCCAAGGACCACGTGGCGCTGGGCGAGGCGACGGGCGAGATGGATTTCGCCGCCGCCAGCCGCATGTCCGGTGCGCGCTTCGTGGTGATGAAGGGCAAGCTCGCCAGGCTGGAGCGCGCGATCGCGCAGTTCATGCTCGACCTGCATACGTCGGAAGAGGGCGGCTACACCGAGGTCAATCCGCCGTTCCTGGTGCGCGACAATGCGGTCTACGGCGTCGGTCAGTTGCCGAAGTTCGCCGAGGACATGTTCCACACCGACAACGGTTTCTGGCTGATCCCGACCGCCGAGGTGCCGCTCACCAACCTGGTGAACGACCAGGTGCTGGACGAGAAGCAGTTGCCGCTGCGCTACACCGCCTGGACGCCGTGCTTCCGCTCCGAGGCAGGTGCTGCCGGCAAGGACACGCGCGGCATCATCCGCCAGCACCAGTTTTCCAAGGTCGAGCTGGTCTCGATCGCCACGCCCGAGCAATCGGACGAAGAGCACCAGCGCATGACCAGCCGTGCCGAAGAGGTTCTGAAGCGCCTGGGCCTGCCGTTCCGCACCATCGTGCTGTGCGGCGGCGACATGGGCTTTGGCGCGCGCAAGACCTTCGATATCGAAGTGTGGCTGCCCGGCCAGAACGCCTATCGCGAGATCTCGAGCTGCTCGAACTGCGGCGACTTCCAGGCCCGCCGCATGAACGCGCGGTACCGCCCCAAGGAAGGCAAGGGAACCCGCTTCCTGCACACCTTGAACGGCTCCGGCCTCGCCGTCGGCCGCACCCTGGTGGCGATCCTCGAGAACTACCAGAACGAGGACGGCTCGGTGACGGTGCCCGAGGCGCTGCGATCCTACATGGGCGGGCTCGCCACGATCCCGGCGCCGGCCAAATGACGCCCGACAGGCTCGCCAAGGCGCGCATCCTCGTCACCAACGACGACGGCATCCACGCCCCCGGCCTCGACGCGCTGATCGAGATCGCCCGCCAGCTCTCCAACGACGTGTGGGTGGTGGCGCCGGAATTCAATCAGAGCGGTGCCGGCCACTCGCTGTCGATCACGCGGCCGTTGCGCGCGCGCCAGGTGAGCGAGGCCAAGTTCGCCGTCGAGGGCACGCCGACCGACTGCGTGCTGCTGGCCGTCAAGCACCTGATGAAGGACCGCAAGCCCGACATCGTCCTGTCGGGCGTCAACCGCGGCACCAACATGGCCGATGACGTGACCTATTCGGGTACCATCGCCGGCGCCATGGAAGGCTGCCTGCTCGGCCTGCCGTCGATCGCCTTCAGCCAAGCCTACACCAATCCGCACCCATTGAAGTGGGGCACGGCCACCGCGCACGGCGCCGACGTGGCGCGCCGGGTGCTGGCGCTCGGCTGGCCGCATAACGTCTTCATCAACATCAACTTCCCCGACGTCGTGGCGGGATCGGTAAAGGGCGTGAAGATCACGCGCCAAGGCGTGCGCGGCTTCGGCGGCCACATCGTCGAGCGCGAGGACCCGCGCGGCGGCGCCTATTACTGGATTGCCTATGCGCCGGGCGAGCACGAGCACGACGAGGACGGCGACATATCCGCGGTGCGCGGCGGCTGGATCTCGGTGACGCCGCTGCACCTCGACCTGACGCACGAGGCCACGCGGCGCAAGCTCGCCGCCGGATTCGACAAGGGCTGAGGCGGGACGGGCGCGATGAACGTCCCGGCCATGCAGCGACTGATCGCAGAGCTTCGCAGCTCGGGCATCACCGACGAGAACGTGCTGACCGCGATCGGCGCCGTCGACCGCGAGCGCTTCGTCTCGCCGCCCTTCGCCGAGCGGGCGTGGGACAATACCGCGCTGCCGATCGCCTTCGGCCAGACCATCAGCCAGCCGCTGGTCGTGGCCGCCATGACCCAGGCCCTGCAGGTCGGCCCGCGCATGAAGGTGCTCGAGATCGGCACCGGCTCGGGCTACCAGGCCGCCGTGCTCGCCAAGCTGGCGCGCCGCGTCTACACGGTCGAGCGCTTCAAGCCTCTGTCCAAGGACGCCGAGCGCCTGCTGATCGACCTCGGCATTTTCAACATCGTCTTCGACGTCGGCGACGGCAGCAAGGGCTGGGCGGGCCAGGCCCCGTTCGACCGGGTGATCGTCACCGCCGCCGCCGAGGAGCGCCCGCAGGCGCTGATCGACCAGCTCGCGGTGGGCGGCATCCTGATTGTCCCGGTCGGGCGCGATCCGACCACCCAGGTGGTCGAGCGCATCGTCAAAAGCGAGAGTGGGCTGCAACGCGACACGCTGATGCCGGTGCGCTTCGTGCCCCTGGTGACCGGCGCGCTGCCGATCCTGGGTCAGGGATAAGCCACCAGAAATCGACATTGGCCCGATTCCCGCCGGAATCGCGATGCAGTAAAGTGGACTCATGAAAAGAGCCCTTCGCTTCCCCCTGCGATGGGCCGGTCGCAACCGCACGCTGCTGATCGCAGTGGCGCTGTCGGCCGCGCTCGGCGCCTGCGAGAATATGGTCTATGGCGCCCGCGAGGGCACCATGGAGTACCCCGGCTCCGGCGCCTCGGCGAGCGCGGTGCCGGTCTATACGGTAAAATACAAGGACACGGTCGACGGTGTCGCCAGCCGCTACGGCGTGTCGCCGCAGACCATCATCGAGCGCAACAGGCTCCAGGCCCCCTATGCGCTGACGCCCGGCACCTCGCTGGAAGTCCCCGGTGCGCGCGTGATCGCGGGGTCGTCCGCGGGCCCGGCCTCGGCCGAGACCCAGGCCGCCGCCGCCTCCGGCCCGCGCGGTCCGGTGAAGAAGGAAACGCTGGCGCCGCCGCCCGGCACCCAGGACGAGGCGCGCGAGGCGCCGAACCCCGCGCATCCCGCCGCCGGCGAGCCCACCCCGCTCAGCCCCGCGGCGGCGACCGAGCCGCCGGTCGGCCCGGCGCCCCGGTTCATCTGGCCCGCGCACGGCAAGATCCTGGCGACCTACGGCACCAGCCCGGGCGGCCAGAAGAGCGACGGCATCGACATCGCCGTCGAGAAGGGTGCGCCGATCAAGGCCGCCGACGGCGGCACCGTGCTCTATGCCGGCAGCGACGTGGCCCAGCTCGGCAACCTGCTGCTGATCAAGCACAGCGCGGGCTACATCACCGCCTACGGCAACAACGAGGCGCTGCTGGTCAAGAAGGACGACGTGGTGAAGAAGGGCCAGGTCATCGCCAAGGGCGGCGCCTCCGGTAACGCCGCCAGCCCGCGCCTGCATTTCGAGATCCGGCGCGGCGGCAGCAAGACCGCCGACCCAATGACAATGTTGCCACCGCAATAGCGGCGACTACACGACTTTCCCGTCCAATTTGTACGTGCCCTTGCGGTCCTCGATCTCGAGCACCCAGACATCGGGGTCGTATTGCACCTGGCGCGCGATATAGGCGTCGGCCTCGGTCTCGGTGACGGGCTTGGGGCCGGTGCCGCGGCTCCACGCCGGCGTACCGTCGAGCGAGCTCGCCTGGGTGTAGACCGTGACACCCTCCTCGAAGCGGTTGATCTTCACCAGCACCGTGCCGGCGTCCGAGTCGCCCCGCCGCACCACGGTCGCGGGAATGAAGGCGAGGTCGCACAGGCGAACCTGCGCCATCACCCAGAGTCCCGTGGTCAGGCCCATCGTCATGGAACAAGAGTGGTCATTGGCAGGACTTAGTCCAGCGCGTCGTCGAGCCCGTCGAACACCGCGCGCGCGCCGCGCCAGTGATAGCGCACGCAGGCGAACGGCAACGCGCCCAGCGCCGCGCCGTCGCCTTCGGTGAGTTCGGCCGGCGCCACCAGGATCGGCTTCAAGCCGCCGCCGCGCGCGACGGCCAGCGACAGCGAGCCGACGGCCAGTGCCAGCTCCTCCGGCTGGCCGTTGGCGACCAGGGCGAACAGCGGCTGCGGGCGTTTGCCGCCCCGTGAGAAGAGATCGGCCGTGCCGCCGAACACGCCGCGCTTGCTCAGCTCCTCGTAGAGCGCCACGTCGACCAGCGAGCGGTCGCAGGCGTCCGCCGCCGAGGCGCGCGTCGAGGGATCGACGCACAGCGCGGTCTGGGGGGCCGCGATCGCGCCCGCCTTGAAGCGCCGCACCGCGTCGACGAAGCGGCCGAGCAGGCGGGTGAGGCGCGGGCTGTCGAGCGGCGCCACGACCAGCGCCTCGGTCTCGCAGCCGTCGGGCCAGCGCACCGGCCGCCACACGCCGTCGACCAGGAACTCGCGGAAGCCTTCCTTGCTCTGGCCGGGCCGCGCGCCGCCCATGCGGCCGGAGTGGGCGAGGTAGAGCGCGCCGTCGTCGTCGGCGGCGATGATGCCCGCCACCTTCCGGTCGACGCCCAGGCGCGGCAGGTTGATCTCGCAGGTGATGCTCTGGCGCCGGCCCGGCGCCTCGGGCGCGTGGCCGAGCACCAGCGCGTCGCGCGCGTGACGCGGCTCGACCGCCCACCAGAAGCCGTCGTCGCGCGCCCAGTGGATGGTCGTGCGCAACTCGCCGCCGCGCCACGTCAGCCGCACACCGCGCGCGGGAACGCCCTGCAAGGCGCCGTGCAGGCGCTTGATGGCGCGGTCGATCCGCTTCGGTTCTGCAACGACTTGCAGCATGCCTGACCATACCGTGCGAGGCAGGCCTTGCCGATGTGGACAGGTTCGGCCATGACGTGCGCCCGGATCATGAACATTTATGGCTGAACCTCCCCTCCTTGCGCTGAGCGGCATCCGCTTCCACCTCGGCGACCAGACGGTCCTCGACGGCGTCGACCTCGGCATCGCGCCGGGCGAGCGCCTGTCGCTGGTCGGCCGAAACGGCGCCGGCAAGTCGACCCTGCTGCGCATCCTGGCCGGCGAGCCGATCGCCGACGGCGGCGAGCGCTTCGCCCAGCCCGGCGCCACGGTCGCCACCCTGCCGCAGGAGCCGAATTTCGGCAGCCACGCCACGGTGGCCGACTACGTGTCCTCGGTGCTGACCGATTCGCTGGGGCCGGAGGACTATAGGATCGCCGCCATCCTCGAGGAGATGAAGCTCGACGGCGGGCGGCAGCCTGGCGAGCTGTCGGGTGGCGAGGCCAGGCGCGCGGCGCTGGCGCGCGTGCTGATCGGCGAGCCCGACGTCATGCTGCTCGACGAGCCGACCAACCATCTCGACCTGCCGACCATCGAGTGGCTCGAGGAGAAGCTCGCGCGCTGGCGCGGCGCCTACGTGATGGTGAGCCACGACCGGCGCTTCCTCACCACCCTGTCGCGCGCCGTGCTGTGGCTCGACCGCGGCATCGTGCGCCGCCTCGACAGGGGTTATGGCGAATTCGAGGGCTGGTCGAACGATATCATCGAACGCGAGGCGACCGAGCGCCATAAACTGGACCGGCTGATCGAGCGCGAGACCGAGTGGGCAGGCAAGAGCATCCGCGCGCGCCGTACGCGCAACGAGGGCCGCCTGCGCGCGCTGGGCGACTTGCGCAAGCAGCGTCGCGAGCAGATCGGCCCGGTGGGCCGCGCCACCATCGCCGTCGGCGCGGCCGAGGCCTCGGGCGCGCTGGTCGTCACCGCGCGCGAGATCACCAAGCGCTGGGGCGACAAGACGATCGTCGAGGATTTCTCGACGCGCATCTTCCGCAAGAACCGCATCGGGCTGATCGGCCCCAACGGCGCCGGCAAGACGACGCTGCTCAAGATGCTGATCGGCGAGCTCGAGCCGGATTCGGGAACCGTGAAACTCGGCACCAACATCATGCCGGTGGTCATCGACCAGCGCCGCATCGGCCTCGATCCCGACAAGACGCCATGGGAGACGCTGGCCGACCGCAACGACCATGTGCTGGTGCGCGGCCATCTCACCCACGTCATGACCTACCTGCGCGAATACCTGTTCCGCGACGAGCAGGCGCGCCAGCCGGTGCGCACGCTGTCGGGCGGCGAGCGCAACCGGCTGCTGCTGGCCAAGGCGCTAGCCGCACCCTCCAACATGATCGTGCTCGACGAGCCGACCAACGACCTCGACTCCGACACGCTCGACCTCCTGCAGGAGGCGCTCGACGACTACGACGGCACCGTCCTGCTGGTGAGCCACGACCGCGACTTCCTCGACCGGCTGGTGACCTCGACCATCGCCCTCGAAGGCGACGGCACTGCGATCGAGTACGCGGGCGGCTACAGCGATTATGTGGACCAGCGTGGGCCGCGGGTCGAAGCGACCGGTGTCACACCGTCACGGGCCAAGAAGAAGGCCGCATCGCGCGACGGCGGTGGGCAGGGCGAGCGCCTCGGCTACAAGCGCGAACGCGCTTTGGTCGAGCTGCCCCGGAAGATCGCGGCCCTCCAGACCGAGATGACCGCGATCAACGTGGCCATGGCCGATCCTGCCTTCTACAGCCGCGACGCCAAGGGCTTCGCCGCCAAGTCCGCGCGGCTGGCCGCCGCCCAGGTCGAACTGGACGCCGCCGAGAGTGAATGGCTGGAACTCGAGATGCTGCGGGAAGAGTTGACGAGATAGGAAGAGCGTCAGGCACCAGGATCAAGTGCCGATGCAATTTTTTCTCGCCAGAAACGATACGGCGCGTAAGCCGTGCGTAATGCGACTGTGGGATTATCCGCTGACCGACGGCTTGGAGTCATTGGCTCTTCGCCGCGTGGGCCTCAGTCGGAAGTCGCGCATGTTCCCGAATTATCGTTTCGTCGAACCCCATACGGAGAAGAGTGTCCGTATCGGCAAGTTGTCCTACCTTTGGGCGAGCCTGCTGGGGCCGCTCTATCTGCTCGTCAAAGCCGGTCCCCGGAAGCTGTTGCAGTCGCTCGCGCTCAGTATCGCCTGCGCGGTCGCGTTGTTCGTGTTCGTCGCCCGGGGGCTTTCCTATATTCCCGGCGACCTGCAACCCGTCGCCCTGCTGCTCGCCGTGATTGCCTTCTTCCTGGTGCATTCGATCAGGACCGTGACGCTCGTTAAGAACAGCTTCATTCAGCGGCAATGGGCTCCACGGCCGCCGAACTGACCCGCTCTAGCGCGTCAGCGCCGCGGTGAGCGTGCGGTGGAAGTGGACGATGGCGCTCTCGAAGCGGCCGAAGGTGAAGGCGTCGTTGGCGCCGCTGGCCAGCCCGCGCTGGATGGCCTGGACGACGGCGCGATCCTCCGACGCGCCTGTCGTGCCGACGAACTCGGCATCGCGCCGGGCTTCCGCCAGCATCCCGGGATCGTCGCCGCCGCCGTTGGTCAGCGTGTAGGTGATCTGCCGCGTGCGATCGATCGCCAGCGGCTCGAGGATCACCAGGTTGGTATGCCGCGACAGTACGGTGAGCAGCACGTTGGGGAAGAGGTGATAGACGTAGGTCAGCAGCCCCTCGACCCGGCGCTCCTGCGGCGGCACCTTGGCCAGCTTCTTGATGCGCTGGAAGGGATAGGTCACGCGGCTGTTGCGCCCGAACAGGTCGATGACGTTCAGGTTGTCGAAGCCGTAGGGCAGGAAGCTCTCCGGGTGGGTCGACTTGATGTGGTAGCCCTCGATGAAGCCCTCGAGCAGGATCTTCCAGTTGACCTCGAACTCGCGCTCGGTCGAGGCGAAAACGCGCTGGTCGGGCGCGATCAACCGGGCCAGTCCGTCGAGCGAATCGTCGGCCAATGCCGGCTCGTCCTGCGTCACGAACACCAGGCCGAGCCGTTCGTTCACGGCGACCGGCACGAGTGGATGGGCGTCCTTGTCGAAGCCGGGAAAGCCTTCCTCGTGCGGAATGTGGCGCAGCCGGCCTTCGAGATTGTAGGTCCAGCCGTGATAGCGGCAGACGAAGGCCTTGACGCAGCCCTGGTCGGCGGCGACCTGCATGCCGCGGTGCCGGCAGGCGTTGCGAAAGGCGCGAACCGTGCCGTCGTTGCCGCGCACGACGACGAGCGGGATGCCGGCGGCCTCGCGTGCGACGTACGAACCGGCCTGCGGCAGCGCCGCCGAGGGGCAGAACGGGATGGGCGAGCGCCGCAGCACCTGCTCGATCTCTGCGGTGAGCCGCTGCGGCGAGCGATAATTGGCGACCGGCTCACGCCACACGTCCTGGCCCTCGTCGGTCGTGCCGTTGGCGATGTGATCGAGAACGCGTTGTGCCACGGATTGGTCGTCCATCGCCGTCTTCATGCCTGTGCCTCCGGTTCCCAGCATACGCCCCGGGTCTGCGGTGACCAAAGAAACCGGCCATCCCGCACGCGATCGGCGGGCCTTTGCCAGTTGACCCCGAAGGGGGTGTCAGGTACCCCCACGCACCCCTGAGGACCGAGTAAAAAGTGCCCGATTCCGCCTTCACTTCCGAGTCCGACGCCCGCCTGGCCGGCCACCCGGCCGGCTTGCGGCGCACGTTCGCGATCATCTCGCACCCGGACGCCGGCAAGACGACCCTGACCGAAAAGCTGTTGCTGTTCGGCGGCGCCATCCATGTCGCGGGCGCGGTCAAGGCGCGCGGCGAGGCCAGGCGTGCGCGCTCGGACTGGATGAAGATCGAGCAGCAGCGCGGCATCTCGGTCACCACGTCGGTGATGCATTTCGAGTACGGCGGCGCGGTGTTCAATTTGCTCGATACGCCGGGCCATGAGGACTTCAGCGAGGATACCTACCGCACGCTCACCGCCGTCGATTCGGCGGTGATGGTGATCGACGCGGCCAAGGGCATCGAGGCGCGCACGCGCAAGCTGTTCGAGATCTGCCGGCTGCGCGACGTGCCGATCATCACCTTCATCAACAAGATGGACCGCGAGTCCAAGGACCCGATCGAGCTGCTCGACGAGATCGCGTCGAAGCTGGCATTGGACGTGACGCCGATGAGCTGGCCGCAGGGCTCGGGCCAGAACTTCAAGGGCACCTACGATCTCGTCAACAACCGCATGCTGGTGTTCGACACCACCGACCGGAGCCGCGTCGGCGAGACGATCGAGAACTACACCATCACCGATCCCAAGCTGGCCGAAGACGTCGAGCTGGTGCGCGCGGGCTATCCCGAATTCGACATGGAGTCCTATCGCGCCGGCCACCTGTCGCCGGTGTTCTTCGGCAGTGCCTACAATAATTTCGGCGTGCGCGAGCTGCTCGACGCGATCGCGGCCTGGGCGCCGCCGCCGCGCCCGCAGCCGGCCGAGCCGCGCGCCATCGAGCCGACCGAGCCCAAGGTCTCGGGCTTTGTGTTCAAGGTCCAGGCCAACATGGATCCCAACCATCGCGACAGGGTGGCCTTCCTGCGCCTGTGCAGTGGCCAGTTCCGCCGCGGCATGAAGCTCACGCAAATGGGCACGGGCAAGGTGTTGTCGGTCAACTCGCCGATTCTGTTCTTTGCGCGCGAGCGCGAAATCGTCGACGAGGCCTGGCCGGGCGACATCATCGGCATTCCCAACCACGGCGTGCTGCGCGTCGGCGACACGCTGACCGAGGGCGAGACGATCAAGATCGTCGGCATCCCGAACTTCGCGCCGGAAATCCTGCGCCGCGTGCGGCTCGAGGATCCGATGAAGTCCAAGCAGCTCAAGCGCGCGCTCGACGACCTGGCGGAAGAGGGTGTGACGCAGGTGTTCCGCCGCGTGATCGGCGGCGACAACATCGTGGGCGTGGTCGGCGAGCTGCAGCTCGACGTGCTGAAGACGCGCGTCGAGGCCGAATACGCGGTCAACATCGATCTCGAGCCGGCGCCCTTCGAGACGGCGCGCTGGATCTCGGCCGACAGCAAGGCCGATCTCGAGGCTTTCATGTCGGCCAACCGCGGCGGCATGTCGGAGGACCGCGACGGTTCGCCGGTGTTCCTGGCGCGCAACGCCTGGGAGTTGGGCTACATCGCCGAGAAGAGCCCCAAGGTGAAGTTCGCCGACATCCGCGAGCGCTCTTAATCTCCTCTCATATTCCTCTCCCCCGTTAGGGGGAGAGGAATATGAGCAAGATCATTGCGTGGGAGGGGTGGCGGAAAAGGGGACGAATCGCGCAAAAGCCCTATGCCATAGGCATCGGAGCCGTCCCCTCGGGGAGGGGACGTTTTTAGGTCTTCCGTTCCGTCACCGGCTCGGTGACCTTCGCCGCGCGCAGGCGGGCGAGTTCGTCGGCGGCGAGGCCCAGCAACTCGGCAAGCACCAGATCGGTGTGCTGGCCCAAGGTCGGCGCCGGGCGGTGGATTTCCGACTTGCCGCCGGTGTGCAGGCGAATCGGCGAGATCGGCACGCGGGTCTTGCCGCGGCGCGGATGGTCGATATCGACCCAGAAACCGCGCGCCTCGAGGTGGGGATCGTAGGCCACCTCGCGCGCAGTCTTCACCGGCGCGCACGGCACATGCGCGTCGTTGAGGAGGCGCAGCACCTCGTCCTTCGAGCGCGTGAGCGTCCAGGCGCCGACGATGTCGTCGACCTCGGCCATGCGCTTGGCCCGGCCCACGGTGCTCGAAAGCTCCGGGTCCTCGAGTAGCTCGGGGCGGCCCAGCATCCGGCACATCGAGTGCCAGTGCCGCTCGGCGGCGGTGAAGATCGCCACATAGCCGTCGGCGCACGGGTAGGTGTTGTAGGGCGCCATGGCCAGCGCAGGATGGCGGTTGCCGGTGCGATCCGGCACGTCGGTGTCGTTGTCCATGACGGCGCCCATGGCCGAGGCGAGCGCAATCACCGCCGCCTCGTGCATGGCGACCTCGACCCTTTGCCCTTCACCTGTGCGCTCGCGCTGCACGAGCGCGCCCAGGATGCCGGCGCAGAGGTGGATGCCCGCCAGGAAGTCGCAGACGGCGGCGCCCGCCTTGGTCGGCGGCCCATCGGCATGGCCGGTGGCGTTGGTGATGCCGCTCATCGCCTGGATGGTGACGTCCATGGCGGCGAGATCGCGATAGGGCCCGTCGAGCCCGAAGCCCGAGCTGCCGCCATAGACCAGGCGGGGATTGAGCTTGTGCAGCACGTCCCAGCCGATGCCGAGGCGATCCATGACGCCGGCCGCGAAGTTCTCGATCAGCACGTCGGCCTTGGCGACCAGTTCGAGGAAGATCTCCTTGCCGCGCGGCTGCTTGAGATCGAGCACCACGGATTCCTTGTTGGAATTCAGCATGACCAGCGGGTAGGGCTCGACCTCGCGCTTGCGGCGGCGCACGACGTCGCCCTCCGGCGGCTCGATTTTGAGCACGCGGGCGCCCATGAAGGCGAGCTGCAGTCCGCAATAGGGGCCGTTGTAGATCTGCCCCAGGTCGAGGACGAGCATCCCCTCGAGTGGCCGTTGAATGGGGGGACGACGAATCGTCATTACGTGTTTCCTCCCGAAACGGGACCGATTAGATCGTGTGCCACGATCCTATCGCGTGTCGGCGGAAGTTGCTCTAGGGTCGCTGCATGACTGATATCCGGCGAATCGACCCCGGCCCGCGCATGAGCGAGGCCGTCGTGAAGGGCAGCCGGATCTACTGTTCGGGCATGATCCCGGAGGATACCGCTCTCGACATCGCCGGCCAGGTGAAGCAGGCGCTGTTCGAGATCGATTCGCTGCTGGCCAAGGGCGGCAGCGACAAGACGAAGATCCTGACCGCCACGATCTGGCTGGCCGACATCGCCGACTTTGCGGCCATGAATGCCGTGTGGGACGCCTGGGTCGTGCCCGGTCAGGCGCCGGCGCGCGCGACCGTCGAGGCCAGGCTGAACGATGCGAAAATGAAGGTGGAAATCATGGTCGTGGCGGCACTTTAGGATGTTCTCATCCTTCTTCCCCAACCCGAAGATTTTCTTCCCCGCGGCCATCCTTTGGACCGCGCTCAGCATGGTGCTGTGGTACGGGCTCGCCCGCGACCTCGGACTCCAGCTCAGCCTCGGCGGCCTGGTGGGCTTTCCCTATCCGCCGGCCGGCGCCAACGGGGCCGCCATCGCCGTCGAGACCGCGCGCAATATCTGGCTCTACCAATACATGATCGCGAGCGGCGCGGTCTTCGTCGTGCTGGTCGGCCGGTTCCTGCCGAGTCGATGGTTCTGGTGGTCGGTCGGCGTGTCGGCCGTCCTCATCTTCTTCATCTGGTTCCGCGTCCAGCTCGACGTGATGATCAACAACTGGTTCGGCACCTTCTACAACATGATCCAGCAGGCGCTGGGCAAGCCCGGCGCTGTTACGCAGGAACAGTTCTTCGGCCAGCTCGCTGCGTTCGCAGGCATCGCGCTGGTCGCCATCACCACTTCCGTCCTGACGGCGTTCGTGAGCAGCCACTATATCTTCCGCTGGCGCACGGCGATGAACGACTACTACGTCGCCAACTGGCAGCGCCTGCGACACATCGAGGGCGCTTCGCAGCGCGTCCAGGAAGACACGCAGCGCTTTGCCCAGACTCTCGAACAACTGGGCGCCAGCCTGATCGACGCGCTGATGACCTTGATCGCCTTCCTGCCGATCCTGTGGGGCCTGTCCGTGTACGTGACGGAGCTTCCCCTCGTCGGACATGTGCCGCAGGCGCTGGTGTTCGTCGCGGTCATCTGGGCCGCGGCGGGCACGGCCCTGCTCGCCGTCGCCGGCATACGGCTGCCGGGCCTCGAATTCCGCAACCAACGGGTCGAGGCGGCCTATCGCAAGGAGCTGGTGTTGGGCGAAGACGCCGCCGGCCGCGCGCAGCCGCCGACGCTTCAAGACCTGTTCCACAACGTACGCACCAACTATTTTCGCCTGTACCTGAACTACCTCTACTTCAACGTCGCCCGGTACGGCTACCTGCAGGCGGGCGTCCTCGTCCCCTACATCGCCCTGGGGCCGTCGATCGTTGCCGGCGGCCTGACACTCGGCGTCATGAATCAGACGATCCGCGCGTTCGGTCGGGTCGAGGGGTCGTTCCAGTACCTCGTCAATTCCTGGTCGACGATCGTGTCGCTGATCTCGATCTACAAGCGCCTGCACGCCTTCGAGTCGATGATGGGGGACAAACCGCTGGACGGGATCGAGACCGAGGTCGCCCCGCAGCAGCCCTAGAACGGTCGCAGGGCGGCTGCTAAGGTCGGCGCTGTTTCACGGAGGAGAATGAGATGAGCATCAAGCGAGTGAACGCGGGTCCCCGCATGTCGAGCGCCGTCGTCCACGGCGACACGGTCTATCTCGCCGGCCTGACCGCCGACGACGCCAAGGCCGACGTGAAGGGCCAGACCAAGCAGATCCTCGACAAGATCGACAAGTTCCTGAAGGAAGCCGGCACCGACAAGTCGAAGATCCTGTCCGCCAACATCTGGCTGACCGACATCGGCACCTGGAGCCAGATGAACGAAGTGTGGGATGCCTGGGTGTCGCCCGGCAACGCGCCGGCGCGCGCGACGGTCGAGGCCAAGCTCGCCAACCCCGCGCTCAAGGTCGAGATCATGGTGCAGTGCGCTAAGTAGGCGCCGACTGCATCGACGGAAAGGGCCGGCAATCGCCGGCCCTTTTTGCGTCGAATGTTCTTGACTTTAGTTGCGATTTACGCAATATTAGCGCAATGGACACTCTGTCTTTTCCGGCCGCCGATCGGTCGGCCGCACCCAGGCACGCCGGTCGGTATGGTCGGTCACCCCTTTATATTCTCGTTATTAAAAACGTCACTTTTCGTAACCGCCGGCTAGTTGATCGGCCCCATGATCTTGCCGGGGTTCATGATGTTGTCGGGATCGAGCGCCTTCTTGATGGCGCGCATCAGCGACATCGCCTCGCCGTGCTCCTGGTAGAGGTACTGGATCTTGCCGATGCCCACGCCGTGCTCGCCGGTGCAGGTGCCGCCGAGGTTCTGCGCGCGCGCCACCATGCGGTCGTTGAGCGCCTCGGCCTTGGGCAGGCAGGTCGGATCGTCGGGGTCGATCATCATGGTGAGGTGGAAGTTGCCGTCGCCGACATGGCCCACGATCGGCGCGTAGAGGCCGTTGGCCACGATGTCCTTCTGGGTCTCGAGGATGCACTCGGCGAGGTTGGAGATCGGCACGCACACGTCGGTCGCCCACATGCCCCAGCCGGGCTTGGCGGCCTTGGCGGCCCACGCGGCGTCGTGGCGGGCCTGCCACATCCTCGTGCGCTCCTCGGCCTGGCTGGTCCAGGCGAAGTCGCCGCCGCCGTGCTCGGCGGCGATCGCCTGCACCATCTCGGCCTGCTCCTTCGTTCCGGCCTCGGTGCCGTGGAACTCGAGCAGCAGCAGGTTCTTGTTGGGCAGGGTGAGCTTGGAATACTTGTTCACCGTGTCGACGGTGTAGGTGTCCATCAGCTCGATGCGCGCCACCGGGATGCCGGACTGGATGGTCTGGATGACGGTGTTGACCGCGCCTTCGAGGCTGTCGAAGGCGCAGGTCGCCGCGACCATCGACTCGGGGATGCCGTAGAGACGCAGCGTGACCTCGGTGATGATGCCGAGCGTGCCCTCGGAGCCGACGAACAGTTTCACCAGGTCGTAGCCCGCGCTCGACTTGCGGGCGCGCCGGCCCAGCCGCATCAGCCGGCCGTCGGCGGTCACGACCTGCAGCGACAATACGTTCTCGCGCATCGTGCCGTAGCGCACGGCGTTGGTGCCCGACGCGCGCGTGCTCGCCATGCCGCCCAGCGAGGCGTCGGCGCCGGGATCGATCGGGAAGAACAGACCGGTCGCGCGGATGTATTCGTTGAGCTGCTTGCGCGTGACGCCGGGCTGGACCACCACGTCGAGGTCGGCCTCGTTGACCTGCAGCACCTTGTTCATGCGGCTGACGTCGAGCGAGATGCCGCCGTTGGGCGCGCTGATGTGGCCTTCGAGCGACGTGCCGGTGCCGAAGGCGATGATTGGCGTCTTGAGGCGGCTGCAGAGCTGGACGACCTGCTGCACTTCCTCGGCCGACTCGGCGAAGACCACGGCGTCGGGCAGGTGCGCCTCGTGGTACGAAATATCCTTGCCGTGCTGCTCGCGCACGGCGTGCGCGGTGCTGACCCGGTCGCCGAACAGATTCTTCAGCTCGGCGATGGCGGTGTCGACGTTGAGGGCTTTGACCTGAGCCTGGACGGCCATGTT
Source organism: Hyphomicrobiales bacterium (assembly GCA_041691635.1). Lineage (GTDB taxonomy): Bacteria > Pseudomonadota > Alphaproteobacteria > Reyranellales > Reyranellaceae > Reyranella. Next base: position 105,462 of record JBEPUH010000009.1, read on the forward strand.
GGTTCTCCTAGCGCTGGCCTCGTGGATACGCTCAAATACCGTCAATGCCAACCGGCGGCGACGCCGTAAAAGGACCCAGAATGCGCGATGTTTACGTGGTCGGTGCCTATACCACCGTCTTCAAGAAGCACCCCGGCATGAGCTTCGGCGACCTCGCCCGCGAGGCCTATCTCGGCACGCTGAAAGACGCCGGCATGAAGACCGGCGCCGACATCGAGACCGGCTGGCTCGGCAATTGCGGCATGGGCTTCTGGGGCCAGAATTCGATCCGCGGCCAGGCGCTGTTCCAGCCGCTGGTGGAAGAGGGGCTGTTCCCCGCGCGCGTGCCGATGTTCAACGTCGAGAACGCCTGCGCCACCGCCTCGACCGCCTTCATGGGCGCGTGGAAGGACGTGCTGGCCGGCACGCACGAGCTCTCGTTCTGCATCGGCGTCGAGAAGCTGTTCAGCCCCGACGCGCCGGAGCGCACCGCCGGCCTGTTCAACCAGGGCTACATCACCAGCCAGCACGACCGGCTGGTGTCGGAGATGAATCGGGTGGCCGCGATGGTCGGCTCGGAGTTCAAGCCCGGCGACGATCGCACGATCTTCATGGACACCTACGCCATGCAGGCCAAGTGGCACATGTGGAAGTACGGCACGACGCAGCAGCAGATCGCCACCGGCGCTGCCAAGAATCACAATTACGGCGCGCTGAACGACAAGGCGCAGTATCGCTTCCAGATGACGCCGCAGGCGGTGATGGAAGATCGGCCGGTGTCCTATCCGCTGACGCGTGCGATGTGCGCGCCGATCGGCGATGGCGCTGCGGCGGCCCTGCTGTGCTCGAGGGAATATCTCGAGAAGCTGCCCAAGGAAGTGCAGGCGCGCGCCGTCAAGATTGCGGGCGTCGGCTTCTCCGGCGGCATGTATCGCGATCTCGACCAGCCCGGGCTGACGCGCGCCGCCGCCGACAAGGCCTACAAGATGGCGGGGCTGGGGCCTGAGGACATCGACGTGGCCGAAGTGCACGACGCCACCAGCTTCTGCGAGGTCTACCAGTGCGAGATGCTGCGCTTCTGCCCCGAGGGCGAGGGTGGCAAGTTCATCGAGTCGGGCGCCACCGGTCCTGGCGGCAAGCTGCCGGTGAACACGTCCGGCGGTCTGGTTTCCAAGGGCCATCCCGTCGGTGCAACCGGTCTGTCGATGCTGGCCGAGCTGGCGATGCAGTTGCGCGGCGAGGCGGGCGCGCGCCAGGTCAAGGGCGCGGAGATCGCGCTGGCCGAGAACGGCGGCGGCGTGATCGGCATGGAAGAAGCCGTCGCATCGGTGGTGATCCTGCAGAAGCAGGGTTGAAATCGCGGTAAAGCGACCAACATGGTGTCTCCCGCGCCGGAGACGATGCTGTAAACTCTCCCGGAATTTAAGGTCTTTAGGGAGAGACATATGACCGTCCGCTTCGACAATCGCGTCGCCATCGTCACCGGCGCCGGCAATGGCCTGGGCCGTGCCCATGCACTGCTGCTGGCGAGCCGCGGCGCCAAGGTGGTCGTGAACGATCCGGGCGGGGCGGTCGATGGCAAAGGGGATGCCCATGCCCCTGCGGACAAAGTGGTCGACGAGATCAACGCCGCCGGCGGCCACGCCGTCGCCAACTACGATTCGGTTGCCGATGCCAGGAGCGCGGCCAACATCGTCAAGACCGCCGTCGATTCCTTCGGCACGGTCGATATCGTGGTCAACAACGCGGGCGTGCTGCGCGACAAGACCTTCCACAACATGACCACCGACGACTTCGACTTCGTCGTGAAGGTCCATTTCCTCGGCACCGCCTATGTCACGCACGCCGCTTGGCCGATCCTGCGCGCCAAGGCCTACGGCCGTGTCGTCGTCACCTCGTCGAATTCCGGCATCTACGGCAACTTCGGCCAGTCCAACTACGGCGGCGCCAAGCTCGCGGTCGTGGGCTTCGTGAACGCGCTCCGGCTGGAGGGCCAGAAGTACAACATCATGATGAACGCGCTGGCGCCGATCGCGGCCACGCGCATGACCGACAGCCTGATGACGCCCGAGGTGCTGGCCAAGCTCAGGCCCGAGTTCGTGTCGCCGATGGTGGCCTATCTGTGCAGCGAGCAGTGCCAGCGCTCGGGCGAGATCTGGAGTGCCGGCGGCGGCGCCTTCGCGCGCATCGAGTATCGCGAGGCCGAGGGCATCCGCGTCGCCGGCCGGGCGCCCACGATCGAGGATGTGATGGCAAACATCGACAAGATCGCCGACGTCTCGGCAAGCCGCGTCTTCCGAACCTCGTCGGAAGAGGTGGCGGCGGTGGTGAGTGGCTGAGCACGCTTCCAGCGTCTGCGGCACCCGCCTGCAGCCGGTCCTCGACTGGCTGCTGAGCGAGGGGCGGCTGGAACAGCGCCTGTCGCGCTTCGTCGACGGGTTGATGACGCGCGCGGTGGCCGCGGGCCTGCCGGTCTGGCGCTTTTACATCGGCCTGCAGCTCGTTCATCCGCAGATGGTGGCGACCGGCGTGCTGTGGCGCCGCGGCGCCGGCTGCGAGGAGATCCCGCGCGCGCACGGGATCATGACCAGCCCGGCCTACATCGGCAGCCCGATGCAGGAGGTGCGGCTGAAGAACGACGCCGTGCGCTATCGCCTCGACGGCGAGCTGCCGGAGGATACCCACATCGTGCAGCGCGAGCTGAAGGAGAGCGGCGGCACGGACTACTTCGCCCTGCCGATGCGACTTGGCCGGCCGGGTTCGAGCCCGGTCGCGTCGTTCGCCACCGACCGCGCCGGCGGCTTCGCCGACGCGGACCTGGTCGATATCCGCCATCTCGTCGATATGATGGGATCGATCGCCGAGATTTACGTCTACCGCAGCGTCGCCGAGACGGTGACCGACACCTATCTCGGCCACATCGTCGGCGAGCAGATCCTGGGTGGCCTGATCAAGCGCGGCGACGGGCGCGAGATCAACGCCGTGCTGTGGTTCTCCGACCTGCGCGACTTCACCGGCCTCAACGAGCGCATGGGCGCGTCGGAACTGCTCGACCTGTTGAACAACTACCTCCAGCTCGTGGGCGACGCGCTCAAGGCCTATGGCGGGGAGATCCTGAAGTTCATCGGCGACGGCGTGATGGGCTATTTCCCGGCCGAGGACGCGCTCTTCCTTCCCGTCGTGACCAACAACGCGATCGCCGCCGCCCGCCGGCTGATTAGCGACATCGAGGCGGCCAACGAGGCGCGCGCCGCCGGCGGCGCCGATCCGCTGCGCTTCGGCGTCGGCCTGCACGTCGGCCCGGTGACGTTCGGCAACATCGGCACGGAGGACCGGCTCGATTTCACGGTCATCGGCCCGGCGGTCAATCGCGCGTCGCGGCTCGAGGGGCTCACCAAGCAGCTCGGCGTGCCGGTGCTGGCCTCGTCGGAGTTCAATGCCGTCTGCACGGTGCCGATGAAGTCGCTCGGCAAGCACCCGCTACGCGGCGTACCCGAGCCGGTCGAGGTCTTCACCTTGCCCGACTGAACGTCAGACGAGGTTCTTCCAGCCCTCGATCCAGGTGAGCGCCTCTTCGTCGGGCAGCGGCTGGGACGAGGCATCGACCTCGAGCCGGTCGCCGACCTTTTTGGCGCCGCACAGCTCCAGCACCTTGTCGATCTTCTTGCCGCCACCGCAGAACGTGTCCTGGTAGGTCATGTCGCCCAACGCAATCACGCCGTAGCGGTGGGCCGACAGGTCGGGGCGCTCGCGCTCCAGGGTTTCGGCCAGCGGCAGGATGTTGGTCGGGATGTCGCCCGAGCCGTGGGTGGCGCAGACCACCAGCAGCACGTCGTGGGCCTCCAGGTCGGCCTTGGTCGCGGCCTTGTCGGTGACGTCGACGGTATGGCCGGCGCCTTCCAGCACCGGCTGCAGAGCGTCGGCCACCATCTGGGCGTTGCCCGACTCGGTGCCGACCAGGATCAGGATCGTTGCCATTCAGAGTCCGAGACCAGTTGGCGGGAGGTACTGACGCATGCCAGTCTCTTTGCCATGGAAGAAACGCCCGTTCTAGCCGCCCTCGACGGTGGCGTGTTGACGCTCACCTTGAACCGGCCGCAGCGGCTGAACGCCATGAGCCAGCCGCTGATCGCGGCTCTCAAGGAGCAGATCGCCCGCGCTGCCGGCGACGGCGCCATCCGCGCCGTGCTGCTGACCGGCACCGGCCGCGGCTTCTGCGCCGGCGCCGACCTCGCCGGCACTGGCACCGGTGCGATGGGCCCCGACGGCAAGCCCGACCTCGGCGCGGTCATGGAGACGCATTACAACCCGCTGATCCGCGCGATCCGCGAGCTGCCCAAGCCGGTGATCGGCGCCATCAACGGCGTGGCCGCGGGCGGCGGTGCCAACCTCGCCCTGTCCTGCGATATCGTGCTGGCCGCGCGCTCGGCCCGTTTCGACCAGGCCTTCGTGCGCATCTCGCTGATGCCCGATCTGGGCGGCACCTGGTTCCTGCCGCACACGGTGGGCGACGCGCGGGCCCGGGCGTTGGCGATGCTGGGCACGTCGGTACCGGCGGAAGAGGCCGAGCGCATGGGCATGGTCTGGCAGGTGATCGACGACGACAGGCTGATGGACGAGGCGAAGAAGCTCGCGACGAAGATGGCCGCCGGACCCACGCTGTCCTACGCCGCGATCAAGCAGGCGATGAACCGGGCCGGCACCAACACGCTCGACCAGCAGCTCGACCTCGAAAGGGACAGCCAGCGCGCGCTGGGCAAGAGCGCCGACTTCAAGGAGGGAGTCGGTGCCTTCCTCGCCAAGCGCGCCGCCACCTTCACGGGGCGATAGGACATGGCTTACGAGAATATCCTGCTCGCCAGGGACAACGGCCTCGCCACGATCACCCTCAACGCGCCCGACCGGCTGAACGCCGTGTCACGCAAGATGATCGCCGAGATCAAGCAATGCTGGGAGGAGCTGGCGGCCGATACGTCGGTGCGCTGCGTGCTGCTGACCGGCGCGGGCCGCGGCTTCTGCGCCGGCGCCGACCTGGCCGACCCCGACCGCGCGGCCGGCGCGATGGCCGACTCGGGCGCTGCACTGGAGCAGTTCTTCAATCCCGTGATCCGCGCCATGCGCGCGATCCCCAAGCCCGTCGTGTCGGCGGTGAACGGCGTGGCCGCCGGCGTCGGCATGAGCTTCGCGCTCGCCTCCGACATCGCCATCGCCGGCAAATCCGCGTCGTTCCTGCAGGCCTTCGCCCGCATCGGCCTGCTGCCCGACGGCGGCAGCACGTGGTTCCTGCCGCGCCTGGTGGGCGACCAGCGCGCCCGCGCGCTGGCCATGCTGGCGCCGCAGGTCACCGCCGAGCAGGCCAGGCAGTGGGGCCTGATCTGGGACGTGGTCGACGATGCCGCCCTGATGCCGACCGCGATCGAGATCGCGCGCAAGCTCGCCGAAGGGCCGACCCTGGCGCTGGCGCGCATCAAGGATGCGCTCAACCGCTCGACCGGCAACGATCTGGCGCAGCAGCTCGACGTCGAGCGCGACGCCCAGCGCGTGCTCGGCAAGACCGACGACTTCAAGGAGGGGGTCGCCGCCTTCCTCGCCAAGCGCAAGGCCCAGTTCAAGGGCAAATAGGGGAAACGACGACCATGACCACGCCGCACGAATTGACGCCCCATAAGGAAATCACCTCGGGTCTCAAGTTCCCAGAAGGCCCCATCGCCATGCCCGACGGCTCGGTGATCCTGGTCGAGATCGCGCGCGAGACGCTGACCCGCGTCACCCCCGACGGCAAGCAGCACATCATCGCCAAGCTGGGCGGCGGTCCCAACGGCGCGGCGGTCGGGCCCGGCGCCAAGATCTACGTCTGCAACAACGGCGGCTTCAACTGGATCGAGCGGCCGGACGGCCGCCTGTTTCCCGGCACGCAGCCCGCCTCCTACAAGACCGGCTCGATCCAGGTCGTCGATCCCGAGACCGGCAAGTTCGAGACGCTGTACGACCAGTGCAACGGTCGCAGGCTGAACGGCCCCAACGACATCGTGTTCGACAACACCGGCGGCTTCTGGTTCACCGACTTGGGCAAGACGCGCGAGCACGACAACGACCGCGGCGCCGTCTACTACGCCCGCGCCGACGGCTCGAAGATCGAGCAGAAGGTGTTTCCGCTCGAGCGACCCAACGGCTGCGGCCTGTCGCCCGACGAGAAGACGCTCTACGTCGTCGAGACGCCGACGGCGCGCTGCTGGGCCTTCGATCTCTCGGCGCCGGGCGTCATCAAGGACGCCAACGGTCCTTACAGAGGCGAGAAGGGCCGGGTGATCGCGGGGCTGGGTGGCTACCAGATGTTCGATTCGCTGGCCGTCGATTCGGCCGGCCACATCTGCGTTGCGACGCTCATCACCGGCGCGGTCTCCGACATCTCGCCCGACGGTAAGACCGTGACGCAGTACAAGCTGCCCGACCCGATGGTCACCAACGTCTGCTTCGGCGGCAAGGACCTGCGCACCGCGTTCGCAACGCTGTCCATGACCGGCAAGCTGGTGAGCTTCGAGTGGCCGCGGCCCGGCCTGGCGTTGAATTATCTGAATAAATAGCTAGCCCTTCGCCTCGCCGCGAACCTCGCGGCTCGCGACGACCTTGCCGACGGCGTAGGACTCGTGGTTGGCGTCGACGTCGGAGAGTTTGTAGCGGTAGTTGACCATCATGCCGTAGGCCTGCTTGAGGCCGTTGGCGCTGGTGTCGCCCAGCCAGTTGATCTGCTCGACGATGGCGCCGTTGCCGAGGTGGAAATGCGCCACCCGATCGAGGGCGCGGCCTTTGCCGTCGGTCGAGGTGAGATATGTGGCGGCAAGGCGCGTGAGGATGGGACAGAGTGCCTTGTCGATAGCGGGCACCTCCCACCAGGCCGGCCGGTCGAGCAGGCGACGCACCGCGGCGGCGCCCGCGGCCTCATCCGTGACGGGCCGGAGCGAGCTGATCTCACCCGGCGTCAGCGCCTGGTCGCCTTCGTCCCTTAGGCGGCGGTCGATGTACGGGCGAAGTCCCGGGATCGGCGACAGGGTGGCGAAGGTCTTGAGATTGTGCATCTCCTTCGCCAGGGTTTCTGCCACCCGCTTGATCAGGAAGTTGCCGAAGCTGATACCCGCGAGGCCCTGCTGACAGTTCGAGATCGAATAGAAGATCGCGGTGTTGGCGCGGCCGGGATCGTGCGTGGCAGCGCGTGCGTCGAGCAGGCGCTGCACGTTGCCCGCCAGCCCGTCGACCAGCGCCACCTCGACGAAGATCAGCGGCTCTTCGGGCATGCGCGGATGGAAGAAGGCGAAGCAGCGGCGGTCGCTGTCGAGCCGGTTCTTGAGGTCGCGCCAGGAGCGGATGGCGTGTACGGCCTCGTAGGCCACCAGTTTCTCCAGCAGCGCCGCCGGCGCGCGCCAGTCGATGCGCACGAGGTCGAGGAAGCCGACGTCGAACCAGGCGCCGAGCAGCGGGCGCAGGTCGTCGCTCAAGGTGCGCGCGGCGGCGTCGGTCTTGCCCAGCGCCAGCAGCTCGGCGCGCAGGTCGACCACGAACTTCACGCCTTGCGGCACGCCCACGAACTCGCGCAACAGGCGCACCGCCGGCGGTTCGAGCGCGGTGACGAGTGCCCGCGGTGGCGCCTTCGACGCACGCCACTGGTCGACCGCGGCGACGGCTGCCTCGTGCGACAGGCCGTAGTCCCGGGCGAGCGTCAACAGGAACTTCTTTCGCCCTGCCGCCGAGAGCGAGAGGTAGTTCTGACCGAGCTCCGCCGCCCGGCCGCGCCGTGCGGTCTGGCCGCCCTTGCCCTCGAGGCAGGCGTCGATGCGGCTCTTCAGCCGCGGGATGTCGTCGTCGGGCAGGTCGGGCCGTAACGGCGCGCCCACGACCTCGCGCGCGCCGCGGGCGGTCTCGATGAAGGCGTTGCGAAGGCGTTCGAGCGTGCGGCCGGCGGTATTGGAGAAGGGAAGTGCCATGGGCCGATTATGTCATGGGCGATGTGTCACCGCAGTGGCGCTATTTCCAGTGCGGCGGCAGGGTTTTTTGCACGATGTCGAGTTCGCGCATCCGCGCTGCCCAGGTCGTCACCCGCGGCGGCAAAAGATCCGCGGGCACGATGGTGGCATTCCGCTTGCCGATCCGCTCGACCAGGGCGACCAGAGGATAGAGCGTGAAATCCGCGACCGATAAAGGGCCGACGAGATGGTCGCTGTCGAGGGCGGCCTCCCAATGCACGAGTTCGGCGCGCATCTTGTCGACGGTGGCGGCGCCCTCGGTCGCCGGCTTCTTCTCCCTGAGGGCCTCGAACATCGCCTCCATCGGGTGGGCGAAATAGTCGTCGGCCTCGCGGATCAGGCGGCGCTGCGTGGCGCGCTCGCGCAGGTCGGCCGAGAACAGGCGCGGCGCGCCCGGCTTCTTCTCCTCGAGATATTCGACGATGGCCGCCGACTCGTAAAGCGCGAAGCCGTCGTCGACGATCGCCGGCACCTTCTGGCGCGGGTTGATGGCGCCGTAGGCGGGCTTCTCGAGGTCTCCCGCGTCGAACGACATCAGCTTGAAAGTGTAGGGAATGCCCTTGTGCTCGAGCGCGAGCCACACGCGCCATGCGAAGGGCGAGCCGGAACCGTAGTAGAAATCGAGGGCCATTATTTCTGCTCCAATGTCCGCCAGAGATACCACGAGGCGACCGTGCGATACGGCCGCCATTTCTCGCCGTGTTTTTCCAGCGCCTGCGGCGAGGGCAGGGTGCGCTTGCCGAAGGCCTTCGCATAGGCCTTGCGCAGGCTGTAGTCGTCGACCGGCAGCACGTCGGGCCGGCCGAGCCGGAACATCAGGAACATCTCCGCGCTCCAGCGACCGATGCCGCGCACGGCGACCAGCCGCTCGATCAGGGTGGCGTCGTCGAGCGCGTGCGCCTCGTCGAGCGTCGGCAATTCCTTGCCGTGGACCTTGCGCGCGAGATCCTGCACGGCCAGCACCTTGGCGCGCGACAGGCCGCAACCGCGCAACGCGTCGTCCGGCGTCTTCAGGATGTGACGCGGCGTGAACCCGTCCCTGGCACGCGGATAGAGCGCCGCGACCCTGCCGTAGATCGTGGCCGCGGCCTTGTTGGAGAGTTGCTGGTAGACGATCGCCTCGGCGAGCGCGCCGAACAGGCTGCGCGAGTGCTTGAGCTCCATGCGGAAGGGGCCGACGGACCCGATGATCGGCGCCAGCGCTGGGTCGGTGGCGACCAGATGTCTGACGGCCTTGCGCGCGTTGAAGCCCGGCCCGGTCATCGGCCTATTTCAGGCCGGCGAACAGCGGTCCGGCGCTCACCGCCGAGGCACCCTCGATCTCGAGGATGCGCCGTTTGGTGGCGACACCGCCGTTGGCCGAAAAGCCACCCATCTTGCCGTCGGCGCCCAGCACGCGATGGCACGGCATGATGATGGCGATCGGGTTCTTGCCCATCGCCTGGCCGACCTCGCGCGATTCGTGCGGCTGGCCGAGGCGCCTGGCGATCTCGCCGTATGTCATCGTCTGCCCTGGCGGGATCGTGCGCGCGATCGCATAGGCCTGCTTGTGGAAGTCGGGCGACTCGCCGAAGTCGAGGGCGACGTCGCCGAGATCGACCTTCTCGCCGGCGAGCAGCTTCAGCACGCGGGCGATCACCGCCTGCATCGCCGCGGGTGGCGTGGCCTGTTCCTCGCTGCCCGGCCAGCGCCGCGCGATGCGCGTGCGGGTGGCGGCCGGGCTCGCCTCGGGCAGCCGCAGACCCACGATCTTGTCGCCGATCCAGACGAGGCTGCACGCGCCGATCGGCGTCTCGAACAGGGCGAAGGAAGGAGCGGTCATGTCGATACCTTGTCACCAAATTGGCGCTGACGCCCGGTATGTTGGGTGGTTCATTGTTAGTTTGAAGTCCCGGATCGATCTATCCGCGGGCTGATGGCGATTTGCGGCGGCGAGCTGCCCATCGTCGATTTCTGCCGCCAGGAGCGACTGCCGCGCCGGTTCAAGGCAGCCCTGCGCCGATGGCTGGCCTTGTTCCGCGTAACGCCCCTAGGGCGGTATGCCCGACACGCCATCCTCGGCATGGCCCCTCTGCCCTGAGGGCATTGGCAAGGGCCCTGAGACGGTGCTAACCGGGCAGGAACGAGTGTTCATGGGAGTTCCGCCGAGATGACCGAAGCCTTCATCTGCGACGCCATCCGCACCCCCGTCGGCCGCTACAACGGCGGCCTGGGCGCGATGCGGGTCGACGACCTTGCCGCCCAGCCCCTGAAGGCGCTGATGCAGCGCAACGGCAATGTCGACTGGGGCGCGGTCGACGACATCATCTACGGCTGCGTGAACCAGGCGGGCGAGGACAATCGCAACGTCGCCCGCATGGCGGGTCTTCTCGCCGGCCTGCCGGTCGAGGTGGCCGGCGCCACGGTCAACCGCCTGTGCGGCTCGGGCCTGGAGGCCGCCGGCCATGCCGCGCGCGCGGTGAAACTCGGCGAGGCCGACATGATGATCGCCGGCGGCGTCGAGGGCATGACCCGCGCGCCCTACGTGATGGGCAAGCCCGAGGGTGCGTTCGACCGCAGCATGAAGCTCGAGGACACCGTCCTGGGCTGGCGCTTCATCAATCCCAAGATGAAGGCGGCCTATGGCGTCGACCCGATGGGCCAGACCGCCGAGAACGTCGCCACCGAGCACCAGATCAGCCGCACCGACCAGGACGCCTTCGCCTATCGCAGCCAGCGCCGCTGCAAGGCGGCGCAAGACCGCGGCTTCTTCGACAAGGAGATCGTCAAGGTCACCGTCAAGAAGGGCAAGACCGAGATCGTCGTGGAGAAGGACGAGCATCCGCGCGGCGACACCACGATGGAGACGCTGTCGAAGCTGCCGGCGGCGTTCCGCGACGGCGGTTCGGTGACAGCCGGCAATTCGTCGGGCATCAACGACGGCGCCTGCGCCATGATCGTCGCCTCGGAGGCCGCCGCCAAGGCCTACGGCCTGACGCCGCGTGCGCGCATTCTGGGCACGGTCTCGGCCGGCGTGCCGCCCCGGGTCATGGGCATCGGCCCGCTGCCGGCGACGCGCAAGCTGCTGGCCAAGCTCGGCCTCACGACCAAGGATTTCGACACGATCGAGCTCAACGAGGCGTTCGCGGCGCAAGCGCTGGCGGTACTGCGCCAGCTCGGCCTCGCCGACGACGCCGAGAACGTCAATCCCAACGGCGGCGCGATCGCGCTGGGCCATCCGCTCGGCGCCTCGGGCGGCCGGCTGATGATCACCGCGCTCAACCAGCTCGAGGTCACCGGCGGCAAGCGCGCGCTCTGCACTATGTGCATCGGCGTCGGCCAGGGCATCGCGCTGGCGTTGGAACGGGTCTAAGCGCTCCGCCGGGCGAGGCGCCTAAGCGGTGGCATTCAGATTGATGCCGGCCTGGCGCATGTCGGTCAGCATGCGCCGCCGGCTGCCCTCGAGGTCGATGGCGGCGGTCGCCTCGACGACCACGGCGACGTCGAAGCCGGCCTGCCGCGCGTCGATCGCCGACCATGCCACGCAGTAATCGAGCGCCAGGCCGCAGAACACCAGCCGCGTGAAGCCGCGCGCCTTCAGGTAGCCGTCGAGGCCGGTGCGGGTCATGCGGTCGTTCTCGCGGAACGCCGAGTAGGAATCGATGCCGCCGTGGTAGCCCTTGCGCACGATCGTCTGGGCGCGCGTGGCATGCAGTTCGGGATGGAAATCGGCGCCCGGCGTGCCTTGCACGCAATGGTCGGGCCACAGGGTCTGCGGCCCATAAGGAAACTTCGCGGTGGTGAAGGGCGCCGCGTCCTTCCAGGCGCTCGCGAACGAAGCATGGTGCGGCGGATGCCAGTCCTGGGTCAGCACGATGTGGTCGTGGCGACCGATCAGCCGGTTGACCAGCGGGACGATGGCGTTGGCGCCGGGCACGGCAAGCGAGCCGCCGTCGCAAAAATCGTTCTGCATGTCGACCACGATCAACGCCTCGTTCGGCATCCCGGTGCTCCCCGTTACAGTGGCGGTATATCTCCTTTACCTTGTTCCTCCTCGAATGCGGCGATGTAGTGGCCGAGTGCGCCGCGTTCGATGCTGTCGCGCAGGCCGCGCATGATGTCCTGGTAGTAGTGGAGATTGTGCCACGTCAGCAGCATCGCGCCGAGGATCTCCTCGCTGCGAATGAGGTGATGCAGGTAGGCGCGGCTGTGATGGGCGCAGGCGGGACAGGCGCACGCGGCATCGATCGGTCGTGGATCGTCGCGATGGCGCGCGTTGCGCAGGTTGAGCTCGCCGCGCCGCGTGAAGGCCTGCGCCGTGCGACCGGCGCGCGTCGGCATCACGCAATCGAACATGTCGATGCCGCGCCGCACCGCGCCCACCAGGTCGGCGGGCCGGCCCACGCCCATCAGATAGCGCGGTTTGTCGGCCGGCAGTTGTGGCAAGGTTGTGTCGAGCGTGGCGAACATGGCCTCCTGGCCTTCGCCGACCGCGAGCCCGCCCACGGCATAGCCGTCGAAGCCGATGTCGGTCAGCGCCTTGGCGCTCTCGGCGCGCAGCGCGGGAAAGGTGCTGCCCTGCAGGATGCCGAACAGGCCGTAGCCCGGCCGGTCCTGGAAGGCGCGGCGACCGCGTTCGGCCCATTTCATCGACAGGCGCATGGAGAAGGCCGCCGCCGGCTCCTCGACCGGCCAGGTCGTGCATTCGTCGAACGACATGGCGATGTCGGCGTCGAGCAGGTGCTGGATCTCGATCGCGCGCTCGGGCGTCAGCCGGTGCTGCGAGCCGTCGCTCGGCGAGCGGAACGTCACGCCGTCGGGATCGAGCTTGCGCAGCTCCTTCAGCGACATGACCTGGAAGCCGCCCGAGTCGGTGACGATCGGTCCCGGCCAGTTCATGAATGTGTGCAAACCGCCCAGCGCGGCGACGCGCTCGGCGCCGGGCCGCAGCATCAAATGGAAGGTGTTGCCCAGCACGATCTCCGCGCCGGTCGCGGCGACCGACTGCGGCAGCATCGCCTTCACCGTGCCCGCTGTGCCGACCGGCATGAAGGCGGGTGTCTCGACCGTGCCGTGCGCCGTCGCGATGCGGCCGCGGCGGGCGGTGCCATCGGTGCCGAGGAGTTGAAAGGCAAGGCTCATCGCCGCAACAAACAACAATCGCCGTAGGAATAGAAGCGGTATCGCGCCTGCACGGCGTGGGCGTAGGCTGCCTTCATGCGCTCCAGCCCGGCGAAGGCCGAGACCAGCATGAACAGGGTCGAGCGCGGCAGGTGGAAGTTCGTCAGCAGCAGGTCGACGGCACGGAACTGGTAGCCCGGCGTGATGAAGATGTCGGTCTCGCCGGTCCAGGTCCGCATCGGGCCGTCCCGCGCCACGCTTTCGAGCAGGCGCAGTGCGGTTGTCCCGATGGAAACAATCCGCTTGGCTCTGGTGATCGCATCGACCGTGGCCTGCGGAACCTCGCCCCATTCGGCATGCATCTTGTGCCGGTCGGTGTCCTCGACCCGCACCGGCTGGAACGTGCCGGCGCCGACGTGCAGCGTGACGCCCGCGGCGGCGATGCCGGCGTCGGCCAGGCGCGCCATCAGCTCCGGCGTGAAATGAAGCCCGGCGGTCGGCGCGGCGACCGAGCCGTCGCGCTTGGCGAACAAGGTCTGATAGTCGGCGCGGTCGCGCGCATCGGCGGTGCCGCCGCGAATGTAGGGCGGCAGGGGCACCGCGCCGGCGCTCTCGATGGCGGCCAGGAAATCGCCACCGCTTCTGTCGAAGGCCAGCACCACCGAGCCGTCCTCGTGCTTCTCCGCGACCGTGGCGCCGAGGCCGGCGAAGGCGAGCGCATCGCCCGGTTTCATCTTCTTGGTCGGCCGCGCGAAGCAGAGCCAGCGGCCGTCGCCGTGGTCGCGGATCAGCAGCACCTCGACCTTGCCGCCGCTCGACCGTGTTCCGATGAGCCGTGCCGGGATCACCTTGGTGTCGTTGAACACCAGCAGGTCGCCCGCCTGCAACAGGCCGGGCAGGTCGCCGACCGAGCGATCGTGCAGCCCATCCGGCGCGACGTCGAGCAGGCGCGCACTGTCGCGCGGGGACACCGGCCGCTGGGCGATCAGCTCCTCGGGCAGTGCAAAGTCGAAAAGATCGACGCGCATCGAGCCCTAGGTCGGACCGATATCCATGACGTCGGCGTCCGAATCGTCGCGCGGCGGGGGGGCATGCTGATCGACGAGGGCGACGAAGCGGTGGACGCCGTCGACCACGACGCGCTTCACGCGCGCGCGGGTCTCCAGGCAATGGAGGTGCGCCAAGGTCTCGCCGAAGGCGAAGACGATCTGGTTGTTGTCGAGGTGGCGCGCGAACAGAACCGGCACCATGTCCCAGCCGGTGGCGCCCTTCGACTCGGTGCGCGCGATGGCGTGGGTCATCTCGTTCAGGCGCGCGTCGTGATGGGCCACGAGCTGGTCGAGGCGGGTGTGCATGCCGACGAACGGGAAGCCGTGGCTCGGCAGCACCAGCGCATCGGCCGGCAGCCGGCGGAAGCGCGAGAAGCCATCGAGGAACCAGGTCAGTGCGTCGGCGAAGGGCTCGTTGGGCCACACGCCGACATTGGTGCTGATCTTGGGCAGCACCTGGTCGCCGGCGATCAGTACGTTGAGCTCCGGGCACCATAGCGAGGCGTGCTCGGGCGCGTGGCCGCGCCCCACGATGACGTCCCAGCGATGGCCGCCCAGGGTGATCGGATGGGCGTGGATCAGGCGCTGGAAAGCGCCGGGCAGCGGCGCCACGCCCTTGGCATAGCCGCCCTTATGTCTGTGGAAGAGCGCGATCTTGTCCGCCGGCACGCCGTTGCGCGCCAGGTGAGCGCCGCGCATGTCCTCGTTCTCGATGAAGTCGTTGCGCGCGGCGACGGCGCTCATGTATTCGCCGAGGGTCATCAGCAGCGGCGCGTTCCAGCGCTCGCACAGCCAGCCCGCGAGGCCGACGTGGTCGGGATGCAGGTGCGTGGCGACCACGCGCGTCACCGGCTTGCCGCCGAGCTTGTCGGCGAAGATCTTGTCCCACAGCTCGCGCGTGGCCTCGGTGTTGATGCCGGTGTCGACGATCGTCCAGCCGTTGGTCTCCTCGATCATCCACAGGTTGATGTGGTTGAGCTGGAACGGCAGCGGCATGCGCAGCCAGTAGATGCCGGGGGCGACGTTCTTGATGTCGCCGGGTTCCGGCACGTCGCCGCAGGGAAAGCGCAGTTGGGCCAGCAGGCGCTGCGAAAGGTCGGATGAGTCGGGCATGCGGATATCTCTAGCGCCGCTTCAATCAACATTCCTCCCCATTCTTATGGGGAGGTGCCCCGTAGGGGCGGAGGGGTCATGAGCCCCGGGAATAGGTCGTGGGGCTTATGACCCCTCCGTCGCCGCAAAACGACGACACCTTCCCCGCAGACGGGGGAGGGAAATCTAACGCCGGGCGGCTGCCCGCCATGCAATATCGCGCCGACAGAAGCCCTCCGGCCAGTCGATAAGGTCGACGGCCTTGTAGGCCCGCGCCCGGGCCTCCTCGACGGTGGGCGCGCTGGCGGTGACGTTCAGCACCCGCCCGCCGTTGGCCACGATATGCGCGCCGTCTGCCTTGGTGCCGGCGTGGAATATCTGCACCCCCTCGACCTTACCGGCCGCCTCGAGGCCCTTGATCTTGGAGCCCTTTTTATAGGCATCGGGATAGCCGTTGGCGGCCATCACCACGGTCAGCGCCGCATCGTCGGACCAGCGCAGGTCGAGATGCTTCAGGCCGCCGTCGGCACAGGCGATCAGCGCCGGCACGATGTCGGACTTGAGCCGCATCATCATCGGCTGGGTCTCGGGATCGCCGAAGCGGCAGTTGTATTCGATCAGCTTGGGGCCGTTCTTGCCGATCATCAGCCCGGCATAGAGCACGCCCTTGAAGGGCATGCCCTCGGCCTTCATCGCGCGCACCGTCGGCAGCACGATCTCGGACATGGCGCGCTCGACCATTGCGGCGTCGAGGATCGGCGCGGGCGAATAGGCACCCATGCCGCCGGTGTTCGGTCCCTTGTCGCCGTCGAAGGCGCGCTTGTGGTCCTGGGCGCCGGCCAGCGCCAGCGCGTGCTCACCGTCGCAGAGCGCAAACAGGCTCGCCTCCTCGCCGTCGAGGAATTCCTCGACCACGACCGAGGCGCCGGCCGCGCCAAAGCGGTTGCCGGCCAGCATGTCGCGCACCGCGTCGACCGCCTGCTCGACGGTCTCGGCCACGACGACGCCCTTGCCCGCGGCCAGCCCGTCGGCCTTGACCACGATCGGTGCGCCTCGTGCTTTTATGTAGGCGATCGCCTTGTCGAGATCGGTGAAGCGCTGGTAGGCGCCGGTCGGGATGTCGTAGCGCCGGCAGAGATCCTTGGTGAAACCCTTGGAGCCTTCGAGCTGGGCGGCCTGGCCCGAGGGCCCGAACACCTTGATGCCGACCTTGGCCAGGCGATCGGCGAGGCCCGCCACCAGCGGCATCTCGGGGCCGACGACGACGAAGTCGATCTTCTCGGCGATCGCCAGTGCCACCTGGCCCTCGACATCCTCAGCCGGCACGTCGATGCATTGCGCGATCTGGGCGATGCCGGGATTGCCGGGCGCGCAGAGCAATTTCGTGCATAAGGGCGAGGCCGAGATGGCCCAGCACAGCGCATGTTCGCGGCCACCGCCGCCCACCACGAGGATTCGCATGGCGATGCTTTGACCATAGTTTCCGCAACGCCCGCAAGCGGCTAGGGTGGCGCCCCAATGGATAACCCCGAACCCGCGGCGGGACCCGGCAACGTCCCCGAATTCTCGGTTTCCGAGCTCTCCTTCGCCCTGAAGCGCGAGATCGAGACGGCGTTTCCGCGCGTGCGCGTGCGCGGCGAGATCAGCCAGCCGTCGTTCCCGCGGTCCGGCCACTGCTATTTCCGCCTGAAGGACGAGAATGCCGTGATCGACGGCGTCGCCTGGAAGGGCACCATTCCGCGCCTCGGTATCAAGATCGAGGAGGGGATGGAGGTCATCGCCACCGGCAAGCTCACGACCTATGCCGGCTCCTCGCGCTACCAGATCATCGTCGACCGGCTCGAGCTCGCGGGCGAAGGCGCGCTGCTGAAGCTCCTCGAAGACCGGCGCAAGAAGCTCGCGGCCGAGGGTCTGTTCGATCTCGACAAGAAGCGCGAGCTGCCGTTCCTGCCCGAGGTGATCGGCGTCGTCACCTCGCCGTCGGGCGCGGTGATCCGCGACATCCTGCATCGCCTCGCCGATCGTTTCCCGCGCCGCGTATTGGTGTGGCCGGTGGCCGTGCAGGGCGAGAAGGCGGCGGGCGAGGTGGCCGCCGCCATCGCGGGCTTCAACCGACTGCCCGAGAAGGGCCCGGTGCCGCGTCCCGACGTGCTGATCGTGGCGCGCGGCGGCGGCAGCCTGGAAGACCTGTGGGCCTTCAACGAGGAGATCGTCGTGCGCGCCGCCGCCGCTTCGGCCATCCCGCTGATCTCGGCCGTCGGCCACGAGACCGACACGACCCTGATCGACTTCGCCTCCGACCGCCGCGCGCCGACGCCGACGGCGGCGGCCGAGATGGCGGTGCCGGTGCGCGCCGACCTGCTGGCCGAGGTGCTCGACTACGGCAAGCGCACGGTCGCCTGCATGAACCGCAACCTGCGGGATGCCACCTTCGCACTCACCAGCCTTGTGCGCGGGCTGGGCGATCCGCATCGTCTGATCGAGGAGCGTCAGCAACGGCTCGATGTGGCCGGCGAGCGCCTGCTGATGGGGCCGAAGCGCGTGATCGAGGTGAAGCAGCAGCAGATCGTGGGCGAGGCACGCGCGCTGCGGGCCGTCGGCGAACGCTTCAAAAGCGAGACGCGCCAGAAGATCGAGCATACGCGCGAACGGATCGAGCAGTCCGGAGCGCGTCTGCAACGTCATGGCAAAGAGCTGTTCGTGCGCGCCGCAGATCGCGTCGACCAACTGGGCAAGCTGCTCGAAAGCTATTCCTTCCATTCCGTACTGAGTCGCGGCTTCGCGCTGGTGCGCGATCAGGACGGCCAGCCCGTGCTGGCGGCCGCCGGTGCGCGCAGCGGCGACGCGCTCAGCATCGAATTCGCCGACGGACGCATCGGTGCCAAGGTGACCGAAGGAACGACCACCGCGCCGCGTCCGACGCCAACCACGCCACGCCGCCGTGACGGTGGTGGCAATCAAGGTTCGTTGTTGTAGGGGAAACGCAGATGACTACCGCGTCGCTATCGGCCGATACCGTGAAGAACTTCCTGTATGCCAGCACCGCCACCGTCTCGATGCAGATGATGAAGCGCGGCTTCCGCAACTGCGCGATCGGCGGCGTACGGCCGCTCAATCCGAAGGCGGCGCGCATGGTCGGGCCGGCCTACACGCTGCGCTACATTCCCGCGCGCGAGGACCTCGACAAGCCGCCGACGCCCGCCGATCCGCCGTCGGCGCAACGCGCGGCGATCGAGGAGACGCCGGCCGGCCATATCCTGGTGATCGGCACCGAAGGCAACACGCGCTCGGGGACTTTGGGCGACATCCTGGCGCTGCGTCTCAAGGTGCGTGGTGTGGCCGGTGTGCTGAGCGACGGGGCGATGCGCGACTCGCCGGTTATCGGCAAGTTCGACTGGCCAGTCTATTGCACTGCCTCGGCAGCGCCGCCCAGCATGGCCAACCTCCATCCGGTCGAGGTTCAGACGCCGGTCGGCATCTGCGGCGTGCCGGTCTATCCTGGCGACGTGATCGTGGCCGACGAGGACGGCGCCATCGTCGTGCCGCGCCATCTTGCCGACGAGGTCGCACGCGACTCCTTCGAGCAGGAACGGCTGGAGAAGTTCGTCGCGATCAGGATCGGCCAGGGCCGCGAGATCCCCGGCGTCTATCCGCCCAACGACCAGACCAAGGCCGACTACCAAGCCTGGATCAAGGGCGGCGAGCCCGCGACCTGGCCCAAGTAAAGCCCAAGTAAGCCCAAGTAGAGAGACAACGATGCGGTTTGCGACAGTCGAGTATCAGGGCAAGATCTTCGTCGGCGCGGTCGACAAGGAGGCCAAGACCGTCACCGCGCTCGCGGGCAAGGACGGCGCGCCGCTGGCCGACATCAACGCGCTGTTCCGCGGCGAGCGCTTCGAGGCCAATGGAGAGAAGATCGCGCTGTCGGCGGTGAAGCTGAAGGCGCCGATCCCGCTGCCGCTGCGCAACATCATGTGCGTCGGCAAGAACTACACCGAGCATGCCAGGGAATTCACCGCCAGCGGCTTCGACAGCAGCGCCAGCGGGGCCGCCGACGCGATCCCGACCGCGCCGATCGTCTTCACCAAGGTGCCGCAGTCGGTGATCGGGCCGGGCGAGGCGATCCTCTATCCGACGGGCGTCAGCGACCAGCTCGACTACGAGGCCGAGCTCGCCGTCGTCATCGGCAAGGGCGGCAAAGGCATATCGAAGGCCGCGGCGATGGATCACGTCTGGGGCTACACCATCGTCAACGACGTGACGGCGCGCGACCTGCAGGGTCGGCACAAGCAATGGTTCCTCGGCAAGTCGATGGACACGTTCGCGCCCATGGGTCCGTTCTGCGCCACCGCAGACGAAGTCGATCTCGCGTCGGGCGGCATCAAGTGCTGGGTCAACGGCGAACTGCGCCAGGATGCGAAATTCTCGGATCTGATCTTCGACGTGCCGACGCTGATTGCCACGATTTCCGCCGGCATTACCTTGATGCCGGGCGACATCATTGCCACGGGTACGCCGGTGGGTGTCGGCATCGGCTTCAAGCCGCCGAAGTTCCTCAAGAAGGGCGACACGATTGCCATGGAAGTGGGCGGCATCGGCCGATTGAACAACCATGTCGCGTAATCGCGACTTGTCGCGTGAACGCCCCGACATCGTTGCGGCCCGGAAGGTTCTGGCCGAAGTCTGGCCGGGCCAGGCTGCAGAGGATTCCGTGGCCCTCCTGAAGGCACTGCATATCCTCACCCGCGACGGCGCGCTGAACAGCGACTCGCGGCGCAAGTTGAAGCAGGTCCTGCACCTGGTCCAGCTCCTGCGTCCGTCGCTCGACGCGCTGCTGGCCGACCAGACCGAACCGGTGATTGCCGATCTCGGGACGGGGAAGTCCTATCTCGGCTTCCTGCTCTACGATCTGGTGATCGGGCCGGCCGCCCACGGCAGCATCGTCGGTGTCGACGTGCGCAGCGAACTGGTCGAGCGCTCGCAGCAGCTCGCGGCAGAGTGCCATTTCACGCGCATGAGCTTCGTCGCCGGCGAGATCGCGGGCACCGTGCTGCCTGGCGGCCGTGCCGACATGGTGACGGCGCTGCATGCCTGCGATACCGCGACCGACGACGCCATCCGCTTTGCGCTCCGTCACGAGGCGAAGGTCATTGCGCTCATCCCATGCTGCCAGGCCGAGGTCGCGTCGCTGCTGGGCAACGGCACGACGGCGCTGCATCAACTCTGGCGCCATCCCATGCACCGCCGGGAGTTCGGCGCACACGTCACCAACGTGCTGCGCGGCCTCGTCCTCGAGGCCCATGGCTACAAAGTCCGCGTGACCGAGTTCACCGGCCTGGAGCACTCCCTGAAGAACGAGCTGATCCTGGCCACGCGCCACCAGCAGGGCAATCCGGTCGCCCGGCGCAAGCTCGAGCAGCTCGTCGACCAGCTCGGCGTGAAGCCGGGGCTGCTCGACGTCATGGGCAACGGCTAGCTTCTCCCGGCGATCTGCACGCGGATCGGCGTCGGCTTGAAGTTGTTGCAGGGATTGTTGATCTGCGGGCAGTTGGAGATGATGGCGAGCGCGTCCATCTCCGCGCGCAGCGCCACCTGGCAGCCCGGCGGCGATACGCCGGTAGCGATGGCGGCGCTGCCGTCGCCGGTCACCGGCACGCGCATGAACCAGTTGATGTTGGGCACGATGTCGCGTCTGCCGAGGCCGTGGCGGGCGAGGCCGGCGAGGAAATTCTCGCGGCAGCCCGGGCAGTCGGCCACGCCATAGAGCATCTGGTTGGACGGGCCGCTGCAGCAGCCGCCGATCGTGTCGTGGCCGCCGAACTGGTCCTCGACGATGATGAAGATCGGCCGGGCGATGTCGGAGTAGAGCTTGTGGCCGGTGGTGAGGAAGATGCTGCCGGCCGCCTTCATCGTGTTGGGCGCGTGATAGCGCTCCTCCGGCAGGGCGGCGTTGTAGCAGAGGAAGTCGACGGCCTGCTGGCCTTCGAGGTCGGTGATGCGCAGGACTTCGCCCTGGCGCACGATGCCGGTCCACGGTGCGCCGGCGGGCACGATTTCGTCGAGCACGTCATCTCCTCCCCTCAGGCTGGACATCGCTACATCGACCATCACCGTCCTGCCGACCTTGCCTTGCTCGGCGCCGGTCCGGTGGTGGTTGCCGGTTCGCGGTCCTTTGTGGACCTCGATCCGCGGCAGCCTAGCGCACGGCCTTCTGCAGGCGGGCGATGACGTCGTTGGTGGGGTGGCCGTCGGCCGGCAGGCCGGCCTGCTTCTGGAACAGCCGCACCGCCGAGCGCGTCTTGGGGCCGAGCAGCCCGTCGGTCTCGTCGGTGTAGAAGCCGAGCCGCGCCAGCCGCGTCTGCATGTCGATGACGGTGTCGTGGGAAAGCGGCTGATCGTCGTCGGGTGGCGTGTGCATCACCTGAGGGCCGCCGGCGATCTGCTGGGCGAGCACCGTGACCGCCAGTGCATAGAGCGTCGAGCGGTTCCAGTTCATCACCGCCTTGAAGTTCGGGTAGAGGATGAACGCCGGTCCGCGCCAGCCGGCCGGCAGGATGATGGACGCATTCTCGTCGGTCGCCGGCAGCGCCCCGCCCGCCGCCCGCTTCACGCCCATTTTCGCCCAGTCGCGTACCGGCTTCTCGACCGTGGTGTCGGCCTGGTCGAGCGGGAAGTTCTGCGGCAGGACGACTTCCTCGGCCGCCGGCAGGCCGGGCTTGAAGCCGATGCCGCGCAGGAAGTTGGCGGCGGAGGCCAGCGCGTCGGGCACCGAGTTCCAGATGTCGATCTTGCCGTTACCGTCGCGGTCGACGGCATACTTCATGAAGGTCGAAGGCATGAACTGCATGTTGCCCATGGCGCCGGCCCACGAGCCCTTCATCTGCTGGCTGGTCATGTGGTTGTTGGCCAGGATCTTCAGCGCCTGGATGGTCTCGTTGGTGAAGAACGCCGTGCGCTTGGTCATGCAGGCCAGCGTCGCCACCGAGCGCAGCGCCTGGAAGTCGCCCATGTAGGTGCCGTAGTTGGTTTCCAGGCCCCAGAACGCCAGCAGATACTGCGGCGGCACGCCGTATTCGCCCTGGAGCTGGCCGAGCAGGCCGCCGTACTGCGTGAGCTTCTGCTGGCCCTTGGCGATGCGGTCCGGCGTCACCGAGTTGCCGACGTACTTGCCGTAGGTCAGCGAGAACTCGGGCTGGCGCGCATCGAGGTCGAGGACCTTCTGATCCGGTGTCAGGCCCTGGATGGCGCGATCGGCCACGGTGGCCGGCACGCCTTGGCGCACCGCTTCGTTGCGGATGTTCTGCAGGCAGTCGCGGAACTCCCCGCTCTGCGCGTGGGCGGCCGCGGGGAAAGCGAGGAGCGCCGTCGTTGCGGCGAGGAGGATGGGCTTGGAGAGGAGGGACATGCCGGTGATTCTATCACGAGCTGGCAATCGTCATCCCTTCAATTCTTACTGACGGCGCGTTGATCGAGCTCTTGAATTGCAAATCGTTCGCGGGCGTCAGCGCCAGGAACATGTCCTTGAGATTGCCGGCGACCGTAATGCCGCTCACCGGAAAGCTGCGCTTGCCGTTCTCGATCCAGAATCCCGAGGCGCCGCGACTGTAGTCGCCGGTCACTCCGTTCACTCCCGAACCGATCATGTCGGTGATGAACAGGCCACTCTGGATGTCGGCGATGAGCTCGTCGACCGAGTGCTTGCCCTTCTCGAGGTGAAAATTCGAGGTCGTGGGCCCAGGTGGCCCCGAGGTGCCGCGCGAGGCATGGCCGGTCGGCTTGAGGTTGAGCTGGCGGGCGGCGGCGAGGTCGAGCAGCCAGGTCGTCAGCACGCCGTCGTCGATCACCGCCATGCGCGTGCACGGCAGGCCCTCGGCGTCGAACGGCCGGCTGCCCAGCCCGCGCTGTTTGTGCGGGGTGTCGACGATGCGGATGCCCGGGGCGAAGATCTTGGCGCCCATCTTGTCCTTGAGGAACGAGGTGCCGCGCGCCACGGCACGGCCGTTGATGGCGCCCGCGAGATGGCCGATCAGGCTGCCCGAGACGCGGCGGTCGTAGATCACCGGCAAGCGTGCGCTCGTGGCCTTTTGGGGGTTGAGGCGCTGAACGGCGAACTTGCCGGCATTCCGGCCGACCCGGGCGGCCGGCATCAGATCCTCGAAATGGACGGCACTCGACCATTCGTAGTCG
This sequence comes from Hyphomicrobiales bacterium, assembly GCA_041691635.1. GTDB lineage: Bacteria > Pseudomonadota > Alphaproteobacteria > Reyranellales > Reyranellaceae > Reyranella. Next base: position 128,887 of record JBEPUH010000009.1, read on the forward strand.
CGCTCCATGCCGGTGCCTTCGCCGGCCAGGACGGCGCAGGACAGTGAGAAGCCGCTGCGCTGGTAGCCGCCGGAGAAGCCGTTGCTGGCCGCCAGCATGACCGACGAGCGGCCCCACGCGGCCTCGGCGCCCTCCGAATTGGTGACACCCTTGACCGCGCGCGCGGCGTCCTCGGTCTCGGCCGCGAGCTCGAGCAGGGCCTTGGCCGACGGTCGGCGCCTGTCGTTCATGTCGAGGTCAGGCCACTTGCGGGCGAGAAGTTCCTCGGGCGCGATGCCGCAGACCGGGTCCTCGGGCACGGCGCGCGCCATGTCGACGGCGCGCTCGGCCAGCACCTTGAGCGCCTTGGGCGAGAAATCCGTCGATGAGACGAAGGCCTGGCGCTTGCCGATGAAGACGCGCAGCCCGAGGTCGCGGCCCTCGCTGCTCTCGAGCTTCTCGCGCGCGCCCAGCCTCTGGGCCACCGAGATCGACTCGCCGTTGACGTAGAGCGCGTCGGCGGCGTCGGCGCCGACGGCCTTCGCCCATTTCATCAGGTCCGCGAGCAAATTGGGGTCCACGCCGGCGGCGGCGGGGCGGCTCGGACGCGCCTTCTTCGGCGTCGCCTTTCGCACGACTTTGCGGGAGGGGGTCTTTTTCGCTTTGGCCATGGTTGTTGTTCTACGCGGTTGCGGGAGGGGTCGTCGAGATCATCAAGGAGATATAGGATGCGCGCCCGCCCCATACGCGCGGCCAGGGAGAGAATTTGGACACCAAGCGGCTTTATTCCGACACCTACACCGCCTATGCCGCGTGGCACGAAAAGAACATGTATCGGCACGACCTGCGGGCGCCGCAGCTCGAGATCCTGAAGCAGCATCTTGCCGCCCTCAATGTCGCCGGCGACGCACGGGTGGTCGAAGTCGGATGCGGGCTGGGACACCTGCACATCTGCCATCCCAACTGGCGCGGATTCGAGTACGCCGATTCGGCGGTCGCGCTGGCCAAGAAGATCTACGGGCCGCAGCTCGACATTATCGAGGCCGATGGGCGCGACCTGCCGGTGCCGGCCAATTCGGTCGATTTCCTCTTCAGCTTCGACGCGCTCGAGCACATTCCCGAGACCGAGAAGGCCTTCGACGAGATCGTGCGCGTGCTGAGGCCGGGCAGTGCTGCCTATCTCCATCCCGCCTGGAATTGCCGCTCCTGGGCGGTGAAGAAGCTCGAGGTCCGGCCCTATTCCGAGCTCTCGCTCTCCGAGAAGATCGGAAAGTTCCTCATCCCGTTGCGCGACAATGTCCTGTTCCGGCTGATGTGCAACCTTCCGGGCCGCATCGTCCGCGAAATCCGCCTGGCGCTGGGCGGCAAGGACCTTGCCCTCGAGTACCGGCCGCTGCATCCCGACGTCAGCCTGTGGGAGCGCTACGACCGCAACGCCGACGACGATGCGTTCATATCGATGGATGCCCACGCCGCGTTGGCCTATTTCGCCTCGCGCGGGTGGGCAACGCCATCGCATCCAGGATTCTGGAAGCGCTTCTCGGTTCGCAGCGGCGGGATCCTGGTGCGCAAGCCGGCAGCTACGTACACCAGCCGGCGTGAGCCGGTCTGCGTCTTACCGGCTACTTGATCGCGCGGTTGGCGGCACAGCTCACGGCCTTGAGCGAGGCCGTGACGATGTTGGAGTCCATGCCGACGCCCCACAGCACGCGGCCATCGGTCGTCTCGGCCTCGATGTAGCTCACCGCCTGGGCATCGGAGCCGGCGCCGGTGGCGTGCTGGTGATAGTCGCGCACCTTGATCTTGATGCCGCAATTTTTCGCCAGTGCATCGACGTAGCCCGCGATCGGGCCGTTGCCGTGGCCGCTGATCTTCTGCTCCTTGCCGTTGAAGATCACCTTGGCGTCGATCAGGCGCACGTCGGGATGGCCGGGCTCGGGCACCGTCGTGTGGCTGACGAAGGCGACGGGGCTGGCGTTCTCGAGATACTCCTTGCGGAAGGTCTCCCAGATCAGCGCCGGCTGGATCTCCTTGCCGGTCTCGTCGGCGATCTGCTGGATCACCTTGGAGAACTCGACCTGGAGAAGACGCGGCATGTCGATGCCGTAGTCGCTCTTCAGGATGTAGGCGACGCCGCCTTTGCCGGACTGGCTGTTGATCCGGATGATCGCCTCGTAGCTGCGCCCGAGATCGGCCGGGTCGATCGGCAGGTAGGGCACTTCCCAGACCTTGCTGTTCGACGACTGCAGCGCCTTGAAGCCCTTGTTGATGGCGTCCTGGTGCGAGCCCGAGAAGGCGGTGAATACCAGGTCGCCGCCGTAGGGATGGCGCGGGTGGACCGGAAGCTGGTTGCAGTATTCGACGGTCTGGCGGATCTCGTTGATGTTCGAGAAGTCGATCTCGGGATCGACGCCCTGGGTGAACATGTTGAGGCCGAGCGTCACCAGGTCGACGTTGCCGGTACGCTCGCCGTTGCCGAACAGGCAGCCCTCGATGCGGTCGGCGCCGGCCATGTAGCCCAATTCGGCCGCCGCGACTCCCGTTCCGCGGTCGTTGTGCGGGTGCAGCGAGAGAATCATCGAGTCGCGATACTTGAAGTTGCGGTGGCACCACTCGATCTGGTCGGCATAGATGTTGGCCGAGGCCATCTCGACCGTCGCCGGCAGATTGATGATCATCTTCCTCTGCGGCGTCGGCTGGTAGACGTCGCCAATGGCCGCGCAGATGTCGCGCGCGAACTCGAGCTCGGTGCCGGTGAAGCTCTCCGGCGAATACTCGAACACCCACTCGGTCGCGGGATCCTCGTCGGCCAGCTTCTTGACCAGCTTGGCGCCCGACACGGCGATGTCGACGATGCCGGCGGTGTCGGTGCCGAACACGACCCGTCGCTGGAGCGTCGAGGTCGAGTTGTAGAGATGGACGATGACGCGCTTGGCACCGCGGCAGGACTCGAAGGTGCGCTCGATCAGCTCGGGCCGGCTCTGCGTCAGTACCTGGATGGTGACGTCGCCCGGGATCATCTTCTTCTCGATGAGCTCGCGCACGAAGTCGAAATCGGTCTCGGAGGCCGCCGGGAAGCCGACCTCGATCTCCTTGTAGCCCATCTCGACCAGGAGCTTGAACATCCGGGTCTTGCGGTCGGAATCCATCGGCTCGATGAGCGCCTGGTTGCCGTCGCGCAGGTCGACGGCACACCAGATCGGCGGCTTGGTGATGACCTTGTTGGGCCACTGCCGATCCTTGATCGGGACCGGCTTGAACGGGACGTACTTCTCGCCCGCGGTGGGCATCATTGGTTTTTGGGGTGACATGGCTCGCTACGACTTTGGAAGGATTGAGACGGACGACAACGCGACCCGCAGGGTTCCCTGAAGAGGGAGGCGGGTCAGCGAATAAGTCGAAGCGTCGTCAGTCGGAGCATTATGGCGGCAACAATAGGCACCGCCGCGCAGGAGTCAACTGGTCCGCGAAGGGCCCGCCGGAGAGGGGAGAAAGCCTCCGGCGGGGTCGCGAGGGGTCGAGGGTTAGTTGAGGGGAATGTTGAAGTTCAGGTTCAGGCCCGACGGGCCAGGCGCCTGGTAGACCGGTTGCGGTGCCATGAACACCGGGCGCTCGACGACCATGGGGCGATGCTCGCGGATGTAGACCGGGCGCTCGACGACACGGTGTTCGATGACCCGCTCATGCTCGTAGTGGCGGGCGTGATCCCAGGAACGATGATCCCCGTGATCGCGACCGTGATCGCGGTCCCAGTGATCGCGGTCCCCGTGATCGTAAGCCTGGGCGGCGCCGGCGAAGGAGAGCACGACGGAACCGACGAGGGCGGCACAGATCGAAAGCTTGCTTGCAGTACGCATGGGCGTGAACCTCCATTGACGTAGAGGGTTACGCACCTTGCCTCCCCTGACGTCCCCGAAAAGATTTGGGCATTTTGGCCATTATTAAAGCCGGCCGGGTGACCCCGGCCGGCTCGATGTTTGCAATGCTTTGGTGCACCGGGGTTCCGGCGATGTCGCGTTAGCCCCGCGGAATGTTGAAGTTGAGGCTGGGCGGCCCGTAGTAGGGCGGCGGATAGGCGACCATCGGCGGGGCCACGTAGTATCGTGGCGCATAGTAACCGCCACCGTACCAGCGGGCGCGATCCCAGCGATCGGGATGCTCCCACCCGCGACGGTGCGCGCGATCCCAGCCGTGCTCGTAGGGACCCGCCTGGGCACTCGCGCCCAGCGCGGTGACGGCCAGACCCGCGATCGCGACGATCGTCGCGGCCCGACCTAACGTGTTTTTCAGAATGCTGCTCATGGCAACCTCCTTTCACGAGGATACAACGTCGGAGATACGCAGCGAGTTGGCCGGGGAATGTGACCGTCGCGGGGAATTTCGCAGCCGCCTTCGGCCATGTTTCGCCGGCGCCTCCACCGTGGCTAAGATGGCCGCCAACGACACGACAAGACGATCACGGGGAAGGAACGAGCAATGGCGGGCCCGCTGGCTGGACTTCGTATCATCGACTGCACCACGGTCGTGCTCGGCCCGTGGGCCGCGCAGCAGTTGGGCGATCTCGGCGCCGACGTCATCAAGGTCGAGCCGCCCGAGGGCGACACCACGCGCCAGCTCGGACCGGCACGTCATCCCGGCATGGCCGCCTTCTATCTCGGCTGCAATCGTTCCAAGCGCTCGATCGTGCTCGACCTCAAGCAGGAGTCCGGCCGCAAGGCGCTGTTCAAATTGGCCGAGACCGCCGACGTGCTGATGCACAACTACCGGCCCGATCCCGCGCGGCGCCTGGGCGTCGAGTACGAGAAGTTCGAGAAGATCAATCCGCGCCTGGTCTACCTCGCGACCTACGGTTATCGCGCCGCCGGCCCGCTCGGCCCCAAGGCCGCCTACGACGACATCATCCAGGCAGGCTCGGGGCTCGCGGCGCTGCAGAGCGTGGTCGCGGGACAGCCGCGCTTCCTGCCGACCATCGTGGCCGACAAGACGAGCTCCAACGCCGTCGTCTCCGCGCTGCTGGCAGCGCTCTACGCCCGCGAGAAGACCGGCAAGGGCCAGGCCGTCGAAGTGCCGATGTACGAGACGCTGGTCTCGTTCGTCATGGTCGAGCATCTCTACGGCGAGACCTTCATGCCGGCGCTCGACACCGCGGGTTACAAGCGCGTGCTCAACAAGGAGCGCCGGCCCTATCCCTCGAAGGACGGCTACTTCGCGCTGCTGCCCTACACCGACAGCCACTGGCGGGAGTTCTGCACCCTGGTCGGCCGCGACGACCTCGCCGGGGATCCGCGCTTCCAGGGCATGGCCAACCGCCTGAAGAACGTCGAACAGTATTACTCGACGCTCGCGGGCCTCTGCGCCCTGCGCACCAACGCCGAGTGGGTGGCGCTGCTCAAGAATTCCAACGTGCCGCACGGGCCGGTCAACACGCTCGACGATCTGTTCGTCGACCCGCAGCTCGCCGCCACCGGCTACTGGCAGGAGGTCGAGCATCCGACCGAGGGCAAACTGCGCCTGCCGGGCATCGCGCCGCGCTTCTCCAAGACCCCGCCCGAGGTCACGCGGCTGCAGCCGCGGCTGGGCGAGCACAGCGTCGAGGTGCTGGGCGAAGCGGGCTTTACCGCGGCCGAGATCGACGCCATGCTGAAGTCGGGCGCGACCAAGACCGCGTAAAACGCGGCACCAACGGGTCGTTGCCTGCACAGGGAGGCAACGATGATCGTCCGTCCGACAAGTCGGCAGATCCTGCCGACGAGGCGACAGGTCCTGCGCTATGGCGCAGCGGCTGCCGCTTCTTCGCTTGCTGCGCCGGCGATTGCCCAAGCGTGGCCCAGCCGACCGATCCGCATCGTCTGCGGCTATCCCGCCGGCGGTCTCACCGACACCTTCGCCCGGGCCTACGGCGACTACATCGCGCAGAAGACCGGCCAGCCGGTCACGGTCGAGAACAAGGCGGGCGCCTCGGGCGCCATCGCCGCCGAGCAGGTCAAGAGCGCCGCGCCTGACGGCCACACGCTGATGTGGACGATCTCGACCACGATGATCATGAACAAGGTGCTGTTCAAGAAGCTGCCCTACGACCCCGACAAGGACTTCGTGCCGATCTCGTGGATGGACGCGGGCCACCTGCCCACGATCGTCCATAAGGGCGTGCCGGCCAGGGACCTCAAGGAGTTCGTGGCCTTCGCGCGCGGCGACAAGGTGAGCCTCGGCACCTACGGCGCCGGCTCCTACAGCCATGTCGCCGTCGAGGCGCTGAACCGCACCTTCGGCCTCAAGATGGAGGCGGTGCACTATCGCGGCGAGGCGCCGATGTGGATCGACGTCGCTTCGGGCGCCGTGCACGGCGGCAGCGGCAGCTACGCCGCCGCAGCCTCGACCCTGCAGACCGGCAACGGGCGCGCCATCGCCGTGCCGACCAGGGCGCGCATGCGCAAGCTGCCCGAGGTCGGCACCTTCCTCGAACAGGGCGTGACCGACACCGCCTTCCAGGTGCAGGGCTTCATCTGCCTCGTCGGTCCCGCCGCCATGCCCAAGGCGATCGTCACCAGGCTCTCCGACATGATGGTCGAAGGCGGCAAGAGCGAGCGCATCCAGAAGATCCTCGACACGTTCGGCATCGATACCGCGGCGCAAGATCACGTCTTCTTCGAGAAGTACCTGGCCGAGCAGGGCCCGATCTGGCTCGACCTGGTGCGCGGGCTGGGGCTCGAGCCCCAGTAGAGATCAGCGCAGCAGCGCGGCGGCCTCGGGGCCGGCCTCGGTCTTCCATTTGTCGATCGCGCCTGACGCGGCGCGCGCGAGGATGCCGCGCAGCTCGGGGCTCACCTCGGGGGCGGGCGTGACCGTGACGCCACTGGCGCGCAGCCGTGCCTCGTTCTCGTCGCGGCGCTGGGCGAGCGCCTGCCATGCATGATCCTGCGTCGCGCCCGCCGCGCGGTCGACGGCGTCCTTGAGGTCGGCCGGCAGACGGTCGTAGAGAGGTGCTGCGAGCGTGGCGAACGACAATGGCAGCGCGTAGCCGATGTCGGTGAAGAACGGCAGGTGCTGCCACAACTTGCGGCCGGCGCCGCCGTCGCCCGACGACAGCACCGCCTCGAGACGGCCATCGGCAATGCGCGGCATGGCTTCGGTGAAGGAGAGGTTGGCTACGTCGGCATGGGCGGCGCCGAAGACCTCGAGGCCGGTGGCGTCGTAGACGCGCAGCTTGAGGGACACGATGTCGCTCGGATTCCTGATCGGCTTCTTCGCCCACAGGCCCGACGGCGGCCAGGGGGTTGCATAAAGAAGCCGCTGGCCCTCGCGTGCGAAGCGTCGGGCATAGAGGCCGCGCGCGCGGTCGAGCAGGCGGCGCGCATCTTCCTCGTTTTTCGTGACGAACGGCAGCGACGACAGCAGGAACAGGGGATCGACCCCGCCCAGCGCGCCGCCGAAGGCGCAGCCCGCGGCCAGCCTGCCGTCGCGGATCGCACCGGGGATGTCGGCCGACTTCAGTCCGAAACTGGCGTCGTACGACGCCAGCACGACCAGCCGCCGTCCGCTCTCGGCGGCCAGCCGCTCGGCGAAGAAGGCAACGCCCTCGCCCGACACGGTGCTGGCGGGATACTCGGTCGCCATCGTCCACAGCGCGCCTTGTGCCGGCGCTTGCCGTCCGGACGCCAGCAGCGCCATCGGCGCCATGGCCAGTCCGCGCATGAATCGCCGGCGCGGCAGCGGCTCTCCTGCTCTCCCCATTCCTGCACTATAGGCGCGGTATGATGGTTTTGCCTGTGCGTTTCGGTTTTTGAGTTATTTGCTTTTCGTGAGTGCACGCGGGACGAAACGAGGTGTAAATCAACTGGAAGTAGTACTGGCGTTCGCTTTCCGGACGCCCCAGGAAAGTTGGGAACCCCTCGCCCATGGGCTTGGATGTGTATGTCGGCCCGCTCGCGCGCTACTACGGCGGCGACTGGGAGAATGTCGCGGAGCGTGCCACCCGGGAACGTGAACGGGAAAGGGTCGCCGGCGCGAAGCCGGCGCGGCGCAAGGAAGCCCAGGAGCGGGATCGCCTGCACCGGGCCGTCCTCGCCTGGCGCGACACGTTGCAGAATTCACTCGGCGCCAACGCCCCCGGTCCGCTCGACTGGGACGAAGCGCCCGATGCGCCGTACTTCACCGGCCGTCCGGGCTGGGACGGCTTGGGCGCGCTGGTCCTGTGGGCGGCCTATGTCGAGCATCCGATGCTGCGTGCGCCGGCCGTGCTGCCCGAGGAGTGGGACAACGACCCGGCGCTGGTGCGCTGCAATGCCGAGGGCTTCCGCTCGCGCTACTCCCACCTCGTGCGCAATGTCGAGCTGTGGCTGCCGCTGGACTTCGCCTTCACCTTCGAGGGCGAGGATGTCGATCGCCGCCGCGTCGTCGTCGGATCCTCCGCGACGCTGGCGCGCCAGCTCGCCGATCTCAATGCCGCGACCTGGAAGGTGGGCGAGGGCGAGGCGGCGGCGTGGGGCCGGAGGCGGCCCGACGACAAGGCGCCGCTCGAGCTGCATGCGCGCCACGCCTTCGCGGTGATGACCGGCCTCGCGCACCAATCGGTCGAGCATCGCTTGCCGATGAAGCTCGACTACTGAAAACGAAAACGCCCCCTCCGGTCGGGAGGGGGCGCTTCGGTCAGGCGGCCTTCAGTAAGAAGCGGGCGGCGTCGTCGCCGGCGGCTCGTTGGGCGTCGTCGGCGGACGGTTGCGGCGCTCGTTCATGAACTGGTCGAACTCTGCGCGATCCTTGGCCGAGCGCAGCCGGTCGAGATAGTCGTGGAATTCGCGCTGCTCCTCGTCGAGCTTGCGCAGCGTCTCCACCCGATACTCGTCGAAGGCGACGTTGCCGGAACCCTGGCCGCCCCAGCGCGCGCTGCGCTTCCAGGCGCGCCATTCCTCGCGCGCCGACCGACGGGTATCGCGGAAGGCGTCACGGCCCTCGGGCGAGGACCAATGACCAAAACGACGGTGACCACAGAACATGCGTCCACTCCATTTCAGGTAGATGAGAAGGGCCAGGCCAACCGGCCAGAACACGATGAAACTCACGACCGTCAGGGCAATCCACGCCGGGCGAGGAACGTCGTCCAATCTCTCCATCAGGCCGTACATTTGGGGTCTCCCACATGTAAATGTTAACGACATTTACATTGGGCATTCTGCCCAGGGGAGTCAAGCCCCCTCACGCCTTTTGCGGAAAACCCAGCCCCTGCAGGTAAACGAGCATGGCCGATTCGAGCAGTTCCTCGGCCGTCATTGGCAAGGTCCGTCGGCCGGCGTCGCCGCGGCCGAACAGGGACGCAATGCCGTGACTGAGCGACCAGACGTGCAGGCTCATCATCAACGCCGGCGGCCGCTTGGCGGCGGGAAGCATCGAGACAAGCGTGTCGGCCGCGGTGCGCAGCACGCCGAAGGCGCGGTCGGCGGCGACACGCAGGTCGGCATTGGCGTCGGGCGGCAGGCCCGACTCGAACATCGCGGCGTAATAGGCCGGCTCGGCGCGGGCGAAGGCCAGATAGGCGCGGCCGACGTTGTGGAAGGCGGTCAGTGCATCGGGCCTTCCGCCCGCCCAGCCGGTCGACAGCATCGCCTCGAAGCGGCCGAAGCCCTCGCGTGCCACGTCGGCCAGCAGCGCCTCGCGATCGCGGAAGTGGCGGTAGGGCGCGGCCGGACTGACCCCGGCCGAACGCGCGGCGTCGGCGAAGGTGAAGCCCGCGGGGCCCTTCTCCTTGATCAATTCCCGCGCAGCCTGAATCAGCGCTTCTTTCAGGTTGCCGTGATGGTACGCACCCTCGCGGGCGCGCCTTTTCCAACTCATGTTAAGAGAGTTTACATTAGGCGCGACGCGCGCGCATCATCTCTCGACGACGGCCCGAAGGCCCCGGCTCAACTCGCCAGGTTGGGCTTCGGCAGGCTCGTGGGAACGATCTCGATGACCGTGTATCCCATGCGCTCGAGTGCAACGGCCTGATCCTCGGCCTCTTTCAAGGTCGAGTAGGTGACGCTGATGCGCTTGCCCGCGGGCTTTTCGACCCAAACCATGTGCTTGCCGACGATGTCTTTTGCCATGGGCGACCTTATGGACTGCCGGGGGGCAAACTGCACGTTCCGAAATTTGGCCGCTATCGCGGGCTTTCGGCGCTCAGGATCTCCTCGGAAACCTTGCCGGTCAGCACTTCCTCCTCGTCGAGGATGCGTTTCTTACGCCAGCCGCCGTGCACATAGATGCCGCCGGTGATCAGGGCGATGATGACGTTGGCCACCGGCAGCGACCAGTAGATGCCCTCGGCGCCCAGGCTGGTGTGCTTGGACAGCACATAGGCCAGCGGGAACTGCAGCACCCACTGCGACACGACCGTCAGCATCATGGTGATCACCATGTTGCCCGAGGCGCGGAACACGCCCGACAGCGCGAACTGCGCGCCCATGAAGCCCCACGACAGCGCCATGATGCGCAGGAAGGTGGCGCCCTGCTCGATCACCGCGGCATCCTCGGGCACGAAGAAGGCGACGAGCTGGGTGGGGAAGGCGAACACGATCGCGCCGAGCAGCGTGAGGACGCCGAAGCCCAGCCGCGCGCCCAGCCGGCCGATCGAG
>JBEPUH010000010.1:0-135075 GCA_041691635.1 Hyphomicrobiales bacterium
TTTGAGGTTGTTTTACAGATACATATTCTCGTTCTATGGTAAGCCATGTTCGACGGCCCCCCTCCATGCGAGACCGATCCGCAGGAACGCCTCGCCCGCCTCCGCCTGGCGCGCAGCCCGCGGGTCGGCTCGGTCACCTTCCATGAAGCTCTGGCCCATTTCGGCTCGGCGCGCGCCGCCTGCGCCGAGATCGCGACGATCTCGGCCGCGCAGGCCGAACGTGAACAGGAACGGCTCGCCCGGCTGGGCGGCCGGTTCGTGCTCTGGGGCGACACTTATTATCCCGCAGCCCTTGCGGCGCTGCCCGATGCGCCGCCGGTCCTGTCGGCGGTCGGCGACCTCGGCCTGCTGACCCGCCCGACCCTGGCCATCGTGGGCGCGCGCGACGCCTCGCTGGCCGGGCGGCGCTTCGCCCGCGAGCTGGCCGCGGCCCTCGGGGCGGCCCGGTTCGCCATCGCCTCTGGCCTGGCGCGCGGCATCGACACAGCGGCCCACGAAGGCGCCTTGGCCACCGGGACGATCGCGGTCCTGGCCGGCGGGATCGACCAAGTCTACCCGCCGCAGAATGCCGACCTCCATGCCGCCATCGCCGCCCGCGGCCTGCTGCTGGCCGAATCGCCGCTGGGTGCCCCGCCGGTCGCCCGGGCCTTCCCGCGCCGCAACCGCATCGTCAGCGGCCTGTCGGCTGGCGTGGTAGCGATCGAGGCCGCCGCCCGTTCGGGCTCCCTGATCACCGCCCAGAGGGCCGCCGAGCAGGGCCGCGAGGTCTTTGTCGTGCCCGGCTCGCCGATGGACCCCCGTTACGATGGGTCCAATGGCCTTATCCGGGATGGGGCCATTCTGGCGCGCGGCGTGAACGATATTTTAAGTGTGTTGGGTTTGTCGCAGTCCACGCCGCAAGCCGTTGAAAAACCGCGACAAAAATCCCATATCAGAGGAGCTGAAGCGGTGATCGAGGCGCTGGGGGCGACCCCCACCGCGGTTGACGAACTGGTACGTCGCTGCCAAGTGTCCGCCGCCACCGTTGCGGAGGTCCTGCTCGCCCTTGAGCTGGAAGGCCGCTTGGAACGGCACCGGGGTAACCGAGTATCTCTGATGTAAATCAGTGCTCTATCTCCGGAAATTAATGCTTCACTGGAGCAAATTCCGACGATGGATGTACTGGTCGTCGAGTCACCCGCCAAGGCTAAAACCATCGGCAAGTACCTGGGCCCCGGCTTCACCGTGCTGGCCTCGTACGGCCACGTCCGCGACCTGCCGCCCAAGGATGGGTCGGTCCGGCCGGACGAAGATTTCGCCATGGATTGGGAAGTCGACAGCGCCTCGCAGAAACGGGTCGACGCCATCGCCAAGGCCGTCACCAAGGGCGGCAAGCTCTACCTCGCCACCGATCCGGATCGCGAGGGCGAGGCGATCTCCTGGCATGTGCTCGACATCCTGTCGCGCAAGAAGGCGCTGCAGGGCGTCGAGGTGAAAAGAGTCACCTTCAATTCCATCACCAAGCAATCGATCCTCGATGCCGTCGCCCACCCGCGCGACCTCGACCAGCCGCTGATCGACGCCTACCTGGCGCGTCGTGCGCTCGACTATCTCGTGGGCTTCAACCTCTCGCCCGTGCTGTGGCGCAAGCTGCCCGGCAGCCGCTCGGCCGGCCGCGTGCAGTCGGTGGCGCTGCGCCTGATCTGCGAGCGCGAGTCGGAGATCGAGGTCTTCAAGACCCGCGAATACTGGACGGTCGATGCGATGTTCGGCACGGCCAAGAAGCAGTCGCTGAAGGCCCGGCTCACCTATCTCGACGGCCGCAAGCTCGACAAGTTCGACATCAATACCGCCGAGCGCGCCGAGAGCGCCAAGAAGGAAATCGAGCGCCGCGCCTTCTCCGTGGCCTCGATCGACCGCCGCCAGGTGCGCCGCAACCCGCCGCCGCCCTTCATCACCTCGACCCTGCAGCAGGAAGCCTCGCGCAAGCTCGGCGTCGGCGCCGCCACCGCCATGCGCCTCGCGCAGAAGCTCTACGAAGGCGTCGACATCGGCGGCGAGACCGTCGGCCTCATCACTTATATGCGCACCGACGGCGTGCAGTTGGCGCCCGAAGCCATCGGCCAGACGCGCCGCCTGATCGAGACCAAGTACGGCAAGAACTACGTGCCCGAAAATCCGCGCGTCTACGTCTCGAAGGCCAAGAACGCCCAGGAAGCGCACGAAGCCGTCCGTCCGACCGACCTCTTCCGCCTGCCTCAGGACGTCGCCCAGTATCTCGACAAGGACCAGCTTGGCCTCTACGAGCTGATCTGGAAGCGCACGGTCGCCAGCCAGATGGAAAGCGCAGTGCTCGACCAGGTGACCGTCGACATCGCCAGCGGCGACAAGACCGTCCAGTTGCGCACCACCGGCTCGGTCGTGAAGTTCCCCGGCTTCCTCACCCTCTACGACGAAGGCCAGGACGAGAAGGCCGAGGACGACGAGAACGCCACCATCCTCCCCGACGTCCAGGAAGCCGAGGCGCTGGAACGCCGCGAGGTCCTGCCCGAGCAGCATTTCACCGAACCGCCGCCGCGCTACTCCGAGGCCAGCCTGGTCAAGAAGATGGAAGAGCTCGGCATTGGCCGGCCCTCGACCTACGCCTCGATCATCGAGGTGCTGCAGCGCCGCAACTACGTGAAGATCGACCGCAAGCGCTTCATCCCCGAAGACCGCGGCCGAATCGTAACGTCGTTCCTGCAGACTTATTTTCCGCGCTACGTCGAATACGACTTCACGGCGCACCTCGAGGAAGAACTCGACGACATTTCGAGCGGCAAGACCGAGTGGCACCAGGTGCTGCGCGAGTTCTGGAAGGCCTTCTCGGCCGCCGTCGGCGAGACCAAGGAGCTGCGCGTCCGCGAAGTGCTCGACAAGCTCGACGAGGAGCTCGGCCCCCACTTCTTCCCGGCCAACGACAATGCCGGCGCCAAGAGCGCCCGCACCTGCCCGTCCTGCGCCGACGGCCGCCTTGGGCTCAAGCTCGGCAAGTTCGGCGCCTTCATCGGCTGCTCGAACTATCCGACGTGCAAGTTCACGCGCAAGCTGGGCATCGTAGACCCCGAGAAGGACGCGCTGAGCGGCGCCAACCTGGGCGAGCCCAAGGTGCTGGGCATCGATCCGGCGACCGGCAAGGAAGTGACCCTGCGCAACGGGCCGTACGGACTCTACGTCCAGCTCGGCGTTCTTGAGGGTAAAGAGAAGCCCAAGCGCGCCTCGCTGCTGAAGGGCATGACGCCAGAAGAACTCACCTTCGAGAAGGCACAGGCCATCCTGTCGCTGCCACGCGAACTCGGCCCCCATCCCGAGGACAAGGAAATGGTGCTGGCCGGCGTCGGGCGCTTCGGCCCCTACGTGCGGCATGGCGCCAAGTACAAGTCGATCCCGGCCGACGAAAGCGTGCTGGAGATCGGCATGAACCGCGCCGTGGCGCTGCTGGCCGAGGCCAAGATCGCGGGCCGCGGCCGCGCCGCGGTGAAGCCGCTCAGGATCGTCGGCAACCATCCGGCGGACAATGCGCCGATCGAGCTCTACGACGGCCGCTACGGCATGTACGTGAAGCACGGCGGCATCAACGCCACCGTGCCGACCGACCTCAAGCCGGAAGAATTGACGGTCGACCAGGCCGTGTCGCTGCTGGCCGAGCGCGCGGCCAAGGGCGGCGGCAAGAAGCCCAAGGTGGTGCGGGCCAAGAAGGCGGCGCCCGCTCCGGCCAACGACGCCGGCGAAAAGCCGACGAAGAAGACCGCCGCCAAGAAGAAGGCGGCGCCCAAGAAGAAGGCCATGAAGGCGAAAGCCAAGGCCAAGGACGAGCCGGAGACACCGCCGCGCACGGGAACCGATGGCTAAGGGCCGCGTCCCGACCCGCGACGAGCTTCTGGCGTTCATCAAGGAAAGCACCACGCCCGTGGGCAAGCGCGAGATCGCGCGCGCCTATGGGATCAAAGGCGACCAGCGCATCGAATTGAAGGCGCTGCTTCGCGACCTGCGCGATACCGGCGAAATTGCCGCCGATCGCGCCAAGACATTCAAGGATCCAACCGCTCTGACTGACATTACCGTACTGGAAATCACCTCCGTCGATGGCGACGGCCACCTGCTGGCCGTGCCGCGACGACACGACGAGGAAAAAGACGGCCCCATGCCGCGCATCGAGATCGATCCGCACGGCTCCCGCGGCAACACCGCCCCCGCCGTCGGCGACCGCGTGCTGGCGTCACTGAAGCGCCGCGGCAAGGACGCCTATCAAGCCAAGATCATCCGCCATCTCGGCAGCGGGCCGAAAAAGACCCTCGGCCTCTACGAGGAGCCGCCCGGCGGCAGCGGCATGGGCATGGTCACGCCGACCGACCGCAAGCAGCGGCAAAGCTTCGACGTGCGGCCCGCCGACAAGAACGGTGCATTGCCTGGCGACATCGTCTGGATCGAGCCGACCGGCACCGCTCTGTCGCGGCGCGCCCGCGTGCTCGAGCGCATCGGGCCGATGAGCGACCCGCGCACCGTCAGCCTGATCGCGATCGCCGCCAACGACATCCCGGTCGACTTCCCCGAGGCCGCGCTCGAGGACGCCGAGAAATGCAAGGCTGCGCCGATGGGCGACCGGCTCGACTTGCGGAAGGTTCCGCTGGTCACCATCGACGGCGAGGACGCGCGCGACTTCGACGACGCGGTGTTCGCCGAACCCGACCCCGATCATCCCGGCGGCTGGCGCCTGCTGGTGGCGATCGCCGACGTCGCCTGGTACGTGCGGCCCGACAAGCCGCTCGATCGCGCCGCCTACCGCCGCGGCACCTCGGTCTACTTCCCTGACCGGGTCGTGCCGATGCTGCCGGAGGCGATCAGCAACGGCTGGTGCTCGCTGCTGCCGCACGAAGATCGTCCGGTGCTGGTCGCCGAGATGCGCATCGACGCCGAGGGCGAGCTGAAGAGCCACAAGTTCCACCGCGCCATGATGCATTCGGCTGCGCGCCTCACCTACAACCGGGTGCAGCGCGCCGCCGATGGATTCGCGGACGAGGAAATCCTGCCGCTGCTCGATCCGGTCATCAAGCCGCTCTACGGCGCCTATCGGGTGCTCCTCGCAGCGCGTGAAAAACGCGGCGCGCTCGACCTCGACCTGCCCGAGCGGCTGGTGAAGCTGGGCGACGATGGCCGCATCGCGGAGATCGGCGTGCGCGAGCGGCTCGACAGCCACAAGCTGAT
Source organism: Hyphomicrobiales bacterium (assembly GCA_041691635.1). Taxonomy (GTDB): domain Bacteria; phylum Pseudomonadota; class Alphaproteobacteria; order Reyranellales; family Reyranellaceae; genus Reyranella. The sequence goes on from JBEPUH010000010.1 coordinate 5,224, forward strand.
CGAGGAGTTCATGGTGCTGGCCAACGTGGCCGCGGCCCAGGCTCTTGAAAAGCGCCAGATGCCCTGCCTCTACCGCGTCCACGACCAGCCCGACCTTGCCAAGATCGAGGGCCTGCGCGAATTCCTGTCGACGCTGTCGATCAAGCTGCCGATCGGCCAGCGCCTGCGCCCGTCGGATCTCAACCGCGTGCTGCTGTCGGTAGCCGATAAGCCGATCTCGCGCCTGGTCAGTGAAACGGTGTTGCGCAGCCAGAGCCAGGCCGTCTACAGCCCCGACAACCACGGCCACTTTGGCCTGGCACTCGCGCGCTACGCCCACTTCACCTCGCCGATCCGGCGCTATCCCGACCTGCTGGTCCATCGCGCGCTGATCGCGGCCTTTGGCCTGGGCGACGGCGGACTGCCGGGCAGCGACGCCGGCCGCTTCGTCGAGTTCGGCGAGCATCTTTCCATGTGCGAGCGCCGCGCCGTGGCCGCCGAGCGCAATGCCATGGACCGCTACGTCGCCAACTTCATGGCCGGCCACGTCGGCGCCACCTTCGGCGCCCGCATCAGCAGCGTCACCCGCTTCGGCCTGTTCATCAGCGTCGACGGCTCGGGCGCCGACGGGCTGATCCCGATCCGCAATATCGGCCAGGAATTCTACAGGCACGACGAGGGCCGCCAGCTCCTGATCGGCGAGCGCACGGGAGAAACCTACGGACTGGGCGACCGCCTGCAGGTCAAGCTGGTCGAGGCCAGCGTCGCCACCGGCGGGCTTTTGTTCGACATCGTCGACGTCACCGAGCGGGTCGAGCGTCTGGCCGCCCCCGCCGGCCGGCGCGGCGATATCCGGCAGGGCCCGCGTCGTCCGGTCGCGCATCGCAAGGGCCCTCAGGACAAACGGTCGCGACGACGAACCTAGGGCGAGTCTCCATCTTGGCGGCATGAACCCTGTCGGTGCCCGCGTCGATTTCTGGCCCACCCTCTACCGCGGCTGGCGCGGCCACTGCCCGCGCTGCGGCGAGGGCGCGCTGTTCGGCAGCTTCCTCAAGATGCAGAGCAACTGTCCGTCGTGCGGATTGCTGCTCGAGCCGTTCCGCGCCGACGACGCGCCGGCCTATTTCACGATTTTCGCGGTCGGCCACATCGTCGTGCCGATGGTGCTGGCGTTCGAGCGCTTCGGCCGCGAGCCGCCGCTGTGGCTCCATGCCCTGCTGTGGTTGCCCCTGTCGGTGGTGCTGGCCCTTTTCCTGCTGCCGCGCATCAAGGGTGCAGTCATTGCCCTGCTGTGGACGCAGAGCCTGTCCACACCCAAGCCCACGACCGGGGGGCCATCCCCCCTTTCCTGACGTGACAGCCGGGCGTTGGCGTATGCTAAAGTCTCCGTTCGTTGGGTTTCCTAGGTGCCGGTGATTTCCTTTTTCCGACAGATTTTGGCCCGTTCGACCCTGTCGCCGCTCGTCGCAGGGCTGTTCGCGGCCTCACTGGTGGCTTCCTGCGAACCCGCGGGCGGACGCCTGCCGTCTGCCTCCGGCGGCAATCCCAAGGAGGCGGGCATCGAACGCGTGGTCATGCAGGCCTACCGCGCCATCGGCGATCGCGCGCTGCGCGAGCCCGATTTCCGCACGCTCTCGCTCGACACCTACCGCGGCTTCGCCACCCAGGATCCGTCGATGTCGCTGGTCAGCAGCGACGGCGCCTATACCGTCATGCGCGACGGCAAGGCGGTGATCTCGCGCACGCCGCCCGCCGGCCCGGCCGACGGCCGCGCCTGGGGCAGCATGATGGCCGACCTGTTCACCGCATCGCTCCAGGCCTCGCCTGCCCTGCAGCAGGTCGATCGCCAGGTCCTGATCAAGGGCGCGATGGACGCCACGACCAAGCCGCTCGACCGCAACACCCGCTACGCCGATCCCGACGAGGCGCGCGACGACCGCTTCCAGCGCGACGGCGGTGGCGGCATCGGCATCACCGTCGAGCGCACGGCCGAGAAGAAGACCGTGATCCGCGCCGTGCAGGCCGACTCGCCGTCCGGCCGCGCCGGCATCCAGGCCGACGACCAGATCATGGCGATCGACGGCGAGAACATGGTCGACCGCCCGCTCGCCGACATCGTGCACAAGCTGCGCGGCACAGTCGGCGCGCCGGTGTCGCTCACCGTGCTGCGGCCCGCGCAGGGCCGCGAGCTCACGCTGTCGATGAAGCGTGGCCGCATCATCCCGACCACCGTCGAGTACGAGCGGCACGGCGACGTGGCGCTGATCCGCCTCAAGGGCTTCAACAGCGCCACCGACGAGAGCCTGCACCAGACGCTCGACAAGGCGCGCGCCGACATCGGCCGCGACCTCGCCGGCTTCATCCTCGACATGCGCGGCAACCGCGGCGGCCTGCTCGACCAGGCGCAGGACGTCGCCGAGGAATTCATCGGCGACGGGCCGATCTTTTCGACCCAGGGCCGCCATCCCGACAGCCATCGCGTCTATCGCAGCTCCAGCCGCAAGGCCATCACCCTGCCGATCGTCGTGCTGGTGAACGGCAACTCGGCCTCGGCCGCCGAGATCGTGGCGGCGGCGCTGCAGGACCGCGGCCGCGCCGTCGTCGTCGGCACCACGAGCTACGGCAAGGGTACGGTCCAGACCGTGCTGCGCATGCCCAACGAAGGCGAACTGATTCTCACCTGGTCGCGACTGGTGGCGCCCTCGGGCTACACCTGGAACGAACTGGGCGTCATGCCCAACATCTGCACCGCCAAGGTGACCGACGTGAACAAGCTCGGCGCCGAGGTCGATGCCAGCCGCGCGCTGCTTGGCCGCTGGCACGCCGAGCGCGAGCCCGCGCCCCAGGAAATCTCAAGCATGCGCAAGATCTGCCCGCCGGGCGAGGACACACCCGAGCGCGACGTCGAGGTCGCCAGCCGCCTGCTGCGCGACCCCGTACTGTACGGCCAGGCCGTCAAGACCGGCTCGGTCGACCAGGCCGCACGTCCGTAAAGATTTTGCCGACGGGACACGGTTTGAACGCGTGCGGCCCAGGCCGCCCGCCCGTAAACCGGCTCCTTCCGACCCTTGACACCGCGCGTCGGGCGACTAATTTGCCCGCCTTCTAGGAATTCGCCCTCCCCAATCTAGGGGCATGGGCTTAAGGACAAGACCATGGCCAAGCCGACCTCGATCCTCATCAAGATGGTGTCCAGCGCCGACACCGGTTTCTACTACGTCACCAAGAAAAACCCGCGCACCAAGACCGAGAAGCTCGAACTGAAGAAGTACGACCCGGTCGCCCGCAAGCACGTCGTCTTCAAGGAATCCAAGATCAAGTAACCTTCGGCGACCTTATCGCCGATAAAAAAGCCGCCCTTTCGGGCGGCTTTTTCGTGGGTCTTTTTCGGGCTTCCGCAGACTACGCCGCCTTGGGCTTGGGCGCCCAGCCCATCACGGCCTTGGTCTCGAGGAATTCCTCGAAGCCGTTAACGCCCCATTCGCGGCCGTTGCCCGACTGCTTGTAGCCGCCGAAGGGCGCCCCGAAATCGGGTCCGGCGCCGTTCAGATGCACGTTGCCGGTGCGCAGGCGCGAGGCGACCTTGCGGGCGCGGTCGAGATTGCCGGACTGCACATAACCGGACAGGCCGTAGACCGTATCGTTGGCCTGGGCGATCGCGTCCTCTTCGGTGTCGTAGGCAAGCATGGCCAGGACCGGTCCGAAGATTTCCTCGCGGGCGATCGTCATGTTGCTGGTCACGTTGGCGAACACCGTCGGCCGGACATAGTAGCCACGATTCATGTTCTCGGGCCGGCCCGGGCCGCCCGCGACCAGGGTTGCGCCTTCGTCGATGCCCTTCTGGATGAGCGCCTGGATCTTGTTGAACTGCACCTCGCTCACCACCGGACCGATCGTGCCCGGCCCTGCATCGGCCGTCTTGGGATCGACGACCTTGACCTTCTCGGCCGTGGCCTTCGCAATGGCGATGGCCGCATCGTTCTGGCTGCGCGGCACGAACATGCGCGAGGGCGCATTACAGGATTGGCCGGAGTTGAGCATCATGCTCATCACGCCGGACGAGACGGCCTTCGTGAGATCGGCGTCGTCGAGCACGATATTGGCCGACTTGCCGCCCAGTTCCTGAGCCACCCGCTTCACGGTATCGGCCGCCGCCTTGGCGACCGCGATGCCTGCGCGCGTCGAGCCCGTGAACGACATCATGTCGATACCGGGATGGGACGACATTGCCTCACCGACTGTAGGACCGTCGCCGTTGACCAGGTTGAACACGCCCGGCGGCACGCCCGCCTCATGCAGCACGTCGGCGAACAGCATGGCATTCATCGGCGCCACCTCGGATGGCTTGAGGATGACGGTGCAGCCCGCCGCAAGCGCCGGCGCCACCTTGCACACGATCTGGTTGATCGGCCAATTCCACGGCGTGATGAAGCCGCAGACGCCTACCGCCTCCTTGACGATCGCCGTGCTGCCGCGCGTTTCCTCGAACTGAAAATCCTTGAGGATCTTCACCGTCTCGCTCAGATGGCCGAGGCCCGTCGCCGCCTGCGCCGCCTTGGAGAGCCACAACGGCGCGCCCATCTCCTCGCTGATCGCCTCGGCGATCGCCTGGAATTTGCCTTTGTAGACGGCGATGATCTTGTCCAGCAGTGCAAGACGCTCCTCGCGTGTCGTGCGCGAATAGGTTTCGAAAGCGCGGCGAGCGGCGGCGACCGCCTTGTCTACGTCGGCCTTCGATCCCAGCGAAACACGCGCGAAGGCTTCCTCGTTGGCGGGATTGATGACGTCGATCGCCTTGGGCGTGACGGGATCGACCCACTTGCCGTCGATATAGAATTGAAGCCGTTCCTGCATGGCCGTCCCTCCTTGATTTGTCGTCAGGACGGGATGTTACCCCCGTCCGATGAAGGACGCCTAGAGAGAACGACGCCAGGCCGGTCGCTACAGTGGCGGCAGGAACGTCGGGAACTCCTCGACGTACTTGAAGTAGCGCGCGAGATGGCGGTCCGACGCGGTCAACAGGCCGCGCCGGAAGCGGATGGTGTTCAGCACCGGCGCGTCTTCCTCGTTCAGCCGCTCGACCATCGTGCGCACCTCGGGCAGACGCTTGCCCTGGCCCTTCGGCACGGCGATCACGAAGAAGCCGTTCGAGCGGCGCGGCGCGATCGGCGCGCCGGTGAACATCTGGAACATGTCCATGCCACCGAAGCGCAGATGCTGGGCGAAGGTATTGGTGCCGGTGATGCGGCCGTGCTGGAGGTGGTACGGGCTCTCGACCTTGAAGCCGATGGCGCCCGCCTCGACATCAAGTTGCTCGGGCATCGTGGCCACGGGCAGCCCGTGCAAGGTGCGCAGGTGCTGGAAATCGACGCCGTTGGAGACGGCGACCCAGGTATCCCACGGCCGCTCGCCGCGCTCGAAAGCCTCGAACTCGACCGCGCCCTCTTCCGCGTCGGGCAGGATCGGCGGCGCGAAGTCGGGCTGCTCGCCGTTGAACGCCCACACGATTCCCCACGCCTCAGCGGTCGGATAGGAGAAGATGCGCGCGGCCGACGGGATCTTGTCGCCGGTCGGGATGTGCGCGCACACCCCACCCGCCTCGAACGACCAGTGATGATAGGGGCAGCGCAACCGGCCCTCGACGACCTTGCCAAGCGACAGGTCGGCGCCGAGATGCGGACACCAGGCGGTCTGCACCACCGGCTTGCCGGCAGGATCGCGCCACGCCACGACCCTCGTGCCCAGAAAATCGCGGCCGATCACTGCGCCTGCTTCGAGCGTGGCGACCAGGCACACGGGGTACCAGCTGCGGTGAAAGCCCTCGCCGGTTTCGCTCAACTGTTCCCTCGCCAGGCTGCTCTTCGAACTTACGACACCCATGGTCGTCTCCCTCATTTTCTGGTACTTGTTGGTACCAATATGATGACCATATGGTACCCATCGGTACCACGTCAAGAGGATGATTTGCCCAGGAAGAAGAAAGAGGCGTACCGCTTCACCGACGATCCGCTCGCCGACCTCCCGCCGCGCCGCCACGCCATCCTCGCGGCCGCCTTCGAGGTGCTCATGGAACAGGGGTACGCGGGTGCCAGTACGCTCGAGATCGCCACGCGCGCCAAGGTCTCCAAGCGCGAACTCTATGCCGAGTTCGGCAACAAGGCGGGCATCCTCGATGCGCTGATCTCGGCCACGGCAGCGCGCATGCAGGCGCCGCTCGCCTTGCCCGACGTGACCGACCGGCAGGGCCTCGCGACGGTCCTCACCGTCTATGGCGTCCGCGCGCTCACCGAACTCACCCACCCCGCGGTGACCGCGATCAACCGCCTTGCCGCTGCAGAGGCCGGTGGCTCCTCGGAGATCGGCAAGATCCTCGATCGCGCCGGTCGCGAGCCCAACCGCCTGGCACTCGGCCGATTGATCGCGCACGCCCAGACCGCAGGGCTGCTGGCTGCCGGCGATCCCGACCGCATCAGCGGGCAATTCTTCTCGCTGCTGCTGGGCGACATTCCCGTGCGCCTCATGCTGGGCGTCATCGAGCCGCCCGGCGCACGGGAGGTCGCGCAGCGCACGAAGACCGCTGTCGACGCCGTGCTGCGGCTGCACGCGCCCTAGGCGTGGACTGCCGCGCCTATCCGACGAGTGGCAGCGGCGTGCCGTCGAAGCCTTCGACCGGCAGGCCGAGATAGCGCACGATCGTCGGCGCGATGTCGGTGAGGCTGGTCGCCCGCCCGACCGCGCCCGACGAACGGCCGCCATCGTCGACCATCAGGAATGGCCGCGTCTCGTCCGGTCCCCAGCCACCATGCTGCCCGCTGCCGATGGCGGCGGCCTTGCCAGGCTCGGCAACCACGAAGCGCTGGCCGGGAACGCCGAAAGCATTCGCCTCGTCGCGCCGTGCCATGTTGAGCGCAGCGACCACGCCGCCGCGCTCGGCGCAGCCGTGGGCCGCCAGACCCTCGCCCGTCACCACGCCGTCGGCCCACGGCGCGCGCCGCATCTCGCCGAGCACACCCAGCAGTCCGCTGCGTCCGCGATCCGTCGCATAGAGCAGCGCCGCCGTGCCCTGCCCCGCCACCGCGACGTCGCCGGCCTCGATCGCGGCACCAAGGCCGTGCCCGGCCAGCCACGCCTCGAGGTCGACGCTCTCGCCGATCGTCTCCTGGCCGTGGTCCGAGCCGATCATCAGCAGGATCTCCTCACCGGTCCCGCGCAGCCGCTCGACCGTGCGCGCGACCTCGAGCACGCAGCGCTCCGCGCCGTCGAGCGCCTCGGCATGCGCCGGTGAGCCCAGCGGCACGCCGTGCAGGGTGTGATCGGGATTGGTGAGCCACATCAGCGCGACCGCCGGCCGCCGCTCCTCCAATACCTCCGCACAGAAGCGCTGCGTCATCGTCCAGTCGCCCGCCCCGTCGTGGCTGACGGCGAGCGCGCCCGCGCCCTCGATGCGCGCGCCGCCCGGCGCGTAGGAGCCGTCGCGGTGATAGACGTGGCCGAAGCAGTCCGGATCGAGGAAATAGGCGGCACCCGGCGAGACGTTCGAGAAGCCGATGAAGCCGCCCGCCGCCGCGACGCGCTCAGCCAGCGACGGCACCAGCAAGGTGCGTCCGGTGGCGCGCCGCATGTGGTCGCGGAAGGCGGGATCGCCGACGTCGCGCACGACGATCCTGCCCTCTTCCATCAACCCCATGCGATTGCCGTGCAGCCCGTGCCGGCCGGGATGGCAGCCGGTCGACACGGATGCCGCCGATACGCGGGTGACGGAGGGAAATACCGCGTGATGGGCGTCGCACCACAGGCTGCGCCCGGCAATCTCGTGCAGGACGGGCGTCGTCTCGCGCCGCACCCAGTTGCGGCCGAGGCCGTCGCAGCAGACGAATACCGCCCGGCGATTTGTCATGTCGCGTACTCCCTGGCGCAGTCCTGCGCTTTCGCACCCTTGCGCGCTGCGAGCGATGGTAGTCGACTTCTCTCTGAAACCCAGGAGGAAACGATGCAGTTTGGTTACTTCACCATGCCGTCTCATCCACCCGAGCGGTCCCTCAAGGACGGCCACGAATGGGACCTTCAGGTCATTCGCTGGCTCGACGAGCTCGGCTTCACCGAATGCTGGATCGGCGAGCATCACACCGCACCGTGGGAGCCGCATCCCTCGCCCGACCTGCTGGTGGCGCAGGCGTTGCTGCAAACCAAGAACATCCGCCTCGGTCCAGGCGGCTTCCTGCTGCCCTATCATCATCCCGCCGAACTCGCGAACCGGGTCGCCATGCTCGACCATATCTCGGGCGGCCGGCTCAACTTCGGCGTCGCGGCGTCGGGCCTGCCGAGCGACTGGGCGATGTTCAACGTCGACGGCATGTCGGGCACCAACCGCGAGATGACGCGCGAGGCGCTCGACATCATCCTGAAGCTGTGGAGCTCGACCGAGCCGTTCGACTACAAGGGCAAGTTCTGGCACGTCACCAAGCCCGACACGATGTTCGGGTTCCTCAAGCCGCACATCAAGCCGTTGCAGACGCCGCATCCGCCGATTGGCGTCGCCGGCCTGTCCAAGGGTTCCGACACGCTGAAGCTCGCCGGCGAGAAAGGCTTCCTGCCGATGAGCCTCAACCTCAACCCGGGCTACGTGAAGAGCCACTGGGAGTCGGTCGAGATCGGCGCCGCCAAGTCAGGCCGCACCGCCGACCGCAACGACTGGCGGCTGGTGCGCGAGGTCTTCGTGGCCGACACCGACGAGGAGGCGATGCGTCTCTCGGTCGGCGCCAACATGGGCCGCATGATGCGGGAGTATTTCCTGCCGCTGCTCGCCCAGTTCGGCTTCTTCGAATATCTGAAGGCCGATCCGACGGCGCCCGATTCGGACGTCACGCCGGAGTACTGCGCCAGGCACAACTGGATCGTCGGCTCGCCCAAGACCGTGGTCGAGAAGATCGAGAAGATCTACGACGACGTCGGCGGCTTCGGGCAGCTCCTGGTGTTCGGCTTCGACTATGTCGACAAGCCGCAGGCCTGGCGCCATTCACTCGAGCTGCTCTCGAAGGAGGTCATGCCCAAGGTCAAACACCTCAAGCCGGGAGCCCGGAAGCTGGCGGCGGAGTAGCCTCAAAAGCAAGGCAGGTCAGGCTTTTGTCGTCGATAACGACCAAGATGGGTGTTTCCGGCGAATGCGCCTAGAATCGCGGGATGTCGTTCCGCGATCCAGTTCCGCTTTGCGCCCTACTTCCATTAAATTTTCCATTTCTTAATGGAAAGACCTCCTCAGACCACGGGGTACGGCGAAGGCTTCTTCTTGGAGAGGACTGCTGCGGCGGCAAAGCCGGCGGCGGCGACCAGCATGATCACGGCCAGGCCCCACAACACGGCGGTGTAGTTGCCGGTCGAACTCCAGGCGAAGGCCGCCATCAGCGGGCCGGCGGCGCGCATGATGTTGGTCGGCATAGTGAGCGCGCCCGAGACCACTCCGTAGCCCTCGGGCCCGATGAATTCCGGCACCGCCATGCCGCGCAGGATGGTGAGAAGACCGTTGGCCACGCCGTAGAGGATCGCAAACAGGATCAGCCCGTAGACGTCGCTGATGCCCATGGCCAGCAGCGCCATCGAGATCGGGAAGGCGAAGTAGATGCCGGCACCGAGCTGGATCGTCGTCACATGGCGTTGGCCCGCCACCAGCAGCACCCGGCCCACAACCTGCATCGGCCCGATCAGCGCGATGATGGCCAGTACCACGTCCATCGACACGCCGCGCTCCTGCAACACCGGAATGAGATGGAAGCTCATCGCCGAGAAGGCGAGGCCGTAGCCCGCGAAGGCCACGACCAGACCCCAGAAGGCCGGCATGCGGATCGCCAGGGCGAGCGGGCTTTTGCGCGGCTTGCCGTCGTCGGTGGCAGCCGGCGACGCCGGCGTGCCGATCGGTATGGCCTTCTCCCGGGGCCCTGGCACGAACAGCCAGTGGATGGCGGCGACGCCCAGGATCACCACCGCCATCACCTCGAGCGCGGGGCGCCACTGGATGTGCTGGATCAGGAACTGCGCGAAGGGAATGCCGAAGGTGCTGGCGAGCCCGCCGAGGAAGGTCATCAGCATGATGCCCTGCTTGTAGCGCGGGCCGTAGACGCGGGTGATCACGGCGAAGGCAGGTTCGTAGAGCGTCACCGACTGGCAGGCGCCGAGCCCGATCCACATCACGTAGAACATCTCGATCGTGTGAATCCGCGACCACATGAAGAGCAGCGCCGCCGCCAACAGGGAGCCTCCCGTCATCAGCAGCCGTCCATGGCCGCGATCGATCCAGGCGCCGACCGGTATGGAGCACAAGCCCGCGACCAGCAGGCCCGACGACAGCGCGCCGTACAGCGAATCGCGCGACCAGCCGAGCTCCTGCTCCATCGGCCCGACGAACAGCGGGAAGGTGTAGTAGACGAGGCCCCAGGTGACGAGCTGGCCGAGCGACAGCACCCACAGGATCGTGGTCGGGCGCTTTCGCCACGGGCCCTTGGTCTGGCCCTGCTCCATAGTAAAATTGCTGCCGTCGCGTGCCATTGTAACGCAAGCGTAACGCCGGCAGGCCGCCGAGGATAGACGCATGAGCGATCCCAAACCCGTCAATCTCGCCCTGCAGGGAGGCGGCTCGCATGGCGCCTTCACCTGGGGCGTGCTCGACGCGCTGATCGAAGACGGGCGGCTGGTGTTCGAGGCGGTGAGCGGCACCAGCGCCGGCGCCATGAACGCCGCGATCATGCTGCAGGGCTGGGCCAAGGATGGGCCCGACGGCGCGCGCCGCGAGCTGAAGGCTTTCTGGACCGAACTAGGCGCCATGGCGATCACCAGCCCGATCCAGCGCACACCGTTTGACCGCCTGCAGGGCAACTGGAACCTCGACGAATCTCTGGCGGCCCTGTGGGCCGACCTGATGCAGCGCACGCTCACGCCCTGGATGCGCAACCCGCTCGGGCTCGATCCGCTGCGCGACCTGCTGCGCCGGCACTTCGACGAGAAGGCGGTGCGCGCGTGCCACGACATCAAGGCCTTCGTCGCCGCCACCAACGTGCAGACCGGCAAGGCGCGGATCTTCACGCGCGAGGAGCTGACGATCGAGGCCCTGCTCGCCTCGGCCTGCCTGCCCAACGTGCACGACGCGGTGGTGATCGACGGCGTGCCCTACTGGGATGGCGGCTTTCGCGGCAACCCGCCGATCTGGCCGTTCATCTATTCCTCCGACAGCCGCGACGTGGTGATCGTCGAACTCGACCCGTCGTTCCGGCCGGGCATTCCCAAGTCAAATGCCGAGGTCGCCGACCGGCTGAACGAGATAACCTTCGGCGGCGCGCTGATGTCGGAGATGCGCGCCATCGCCTTCGTCCAGGACCTGGTCGGCAAGAGCGCGATCGCCGGCGAGTTCGGCACGCGGTTGAAGGCGATCATGATCCACTCGATCAACGACGAGGCCTCGATCGGGCCGATGGGCTCGGTCAGCAAGTTCCTGATCGAGCCGGCCTATCTCGAGCACCTGTTCCAGTTGGGACGCCTGGCCGCGGCCAAGTGGCTGGCCGCGACCTTCGACCAGGTCGGCGTGCAGAGCAGCATCGACATCCGCGCGCGGTTTCTGTGATACGCATCGGCATCGACCTCGGCGGTACCAAGATCGAGGGCATCGCGCTCGATGCCGACGGCACCCTCCGCGAACGCCTGCGCGTGCCGACGCCGCCGGGGACCTACGAGGAGAGTGTCAGCGCGATCGTGGGCGTCGTCGGCGAACTCGAGCAGCGCCTGGGCCGCCGCTGCAGCGTCGGCGTCGCCCATCCCGGGGCGATCTCGCCCGCGACCGGCCTGATCAAGAACGCCAACTCCACGCGCCTGAACGGCCGGTCGCTCAAGCTCGACCTCGAGCGCGCGCTGGGCCGCGAGGTGCGGCTGGCCAACGACGCCAACTGTCTGGCCATCTCCGAGGCGGCGGACGGCGCCGCGGCGGGCTGCGGCATCGTCTTCGGCGTGATCCTGGGCACCGGCGTGGGCGGCGGCGTGGTCATCGACGGCACGGGACTGGTCGGCGCCCAGGCGATCGCCGGCGAATGGGGCCATAACGCGCTGCCCAGCCCGCGCGACGACGAGCGGCCGGGCCCGCGCTGCTACTGCGGCCGCGCCGGCTGCATCGAGACCTGGCTGAGCGGACCGCGCGTGCAGGAGCAATTCGCCGCACGCACCGGCCGGCAGATGCAGGCGACCGAGATCGCCGAGGCTGCCTTGGCGGGCGACGCCGAGGCCGCCGCCCAGATCGAACTCTATTGCGACCGGCTGGCGCGCGCGCTCGCCGGCATCGTGAACGTGCTCGATCCGCACGCCATCGTACTGGGTGGCGGGCTGTCGCGCATCGCCCGGCTCTACGAGCGCGTGCCCGAGTTGTGGAAGCAGTACATCTTTTCCGAAGCCGACAGCATCGCCACCCGCCTCGTGCCGCCGCGTTACGGCGATTCGAGCGGCGTGCGCGGCGCGGCCTGGCTATGGCCCGAGGAGAACCGATGACATCGATCGATCGACGCGGCGCGCTGGCACTGCTGGCAACCGCTGTGCTGCCGCTGCGCCAGGCAGCGGCCCAAGGCACCCCGCTCGCCTTCGCGACCGCGGGCCAGGGCAGCGCCTTCCTGCCCTATGGCCAGGGCATCGCCAAGGCGATCGCGGGTTCCGGCATCGTGCTCGACGTCCAGGAGTCGAAGGGCTCGAACGAGAATCTCGATCGCGTCGATGCCTCGCGCACGACCATCGGCTGCGCCTTTCTCGGGTCGGCGCTCGCTGCGCTGAACGGCACCGGCTTCGCCAAGGATAAGCCGCACCGGAACGTGCGCGCGCTGTTCCCGATGTACGAGACGGCGTTCATGGCGGCCGCCCTCAAGGCCCGCAAGCTCGCTAGCCTCAAGGATCTCGACGGCAAGCGCGTCGGCTGCGGTCCCGCCAAGGGGCCGGCCGAGGATTATTTCCTTGCCGCAGCGGCGATCGCGGGCATCGCGCCGGCGATCGTGAGCGGCACGCCGGCCGAGCAGGCAAAGCAGCTGGAGGCGGGCGCGATCGATGCGTTCTGGCAGGGCGCGTTCGTGCCGATCCCCTCCCTCGTCGCGGTCACCGGTGCCTCCGCCTGCGACGTGTTCGGCCTGTCCGATTCCGAGATCGCCGGCATGGGCAAGCGCTTCCCCTTCATGGCCGACGCCAGCTACCCCGTCGGCACCTATCGCGGCCAGACGGCGCCGATCAAGACGGTCGCGGCCTGGAACGCCGTCGTCGGCCACAAGGACATGCCCGAGGCCACGGCCTACGCGCTGACGCGGGCCGTGCTGTCGGCGAAGGATCTCTCCCGCGCAGGGCCGGCCGCGGCGTCGACGCGCGCGGCCAACGCGATCAAGAACAAGGTCGTGCCCTATCACCCCGGCTCGATCCGGGCGTTGGCCGAGATGGGCGTGAAGGTCGACTAGGTGCTAGTTGCAGGTCGGCCGCGGCAGCGGCTCGAGGCGGGTGATGTGATATTCGAGCCCGCCGCCGTCGCCCTGCTCGTGCGTGCCGTAGAGCTCGATGCCGTTGTCGAGCATCAGGCTCGATATCTCGAACGCCGCAGCCTCGCCCTTCGACTTGCCCTCGGTATCGAAGAACCCGCCGCGGTAGTATATCTTGTTGCGGCCCTTCACCAGGGCGTCGGCGCCGTCGGGAATCTTGAGGTCGGCGAGACGCTTGGGGACCTTGCCGATCAGAACGTTGACCGACTGGGGCAGCTTGGGCTTCTCGCCGTAGAAGAAGAGCGCGTCGAAGCCGCCGTCGGCTGCCTTGGCATGCTGGATGGTGGCGCGGTTGATGGCCATCGGGAACAGCGTGCCGGCCGGCAGCACGACCGACTGGCCCTGCGGCTCGCTGAAATGGGCTTGGCCCGCGCCCTTGTCGTCGAGGATGGCCTCGCCCTTCACCGTGGTGGTCGGACGGCCGTTGACGATGGTGCGGTGCTCGAAATGCAGGGTGCGGCCGTCGAGGCTCTCGGTCATTTGCGACTGCTGGTCGCTCGAGAGTGCATCGAGGCGCATCCGTTGGCTGATGACGTAGCCCGCACAGGTCTGCTTCATCTCGTAGGCGTAGGTGCCGATGGTCGACCCGACCTTGCCGTGGTCGAGGATGCTGACCGCGTAGGCCGCCTTGTGGGAGGCGAAGTCCTGTGCCGCCGCCGGCGGGCCGGCGAGGACGCCGGCCGCGAGCGTCGCGAGGGTGAAAGACAATGTACGGCTCAGCATTTCGGCCTCGGCAGGGCTTGCAATTGAATCAGGCGGGCATCGACGGCGAAGTCACCGTAGTCGAGCAGCATCGAGCGCGCGATGCCGTTGCCCAGCAGGTCGAGCGCCAGCTCGTACTCGGGCTGCGCGCCCTGGTCGCCGGCGGCGAAGAAGGCGAAGCGCACGCTCCACGCCGGCTGGCCGCGCATCAGCACCACGTCGCCGCGCGTCGGCGGCGTGCCCGGCGGAATGCGCGGCGGCTTGCCGATCACGGCGTTGACCTGGAAGGCGCCGTCGAGACGCGCGCCGTCGAACACCTTGTAGGAGACCGACTTGTCGCCTTCGCGCGCGTGCTTGATGACGCGCGCCAGGTGGGTGGTCGGAAACAGCGTGCCGGCCGGCAGGTCGAAGCTGCGCGCCTCGGGCAGCGAGAAGCTCGCCCGGCCCTTGCCGCCCTGTCCCTCGAGGTCGGCCTGGCCGCGCAGTTCCTCCTCGACCTCGTCGTTCTGGGCGTTGCGCACGCTGAAGCGCAGCTGCAGGCCGTCCTTCGACTCGTAGCTGGTGAAGTTGGAGTCGGTCTCGAACTCCTCGCCGTCGTTGCGCAGGAAGGTGAGCTTGATGCGCTGCTTGATCTCCCAGCCGTCGCACGAGTCGGTGGTCTCGAGCACCATGTTGCCCTTGACCTCGACGATGCCGCTGTTGGGCCGCGCGACCGAGAGCTTCATGTCGTAGGTCGCGCGGTGCGGCACCAGCACGACCTCGGTGATCGGCGGCTCCGGCGCCTGGGGCGCGGCCGGCGTGGACGACGTCGGGGCGGGCGGCGGGGGTTGCTGCTGGGCGCGCGCCGGATGGTTTATCCACAGCACGAGCAAGAGCGTAACGCAGACGGCGGCACCGAGGGCCGCAGTTTGGACGCGAGGACAGCGAAAACTATACGTGGTCAACGGACAATGGCTTGAGTGCCTAGGCCTTGTAGCCGGGCGCCTAAGCGTAATATCCATGCGCGGAGATTTCCAGAATGATCGCCTGCGGCAGGGCTGCACAGGGAGGATAACAACCATGACGAAGAGCAAACCCAAGGTCCTGGCGACCCGGCACTTCCCACCCGACGTCGAGAGCCGCCTGGCGGCCAGCTTCGACGCCCTGCTGAACCCCCAGGACAAGCTCTACAACGGGCCGGCGCTGGTCAAAGCCGCGGCCGGCTACGACGGGATCATGTGCGCGGCGGGCGACCCGCTGAACGCCGAAACCATCGCTTCCCTGCCTGCTTCGGTGAAGATGATCGCCACCTTTTCGGTGGGCTACGAGCATGTCGACGTGGCCGCCGCCGCCAAGCGGGGGATAAAGGTCAGCAACACCCCCGACGTGCTGACCGACGCCACCGCCGACATCGCCCTCCTCTGCCTGCTGGGCGCCGCCCGGCGGGCCCACGAGGGCACCAGCATGCTGCGCACCCACAATTGGGTCGGCTGGGAACCGACCCAGCTCATGGGCACCCACGTCACCGGCAAGCGCCTGGGCATTCTCGGCATGGGCCGTATCGGCCAGGCCGTCGCCGACCGGGCCCGCGCCTTCCGCATGACGGTCCACTACAGCAACCGCACGCGCCTGCCGGCCGACCTCGAAAAGGGCGCGACCTTCCACGCCAATCCCGACGACATGCTGCCGCACTGCGACTTCCTGTCGATCAACGCCCCGCTCACCGCGCAGACCCGCAAGTGGGTGAACGCCGAGCGCATCGGCAAACTGCCCAAGGGGGCGATCGTGGTGAATACCGCCCGCGGCGGCGTGGTCGACGACGAGGCGTTGATCGCAGCGCTGAAGAGCGGCCGACTGGCCGCCGCCGGCATCGACGTGTTCGATGGCGAGCCCAAGATCCACCAGGGTTACTACGCGCTGGAGAACACTTTCCTGCTGCCGCACATGGGATCGGCCACGGTCGAGACGCGCAATGCGATGGGCTTCAAGGCGCTCGACAATCTCGAGGCCTTCCTGATCAGCGGGAAGACGCCACCTGATCTGGTGAAGGCTTCTTGACCGCGACGGCCTTGACCTTCTTCGCCTTGGCCTTGTGCGCCACGTGGGTCGGTGCCGGGACTGGCTTGGCAACCGGTGCCGCGACAGCCGACGCGGGCCCGGCAGCAGGCGGGGTCACGTCGGCGACCGCGGTCGTAGACATCGGCGGCGTCGGCGGCTCGGGCGTGGCGGGCTTGTAGGCGGCCGCATCCCAGCTCGCAGCCGGCGCGTTCGGCTCGGCGTGCGGCGGCGGGGCATACTCGACACCCCCGCCCTCGGTCTGCTGCCGGAACGGCTCGTCGTAGTTGACTTTGTAGGGGTTGGCGTTGCCTTCCTGGGCGCGGCAGATGCTCTGGTTCCGGAAGACGCGCCACAGGGCGCAATCCTTCTTGGAGACCATCGACGCCATATGGTCGGTCGAGGTCTTGCCCGTCTCGGCCAAGGATACGCCGTCAGCGCCATAGCTCGCCGCCACGATGGCCACCGGCGCCCCGCAGGCGCCGGTCAGCAGCGGCAGGCCGAGGGCCAGCGGCAGGATCAGAAGCGAGAGCCGAGGGGAGCTCATAATTTACTTTATATTATTATTATAACTCCCTGAATCTTATCATCTTTATAGATTCAGTCAATTTGCAATAACAACACTACCCCTAGTCCTTCCTGGGGGGTGGCAGACGCAAGCCGATGTGAAGCTCGCGCAGCTTCTCCATCGGCACCTCGGCCGGGGCATCCATCAACAGGTCGACCGCCTGCTGGTTCATCGGGAAGGTGATGACCTCGCGGATGTTGGGCTCGTCGGCCAGCAGCATGACGATGCGGTCGACGCCGGGCGCGGCGCCGCCGTGCGGCGGAGCGCCGAACTTGAAGGCGTTGAGCATGCCGCCGAAGCGCAGCTCGACCTCTTCCTTGCTGTAACCGGCGATGCCGAAGGCCTTGTACATGATGTCGGGCTTGTGGTTACGGATCGCGCCCGAGCACAGTTCGATGCCGTTGCAGACGATGTCGTACTGCCACGCCTTGATGGTGAGCGGATCCTGGGTCTCGAGCGCCTCGAGCCCGCCCTGCGGCATCGAGAACGGGTTGTGGCTGAAGTCGACCTTCTTCAGTTTGTCGTCGTACTCGAACATCGGGAAGTCGACGATCCAGCAGAAGGCGAACTCGCCCTCGGCGATGACGCCCAGTTCCTGGCCGATCTTGGTGCGCGCGAAGCCCGCGAACTTCCAGGCGGCATCCGGCTGGTCAGCGACGAAGAACACCGAGTCGCCGTCCTCCGCGCCGGTCAGGCTCTTGAGCTTGGCCAGGCCCTCGTCGGCCACGAACTTGGCAATCGGGCCCTTCCCCGCTCCACCTTCCAGCGTGATGTAGCCTAGGCCGGGCTTGCCCTCGCCCTGCGCCCAGCTGTTGAGCTTGTCGAAGAAGCTGCGCGGCTGGCTGCCGGCCTTGGGCGCACGGATGGCGCGGACCACGCCGCCCTTGGCGACGATGCCGGCGAACACCTTGAAGTCCGAACCCGCGAACACGTCGCCGACGTCGTAGATGCGCAGAGGGTTGCGCAGATCGGGCTTGTCCGTGCCATAGGTCAGCAGCGCGTCGGCATAGGGAATGCGCGGGAACGGGAAGTTCGTGACCTTGCGCGGGGTCTCGCGGTTGAAGGCGGCAAACTCCTGGAATACCCCACCCAGCACCGGCTCGATGGCGGCGAATACGTCTTCCTGCGTCACAAAGCTCATCTCGAAGTCGAGCTGGTAGAACTCGCCCGGCGCGCGATCGGCGCGCGCGTCCTCGTCGCGGAAGCACGGCGCGATCTGGAAGTAGCGATCGAAGCCCGACACCATCAGCAGCTGCTTGAACATCTGCGGCGCCTGCGGCAGGGCGTAGAACTTGCCGGGGTGGATGCGGCTCGGCACCAGGTAGGACCGCGCGCCCTCCGGGCTGTCGGCAGTCAGGATCGGCGTCTGGAACTCGGTGAAGCCCTGGTCGATCATGCGCCGGCGCAGGCTGGCGATCACCTGGCTGCGCAACACGATGTTCTTGTGCAGCTTGTCCTTGCGCAGATCGAGGAAGCGGTACTTGAGGCGTAGCTCCTCCGGCGTCGTGTCGTTCTCCTGGTAGACCGGGATCGGCAGCGGATCGGCCATCGACTGGACGACGAACTCCGCTGCGTCGAGTTCGATCGCACCCGTGGCGAGCTTGGCGTTCACCGTCGAGGCCTCACGGGCCACGACCTTGCCGGTCACCGTCACCACGCTTTCGTTGCGCACCGATTCGGCTGTCTTGAACACCGCGCTCGAGGCATCGACCACGACCTGGGTGACGCCGTAATGGTCGCGCAGGTCGATGAACAGCAGGTTGCCGTGGTCGCGCTTGCGCTGGACCCAGCCCGACAGGCGGGCTTCCTGGCCGACATGCTCGGGGCGCAATTGGCCGCACGTATGGGTTCGGTAGACAGAAGACATGGCGGATTTTCCGGGTTTTAAGGACCGGGAAAAGGCACCGAATGGGCGCCCAAGTCAAGGGAATCGGCCCTTCCCGCCGGCCACCTTTGCCGCCGGGCTCCGGGGCCGCTATAGATCGTTGTCAATGAAGCTGATCACCAAGACCGACGAGTTGGCGGCGTTCTGCAAGCCTCTGGCCGACGCCGAGTACGTCACCGTCGACACCGAGTTCATGCGGGAACGGACCTACTGGCCCAAGCTCTGCGTGGCCCAGGTGGCGGGCCCCGACGACGCGGCCGCGATCGACGCGCTGGCCGAGGGCATCGACTTGGCCCCGCTCGACGAGCTGATGGCCAACCCCAAGGTGCTCAAGGTCTTCCACGCCGCGCGCCAGGACCTCGAAATCTTCTACCTGCGCATGAACAGCGTGCCGACGCCGCTGTTCGACACCCAGGTTGCCGCCATGGTGTGCGGCCACGGAGAGGCGGCGTCCTACGAATCGCTCGCCACCAAGCTGGCCAAGGCCAAGATCGACAAGTCGAGCCGCTTCACCGACTGGAGCCGCCGGCCGCTCAGCGAGCGCCAGATCACCTATGCCCTGTCCGACGTGACGCACCTGCGCGTCGTCTACGAGAAGCTGCAGAAGCAGCTCGAGAAGACCGGACGGCTGCCGTGGATCGCCGAGGAGATGGCGGTGCTGAACGATCCCGGCACCTACCGTGCCGATCCCGAGCAGGCGTGGCGGCGGCTGAAGCCGCGCGGCGCCTCGCCCCGGCTGATGGCGATCCTCAAGGAGGCCGCGGCGTGGCGCGAGCGCACCGCGCAGCGCATCGACATCCCGCGTCAGCGCCTGTTGCGCGACGAGCAGCTGCTCGAGATCGCCAGTCACGCTCCCAAGAACATCGAGGAGCTCGCCGTGACGCGCGGCCTCGGCCGCGGCTTCGCCGAAGGCTGGCAGGGCCGCGAGCTGATGGAAGCGATCGAGCGCGGTCGCGCCATACCCGATTCCGAGCTGCCAGTGCGCGACAAGGCGCCCGAGCAGTTGCGCGCCCCCGGCGCCGTCGTCGACCTGCTGCGCACGCTGCTTCGCCTCAAGGCCGAGCAGGCGGGCGTCGCCGCCCGGCTCGTGGCCAATGCCGACGAACTCGACCGCATGGCCGCCGGCAAGCGCGACCTCCACGCCCTGTCGGGCTGGCGCCGCGAGATCTTCGGCAACGATGCCGTTGCCCTCATCGAGGGCCGCCTGGCGCTCGCCCTGTCGGGCGACCAGCCGAAGCTGATCGAAGTCCCCGCCAGCTCCTAATCCGAGACGATCAGCGACTTGAGGTCAAAGGCCTCCGCCGCGGTTTCCAGGCGACGTGCCGTGATGTCGCCCAGGCTGCGCTTCAACGGCGGCGGCACGAGCAGGCGCAGGTCGCGCTCGGTGCGGCGCAGCTGGATCTGCGGCAGCAACCCCGGCGCACCGCCGGACAGATTGTAGGCGAGCCTGAGGCAGGCGCCGAGCCGTCGGGCGAAGGCGCGGCCCTTGCCGTCGGACAGGCGCATGGCGGTTTCCATCGCCGCCGACTTGGGGTCGCTCTTGTAGCGATAGGTCAACGTCATCGCCAGGATCGCGCGGTCGCGATGGCTCATACCCGGCGCCGGCAGGTGCAGCACGCGGACATAGGCCTGCTCGGCACGATAGTCGGGATGGTCGTTCCACGAGATGTCGCTCAGGTGGCACGCCGCGGTGCGCAACACGCGCTCGGCGTCGCTCTCGCCCGCGAACACCGGGGTCAGCCAGTCGAAGATCTCGGCCGGCGACAGGTCAAAACGCCGCCAGCCCGCGCCCTGCTCCTCGGCGAAGGCGATCAGCGGATGGCGCTGGCGCTCGGCCTCGCTCAGCCGCGAATAGTAGAAGCCCTCGCGCAGGCCGAAGGCGGAGAACACGACGTTGCGCGGCTTCAACGCCACCAGCAGCCGGTCGAGCGCCAGGCAGGCGAGCGGCAGAGTATCGACGCGCCGCCGCGACACGCCCGGCATCTTCTCCAGCGACTTGGCGCTCTGCACCGCGATCAGGCGCGCCACTGCGCGCGCCTCTTCGGAGGGGATGTCGTAGTGATGGATAATGTGCAGCGGGTAGCCCGCCTGCTCCATGTGCAGGCGGGCGAACGACCGCCAGGCGCCGCCCACGGCATAGAACGTCTTGCCGGTTTCCTCGCGCAGCCAGCCCACGCCCTCGATGGCCTCGATCACCGTCTTCTTGGGGTCGCCCTTGCCCGACGACATCAGCCGCAGAGGTCCCACCGGCAAGGTGCTCGACGCACCCAGGCCACCGTTGCCGAGCGACACCAGCTCGAGGCTGCCGCCGCCCAGGTCGCCCATCACGCCCGACGCATCGGGCATGCCGCACATCACGCCGAATCCCGAAAAGCGCGCCTCGTCGCGGCCGCTCACGATGTGCGCCTCGATGCCGGGGCGGCTCTCCATCTGGCGCATGAACTCCGGCCCGTCCGACGCGTCGCGCACCGCCGCCGTCGCCAGCAGATCAAGCGACGTCACCTTCATGTTCTGGGCCAACGTGACGAAGCGGTCGATGTTGGCCAGCGCCATCTCGACGCCGCCCGGATTGAGCCGTCCGGTCGCGTCGAGGCCGCGGGCCAGGCCGCACAGCACCTTCTCGTTGAACACCGGCAGCGGCGCGCGGCTGGCGCGCTCGTAGACTACGAGACGGATCGAGTTCGAGCCGACGTCGATTATCCCGACGCGGCCTTTTCCGAGGCGGCTTTCGTCGGGATGCGCGTCAGCGGTCTGTGGGCCGTCCATGCGCGCTCCGTCTAGCCGAAACCGGGCGGGATTGCAGCGACGATTTGCGTGCGGCCGTCGGTCGCCGTCAGGAGCCCAGGACCAGCCGCGGCACCGCGCCGCTCAGCTTCACCGCGCTGCCCCGGCCCGACAGCGACGGGTTGGTCATGAAATAGTGATGGGCAATGAACGGATCCTTGCCCACGTGGCGGCGATGGTAGCCGCCGTCGGCTTCCATGACCCAGCTCTGGCCGTCGTCCTTGAGGTTGGCGACGACGATCTGGTCGAGCACCTGCTCGTGCACCGTCGGGTTTTCGACCGGACACAGCAGTTCGACGCGCCGGTCGAGATTGCGCGGCATCCAGTCGGCCGAGGACAGGAACACCCTGGCGCTGGCCGACGGCAGCGGCTTGCCGTTGCCGAAGCACACGATGCGCGCGTGCTCGAGGAAGCGGCCAATCATGCTCTTGACGCGGATGTTCTCGCTGAGGCCGGGCATCCCGGGACGCAGGCAGCAGATGCCGCGTACCACAAGGTCGATAGGCACCCCCGCCATCGAGGCGGCATACAGCCGGTCGATCAGGTCGGGATCGACCAGCGAATTGAGCTTGGCCCAGATCGCCGCCGGCCGGCCGGCGCGGGCGTTGGCGATCTCCGCATCGATCAGCTCGTAGAGCTTGGGACGCAGCGTCACCGGGGCGAAGGCGATCTTCTCCATCTTCTCGGGGCGCGCGTAGCCGGTCATGTAGTTGAACAGACGCGCGGCATCGCGGCCCATCGCCGGATCGCAGGTGAAGAACGACAGGTCGGTATAGATGCGCGCGGTGATCGGATGGTAGTTGCCGGTGCCGAAATGCACGTAGGTGCGGATCGACTGCGCCTCGCGGCGCACCACCATCGAGACCTTGGCGTGGGTCTTGAGGTCGATAAAGCCGTAGACTACCTGCACGCCGGCGCGCTCGAGGTCGCGCGCCCAGCGGATGTTGGCTTCCTCATCGAAGCGGGCCTTGAGCTCGACCAGCGCCGTCACGGTCTTGCCGGCCTCAGCCGCCGAGATCAGCTCCTTGACGATCGGCGAGTCGGCGGACGTGCGGTAGAGCGTCTGCTTGATCGCCACCACGGCCGGATCGCCCGCCGCTTGGCGCAGGAACTGCACCACGACGTCGAAGCTCTCGTAGGGATGGTGGACGACGATGTCCTTGGCCCGAATAGCGGCAAAGCAGTCGCCGCCGAAATCGCGGATGCGCTCGGGGAAGCGCGCGTTGTAGGGCGTGAATTTGAGGTCAGCGCGCTCGTCGACGATGAGGGCCTTGACGTCGCCTATGTTCACCATGCTGTCGAGATCGAAGACGTGCACCTTGTCGCTGGCCAGTTCGAGCTGGTCGAACAGGAAGTCGCGCAGCTCGATCGGCATCGCGGTGTCGACCGAGATCGAGATCAGGTCGCCGCGGCGGCGGCGCTTGAGCGCACTCTCGTAGAGCAGCACGAGATCTTCCGATTCTTCGTTGATCTCGACGTCGCTGTCGCGGATCAGGCGGAAGAAGCCGCGCTCGTTGACTTCGTAGCCGGGGAACAGGCGCGGCAGGAAGATGTCGACCAGCTCTTCGAGCGGCAGGAAGCGGACCGCCGTCCCCGGCAGGCGCACGAAGCGGTCGACCTGCGGCGGCAGCGGCAGCAACGCCATCAACGGGCGCTTGTCGTCGCGGCGCTGCAGCTTCAGCAGCGTCGAGAAGCCGCCGTTGGGGATGAACGGGAACGGATGCGCCGGATCGACCGCGAGCGGCGTCAGGATCGGGAAGACCTGGTCGATGAAATACTGCTCGAGCCACGCCCGCTCGGTCTCGCTGAGCTCGCCGGCCGCCAGCACCGCGATGCCCGCCTCGCGCAACTCGCCCTGCAGGGTCGCCCACATGCGCTGCTGCTCGGCCATCAGAATGGACGCCCGGTCGCGGATCGCGGCGAGCTGTCCGGCGGGCGTCAGCCCGTCGTCGCTCAGCATGGTCGAGCGGTTGGGCAGCATGTCGACGAGGCCAGCTACGCGGACCATGTAGAACTCGTCGAGATTGGCCGCCGAGATCGACAGGAAGCGCACACGCTCGAGCAGCGGATGGCGCGCATTGCCCGCCTCTTCCAGCACACGCGTGTTGAACGCCAGCCAGGAAAGCTCACGATTGATGAAACGGCGTGGACTGTCAGCCGTTATGGCTGCAGCCTGATCGGCCGAGGCGGGCGTGTTGAGAGCATCCATGAGGGTTACCCACAGACCGTAGCGCCTCTCCATGACGGTGTCATGGCAATTCACCAACTGATTGATATAACACGATTTTACCGCCGAGCAATGTGAAGACCATTCTCCTCCTGCGGCATGCGAAATCGGGCGTGGGCGAGGCCGGCATGGCAGACCATGACCGACCGCTCAACCGCCGTGGCGAACAGGCTGCGGAGGTGATCGCCGACCATCTGATCGCCCGGGCAGTGTTGCCGGACCTGATCCTGTGCTCGACGGCCACGCGCACGCGCCAGACTCTGGCGCCGCTGATCGAGCGGCTGGCGCCTCCCGCGCCGCCGATCGCGCTGGAGAGCGGCCTCTATCTTGCGTCCGAGGTCGCGCTGCTGAACCGCCTGCGCGACCTGCCGGACACGGTCGGGACGATCCTCCTGATCGGCCACAACGACGGCATCTGGCTGCTCGCCCAGGCGCTGGCGGGCGATGGCAAGGCGAGCCTGCTCGCTGCCCTGCGCGACAAGTTCCCGACCGGATCGCTCGCCACCCTGCAGGTGCCGGACGCCCGCTGGCCGAAGCTGGCGGCGGGCTCGGCCGTGCTCACGGCCTTCACCCGCCCCCGCGATCTGACCGGCGCCTGAGACGCTAGTACGTGCCGGGGTATTGCCCGCCGTCCATCAGGATGTTCTGGCCGGTCATGTAGCCCGCGTGCACGCTGCACAGGAACGCGCACATCATGCCGAACTCCTCGGCGGTGCCGAAGCGGCCGGCCGGATGGGCCTTGGCGCCGGCTGCGTACTCTTCCTCGAAGCTGCGGCCGGCCTTCGCCGCGCGCGCTTTCGTAGTGCCGCGCAGACGGTCGGTGTCGAACGGACCGGGCAGCAGGCCGTTGATGGTGACGCCGTGGCGGATCGTCGTGCGCGCCACGCCGGCCACGAAGCCGGTCAGGCCCGAGCGTGCGCCGTTGCTGAGGCCCAGGATGTCGATCGGCGCCTTCACCGAGCTCGAAGTGATGTTCACGATGCGCCCGAAGCCGCGCTTCATCATGCCGTCGACCGTGGCCTTGATGAACTCGATCGGTGTCAGCATGTTGGCGTCGATCGCCTTGATCCAGTCGTCGCGATTCCAGTCGCGGAAGTTGCCGGGCGGCGGACCGCCGGCGTTGTTGACGACGATGTCGGGTTCCGGGCACGCCGCCAGCACCTGCTTGCGGCCGGCCTCGGTCGTGACGTCGACGGCCACCGCGGTGACCTTCACGCCGTGCTTCTTGCGGATCTCCTCCGCCGTCGCCTCGAGTTCCGACTTGGTGCGCGCGTTGATCACCAGCTCGACGCCCTCGCCGGCCAGTGCCATCGCACAGCCCTTGCCGAGGCCCTTGCTGGCTGCGCAGACGATCGCCTTGCGCCCCTTGATGCCCATATCCATACTTCTCTCCTTTTCCTAGCGAACGCGTGTCCAGACTTGGGTCTCGCCGAACAGCGGCGTGCCGACGTAGCCGCGCAGTCGCAGCGTGCCGTCCGGCTGCAGGCCGAGATTGGCCCGGTACGTCTTGCCGTTCTCGCCGCTGTAGATCGTGCCTTCCTCGAACGTGTTGGGATCGTTCGTCGCCATGAAATTGTAGAGCAGCACCATGCCCAGCACCTTGCGGCTGCGCTGCGCCGGATCGGGATTGCGCGCGTCGGTGACGTCCTCCGGCGCCATCGGCTTGCCGTTGGCATCCTTGGGATCGTTGAGCTTCACGACCGTGCCGCAGATCGGCCCGTTGGCGGCACTCGCACAGGGCGCGAGCTGGACGTTGGCCGTCTTCGACTCCGTGAGCCAGGTCCCCATGACCGACGGCGTCTGCGCTGATGTCGGCAGGGCACCGGACACACCGGCGACCAGCAGAGTCAGCAGGAACGGTTTCGTCACTTTTCTTCCCTCCGCGATGCACCCGACAATTCCGCCAGCACGTCGATCGCCAGCCGGCGGTCGATCTCCCGCCGTTCCGCCAGGGCCCGCCGGTCGAGGGCCGCGACGACCCGTCGTGCCTCCTCGCCCGAGCGCTCCATGTGCGATACCAGATAGTGCACGACACCGGCGCCAGCATGCAATTGCCGGTCGGTGAGTTGCTTCAGGATGATCGACCCCAGCAATTCGTCGTCGGGCGAGGCCACCGCCACCGTCGGAGCCGCGCGCAGCCGCGACGCGAGATCGGGCAAGGCGATCGACCAGTGCGCGGGCGGCGTCTCGGAGATCAGCAGCAGATGGCGGCCGCGGTCGCGCATCAGGTTGTAGAGATGAAACAGCCCGCGCTCGGGCGCGCGGTCGGCATGCTCGATCACGATGGCGGGCGACTCATTGGCCAACGCCGTCAGGTCCGGCACCGTCTTGCCGTCGAGGTCGGTACCTTCCATTAGCCGGGCATTCGCGCGCGCGGCCCAGATGCGCCCGAGATGGGTCTTGCCACTGCCCGACGGACCGCTCAGCGCCAGAGCCGGCGCCGGCCAGTCCGGCCAGCGATCGATCCAGGCCAGCGCCTCGCGGTTGCCCGGGGCGACGACGAAATCCTCACGCGCATAGGTCGGCGGTGGCAGGGCGAGTTCGAGCGTGAGCTGGTCGACCACCGCCGGCTCAACCGCCATTACCGCCGCGATAGATGGCGCTCTCGTGATAGCGCATCAGCAGGTGACGCACGATCACGCCGACGACGGCCGCGATCGGCACCGCGACCAGCACGCCCACGAAGCCGAACAGCGAACCGCCGGCCAGCAGGGCGAACATGATCCAGACCGGGTGCAGCCCTACCCTGTCGCCGACCAGCTTGGGCGAGAGGAAATTGCTCTCGAGCACGTGGCCGATCACGAACACGCCTGCGACCTTGGCCACGCCGATCCACTCCGGCGGGAATTGCGCCAGTGCCATGCCGATCGCCAGGGTCCCACCGACCAGCGTGCCGACGAAGGGAATGAACGAGATGATTCCCGCGATCATGCCGATGACGAAGCCGAACTGCAGGCCGACCAGCGACAGGCCGACGCCATAGAGCGTGCCGAGGCAGAGGCAAACCAGTGCCTGGCCGCGCAGGTAGCCCGCAGTCGCGGCATCGGCCTCGCGAGCGAGCTTGCGGATCGTCTCGGCATGGTCGAGCGGCAGCGCGCCGTCGACCGCGGCACGCACCTTGGGCCAGTCGCGCAGCAGGTAGAACGTCACCACCGGCGTCAGGAACAGCAGCGCGAAGAGATTGATGATCGCCGCCCCGCGCTGGGCCAGCCGGCCGGCGACGGTGCCGAAAACTGCGAGCCCTTGGGCCGCCCACTGGGCGGCGTGCGACTGCAGCTCCTGCAGGCTGAGCGACGGCAGGCCGAGCCGTTGGCGCAGCGGCTCGATCGTCGGCTGGATCCGCGTCGCCGCTTTCACGACGTACTCCGGCAGCTTGCCGATGAAGTCCTCGATCTGGCCGACCAGCGGCGGCAGGATCGCGGTGGCGACGCCGATGGCGAGCAGCACGGCCAGGATCGTCACCAACGCCGTCGCCAGCGTCCGAGATAGACGCTGCTGCTCCAGGCGCGCCACTACCGGATCGAAGAAGTAGGCCACTACCATGCCGACCACGAACGGCAGCAGGATGTCGTTCAGCAGCCACAGCACGACCAGTAAGACGATCGCGGCGGCCAGCCAGAAGCGCCACCGCGTGGGTTGGTCGGATGCGGTCACGTCAGCGAACCTGCAGGCGCCAGCCGTCGGCGTCCTTCGTGAGCTGCAGACCTGCCTGCGCCAGCGTCTGCTGGAGCTGCTCGGGCGTGCCGAAGTAGTCGACATGCAGGTCGGCGCGATCGGACTCGAGGGTGCGCACGACGACGCTCTTGATCGCCGGCACCGCGCCCAGTCGCTGGCGGACCTGCACCCAGTCGCCGAGGGCGCGGATCGGGACCACGATGTCCATCGCATCGGGCGCATCGCGACGCACGACCGCCATGCCACGCCAGTCGGCGTCGAGCTTGGCCTGGATCTTGGCGGCGGCATCGGCGAGTTGGCCCGCGCCCGCCACCGTGACCTTGGGCAGCTCGCTGCGCGCGCCGGTCCGGGTGTCGTAGCCGAAGCCGCCCACCGTCAGCGCGCCGGTCTCCTTGTCGCCCTCGACCACGGCCACAATCACCGTCGGCAGGCGGTAGCGCTCGTTGAGGCGGGTGAGGGCCGAGACGTCGCCGACATAGGCCTCCTCGACCGACATCGCGTTCTGGTCGAGCTGGTCGCCGCGCACCACTGTCAACGGCACTGCGCTGCCCGACGTGTCGAGCTTGCTCCAGGCGTCGCGCCAGGCGTTGCGGTCGTCGAGCGGCTCGACACCGTTCTTGTCTTTCCACAGCGGCACCAGCAGCGCCGGCCGTGCCACGGTTTCGGCGACGGCGATGCCGGCCTCCGATAGCCACGCCTTCACCAGGTCGGCGGCGAACACGACGTTCAGCGTGCCGGTGAAGCGGTTGGCCGAGCTGCGCTCCTTGGCGAACTCGACACCTCGGATCATGCCCTCGAGGCGGGTATCGTCGAGCGGCGGGACTTTGCTGCGGTCCTCGGCCGCCACCATGCGCTCGATCAGCAGGCCGGCGGCGCGGCGCTTGGCCTCGCGGATGGCTTGGTCGCGCGCCTTGATGGCGTCGGCGCCCTGGACGTCGACGTCGACGCCGCCGATGGTGAAGGCGTTGCCGCTGGTCACCTGCGCCGGCGCCCCCCCACAGGTGACGGCAAAGGCCAGCAAGACGACAAAGATCGTGGAAAACCTGCGGCCTATCGGCATTGCGGGGGTCCGGTTTTTGGTTATGTTCGCGCCACTATCTAGCACACCGCCTCTCTAGCATGCCCCCTCTCCAGCAGGAATGAGCCTGGCTTGAAGACCGACCACAACCGGCCTCCCCTGACCTACAAGGAAGCAGGCGTCGACATCGACGCCGGCGACGCGCTGGTCGAACACATCAAGCCGCTGGCCAAGAGCACCGACCGCCGGGGCGTCATGGGCGGGCTGGGCGGCTTCGGCGGCCTGTTCGACCTCAAGGCCGCCGGCTTCAAGGACCCGATCCTGGTGTCCGGCACCGACGGCGTCGGCACCAAGCTCAAGGTCGCGATCGAGGCCGCCATCCCCGACACGGTCGGCATCGACCTGGTGGCGATGTGCGTCAACGACATCGTCGTCCAGGGCGCCGAGCCGCTGTTCTTCCTCGACTACTACGCGACCGGCCATCTCGAGGTCGAGACCGGCCGCCGCATCGTGGCCGGCATCGCCGAGGGCTGCCGCCGGGCGGGCTGCGCGCTGATCGGCGGCGAGACCGCCGAGATGCCCGGCATGTATTCCGCGGATGACTACGACCTCGCCGGCTTCTCCGTCGGCGCCGCCGAGCGCGACCAGCTCCTGCCGCGCGCCGACATCGCGCCGGGCGACGTGGTGCTGGGCCTGGCGGCCAGCGGCACCCACTCCAACGGCTACTCGCTGGTGCGCAAGGTCGTCGAGCGCAGCGGTTTGAAGTACGACGCAGTCTCGCCGTTCGGCAAAGGTTCGCTCGGCCACGGCCTGCTGGAACCCACGCGCATCTACGTGAAGCCGCTGATCGCGGCGATCCGCGGCACCGGCGCGATCAAGGGGCTGGCCCATATCACCGGCGGCGGCCTGCCGGGCAACGTGCCGCGCTGCCTGCCCGACGGCCTGCGCGCGCGCCTCGATGCGCGGACGTGGAAGGCCGCACCCGTGTTCGGCTGGCTGCAGAAGGTGGGCCAGGTGCCGACCGACGATATGCTGCGCACCTTCAACTGCGGCGTCGGCATGATCGTGGTCGTGGCCCGGACCGACGCGGCGAGAGTCACCAAGGCGCTCGTCGATGCCGGCGAGAGCGTGAGCGAGATCGGCATCATCGAGCGCGCGCCGACTACTGAGGCTACGCCGACGCCGGAAGCCGACTGCATCGTCGAGCACGCCGATACGTTATGGCGAAGCTGAAGGTCGGGATCCTGATCTCGGGGCGCGGCAGCAACATGGCCGCGCTGATCGCGGCCGCGCAGGCCGCGGACTATCCGGCGGAGATCGCCTGCGTCGTCAGCAACCGCGCCGACGCGGCCGGCCTCAAGACCGCGGCGGCTGCCGGCATCCCGACCGTCACGATTTCCCACCGCGACTATCCCGACCGCGAGAACTTCGACCGCGACGTCTCGGCGGCGCTGGACAAGCACGGCGTCGAGCTGGTGGTGCTGGCGGGCTTCATGCGGATCATGAGCTCGTGGTTTCCGCAGCACTGGGCTGGCCGGATGATCAACATCCATCCCTCGCTGCTGCCGTGTTTCCCGGGCCTGCACGTCCAGCGCCAGGCGATCGATGCCGGGGTGCGGCTGAGCGGCTGCACCGTGCATTTCGTCATTCCCGACCTCGATGCCGGGCCGATCATCGCCCAGGCCGCCGTGCCGGTGCTGGCCGGCGACACCGAGGAGACGCTGACCGCCCGCATCCTGCGCCAGGAGCACCGGCTCTATCCCGAGGTCGTGCGCTGGTTCGGCGAGGGCCGGGTCAGCGCAACCGGCGGAAAGGTCGCGGTCCGCGGACTGCCGCCGGGGGCCACCCTCCTCTTCTCGGACGAAGCCTAGTTCGCTATAAACGATCCACCATTTCAACGGGGAGCAGAGAGCAGACATGGCCGAGGCAACGCAGGACGAGATTCGCGCCCACGTGGACACCTACACGGCGTTCAACAAGCTCATGCTCTTCGTCATTCTCTGGGTGATCCTGCTGCTCAGCAGCATGGCGCTGGGCCTCGTGGCGCACATCGGCCTGCTCGCCCTTCTGATGGGTGTGGGCGGCACGATTGCCCTGCTGGTCGGCTTCGCCGTCCTGGGCTGACGCCCGGATCCCGCACAAAGTAAAAGCGGCCCTCGCGGGCCGCTTTTTTTGTGTCCGTCCTTCGGTTCGTTCAGCCGACGATCTCGGTGCCAGCAAAGAAATAGGCCATCTCGATTGCGGCGTTCTCGGCCGAGTCCGAGCCGTGGACCGAGTTGGCCTCGATCGACTCGGCGAAGTCCTTGCGGATCGTGCCGGCGTCGGCGTTGGCCGGGTTGGTGGCACCCATGATCTCGCGGTTCTTGGCGACCGCGTTCTCACCCTCAAGAACCTGAACGACCACCGGGCCGGACGTCATGAAGGTGCACAGGTCGTTGAAGAACGGGCGGGCCTTGTGCACGCCATAAAACTCTTCCGCCTGCTGGCGGCTCATCCACAGGCGCTTCTGGGCGACGATGCGCAGGCCCTTCTCCTCGAAGCGGGCGTTGATCTTGCCGGTCAGGTTCCGGCGGGTCGCGTCCGGCTTGATGATCGAGAAAGTGCGTTCGACGGCCATAAATCCCTCTTGGACAGTGTGCTTTGCAGGCGTGGGCGGGGCTTATAGACGCGGGCCATGGCCCCGGCAAGGCGGCCATTCGCCTTGGTTAGGCCCCCTCCATCGTGCTACACGCCGCGGCCTCATGCTCAGTATCACCGACCTTTCCTTTCGCCACGGCGAGCGCGTCCTGTTCGACCGCGCGTCGGTGGCCTTCTCCGACGGCTGGAAGGTCGGCCTCGTCGGCCGCAACGGCGCGGGCAAATCGACCCTGCTGCGGCTGATCCAGAAGGAATACGAGGCCGACAGCGGCGACATCAACCTGATGGGCCGCACCCGCATCGGCTCGGTGCCGCAGGACCCGCCGGGCGGCGACATCAGCGTGCTCGACGCCGTGCTGGCCGCCGACGTCGAACGCACCGCGCTCCTGCTCGAGGCCGACACGTCGGAAGACGGGCTGCGCCTGGCCGACATCCACATGCGGCTCGACGAGATCAACGCCGCCTCCGCGCCCTCGCGGGCCGCGTCGATCCTGAGCGGCCTGGGCTTCGACAACGATGCCCAGCAGCGCGCGTGCGGCGAGTTCTCCGGCGGCTGGCGCATGCGCGTGGCGCTGGCCGGCACGCTGTTCAGCAATCCCGACCTCCTGATCCTCGACGAGCCGTCGAACCATCTCGATCTCGAAGCCATGATGTGGCTGACGGAGCATCTGCAGAAGTTCCGCAACACCGTCCTCATGGTCAGCCACGACCGCGACCTGCTGAACGACGTGTGCGACCACATCGTGCACATCGACCAGGAGAAGCTGGTTTCGTACACCGGCAATTACGACTTCTTCGAGAAGACCCGCGCCGAACGGCTGGCCAACGATGCCGCCCAACAGGTGAAGGTCGCCGCCCAGCGCAAGCACATGCAGGCCTTCGTCGACCGCTTCAAGGCCAAGGCCAGCAAGGCGCGCCAGGCGCAGTCGCGCATGAAGATGATCGAGAAGCTGGGGCCGGTCGCCAGCGTGCCGATCGACGAGAAGATCAACTTCAACTTCCCCTCGCCCGACCTGCTGGCCTCGCCGATCGAGACCCTCGACGACGTGTCGGTGGGTTATCCCGACGGGCCGTTGATCCTCAAGAACCTCGACCTGCGCATCGACATGGAAGATCGCATCGCCTTGCTCGGCCAGAACGGCAACGGCAAGTCGACCTTCATCCGCCTGATCTCGCAGCGCCTCGAGCCGCGCGAGGGCAAGCTGAAGAAGACGCCCAAGCTCAAGGTCGGCTACTTCTCTCAGGACCAGGAGGAAGGCCTCGACTTCGAGGCGACGCCCTTCGACCACATGGCGATCGCCATGGGCCCGGCCGTTCCCGAGCACAAGGTGCGCGCCCAGCTCGGCCGCTTCGGTTTCTCGCGCGATCGCGCCAACCTCAAGGTCGGCGTCATGTCGGGCGGCGAGAAGACGCGCCTGCTGCTGGCGCTCGCCACGCGCAACGCGCCGCACATGCTGCTGCTCGACGAGCCGACCAACCATCTCGACATGGATGCGCGCGCCTCGCTGGTCGACGCCATCAACGACTTCGAGGGCGCCGTCGTGCTGGTGAGCCATGACACGCATCTGGTGAAGATGGTGGCCGACCAGCTCTGGCTGGTCGACAAGGGCACCGTCCAGCCGTTCGAAGGCGACATCGACGAATACCAGGCCAAGATGCTGCGCGAACGCAGCGGACGGCCCGCCAAGGACGGCAAGAGTAAGAAAGACAAGAAAGAGAAGAAGGACGCCGCCGCGCTCGCGTCGGCAGCAATGGTCGTCGGTGAGAAGCCGAAACGCGGGCCGCTGAAGCGCGCGCTGGAAGAAGCCGAGAAGGCGCTGGCCAAGCTCGCCAAGGACCGCGCCGACCTCGAAGCCAGGCTCGCCGATCCCAAGACCTATTCCGGCCCGCCCCAGGCGGCCGCCGAGCTGCAGAAGCAAAAGGTCCGGCTGGAGCGCGAACTGGCCCACGCCGAGCACCAGTGGCTGGCGGCCCAGGAAGCGCTCGAAGCGGCCTGATCGGGCGGTTACCGAAAGTGACCGCTAAAATAGCAGGAATCTAGCAGTTACCGCACGGTAACCTTTTAAATAAAGCAAATAAATAGGTTACCTGAGGTAACCACCACACTCGATCAGCCCCACCGTGCAGCGTCTCCTGTGGCCCCCGCGCTTGTCGACGTGGGTCCGGGTCCCCGGTCGCAATCATTGCGTATTTCGCAATGCTTGTCAAGGCGCGGCCGCACACGACCGCCCTACTCCGCCGCGGCAGGTATCGCGTGTGACGTCGAGGCCTGGCGGATCAGGGTTACGAGACCGGCGTTGAACAGGTAAAGGCCGGTCGCGATCCAGAACATCATCGCCGGATGGCCCGCCTCCATGATGCGGCTGAACACCAGCGGCGCCATGAACGAGCCGACATCGAGCCCCGAGTAGACGAAGCCGAACACCTTGCCCGAGGCGCCGGGCGGCGTGATGCCGCGCACGATCATGTCGCGCGACGGGCCAGTCGTGCCGCCGGCGAAGCCCGCGAGGAACAGCACGACAGGCAGCAGCATCGGGCTCACGGACTGGGTGGCGACTGGCACGGTGAAGGCGGCCGCGGCCAGCAGGCCGATTGCGGCGACGCGCTCGTGCTGGTGGAAGTGGTCGGCGAGATAGCCGCCGGCCAGCATGCCGGACGCCGAGCCGACCACGAACACCATCAGGCAGATCGCGGCGTAGTTCTCGGTGACGCCGAACATGTGCGTCCACGCCGGCACGGCGAACTGCTGGATGCCGACGGTGTTGGTCGCCAGCAGCGCGAAGTAGCCAAGGCAGAGCAGGATCGGCGCCTGCAGGAAGATCGCCCGCATCGAAGGCGGCTTGGTCGTGGCGGCCGCCGCAGCAGCGCGCGCCTTGATGCGATGGTCGACGAGGTCGCTGCGGTTGGTGAACACCAGCACCGACAGGATGAGGCCCGGCAGCGCGCCGATCAGCGCCGTCGCCACCCAGCCCACCATGTGGTCGAGAAAATACATCGCCGGCGCCGCCGCCCAGCCGAGCGAACCGCCGAGGCCGTGGATCGAGAAGGCGCGACCCAGTCTCTTCTGGTTGACCGACGCATTGAGGATCGCGAAATCGGCGGGATGGAACACGCAGTTGCCCGCGCCGCCCAGCACGGCGATGGCAGCGAACGCCCAGAACGAGTGGGCGATGGAAATAAGCGCGAGCGAGAGGCCGAGCGCCAGAAGGCCGCCGGCCAGGATCGGCCGCGCGCCGAAGCGGTCGACGGCGAAGCCCGCAGCGGTCTGGCCGATGCCGGACACGCCGTAGAACAGCGCGCCCAGGACGCCGATGTCGCCGAAACTGAGCCCCATGCTGTCGCGCACGATGAGCAGCATCGTCACGAACGCAAGCTGGTAGTAGTGACTCGATCCGTGCGCGACGCCGATCAGGCTGATCACGCGAACGTCGCGGCGGGGCAGTTCGGCGGTCATCGTGGACATGGGCGCCACTATAATCGATCCGCTGCGCGAACGCCGTTTGAATTACGCCCTGTTTGAATTGCGTATGGGAGCCATGCAGGCATAGTCTCCCTGCCGATCGAAGGGAGAACGCGATGAAGCGCTGGAAGCACCGCCCCGAAGGCTCGACCTGGGGCGATTGGGGCGACGACGACCAGCTCGGCCGCCTGAACCTCATCACCCCCAAGAAGGTGCTCGAAGGCATCGCCGAGGTGAAGGAAGGCCGCTCGTTCTGCCTCAGCCTCCCGCTCGATTTTCCCGGCGGCAACGTGCTGAACGCCCGCCGCCTGCCCCCCGTGCTGTCGCCGACCGGCGACGAGAACGGCTGGCGCTTCAACTTTCTCACCAGCACGCTCAATCCGCTGTTCGTCGACACGGTGAGCGACGATCGCGTGATCCTGACGCTGCAGTATTCGACGCAGTGGGACACGCTGGCCCACGTCGGCGGCATGTTCGACGCCGACGGCGACGGCGTGCCGGAGCAGCTCTACTACAACGGCTACAAGGCCGGCACCGACGTGGTCGGTCCGCAGCCCGACGCCGGCCGCGACGGCTGCGGGCATCTCAGCTACGCCCACAAGCTCGGCGTCGAGAACATGGCCGAGAAGGCGATCCAGGGCCGCGCCGTGCTGGTCGATCTCGAAAAGCACTTCGGCCGCGCCCACACCTACGTGAACTACGACGATTTCAGGAAGGTGATCGAGGCCGACAAGGTCGTGGTCGAGCCGGGCGACATGCTGCTGCTCTATACCGGCTTCACCGACGAGATCGTGAAGATGGACAAGAAAGTCGATCCGGCGCGCGTGCACTCCATGTGCGCCGTGCTCGACGGCCGCGACAAGCGCCTGTTGCAGTGGATCACCGACAGCCAGATATCGGCGCTGATCGCCGACAATTATGGCGTCGAAGCGGTG
This sequence comes from Hyphomicrobiales bacterium, assembly GCA_041691635.1. GTDB lineage: Bacteria > Pseudomonadota > Alphaproteobacteria > Reyranellales > Reyranellaceae > Reyranella. Next base: position 40,666 of record JBEPUH010000010.1, read on the forward strand.
CCGGCCAAGCCCGGCCCCGACAATGCCGAGCATCCCTCGCTGCCGATCCACAATCACTGCCTGTTCAAGCTCGGCCTCAACCTGGGCGAAATCTGGTGGCTGAAGGACCTCGCGCTCTACCTGCGCGACAAGAAGCGCTCGCGCTTCCTGCTCACGGCCCCGCCGCTCCGCCTGCCCGGCGCCGTCGGCTCGCCGGCCACTCCCGTCGCCACCGTCTAGATGGACAGCGCGTTCACCAGCCTCGTCGCTCAGGGTCTGGGGCGCGCGCGTTTCTCGCTTCTCGACGTCGGCTGCTCGGGCGGCATCGATCCGCGCTGGCGCGCGTTCGGCGCAGCGCTGCGCGCGCTCGCCATCGATCCCAGTGTCGCGGAGTGCGAGCGCCTGCGCCAAGCCGAGACCAACCGCGACATCGACTACGTCACCGCCTTCGTCGCCGCCACGCCCACGGCGCGTATCGACCTCGAGCGCGGCCAAGCCTCGCCGCTCATTTTCCGCATCCGCGACCGGCTCTCCTTCATGCGCACCACCGAGCTGCGCCAGGAGCGGCTCGGCAAGGCCGGCACCGAGGACCGGCTGCGCCACAACGCCTGGGAGATGACCCAGCTCGCCGATCACACCAAACCGATCGTCGTCCCTGCATTGCTGGCCGAGCGCGGCTGGAGCGACCTCGACTATCTCAAGATCGACATCGACGGCTCGGACTTCGACGTGCTCCAGACCTTCGACAACCGCTTCGGCACCCTGGGCGTGCTGGGCGTGCAACTCGAGGTCAACTTCGTCGGCACCGGCTCCGACCAGGAGCACGCCTTCCACAACACCGACCGCTTCATGCGCCGCCAGGGCTACGAGCTGTTCCGCCTCGACGTGCGCACTTATTCCTCGCGTGCGCTGCCCGCGCGCTACATCTGGCCGACGCCGGCTGAAACGCTGACCGGCCGGCCGTTCCAGGGCGAGGCCTATTACGCGCGCGACATCGATGCGTCCGGCCTCGACGCCGCCAAGCGCGCCAAGCTCGCGGCGATCTATTCGGCGTGGTCAGTGCCAGACATGGCCGCCGAACTGCTGCTGGCCGAGCGCCAGTCGCTCGCCACGATCGTCGACGTCGACAAGGGCCTCGACCTGCTGGCGCTCCAGGCCCAGTCCGACCGCGGCACGCGCCTCGGCTACCAGGCCTACATGCGCACCTTCGAGTCGGACGCGCCGTCCTTCTATCGCCGCGAAGGCAACATCGGTTTGGCCGATCGGCTCGACGCGGCTTGGCGAGCGTTCAAAAAACCGAGGCCCTAAGTGAAAGATCCCTCGCTATGCTCGGGATGACAGGCTCCTTTGTCATCCCGAGCATAGCGAGAGATTCCTACTCTTAAGCCTTCTTCTCCCAGCCGCCGGCGGGGGTCTGTTGCCAGTAGACGACCGTATGGCCGGCGGCCTTGTAGGCTTTCCAGCGCTCGCGGCTGTCGGCCACCGCGTCGTCGTCGCGGCCGTCGAACAGTTCGAAGCAGCGGCTGTAGTCGGCCATCTTCTCCGACTTCGCGCGGTCGGCGACGAACAGGAACTTGGCGCCGTTGGGGTTTTCGTCGAGGTGGGTCAGCCACACCGGCTGGCGCGCGGCCTCGCCGTCCTTGGCCGAGCCGTGCGGCAGGAAGCCGTTGGGATCGTAGGTCCACAGATGCGCGTTCAGCGCGTCGACCCGCTCGGGCGAGCCCAGCAGGACGACGGCGCGCTGCCCCGCCTGCAGGGTCTTGGCCAGCAGGCGGGGCAGCGCGTCTTCGAGCGACGCCTTGGTCAAATGGTAGAAATTGACCTCAGTTGCCATTGGGGGTCGCCACCCGCCGTCACTTCTCGTAGTGGTCGGCGATCAGCCGGTCGAGCAGGCGCACGCCGTAGGCCGTGGCACCCTTCGGGCAAGTGGCGTTGCCCTTGTTCGACCAGGCCATGCCGGCGATGTCGAGATGCGCCCAGGCGACGCCGGGCTGCACGAAACGCTGCAGGAACTGCGCCGCCGTGATCGAGCCGCCGTCGCGGCCGTTGCTGACGTTCTTCATGTCGGCGATCTCGGAGTCGATCAGCTTGTCGTAGTTCGGCCCCAGCGGCATGCGCCACAGCTTCTCGCCGACCAGCGCGCCGGCACCGCGCAGCTTGTTGGAGAGCTGGGTGTTGTTGCTGAACAGGCCGGCCCGCTCGTGGCCGAGCGAGACGATGATCGCGCCGGTCAGCGTCGACAGTTCAACCATCGCCTGCGGCTTGAACTTCTCCTGCGTGTACCACATGGCGTCGCACAGGATGAGGCGGCCCTCGGCGTCGGTGTTGATGATCTCGACCGTCTGGCCCGACAGGCTCTTGACCACGTCGCCGGGGCGCGTGGCGTTGCCGTCCGGCATGTTCTCGACCAACGCGCAGACCGCCACGACGTTGGCCTTGGCCTTGCGCCCGGCGATCAGCTTCATGGCGCCGACGACGGCGCCCGCGCCGCCCATATCCCACTTCATGTCTTCCATGCCGCCGGCGGGCTTCAGCGAGATGCCGCCGGTGTCGAAGCACACGCCCTTGCCGATCAGCGCCACCGGCGCCTGGCCCTTCGGCCCGTTCAGCCAGGTCATGACCAGGAGCTGGGACTCGCGCGAACTGCCTTGGCCCACGGCCAGCAGCACGTTGAGGCCGAGCTTCTTCATCTCGGCCTCGCCCAGGATCTGGACCTTGACGCCCAGCTTGGTGAGTTCCTTGGCGCGGCGCGCGAACTCGACGGGATAGAGCTCGTTGGCGGGCTCGCTCACCAGGTCGCGGGTGAAGAACACCGCGTCGATCGCGGGCGAAAGCTTTTCATAGGCGCGGCGCGCGTCGGCGGGACCGGCCAGTGCCACGGTGATCTCGACCAGCGAGTGCTTCTGCTCGGGCTTGTCCTTGGTCTTGTACTTGTCGAAGCGGTAGTTGCGCAGTTGCGCCCCCAGCGCGAGGTGGGCCGCGATCTGGCCCGGCGTGAGGCGGCTGCCCTTGACCGCGTCGACCACCACCGTGACCGACTTCTGGCCGGCGGCATTGGCGTCGGCCACGATCAGGCCGCCCAGGTGCTCGGCCGTGCGCGCATCGAGGTCGCGCGACTTGCCGACGCCCATCAGCAGCAGGCGCCCGAGGCCCGCCTGGCCCAGCACGACGAGGGTCTGGTTCTTGGCACCGGTGAAGCGGCTGGAGCCCATGGCACGGGTCACCCCGCCCGAGCCTGCCCCGTCGATCGCCTGCGCGGCGCCCAGGAGTTGCTTGTCGGCCGCCACGAAGGCCGCAACATTGCCGCTGAAGGCCTTCGGAATGGCCGAAAATTCCACTTTCATCAGGATTCCCTCACTTGTGGGCCGATTCTTCGCCCCTGCGACTGCACAACGCAAGTCGCCAATTGCCTCCAAGCGGCCCGGACAGTATCAGTACCGGCCCGCAAAAACGGGCCAAAACTCAGTGGATTATAAATGACTTCTGCAAATCTCCCTCGCGTCAACGTGGTCGGCCTCGGCAAGCTCGGCGCTCCGCTGGCGGCCGTCCTCGCCAGCCGCGGCTTCGACGTCATCGGCCTCGACGTCAACAAGACGCTGGTCGACGCCATGAACGCCGGCAAGATGCCGATCATCGAGCCGCAGCTCAACGAGCTGATCGCCGCCAACCGCGCGCGCCTCAAGGCGACCATGGACGCCAACGAGGCGATCCAGAACAGCGACTGCTCCTTCGTGATCGTGCCGACTCCATCGGGCAGCGACGGCTTCTTCTCCAACCGCTTCGTGCTGCAGGCGATGGAGACCTTGGGCAAGGCGCTCAGGACCAAGAAGGGCTACCACGTGGTCGTCATCACCTCGACGGTGATGCCGGGCTCGACCGGCAGCGTGATCAAGGATGCGCTCGAGGCCGCGTCGGGCCGCAAGGTCGGGCCGGAGCTCGGCCTGTGCTACAATCCGGAATTCATCGCGCTCGGTTCGGTCGTGCGCGACATGCTGTTTCCCGACTCGATCCTGATCGGCGAAGGCGACAAGAAGGCCGGCGACATGCTGCAGACCATCTACGTGCAGATGTGCGAGAACAAGCCGCCGGTCCAGCGCATGAACTGGATCAGTGCCGAGCTCACCAAGATCGCGGTCAACACCTACGTCACGACCAAGATCTCCTACGCCAACATGCTGGCCGACATCTGCGACCGCCTGCCCGGCGCCGACGTCGACGTCGTCACCAAGGCGCTGGGCGCAGACACGCGCATTGGCGCCAAATACCTCAAGGGTGCGATGGGTTACGGCGGTCCGTGTTTTCCGCGCGACAACGTCGCGTTCGCTGCACTTGCCCGCAAGATCGGCGCGCGCGCCGACGTGGCCGAGGCCACCGACCGCATCAACAACCACCAGGTCGACCGCCTGTCGGACCTGGTGGCCAAGTTCGCCAAGGCCGGCACCAAGATCGCCATCATTGGCCTCAGCTACAAGCCGCAGACCCCGGTCGTCGAGGAGAGCCACAGCGTGAAGCTGGCGGCGCGTCTTGCGGACGCGGGCTATGTCGTCACCGTGCACGATCCGCTGGCTCAGGATGCCGCGCTCGGCGTGCTGGGCGAGAAGGTCGTGGGCGCCTCCTCGCTCGAGAGCGCCGTGCGCGACTGCGACCTGCTGATCGTCGGCACCGGCTGGCCAGAGTACAAGGACATCGACCCCACGTGGGCCAAGCGCTCGGGCACCAGGATGACCATCCTCGACCTGTGGCGCACGCTTCCCGCGGACAAGTTCGGCAACGTGGCCGACGTGATCTACCTCGGCTACGGGCGGTAAGGACCGCTTCCGAAGAAAAGCGGTCACTCCCGATCTTTAGTCGAGTCGGTGCGCGGCGTCGCTGCGGTCGAAAATCGCGCCAATGTAGCGGCTTGCCCAGACATCCTGGCAATCGTTCTTTGTCGTGATCACCTTCGAAGACACATGCCGCCGGAAGGGAAAGAGCTCCGCCAGGATCGCCTTGCTGTCCACATGGTGCGGCTTCAGACTCGCATTCTCGTCGAATACGACACCTTCCTCGCCCAGCACACGCTTGAAGAATGCGCCGTAGTTTCGCACCTGTGCCGCCGACATTTCGGGAAATGACATGCAATTGATCGCAAGATCGACCTGGCCGAGCTGCTCGGCCATTTCTTCCATCAGGTAGTTGGCGAGAAACAAGAAATCGAATTTCTCCGGGATCTTCTCGCCCGGCAACGGCAAATGACTGCGCTTCCAGTCGTTGGTGGCGCCAAGATAGAGTGCTGCGTAATACAGAGAGCTCGGAAGATCGACCGCAATGTACTCGAGATTGTCGCCCAGGATGGCTTTTAGGGCGTAACCGAGGTTGCCGTAGCCGGAGCCCACTTCCAGCACACGCGCGCGCCCACGGCGCGCGATATCCCGCTCGAGTTTGGCGAGCACTCCGGCGCTCAACATCGCGTTTATGCGCGATTGGCAGAGGATGACGTCGGCGTTGACCAAGACACCACCGACGTCGATGCCGATTTCACCGAACATTCGGGGCGTGCGGACGACAAAGCGCGAGGGCACGTTGTGCAGGTGTGCGATATATTCAGGTACGAGCGGCAGAAGGCGATCTTGCGCCGCATAACGCTGAGCGAGCTGAGTAGCGATGTCGTCGGGGATACCTTCCTGACCGGTCTTGGCGACGAAGGCAGCGCCCCAGTCGTCCGGGAAGCTCCTGGCGTCGAGCCGGTCCAGAATCAGAAGGTGGTGGCCCGAAAAAGGCGCGCTGAGACGCAGATAGTTGATGTCGTTGTAACTGGTCCGAAACTTCAATCCCCTCGCCGGCACGAGATCTGCCCATTCGTTGCCGGCAAAGTGCAGCGCTTTGTCGAGACCATGCTGCTCGCAGTAAATTGCTGCTTCATCATAGAGCCGCTGGATGCGCTCGACCCAGTCCACGCATCGGATATGTTGTGCCCCGGTCAGATTGTAGTTGTCCGCCAGCGTATGCACGCGGCCAACCGCCGAGGCTTGCGCTACGACGACCTGGGGACTTCGCGGTTTTCTGCGGCCGAACATCTTCCCTCGATCTAGCATATTGACGGCAGCAACACTAAGAAGTCGCCCAGTCCTGCCTGCGCTTCTTCCGGAAGTTCAAGATCTTGACCTTCATCCCGGTCGGTTGGGGCAGCACGCCGCCGGCTGGAACGAGTAGAACACCTTCGGCAATGTGTTCTACTCGATCACGTTGTCGGCGACCGCCAGCAGCGACGGCGGCACGACGAGCCCGAGCGCCTTCGCGGCCCGGGCATTGATGACGATCTCGAACGTCGTCGGCTGGAGCACCGGCAAGTCTGCCGGCTTCTCGCCATCGAGGATGCGGCCGACGTAGCCTGCCGCCTGGCGCACCGCGCCGAGGAAGCTGGCGCCATAGCTCATGAGACCGCCGTCGTCGGTCTCGAGCCTTGTTGGGTAGATCGCCGGAATCCCGTGGCGCACAGCCAGGGCGATGATCTGCTTGGAGAACACCAGGCCCAGCGTCGGATCGGTACCGATCATGACGGCGTCGATTTTCAATCGGGCCATCGTCTCGAAGGCGGTGTCAATTTCGCCGGCGCTGCCGGCATTGACGACGTGCAGATGCAGGCCGAGCGTCTGGGCGGCGGCTTCCGCGTCCTTGATCTGGCCCTCGGCCAAGGTGGACTTTCGATTTACCAGAAGCGCCACATCGGCGATACGCGGCACCAGCTCACGCAGAAGCTGCAGGCGCTTGCCCGACAGCGCGGTGCCGATGAAAGTGGCACCGGTCACGTTGCCGACGGGCCGGCTGATGCTGGCGACCAGCCCGTCGACGACCGGATCGCCGCCATAGGCGAAGACGATCGGGATCGTCGTGGTGACAGCCTTGGCCGAGCGCGCCGGAATCGGACCGCCGATCCCCAGGATGACGGAGACCCGCGCTGCGACCAGCTCGGCCGCCAAGGCTGGCAGCCGGTCGAACTTGCCCTCTGCCGAGCGGGCCAGGAGGGTGACGTTGCGGCCTCCGACATAACCGCGCTCGCCCAGGCCTTTGTGGATCGCTCCCAGCACGCTGGCGTCGGGTGTCGCGGTGGTCAGCAGGCCGACCACCGCGTCGGTGGCCTTCGCGCGCGCCGGAATCGGCTGAACCAGGGCGGCGGCGCCGGCAAGCTTCAGGAACGCGCTGCGCTTCATGACGCCTCTCCAGTCAGGCCCTCTTCCGCAGCTTCAGGATCTTGGCCTTCATCCCGGTCGGCTGGGGCAGCGGGCTGCCGGCCAGGACCTGACTGCAGAAAGGATTGATGTTGGCGCCGACGTGGTCGGTGAAGATCGGCCAATATTTGTTGTAGATCACGTTCACGCCGATGAAGCGACGCGCCAGCCGGCGGTGGGCGGGCCGCGTCTCGGCCTCCGTCGAGGCGGCTTCGCGGAACAGTCTCTCGACCACCTTCAGCCGCTTCTTGTCGAGCGCGCTGGCCTCGCGGCCGGTGCGGGTCGGCTCGTCGATCTTCTGCGACGCCAGGCCGAACTCGAAGATGAAGAGATCGGTCTTGCCCACAAGGTCGGCGAAATGCCCGGTGGTGACGCCCGGCAGGCCGGCGGGCAGTCCCTCGCACTCCTGCGGCACCAGGATCGGGCCGGTGAAACCCATGCCGCGCCACGCCGTGGCGAAGCCCGAGACGAAGTCCGGGCGGGTGGCGGCCAGCATCACCGCCATCGTCTTCGGATAGGTCAGCACCTGGTCGCAGACGAACGGCAGGGTGTGCGGCAGGTCGTAGGTCAGGTCGTCGAACAGGTGCCACTCGCAGCTCGTGTTCGTGAACGGCACGGTGGCGGGCTTGATCGCGCGGTCGAGGCCCGCGGTGAAACGCTGGTACGAAGTCTCGCGGTCGAGCCGCACCTCCTCGATCTCGACGTCGGGCCACCCCCAGGTCTCGGCCTGGTTGGGCAGGTAGGGTGACGAGACGTTCCAGATGAAACGGTCGTGGCTGTTCATCGTGGTCTTGCGGCCCTTGTTGTTGGCCGCCGCCACTCTCGTATGGTCGCAGTGATAGCCGAAGGCCTTGTCGATCAAGGTGTCGACCCGGCCGCGGTAAAGCGCCAGCCGTGCGGCGAGGTTGGAATCGCAGTGCCAGCCCAGGATCATGTCCTCATCGAAGCCGTGGATGGCGAACATGTCCTCGCGCAGGCAGGCCTGGAAGTCGCCGAGTGCGTCGTAGCGCATCGGCATGAAATTGTGGACGACCTGGTTGAGGTGGAAGCGCACCGACCAGTCGCGCAGCTTGGCGAGGTTGCCGGCGGGATCCTTGCGGTCGAAGGCGGCCTCCCACAGCATCTCCGGAATCTCGAAGCGAGGGATCTGGTAGAAGCCGTCGGGTACGCCCCCCAGGATGTCGCTGAGCGATTCCTTGGGGTTGCGCGACACCAGCAGCATGTCGGTGTTGGTGTAGAGGATCCAGCGGTTCTTCGGATTGGACCGGCGCAGCGCCACGTTGCGCGACTGCGACTCGAGCGCCACCAGGTGCGTCCTGTTCTTCAGATGCGCGTGCTGCTCGGGCCGCACGCGAAAGATGCGCATGACCTTCTTGGCCTTCTCCGTCAGCGTGTCGGCGATCGCCTCGGGAAAGGTCGGATGGTCGTCGGGCGTGTTGTAGTCGACGAACAGGATCTCGTCGTCGGGATCGCTCATCACCTCGGCCAGCGCATTGAAGCTGATCGCCGCGCGCTTGTGGAGGTTGTAGCCGTGGCTGTCGTTGCGGCCGTAGATGATGACTGAGAACATGGCACCCTCTCCGGTCTAGAGCCGGGACAATTCGTTGTGTGCGGCGCAAACCTCGATCAGTGAAACAGGACCTGTCTTGATGGTCCGCTCGAAGTGCACCTTGGCCGCAGCCTTGTCGCCCGTAAGAGCAACGACGCCCTTCTGGAACTCGACCTCGGCGGCATGTGCGCCCATCGGTACAAGCCCGGCGGCATCGCCCGGCTTGCCCACGCGGCTGAGCGCGGTCTCGCGATAGAGTCGCCAGTACGGCTCGTTCGGCTCCTTCGCGATCGCCTTCTCGAGCTCGGGCAGCGCCGTCGCATAGTCGGCCAACCGAAGCGCCACACAGGCCCGCGCCGAGGCCTGGCCCGCGGGCAGAAACTCGAGCTGACGGCGCCAGTCGGCGTTGGCGCCGGCGAGGTCGCCGAGGCCAAGCCTGGCGATGGCGCGCGCGTTCAGCGTCTCAGGCGCCTTGGGATTGGTGGCCAGCGCGAAGTCGAACGCCTCGATCGCCTGCTTGTAACGGCCGGCCATCGACAGCGCCTCGCCCTTCAGCGCCGTGAGGTCGGGGTCGTTCGACTTGATCTTGAGAGCGCGGTCGTAGCACTTCAGCGCTTCTTCCGGGTGGCCCTGCGCCAGCAGCGCGTTGCCGCAAGCCAGGTGCGGGAACGATCCGGTCTTCACGCGCAACAGCGCCAGCTCGTAGGAATCGACCTCGAAAGTGAAGCGGCCGCGCTGGCGGAAGAGGTAGGAGCGGTCGGGCGCGCCGGGCCGCTGCGCGGCCCACAGCGTGCGTGCGCGCTCGTACTCGGGACGCGCGGCCTCGATCCGGCCCAGCATGTCGAGCGATTCGGCACGGGCGGCCACGGCCTCGGCATAGTTGGGCAGGAGCTTCAGCGCCTGCTCGAACTCCGCGACGGCGGCCTCGGTCTCGCCGCCCCGCATCTTGGTGCGTCCGACCCGAAACAGGCTCTGGCCCCGGCGCTCGGGGTCGGCGCTCTTGAGATCGCCGGCGCCGGGGTGGGCCGGCTTGCGACGCAGCAGGAACTGCAAAATGTTAGGCTTGCTCAATGGCTTGCGGTCCTCGACGGAGCGTCCCGCTAAACCACCCGCTCCAGCCCGTCAAGGCAGCGTGGGGACGGTTTGCCGGAGCCCTAGGAGCGTATATACCCGCCCGACGATGACCGTCACACAAGCGGTCTGCCTTGTCGGCGGACGCGGAACCAGACTGGGCGCCCTGACCGACCAGATGCCCAAGCCCATGCTTTCCGTGGGTGGCAAGCCGTTCCTCGATTACATTGTGCACGAAGCGCGCAGATTTGGCCTCCTGAAACTCCTGTTCCTGACCGGCTACCGGTCTGAGGCGATCGAGCAGCGCTACGCCGGCCGCCGCTTCGGCCAGCTCGAGGTCGAGGTGGTGGTCGAGCCGACCCCCGCCGGAACCGCCGGCGCCCTGGTCAACGCCGCCGACAGGCTCGACCCCGCGTTCTTCATGATGAACGGCGACTCGTTCTTCGATTTCAACTGGCTGGCCCTGGCGCCGGCCCTGGCGCGGCCGGGCTGGAAGATGCATGCCGCCCTGGCCAGCGGCATCGAGGGCAGCCGCTACGGCCGGGTCGACCTGCAGGATGGGTTGATCCGCGGCTTCCGGGCCGAGGGGCCCAGCGGGCAGCCGATCAACGCCGGCATCTACCTGGTGCGCAAGAGCGTGCTCGGCGACATCAAGGCCTCGCCCTGCTCGCTCGAGCGCGAGGTCATGCCGGGGCTCGCGGAGCGCGGCGAGCTGCTGGGCACGGCAGCCAAGGGCTCGTTCATCGACATCGGCATCCCTGACGATTTTTCGCGCGCACAGGCGCTGCTGCCCGCCTACATGAAGCGGCCGGCGGCCTTCCTCGACCGCGACGGCGTGCTCAACCGCGACGACGGCTACGTCCACCGGCCCGACCAGATCGTCTGGGTGCCGGGCGCGATCGAGGCGGTGCGCTGGCTAAACGACCGCGGCTACTACGTGTTCGTCGTCACCAACCAGGGCGGCGTGGCGCACGGTTACTACACCGAGGACCATGTCCACGAGCTGCACCTGTGGATGCAGCAGCAGCTCCAGGCCGCGGGCGCCCACGTCGACGCCTTCGAGCACAGCCCCTTCCATCCCGAGGGCGTCGTCGAGGCCTATGCCCGCGAGTCCGAGCTGCGCAAGCCGCAGGCCGGCATGCTGCACAAGTTGCAGCGCGAGTGGACGGTGGATCTCGAGGGGTCGTTCATGGTCGGCGACCGCGACAGCGACGTCGCGGCGGCCAGGGCCGGCGGCGTGCCCGGCCACAAGTTCGCCGCCGGCAATCTGCTGGAATTCGTGAAAAGGACGGTTGTCTCGTGATAGTTTCGGCCTCCAGATGAGTACCGAACCGTACGTCAGCTTCGTCACGTGGGGACGCAACGACGGCTACACGCCGGACTATCTCCGTCGCGTGCACCGCGCCACGAACTGCCTTGCCGCGCAGCTCGAACGCGAGGGCGTCGATTCCGAGATCGTCATCACGGAGTGGAACCCCGCTCCGCATCGTCCCATGTTGCTGGAAGTGCTCGACGTCCCCAAGTCGCTGCGGCATGTCTCGATTCGCGGCGTCGTTGTCGATCCGAAATTCCACCAGCCATTCACCGGCTCGGACGAGCGCGGTGTCCACAGTGGCGAGGCCGCAAACGTCGGCATCCGCCGCGCCCGCGGCCGCTTCATCACCGTCAAGGCCAGCGACACCTTCCTGTCGCCCGAAGTCATCGAGATGATCGGCCGGCAGGACCTCGATCCCGACACCATGTACCGCGTCGACCGGCACGACGTCGCCGTCCAGGATTCCTCGATCTGGGATCTCGACGACGATGTGTTCCTGGCCAAACTCGCCTCGCTCCCCTCCGAGCCCCACGAATGGATCGACCAGTTGCCCGCCTGGGGCCTGCGCGAGCTTCATACGAACGCCTGCGGGGATTTCACGCTTCTGGCTGCGGCGTACTGGCGGCTGCTGCGCGGCCATCCACTCGACGAGACCGTCCTGTCGCTCGACATCGATTCGCTGGTCATGCACGCGGCGGCGGCGCTGGGTGTGCGGGAGTGCCGCTGGCCGGCCGACTGCCGGATCTACAAGCCGCTCCACGACAACCTCAACAACATGCGGATCACCCAGGTCTGGACGCCCTGGCAGCGCCGGCTCGACAGGCTCCTGGCCGACAAGGTCAGCCCCGACGCCGCCCATCTCGCTCGTACCTGGTTTGACTACCCGCGTCGCAAGGTCCGCAACATCGAGACGGTCGTTGGGCGGTCGATCGAGCGCAACTTCGTCCAGCCCGCCAGCCGGTGGGCGCGCGGCGCGGTGCCGGTGGTGACTCAGCCGAAGAACTGGGGCTTGGGCGACGTCCCTCTGGAGCAGCGTATTCTCTGCCACGCCGCCTGGGACCGGCCGGCCGACAGCGCCGCGGCATAGTCCTTGAACCTCAGGATGATCGGGGCTGAGTGACGAAGAACTGCCGCCGTCGATTGATCCCCATTACCGCCTCCACCGCTGCCGGCGGCAGCGGCCCTAGATCGCCCGCCCGGGCATTCGCCTCGGCCTCGGCCGGTGTCAGGATGCCGGGAATGGTGCAGGAGAGCGCCGGAAACGCCAGGCAGAAGCGTAGGGCACTCTGCGCGCCCTCTCTGCCCGGACGCGCCGATACCGCCGCGAGAAGATCGGCGGCACCGTCGATCCAGTTGTCGAGTTGGGCGCGCGACCATCCCAGCCGATGGTCGCCCGGGGGAAACGCCGTGTCACGGCGGATGGTGCCCGAGAGGAAGCCGAAACACAGCGGCGTGCGGCCGATGAAGCCCGTGCCGTGCCGCGCGGCATCGTCGAGCAATCCACTGTCGACGACGCGCACGTCCATCATGTTGAAGTTGGCCTGAATCGCGTCGGGCGCCGCCGTCTGCAGCGCCTCGATCGCCTCGGCGGGGCTCTTGGCCGAGATGCCCCAGGCGCGAATCTTTCCAGCTTTGCGGAGTTTCGTCAGTGCCTCGCGCACGTCGTCGGATTTCAGGACGCCGGCCGGCGGATTGTGGAGCTGGAAGAGGTCGACATAGTCCGTGCGCAGCCGGGTGAGGCTTCCCTCCGCCGACCTCACGATGGCGCCGGCGGAGAAATCCGGCGGCCGGTCCCACGAGTCGTAACCCGCCTTGGTCGCGATCACGATCTTCGAACGGTCGGTCGCGAAGGCGCGCCCGATCAGATCCTCGCTGTGGCCGTCGCCGTAGGCGACCGAGGTGTCGAAGAAGGTGATGCCGCAGTCCGCCGCACGCCGCAGGGCGGCCAGCGAGGTGGCATCGTCGGTGTCGCCGTACGAGGTCGTGCCGACGGTGCGGCCGCCGATGCCCCAGGCGCCGAAGCCGATCTCGGACACGGTCAGTCCGCTTCGCCCCAATGCGCGATACTTCATGGCGTCAGCCGCAAAAGATCAGTAATGGCCGGCGAGTTCCTGGGTGATCGCGCTGGCGTTGGGCGAATAGAGATAGGCGCCCTTCTTGTTGCCCCACCAGACGATCTCGCGGCACCACTTCTGGAAGTCGTCGTACGGCTTGGACGTACGGTCGATCTCGATCACCATCGGCGCCTCGCGCAGGAGCGCCTGTTCGCCGCCGCGCACCTTGTTCCAGTAGTCGAGCAAGTCGTAACGCAGCTTCACCTTGAGGTTGGTCTTGGCGAAGGGCTGGTGGACCAGCGCATGGTTGAGCTTGATCGCCTCGTCGATGACGTCCATCGGCAGGCCGGTATTGCGTGACGCCACGATCTCGGTCAGCAGCTTGCCCGCCTCGGCGTAGAACGCGTCGAACTTACCCTCGTGCGTCAGCTTGACGAAGATGAACTCGTCGGCCGGCCAGAAGATGTTGAGGTACTCCTTCGAGAACACGTACTCCGAGCCACCCTTCTGGATCGACTGGGACTCGCTCTCGAAGAAGGCGTTGATCTCCGCGATCATCGGATACCGCTTCGGATCGGCCAGCAGGAAAGCCTCGATCATGTCGCGATAGGCGATGCCCGAGATACCGTGCGCGAGGATCAGTGGAATCTGAAACAGCTTGTCGAAGTGCAACAGCGCCGTCATCCAGCAAAAGTTGCGGGTCTTGCGCCAGTCGGCGAGCGGCGTCGAGGCCGTCGCGATGATGAGTTCCTGGACCTCCGACACATCGTCGTCGAGCTCGACACGCTCACCGTGGATGTTGATGATCTTCGACTCGATCGAGACCATGCCGTACTTCTTCTGGTACTCCTTGGAGCCCATCTCAGCGTTCGGCAGGATCGAGCAGTTGTTGAACTGGATGCGGTTGTGCTGGCCGTTCTCCATCAGGAGATCGACGCCTTTCACGAACGACTCGTAGGTCTCGCCCGGCAGGCCCAGGATCAGGTCGGAGTAGGTCTCGACCTTGTCGCGGGTGAAGCGGCGCTGCAGCTCCATGTAGGTGTTGAGCGAGATGTTGTCGCGCTTGATCGCCTCAAGGGTCGGCATGTCGACGCTCTGCATGGACAGCGCCACGCCCTTGTTGAGGCCGGCGTCCGACAGGATCTTCTGCGTGAGATATGCACGCTCGGTCGCGTTCTTGGTGTTCTGCACCGACAGCGCCACCGGATAGCCGGTCTTCTTCTTCACGTCGGCCACGTAGTTGGCGATGTCGACGTCGCGCTTCTGGATGCCGAAGTTGGCGTCGCAGCAGAAGATGTACTCGATCTTCTTCTCGGCGAACCAGTCGGCCTCGGCGAACAGGCGCTGGTCGCCGAACTTGGTGACCTTGGCGGCTGTGGCCGAACCCCAATCGCAGAAGGTGCAGCGGAACGGGCAACCGCGGTTGGTTTCCCACAGGCCGATCCAGCTCTCCGTCGGATTGGCCTTCATGATGTCGTCGAAGGCGCCTTCGAGGAACGGTGAGGGAATCTCGTCGAGGTCGCGCACGCGGTCGATGTTGGGGTTGCGCACGAACGAGCCGTCCGGCTTCACCATGCTGACGCCGGCCATGGTCTCCCATGCCGAACGGTCGGGATAAGTGTCGAGCAGCTTCAGGAAGATGCGCTCGCCCTCGTTGTGGACGGCAATGTCGATCTGGCGATTGGCGCGCAGGAAGTCCTCGGGCTGGTCCGGCACGTGCGGTCCGCCGAACATGATGATGATGCCGGGCTTCAGCGCCTTCAGGCGGCGGGCGATCTCGAGCGAGATGCGGCCGTTCCAGACGTAGGTCGAGAAGCCGACGATGTCGGCGTCCTTGAGCTGCTCGACGGCGTCGGCGATGCGCACGCGCTTGTAGAGCGGCGTCAGGAAGTCGTAGCGCTCGGGCGTGGCCGAGAATTTCTGGACGTAGGTCTGCAGCAGCGCGATCGAGTACGGCAGGTAGTTCTGCCCGGAGAACGAGTTGTTGATCTGGACCAGGCCGATCTTGACTTCGCCCGGCATCGGACGAACGGCCTCACGCCCGAGGACGGCGGTCGGCTTCGAGAGTTCATTCGGCGTCGACATGCACGCTCCGCCTCGGTTGGTTCTCGGACCGCACAAGGCATGGCTATCCACCCCGGCACAGTCGGAACAATTCCCCAACAGGTAGGTCAGCCCCCCTCCAAAAGCAATAGGGATGGGGTCTAAAGCCTTTAAATACCCCATGTTTACGTCGATTTGGCAGCTCTTCGCCGAATGCCAAGCGTCGTGGTAAGGCAATTCGGCGACACCGGACCGGCGTGACCAGGGGCAAGATGGATTTTACAGCAAAGAAGGTTCTGATCACCGGCGGCGCCGGGTTCATCGGCACGAACCTGGCCCTGCGGCTTCAAGGTTTGGGTGCCGCCCTGCGTCTCACCGTCCACGACAACCCCCTCCAGGCATCGTTTCCCGGCGCCGAGGTCATGACGGTCGACCTGCGCCGTCCGGAGGACTGCGCCCGGGCCGTCGAGGGTGTCGATTTTGTCTTCATCTGCTCGGCGCATACCTCCGGCGCCGCGGTCATCCGCGCCACGCCACTCGCCCACATCACACCCAATGTCCTGATCAACACTCTACTCCTCGACGCCGCCTACAGGGCCCGCGTTGGCAAGGTCTGCTTCATCTCGAGCGGAGCGGCCTATCCGCCGACGGGAGATCGGCCCGTCGGCGAAGCAGAGATGTTCGACGGCGATCCGGCCGATGTCTATTTTCCCGCCGGCTGGATGAAGCGCTATGCCGAGGTCCTGTGCCGAACCTACGCGGAGAAGATTGCGCAGCCCATGGCGACTGTGGTCGTTCGGCCGTCCAACATCTATGGCCCCTACGACAAGTTCGATTTTGCCGTCAGCCATGTGACAGCGGCGCTCACGCGGCGCGTCGCGGAGCGGCAAGCTCCTCTCGACGTGTGGGGCACCGGCGGCGACGTGCGGGACCTGATCTATATCGACGATTTCATCGACGGCATGCTCGGCGCCTTCGCGACCGACCTTCCCTACTTCGCCGTCAACATCTGCGCCGGGAAAGGCCACACGGTCCGGCAGATCCTCGAGACGCTGCTCGCGGTGGACGACTATCTCGACGCCGACGTCCGCTTCGACCCCTCGCGACCGAGCACCATCCCGGTCCGATTGATGGACAACAGCCTCGCCCGCAAACGCTTCGGCTTCGAGGCCCGCATCTCTCTAGGCGAGGGATTGAAGCGCACCCTCGCGTGGTACCGCGCCCAAAAGGCCGCCCCGGCAGTCCCTAGAACGGACCCTTGAACCGCTTGTAGCCTTCCGTCATCGAGCGCTCGACCGGGAGCGCGATGCCGTGGTTAGCACCGCGCGCCTGAGTCAGGATCGCGTCGACCGTCTCGTGCTGGCTGGGATAGTAGATATCTTCGAGGCTCTTGGCCGTCGGGCACGGTGCCGGCGCCATACCCAGCATCGTCGGCGATGCGCGCAGCAGGCGGGGGTCGCGCATGACGAGTTGGCGGCACACTTCGCCTGCAACGCCGTACTCGAGCCACGAAGTGTCGGCGATCACCAGCCGTCCCGTCTTGCGCACGCTTGCCGCCACCAGATCCCAGTCGGGATGGCTGATCGAGTTGAGATCGATGACCTCCGTCTCGATGCCCGCGGTCTTGTGGACGTACTCGGCCGCGCGCATGGCTTCGAGGACCATGACCGACGTCGCGACCACAGTGACGTCGCTGCCTTCGCGCGCCACGTAGCTGGTGAGCGGGATCGGCCGGTCCGACGTCGAGACCGAGAAGTCGAGATTATAAAGCAGTCGATGCTCGATGCTGAGCACCGGGCCGGGATGACGATTGATGATCTGCGGATACATGTCGAGGATCGCCTGGCTCGACGACGGCATCACTACGGTGAGACCGGGATAGTGGGCGAACGTCGCCTGCGGGCTCTGCGAATGCTGTGCGCCCTGCCCCCAGCTCCGACCGACCACGATCCGGATCAGCATCGGGCAGCGCATGATGCCGCCGAACATGTAGCTGTACTTTGAGGCGAGGTTGATGATCTGGTTCATCGCCAGGAACGAGAAGTCAGCGCGAATGTGGGTCGTGATCGGGTAGTCGCCGACCAGGGCCGCGCCGATGGCGATGCCGGTCATCCCCTCTTCCATCAAAGGCACGTCGAAGACGCGTGCCGCACCGTATTTGTCGGCGAGGCCGGTCGTCGAGCCGAAGATGCCCTTAAAGTCGTCGACACCCTGCCCCATGATGAAGGCGTTCGGGTGGTCGGCGAGACCCGCATCCATGGTCTCCAGCAAGGCACCGGCATAGGACAGGACACGCATCGGCGCGGCCTGCGATTTCTTCGCGGTAGAGGTCATGTTCTGCGCTTTCACAGGAATCAGATGACGTCGGTCAGCAACTCGGAGCGGCCCGGCGCCGCGCTCTTCTCGGCGAACGCCACGGCTCTCTCGATCTCGCGCTCGATCTCGGGCCGCAACTCCTCGAGCAGACGCTGGTCGGTCAGCAGCGGGTCGCGGGCCTTCCAGGCGTCGATGTCGGCCTGGGCGCGATATCCGAAATGGAAGTCCTCGCCGACGCCGACGTGCTCCTTGTATCGCGCCGTAGCGATCTCGAGCAGGAACGGCTCGCCGGCGCGCACCTTCTCGAGCGCCTCAAGGGTAGCCTGACGGACTGCCAGCATGTCCCATCCTTCGTCGAGGCGACGGCTGGCGATCCCGAAGGCCGCGGCGTGCTGGGGCAGACTGTACGACTGGCGGACGGCGCGGTGGCTATGCACGGCCAAGCCGTTGTCCTCGCAGATGAAGAGGACCGGCACCTTCATGACCGCCGCAAAGTTGAGGCTTTCGTGATAGACGCCCTCTTCCGTGGCGCCGTCGCCGAAGACCGCGATCGCCGCCCGCGAGCTGCCGCGGCGCTTGAACGACATGGCGGCACCCACCGCATGCGGGATGGAACTGGCGACAACGGCTGACGATCCCATGAGGCCGACGTCAGGCGCCGACAGGTGCATGGAGCCCGCCTTGCCTTTGGAAAGGCCGCCCACGCGCCCGTAGAGCTCGGCAAACATGGCATCGAGCGGACCGCCTTTGGCGATGTAGAAGCCGTGCGACCGATAGGTCGCGAAGACCAGGTCGTCCGGCCGCAGCGCGTCGCAGACGCCGACAGCCACGGCTTCCTGGCCGATCGACAGATGAACCGGGCTCTGGATCCTGTCCGACGGATACAGGCCGATAATGCGCTCCTCGACGAGCCTGATCAGAAGCGAGGCCCGGAACAGGCGGCGGTATAGCTCGTCTACTGCGGTCAAATCCGAACTCCCGGCCCCAAGCGTCATTGCCGACGGGCCAAACCGAGGGTGGTCCTACAGAATGCCCCGGGGACTTGCAATCGGTCCCGGGTCGCTGCCGGGCGGGCCGTCAGGTGGCGGAAAACCTCTTCATGTCGTCCGCCTCCACTTTGATCGCCTTTTCATAGGCTCGGGCGACATCGACCGGGCGGCCGAATTCACGGACCCGGCCATTGTCGATCCAGATGGCCTGCCGGCACAGGCGCATGACCTCAGCCGAGGAATGGCTGACGAAGAGCAGGGTGCCGTTAGCGCGGAAATTGTCGATCCAGTCGAAGCATTTGCGCTGGAACGCCTCGTCGCCGACTGCCAGTGCCTCGTCGACGATGAGGATTTCGGCATCGACGTGGGCGCAGATGGCAAACGCAAGTCGCATACGCATACCGGTTGAGTAGAGCTTGATGGGCTGATCCATGAAATCGCCGATGCCGGCAAAATCGGCGATTGCCCCCAGCTTGCTGCGGATCTCCGGCCGCTTCAACCCCAGCACCGCGCCGCCAATCATCACGTTCTCCTCGCCGGTCGCCTCGAGATCGAATGTCGCGCCAAGCGCCAGGATGGGGGCCACTCGGCCGTTTACCCAAAGCTCGCCCTTGGTTGGCCGGGTTATGCCGCAGAGCATCTGGAGAAGCGTTGATTTCCCGCAGCCGTTACGGCCCAGGATGCCAAGGCTTTCGCCGCGGCGCACCTCGAAGCTGATGTCCTTCAACGCCCAGAAGGCGCCGTAGTAGGTTTTGAAGGAGCCGAACAGCGTCTGCTTCAGCCATTGATGCTGGTTGTCGTAGAGTTGATAACACTTCGCTAGGTGCTGCGCGCGAATGACGACCTCGGAACTAGATGACATCTGCAATCCCAGCGCGCGTCTTGCAAAAGAACCAGTACCCGAACCAGAACGTCACCACCGACAGAAACAGCGTCCACGAGGTGATCAGGAGACCTGGCAGTCGGCCAAAGACCACGAGATCGCGCACGATCTCGATGAAGCCGGTCAGGATATTCGCGTACATCGCAATCTTCATCGCCGGCGACAACGAGTCCGGGGAGAAGAAGACCGGCGTGGCGAACATCAGGAGCGGCGCGACCGTCATCATCAGGTAGGACGTGTCGCGGGTGAAAGCCCCCATCGCCGACAGCATCCACGTGAGGCCGGTCAGGAACGCCAGGAAGGGAATGAACCACAACGGTATGAGAAGGACGGTCCAGTGCAGCGACCCTGCGAAGAAGAGCTGGCAGGCGAGCATCAGGACAAAGGCGATGCCGGTATAGGTCGCCGCGCGCAGGGTCGAGATGACGGCCAGCATCTCCGCCGGGAACATCGTCTGCTTGATGTAATGGGAATATTCGTGAAGCAACGACGGCGCGCGGTAGGCCATCTCGCTGAAGAAATTGAAGGCGATCAGACCGCCGAAGATGAACAGCGCGTAGTCGATGGGCGAACTTGCGACCGCGTTGTTGGGAAGCTTGGCCGACCCTCCGAACGCCACCGTATAGGTGATCAGCGAAAGCAACGGTGCCGTCACTGCCCATACCCAACCGGCTGCCGATCCCCTGAATCGCTCCCGCAACTCGCGCCTCAGGATGGCGACGATCAGATCGCGATGCGTCCACGCGGACTTGAAAGGGGCCGCGAAAAACCGGGCGGACGCAGCCAGCAGTCCGCGGTCCGCAACCACGGTTTCTCCATCGATGACATGGAGGGGCGGCAATGAATGGCTCGCTATCTTTTTCGGGACAGTTCCGTGTTCGTCCATCGTGGCGGATTTATATATCAGCCGGTTAACGGAAGATATGTACGAAAAGGGCGGCTCGTGCCGTCACCCAAGCTCGCGGCGATACCAGCGCAGGGCATCCGCCAGGCCCTCCCGAAGATCGAATGTCGGCTTCCATCCGGTCGCGGCCGACAAAGCCGCGGACGACACCCGGAGCGCTGGCGGCCCGCCGCCCCGTCCCAAATCGTGCGACACGACGGCATCGGCAAAGCCGTCGAGTTCGACAAGGTGATTGACCACCTCGTTTATGCTCGCATCGCGCGGAGAGGCCACGTTGAAGGTGTCGAAGGACTTCGCCGGTCCGTCGAGGACTCCGAGTATTGCGCCGGCGAGGTCCGCCGCGTGGAGAAGATTGCGCGTCTGCTCGCCGTCTCCCCAGATGTCGATCGGCCTCGCACGCTCGACGACCTTGCGGATCATCGTCGGCACGAAGTGGCCGGTTTCCGGCACGAAGTCGTCGTACGGACCGAAGACGAGAGTCGGCCGCAGTACGACCGCCGATTCGACGAGGCCGAGCCGCTCCACGTACCAGCGAAGTTGCTGCTCGAGGTATCGGTGCATCGCGCCGACGCCGAACCACTGCGCCGGCGGATCGCCCTCGGCCATGTCCGTCTCGACGGCGGGCCGCGACAGGTCGGGATATCCTGTGCAGGAGCTGATCAGCACGACCCGCCGCACGCGCAAGCGTGCGGCGGCCTCGAGGACATTGGTGACGACACGAAGCGTGCCGAGGATCGAACTCACCGGGTCGCGACCGAGGACGGCGCTCGTGGACAGTTGCCCGGCGCAAACGACGGCCGTATCGACGCCTTGCAGGGCCTTCGAGGCGTCGCCGGGCTCCCGCAAGTCGCCTTTCACCCACACTGTCTCTGGCGCGTCATAGGGCTGGCGCAGATGGTAGGTCGCGACGATGCGATGGCGGCCGGCGGCCGCCAACGCCTCCACGACGTGGCGCCCGACCAAGCCGGTAGCGCCGATCACGCCGATCGTCATGCGGCCGACCGCCGGCCCGCGCCGGCCGTCAATTCCGGCGTGCACGATTGGGAGGAGTTGGTCTCGTCAAGTTGCCCGGCCACAGGGGAGCGTTGTAGCATGCATCTTGCTCGCACCAAGGTTCGCCGCCTGACTTTCCGAGGGATTATGGGCTAAGGTCATCGCCTTAGTAGATGCACCGTTGCATCGTTCGGAAATGTTCAATAAATCAATGAGATGCGTATTTCAGTTCTCCCGTGCGGCAACGTCGGCCCCCTGCAGGCCCTCCTCTCGTGAAGCCGTCGACGTCGATCCGCCTGGGACATTCCGAGTTCGAGCAGGCGCTTGGTCTTTCACCGGGAAAGTTGGACGCCCGTACCCAAAAGCTACTCGATTCGGCGAGCCTGGAATATGCGCCGATCGACGATGCCGGGCAGGCGTCGCTCCAGGCGGAAATTGCCCGACAGATCTCGGATGGGTTCACCCTCGTGGGCGAACATCGCGCCGGGATCTGGCGCGATGCCTGGCAGGACCAGCTCGATAAGTTCGAAAAGTCGGGGTTTGGGCTCGACGCTCTCAATCCGGCTTTCGTGGCCGGCTCGCCCATCCTGCGTTGGCAGGGCGCGTACATCCAGGGCATCACCGAGCGCTTCGAACTCGTCTTTCTCGAGGTTCTCCGCGATTGGCTGTTCCGGACCCATCTGTCGGATGTCGACCACCTCTACGAGTTCGGCAGCGGTAGCGCCTTCAACGTCGCCGCCTATGCAGGCCTCTTCCCGAGCATTCCCATCACCGCCCTCGACTGGGCGCCGGCGGCGATCCGCATCGCCGAAATCCTGCGCGAACGACACGGCATGAAGATCGACGGCCGGAAGTTCGATTTCTTCGCCCCCGACGACGGTCTCGCGCTCGGGCCGGGTAGCGGCGTCCTGACGATGTGCGCCCTGGAGCAGATCGGCGACCGCTTTACGCCCTTCCTCGACTATCTGCTCCGCAACCGGCCGCGGCGGGTCGTACATGTCGAGCCAACTCTCGAACTCTACGATGGCGCGTCGCGTCACGACCAGCTCGCCATCGACTATCATACGCAACGGAAATATCTCCAAGGCCTGCTCCCCGCACTCCGCCGTCTCGAAGTCGAGAAGAAAATTCAGATCGTTTTCCAGCACAGGTTGCGATTCGGAAGCCGCTTCCACGAATGCTTCACAGTCACCGTTTGGCAGCCGACGTAACACAGCGATGTTCAGCCGTTTCAGACCACTTTCCTCTTGGCCGTCACGCGTCATCGCAGCCTCGTACCAATGAGTGAACAATTGGTCACCGCAGCCGCAATGTCCTCCGCCAGCGAGAAGCCGCTCGTATCGGTCATTTGCTTCTGCAAGGATCGCGTATCGTTTATGCGGCGAAGCATGGAGAGCGTTCTCAACCAGACCTACGAAAATCTGGAATTTGTCGTTCAGGATGGCGCATCGACGGACGGCACGCTGGAGCTTCTGCAGGAATATGCCAGGCGCGACCCACGGGTAAAAATCGCCTCAGAGAAAGATTCCGGCCCGGCGGAAGCCTACTGGAAGGTCCTGCAGCGCTGCACCGGTGATTATATCGCGACGTGCCTGTCGGACGAGGAACTGGTTCCTGACGCGCTCGAAAGAGCCGTCGATTGGTTCGCCGCCAACCCAGCAGTGGGTGCATTCACCTGCGATGGTCACACGACAGATGAGAATGGCGTGATTACCGGCGATTTCAACGCCGGCGATTTCGACTTCGTCTCCTATTTGTTCGGCAAGTATTGCCCGTTCTGGCCTGGCAGCTTCTTTCGCCGACAGGCCCTCCTCGATATCGGTCTGGATCGGGACGAAGGGTGGAACAAGGGTTGCCTGGAATTTGAGATCTGGTGCCGCTTGGCCCGCGAGCACAGGGTTCAGTACATCCCTACGCCGATATCAAAGTACGCCGTTCATCCCGGGCAGCTCAGCAATACGCCCGTGAACTTCTACGAGCATATCGACAACCGGCTGAAGCTGATTCGCGACATGTTCTCTGCCGACGGATTCTTCGGCATGGGAAAGGCGCGCGAGATATCGAACAACATCGACCACGCCTTCGCTCACTACGACGACGTCTGGTTCCGCGAACTCGAAGCGCAGATTAACCATCTGTCGCAATTTCAACTTCATGCCGGAGCGCACAAGCTTTTCGAGCATGAGAAGGAATTCGCCCGAAGAGCTGCCGATTTGCAGGACAAGCTGGTGGATCTCCATGCCCACAGCGTGAAGCTGAGTGGTTACGCGGGCCTCAACCCCGGTCTCGACGTGAAAGCCCGACGGCGGCAGGTAACGCGAGCGTTGTGGAAAGCCCTGGAAGCACTCCGCGGCGTGTCACCCGACGTGGAGCCCAATATGCCTGCCCTGCGCTGGAAACTCCGGCTGCAGAAATTCCTGATCGAGCATCTCTTCTCGAGACTGAAAGATCCATTGCGTCCGACGCTGCGCCTTGCCCAGAGGCTGACGCTCGGCGAGCATGCGGCGCCGCAATTCGCCGCCGTTGCAGCGCGACACAGACAGCTCCGGCTGGCCCGAATGTACGACACGACGGCGCGCGTCTACGAATCGCGCGCCCAGTTTGCCGAAGCGATGGCGATGTGGGCGCGGGCCGAGCCCCTGCACAACTCCGCCCTCGAAGCTCACGCCTGCCAGCAGGCCTTGAAGGATCCTGGAGCCACGTACGAAAGCCTTGCGCAGCTACAGCAGCGCTGGGTCGATCGCCACCTCCGCGTGGATCCCGCCGAGCCGAAACCGGCTTTCGATCCGTATGTCGCCGGTCGCAAGGTGCGGGTCGGCTACTACTGTTCGTTCATGGATTCCGACACCATTCGTTATATCATGCAGCGCGTGATGCGCGCCCACGATCGCTCGAAGTTCTACGTCATCGGGTACGCCCCGTCGGAGTTGCCTGACGACATGCGAGCGGCCTTCGACTTGGCCGTGAACACCGCGGGCTTGTCGGACGACGCATTTGCCCAACGCGTGCGTGCCGACCGCGTGGACGTCTTTATCGAAATGAGCGGCTTTTCCTTTGCGCATCGTTTCGGCGCGATGGCTAAACGCTGTGCGCCGGTCCAGATCTCCTATCTCAACCACTTCGCGACCAGCCGGGTGCCGAACGTCGATTACGTCTTGAGCGACGAGACCTGCACGCCTTACGGAGCGGACGCCCAAGAAACCTTCACGGAAACGATCTATCGCCTTCCCGGCTGCCTCCTCCGTTACGACTACACGGACGGCAACAGCCCGCCTGTCTCCGACCTTCCGGCGATCACGAACGGTTTCGTGACTTTTGGATGCTTCGGCAGCGCCAACAAGATCAATTCCGAGAACATCGCGCTCTGGGCCCGGGTGATGCACCGTGTGCCGGGCTCGAAGATTCTTCTTCAGCATTCCCAATTCGACCCGCCGGACAACCGGCGCTTCATAACTAATTTGTTCCGCCGGCAAGGCATATCTTCGGAGAGAGTTGTCATCCGCCCTGGAGCGACTCGCGAAGGAATTCTGAACGCATATGGGGAAGTCGACATCTCCTTCGATACGTGGCCCTACTGCGGCGGCAACACCTTGGCCGAATCGCTCTGGCAGGGCGTTCCCGCGGTGAGCCTGAAGGGCGCCATGATGTGCGGCCGTTACGGGGCGTCTCTATTGGAGGCGGCCGGCCTTCCCCAACTCATCGCTCATAGCCGTGACGAATACATCGAGATCTCTACCAACCTCGCCTCCGACCTCGGCCGCCTGCAAGGCCTGCGCAGGAGCTTGCGCCAGCTATATGCGACGCATGGATTGAACGACTCGGCTGGCTTTGCACGGATTCTCGAGCGAGCCTACGTTCATATGCTAGAAGCCCTTGCCGCCCACGTCAGTCGGCCCGAAGGGTCGAAAATCCGGACGACAGAGGTTCCCGTAGCCCAGCGCTAAACGGTAGGCATCGACAAGATGGCAGGCTATAGAAGCGGCTAATGAAGGCAGCTATTCCTTTTATCGTCCTCGCACTTCTATTACTGGCGCCGACTGGTTCAATTTCCGAGCCACGACCGACAGGTGTCACGGCGGGCATCTATACTTGCCCCACTCTCACAGTCGACGGTGATGGTCGCATCACAGCCATCGCAAACGGCGCTTGCCCGACGCCCGGCAACGGACCCGGCCGCACCGTGATGACCGCAGATAAAGACTTGTACTACAATTGCATCACCGGCTCGAACTCCAACCCCGGTACAGCCGAAGCACCCTTCGCCGACCCTGCCCATGCGTACAAGGTCGACCAGCAGACCGTCGACCACGCAGGCCAATACGTCACGACCGTCCACCAGCAAGGCGCCTGCGCGCCACCGGCCTCGACCGACCCGATTAGCGGGATACAGGCCGCGTGGCTATTCGTCGGCCCCCTCGTTGGGGCGTTGGGCGTGGGCAGCTTCGAGATCACCGGTGGGGATATCGGCACTGTGATCTCCGGGCCTGCCGGCGGCTATGTCTTCTCGCTGCACAGAGATGCTGCCTTCACGACGAGCCATCTCAATTGCGCGCCCGGACCAGGCGGAGGTTGCTGGCTTTCGGACAATTCTCCGATGAACATCGAGAACGTTTGGGGCGAGACGAACGGGGCCAACTCCCTGATCGACGCGGCGGGACCACGCGCGACGGTCACCGCCAAGAACGTTATGTTGTCGTCGATGGGAGCGCCGATGAACATAGTCGTCGTCATGGAAGATGGGGCGTCGGCGAACGTCACCGGGAAATGGACCATGAACGGCAGCCCCGCCTTCACGACCTTCGTCCAGGCCGACATCGCGAGCGTCATCGACCTGACCGGATTCAGTTCCAGCGGCGACGCCAGCGGCGCCCGGGCCAATGCGATCATGAACGGTGTGATCTTCACCAATACAAAAGGAGTGGCCGTCCTGCCGGGCTCCAAAGAAGGCGTTGCGCATAGTGGCGGCCAGATCTACTAACCCTGCACCCGGAACGATTTTTGCCCAGCAGGCCTCATAGGCGATACCAAGTCATGCGACGCACCCGCCGCAGCATTGTCCGCGCCGTAACTCCAAATTCCTTGATGCTTCCACTAGATCTAAGTGTTAAGAATTGCCCCGCGATCACAGACTTCGATGACGGCTGAATTTGAATCATGGCGATAACGCGTCATCTGGCAGAGTTGGTTCTCGCAGAACACAGGTACCGGAACATTCGCGGCGAAGCACTGCTTCTAGGCCGACAAATCGTCTTGATGACACCTGACGAGGCCCAGGCCCTGGTCGAGAAGCTGGGGCTGAAAATATTGCCAACGGCCTTCATTGACTACGACAAGACTCCGCATCCCTATCCCCGGAAGCTGATCTCCGACGCTTCTTTCTTTTCCCTGTTCTCCGATGCCGTTGTCCGCGCTTGCGATGTGAGTGCCTACGAGGGCGCCGAGATCATCTTCAGCCTGTCGGACGACGTTCCCGATTCATTGGTCGGCCGTTTCGACTTCATCTACAACGGCAGCGTTCTCGACAACGTGTTCGATCCGGCGGCCTGCATTCGCAACGCATCGAAAATGCTGAAGCCGAACGCGTCCGTATTCAACTATGAGGGGGCGGCTCACGCGTCTTACGCGTACTTGAAATTCTCGCCCGACTGGTTTTTCGACTTCTACGCTTTGAACAACTTCTCCGATTGCCAAGTGTACATCGTGACGTACGGCGACGTTCACGCGGAGCCATGGAAGGTCTATCAGTTCGACGCCTTTGCTCCCGACGGCTCCGTGACCGCTCCGATGCGCTTGCCACCGGAAGCCATGGTCATCGCCGTCGCCCAGAGCGCGCCGAACGCGACGATCGACAAGACGCCGCTTCAGAACGTGTACCGTTCGGCCGAGCACGCCGCCTATCTCGCAGCATGCGAGCGATTTTCCCGAAGCCCCCGACGTCAGGCAATCCAGGATCTTTTTCCGGCCATTTCTGGCGCAGTTGCAAAAAGCGATGCTCCCCGGTCGTTGCTATCCGCGCTCTTCCGGCGACGATATGAGGAGGGCGCGGAATCTCTTCCTCCCGGTCACAAATACCTGGGTAAACTGGGATCCCCGACATTTCTGGCCGGGCAGCCTTAGCTGTCGGGATATCAGGCGTCCCGATTCGAGAATGCCAGAGTCGACTATTGCGCGGCGATGCAGGAGAAGGAACTTGTCGTTATTCGAGACATTGCGTGGCGCGCTGCGGGCATTCGCGCCAAGGAATGCGAACGGCAGAGCGACTGCTCCATCGCCTGAAAGCGACGCAATCCTGTCCACATTACGCGGCGTCCGACGGCTAGAAGTTCTCGAACCGTGTCGACCGACAGTGCGCGAGATCGAAAAGAACAACTACCTGGCCAAGTACGCCAAAGCCGTGACCTCGCAAGATGGCGAGGACGGTGTTCTGGCCGAGATTTTTACCCGGATGGGACTCACGCACGGATGGTGCGTCGAATTCGGTGCCTGGGACGGGAAGCTTCATTCCAACACGTGGGATCTAATTCACAACAAGCAGTGGAAGGCGGTCTACATAGAACCGGTTTCCGAAGTCTTTCGCCGGCTCGAACAGAACTGTCAGGGTCTTTCGGACATCCACTGCTTCAATCAGCTTGTCGAGATCGACGGTATCAACTCGCTCGACGCCATATTGGGGCGGACGCCGATTCCGCCCGATTTCGAACTCCTCGTCATAGACATCGACGGGAACGACTTCTACGTGTGGCGCTCGCTGGAGAGATACCGGCCCAAGGTCGTCATGATCGAGTTCAACCCATTCATTCCGGCGGATATCAACTTCGCCAAATGGAACGACGGGCAGGTCAAAGCATCGGCCTCTCTTAAGGCGGTCTGCGAACTGGGAAAAACCAAAGGCTATGAGCTGGTTTGCACAATCGGGCCAAATGCCGTCTTCGTGCCTTTGGAATATTTCCCGCGATTTGAAATAGAAGACAATCGGCCCGAGGCGATGTTTCGCGCACTCCTGGATACCAAGCTTTTCCAAGGGTACGACGGCACGCTGTTCCTCGCAGGAAACCGAAAGATCATCTGGCGACACCAGATCGACCGCGCGGGCATCCTGGAACACGTCGAAGTGGCGGACGACGACATCCAGGCCCTTCCCAGGGCGCTTCGCGTATTTCGGCCGAGAATGTCCTATCAGAACGATTTCCTCGAGCAGCAAGCGGCGGCCGGAGACTCCGCGAATCAAACGGGCAACATCTTGTTCGCGTTCAGGGCGAACGTGACGTCCGAATGCGGTGAGGACGGCATTCTACGCCGTATCTTCGAGTTGATAGGAACCGACAACAAATATTGCGTCGAAGTCGGCGCATACGACGGCCGCACCTTCAGCAACACCTGGTCTCTGCTCAATGAGCAGACCTGGTCCGGCGTGCTGATCGAAAAGAATGACGAGGCTTTCAAGGCCCTGACCGCACGCTATGCCGGCAGCCCCCTCGTCCAGCTCGTGCAAGCGGAAGTAACTACGACACCGCCTGTGTCCCTGGATGCCATCCTGACGCCGTCAGCGTGTCCGCAGCGGTTCGATTTTCTGTGCGTCGACGTCGAGGGGAATGACTACAGTCTCTGGGCGTCCTTGAGGCAATTCCGGCCCCGGGTCGTCATGATCGACTTCAATCCGACAATTTCCAACGAGGTCATCTTCGCGCAGCAGGACGACCCGTCGATCAACGACGGGGCATCGTTGCGGGCGTTAATCCAGCTCGCCCAGTTCAAGGGCTACGAGCTTGCCGCGGTGACCAGCTGGAATGCGATCTTTGTCGATCGCGAGTCCTTCCCTCGCCTCGGCCAGAAGACGGAAGAGATCGATGCGGTCTACGCTCCAGTGCTCGAGACGCGAGTATTCCAATCGATCGACTCGTACTTTTCCATGATGGGATGCGATCGGCTGATACGCCACAACTATGTGTTCGACGAAAATCATCTGCAGCCGCTGGCTCCGAACGTGCGGGTCCTTCCTTTTGTCACGGGAAATCTGGGTGAGCTCCGCAGCACATTCTTCGATCGGGTGCGGCGACCGGACGATCCCGCCTAGGCGCAGGCTGCGCGGTCATCAGCGCACGATACCTCGGGCGATCCTGTCTTGACCTTGCCCCACGGCTTCGCCGAAGCGGGCAAGGAAGCCCTGAATCAACTGCCCGGCACCTGCGATGGCGCCGGTATTGATTCGCTTGTTTGTGCCGGTAAATCGCATTGGCGCCCCATCGAACCGCACATAGTCCAATCCCGCGGCGTGAATCAACGCGATGCCACCGCACAAATCCCATTCGCTCTTGGGCTCGACCGAGAAATAGAGCTGCTCGAGCCCCGCCGCCACCCGCAGCAATTTGTAGGCAACGCTACCGATCGGCTTCACTTCCCTGAGCGTTCTACAGAATTCGACGAGAGACCCCTTCTCGAATTCCGTTCGGCTCGCATTGGCCACGATGTCTTCCAGTTTAGTCCCGGTCTGTGGCGGAGTGGAGGCTGCGAATCCGTTGAGCAGAAGTCCCTCACTGGCGCTCCAGAGGCCCATCTCGCGCGTCATGGGATTCGCGACCGCCCCAACGGCAGGCTCCAGTCCCACGAGTAGCGCGATTGAAATGCTGAATTCGGGAATGCCTCGTATGAATTCCTTCGTTCCGTCCAATGGATCGACGACCCAGACCAGCCCCCCCTTCTCGCTTTCGACGGCTGCCCCCTCCTCACAAAGCCACCCGGAACCGGGTAAGAGACCAAGAAGCCGCTCGCGCAGGAAGGCCGCAATCTCCAGATCGGCTGCCGTTACCGGAGACTTGTCGGCCTTGATCCGGATGTCTGGAGCGGTCGACGCCAGCCTGCTGGCATGCCGTCGGGCGATTTCCGCGGCCTCCTCGACGATTTCTTCGAGCGTGGCAAGTTTCGGCAAGGCTTGAGTCATGTGCGCCACTCCGCAAATGTTCGACGAGTGAGGTTACGTCGCCAGGAGTGTGGAAAAGGCCGCTTCGCGCAGCGCCAGTTCTTCGTAAAGAAAGAGGTCGGATGCAGCGTCGACCTCTCCCCAACGTTCGGCAATCGGCACAGCATCGATGGTGACGCCAGCGTGGATCAGGCGGCTCAGCAACGATGTCATATCGATGCGCCCCGCATCCGCCGCCAGCATTCCATCGAGCAGGGACACAACCTTCGTCCACGTGGCCGGGCAAAAGCGCAGTAACCCCATATACTGCCCCTGTACGTCGTCATAGGTCGCAGTCCGGCGGCCGATATCGACGATCTCTCCGCCGGAGTTGAGGCGGAAGGATTCCGCGTCACTCAACGGGTCGGCGAAACGTTTCTCCCAGAGCCACCGCCAATCGGGATCGTAGGCAACGGCAAGCAGCCCTTTGGCTTGTATCAGCCTCGAGATCGTGGCCGCGCCGTAGAATATATCGGAATAGCTGACGATGCAGTCGCCGCTGGAAAGCCACCGACCCGCGCACCTTAATGAGGCAACCATATTGGTCGTCTGCCAGTCCGGATTCTCGAACAGCGTCGCGCCAAAGCCTTCGAGGAGTTCGCCATGATACCCCCGGACGATGGCTATTTCATCGACGCCTGCGGACCGGAGCGCCGCAAGCTGCCGCTCCAGCAGGGTTTTTCCGGCCAATTTGACGAGGCACTTCGGAACGTCGTCGGTAAAGCCCTTCATCCGGCTCCCGCGTCCGGCCGCCAGAATGATTGCCTTCATCTCGACGCCCCCAACAACTCTTTGAGCATAGATAAATCGACCCGGGAGAATTCCTTTTCGCGTTCGGGATGCCACATCACGGCGGCTATCGGCTCGCTGATGTGGCGCATGCTCTCGACCGTGCCATCGGGAGCCCTAGCCAGAACCGTGAAATGCTCGGGCGGGGTCTCGATGCACCAGTTGTGATAGCTATTTACCGTGCATCGTCCATCATCGGTAAGAACCTCATGCGCCGTACCGGCGTGTCCCTTGGCTGGCACGAGGCGAGCGCCGAAGGTATGTGCCAGGAATTGCATGCCGCGACACACGGCAAAGATGGGCAATTTCCGCGAGCGAGCCCAGTCGATCAGCGCCTCTTCCGTCTCATCGCGCTCCGGCGCGTCGCCACCAACCGCCACGATGTCGTTGCCACCGGTCAGTATCAGTCCGCACACCGGCGAAGCCTCGGCGAGAGCGACCGCCGTCTGTCGACGGTTGGGCATCGGGAGCGCGACGATGCCGCAGGCTTCGGCGAATGCGTACCAGCGCTGATCCAGAGCATCGCGACGCTCGTTCCGATTTGGATGAATGTCGACACGTTGGGTAATCGCGACCACCCGCTTCAAGGCAAAACCTCAATCCGCCTGCCGACGCAATCCAGGCGCAATCGCCTGGCGCGGCTCCAATGCCTGTAGTTGGCCTCGCCCACCCCGATAGCAGCGGGCAACCCCAGCTCACCGGCGCGAATCGCCATATGCGAGTTCGCCCCGCCCCAGGCCGTAATCAGGCCGGCGATCGGATGAGCGAAAAGCCAATCAAAGCCCGGATCCGCATTGGGGATGCAGACAATCGCACCGGCCAGCCTCGACATGCTGCTGCAGTCCGAAACCGGCGCCACGACCTGCTTGTGCGTGATGTAGTTCGGCTCTGTCTCCGGCACCTCGAACGCCCATACATCGTCCGGGTGCGCGATGAGCGGAGGCAGCGACATGGCCAGCGTATCCCGGAAACGGCTCTTTCCCTGTTCGATAGAGTTCAGGAGCACTTCTTTCGGATCGGCGGCTGCCATATAAAGTTCGCGAAAGACTCCGATATCGCAATAGGCAAGGTCGTCTCTGGACAATCCCCACTTCGCCCCGCATTCAACCATGAGAGCCATCGCGTCCGAGAGATTTCGGGTGAAATGGAATTTGGACAATTCCCTCAATTCAATGGCAGCCTGCAGGAAATCCAGCAACTCCACCGGATTGACCTCGAGGCCATGGGACGCAAGCAACCGTGAAAGCTCGCGTAACTGAGGCAGCGTCAACGAAAATGGCTGACTTGCCTCCGGAACCGGAGGTCTTTGCTTCCAGTCGAAGTAGAGTTCCGGGGCCTCATCGTAGCGCAGCGACATGATGTCATAAGTGCCGGGGCGCAGGTGACCGTAGCGCGCAAGAAACGTGGACCTGTCCAGGATTGCGCGATCCCGGGAGAGATGGCTGCTGACGGTGGAGACGCTCGCCAGAAAAGCATCATAGTCGGCCGTCGAAAACAGGCCGATCTCGACGAAAGATTTCAGCATTTGCACGGCAATGAAGCCGGCTCGCGCGAGCCCAGCGAACGGCAGGGTTCCATAGCGCTTGGTGTCTTCGAGCAGCCAATAGATGCGCTCGAGCGGTCCGGCATCGGAAGCGAAGAGTTCTTCGCGTCGCGCCTGGAGGACGTCGAGTTTCGCCGCATCCTTCCGCCACAGACCGTCCTTTGTGTGGACGATCCGGTTGGTCAACTGTCGCAGGCTCCCGGAAATGTCCGATAGATCGTCGCCCGAGAAACCGACATCGGAAAGCCGCGCCAGGCGATTCGGCAAGTCGAGCGTGTAACAGGAAAAGACGATCTCGAATTCCACCTTGTCGTGAAGTGCCGGTTCGGCCAAAAGTCGATCGATGTAGTAGTCGACAAGACGACCTGCCAACTCGTTCTTGAGGCTTGCTGGAATGAAAGAGTTAAAAGACAACCGCACATCGACATAGGGTTGCCCGAAGAAATGGGGCATCAACGGGAAGCTGCGGAGATTGCGATAGCCGTAGTTATGCCTCTGGTATGCCCATATTGAGTCCGTCACGAGGTCGCGATAGAGCGACAGCGCCAGTGGACGCGGACGGATACCGATGATCTCGGCCGGGTTCCAGTCCGGCATGACACCGTAGACTGTGCGCTTCCCCATCAAGAACGGATGAGGAAGCATGCCCTCCTTGATTTTGGCATGGACACGCGTGAGCCTCTCCGCCTGCATTTCCTGGCTCTCCGCCGCCTCCAGCAGAACAAGGGGACGCGCCTGAAGCAGCCAAAGGATCTCGCCGACCGACTCCTCGTTCGTCATCGCAAATTCACAATCGAGCGCCGCACCTCCAAACAAGCCCGACAGTTCGTCCAGCAACGACAGGACGCCGATCAACTGTTTTGGCGGCGCTACCGACGAAAGACTGGCCTGCTGCCAGGTGCGCCCTCCCAACC
Source organism: Hyphomicrobiales bacterium (assembly GCA_041691635.1). GTDB lineage: Bacteria > Pseudomonadota > Alphaproteobacteria > Reyranellales > Reyranellaceae > Reyranella. Next base: position 74,172 of record JBEPUH010000010.1, read on the forward strand.
CTCCGGTCACCGCCGCCGTATCGCCGCCTTCCATCCAGTTGACAACTCGGTAAGGCGAGCAGGTATTCGGGTCATGTGTGAATGCCACGCCTGAGCGAGTCACATTGCTCAGCATGGGCTGTACAAGCACCTCATCCAGGGCGTTTGCATCGCCATAGGACTCTATGACCTGCTCGACCGCACTCTTTATGTCGGCGGCGGAGATGTTTTGCAGCGATAGAAAGGCACCGGCGTTGGAGCCCGCAAGAGTATCTTCATTTTGACGGCTTGATCGCACGATCAAGGGCCCCTGTCCGAGGACCTTCGACACCGCGGCAATCAAGGAAGACGCGCTCGCTTTCCATTGCTCGATGGTAAAAATGACCGATGCCGCTATGCGAGCTGACTGTACATGGCCCCGCAACAGTTCGAGTGTCCCGGCCTTGGTCGAGAACGCAAGCGACATTGCCGTGCTCTAGTCCTTGCGGCGAGCCGACCAGGCTCGCGTCAGATAAGTCGTTCGAATGATGTCAAAGCCCTTCGTTTTCGCTTCGACGAAATCCAGGAATCGAGAGAAATTGTCCGCCCCGAGCTGGACGCGAAGATCGTTCACCGAGCGCCAAGCCCCCAGATACCGTTCGCGCGGCATGGCGATGCTGTGGCGACCTTCGACATAAACCACGTCGTCAAACAACGGGGACTTCCAGAGGTTTTCAGTGAGCGTATCGGCGGTGCCGGAGCGGCCTGAAGAAACCCGCTTGAGTGAAGGCTTCAAGGCTTTGATATGATTCTCGATTTCGACGAGAGTCGGATTGTCCTCGACGAAACGGGGATTCCACAATGCCGTGAAGCGCCCATGCGGGCGGAGGACGCGGTGAAATTCCCGGGTCGCTGAATTGAAATCCGCCCAATGAAAAGAAGAAGCCATCGTCAGCCAATCGCAACTTGCGTCCGGCAGGCCCGTCTTTTCTGCCGAGCCGGCATGCCAGGCAATCGGCAACCCATCATTGTCGGCCTGACCGTGAGTTCTCATGTCGGCGTTCGGCTCGACGGCAATCGAACCTCGAACACCGCGCCGCATCACCATGCGCGTCCAGATACCGGTTCCCGCGCCCACGTCCACAAAGTCGACGTCAGTCTCCTTCTTGTTCAGGAGACCGAGGAGAGCGGACAGCACGGAAGAACAGTAGTCCGGACGATGCAGGGAATAGTTCTGCGCAAGTCCCGTAAAATCTCCGTGCCGTAGATCGGCGGTCTGGATCTCGCTCAATTTCATTCCCCTGGTATTCGGCAAGAATCGGATCTGACGACGTCGGCGATATTCTAGAGTAAATTCAAGCGCGAAAAGATTTGTTTCGCGGTGGCCTCCGCACTCGTCTCTGGAGCGTAGTCGACTTGGAGATCCGGGGATTGTGGCTCGTCGACCGGCAAATCTAAGCCGGCCACGTCGCGCAATTCCCCCATATCGAAACGTCGATATACTCCTTTGGGGTCCCGTCGCCGCAGTTCAGAAAGCGGCACCTTGAGGTAAACCTCAAAGTATCCCGGAAGATTCGCACGATTCCATGTGTGCAGCTCCCTAAAAAGGGAGATGGTGGCGACCACTGCAGTTGTCCCCTGGAAAGCTAGGAGCCGCCCAAGGCGGGCATATTGAAAACCCAACGCCAGTCGTGCCGAGCGGTCGTAGGTCCTAGAGGCGGACGTGTCGATGCCGAATACGGCGCGCAATTCATCCCCGTCGAGGCAGATACACGAGGTCCCTGCTTCACGCAGCATTCGAACCGTGTGGGCCGCCACGGTCGATTTCCCCGAGCCGGACAGGCCGGAAATCCAGATGACACGGCCGGTCTTGCCGGTCGTCCAATCCGTTGCATCAACCGTCACCACGAACGAGCGCTCGGTTCAAGGCTCCGCGACGATACCCTTGGTCCGCACACGCAGCATCGCGCCCGGCGCTGGCCCATCAGCTGGACGGCGACTTCGCAAGATTCGAAGCAACTCCCAGATCGAGCAGCGGGACAAACGTCGTCTTGCTTCTTCGGTTCAGCATGAAGCCTTGCCAAATTGCCGTCCTGTGCTTGCAATAATCCCACAAAACAAAGCTCGGAGTCGCGATGATAGTAACGACGAGCGCGGTAAGGCTAAAATCGTATTGCTTCGGGTTGTTCCAGACCTCGTTCTTTGGAGGCTCATTCCACGGCATACGCCTGGTGACGAAATAGAGGAGATGCCGAAAGGAGTATGTTTTGCACTCCAGCGAAAATGGCAGCAGGCTCAGCAGCAGCGCGGTCCATTCCTCGACAATGTTTCGGCGATAACCGGGGTACGCGTATTGCATTCCGATCGGAGCGCCGATTTCTCGAAGCCTCCATTGATCGAACTTGCCGAACTGAGGGGGCCGGCCAGTCATCGATGTGCTGAAGCCGGAGATCCGGCGCAAGCCGGGCAAGTTCCACCATTTTTTGCCAGCGAACGTGCTCTGCATGAGAGTCTCCGACCACTCGAGGCCAAGCCATTGGGCAAGCGCCGAGAGTGTCTTGCGCGGCTCACGATGCAAATCCTCGAGACGAACGGCGATTGAATGTCCCGGGGCAGCCATTGGATACGGGTAGACCGAATACATCGGAACGCCGCAAATGGGTGCCTGGGGGGCGCGATCATTGTAAAGATGGTTGATGACGCACCAAAATGCATCGACATCCGGTCTCGTCGTTTTGACCTCCTCGACCAAACGGCGCTGCACCGAATCCAAATTCTGTATCGGCTCGCGAACCATATGGACAAAGCGCACCTCTTTGAAATCCTGGCAAAGAGCCTCAATGTCGTTCAGAGGGCCACCGTGCGCGGAGTACAAAAGGAATTTCTTGCGCGTTATGTCCTGATCGATGCAAAACGCATAGGCGAGGTAGACTGCTTTGAGGCATATCGTCCGATATTTCTGGACATTTACGCTCGAGATCAGATCGGTCCCCTCGATGCCTGATTCGCGAATCATTCGATCGACAAGGAAATCGAAGGCAGCCTCGAATTTCCTCTGGTCGACGACCGAGCTGTCTTTCATGTCCTCACCAAGTTCATTCAGCCCGAGGAACTCTCCCGCGCTCGCGTCATAGATGATCGCAAAGAATTTTCGAATGAACGACTTGATAGTCTCGTAGCCGATCTCTGTCGCAGGCGTATTTCTCAGATGGATCGCCCACGAATTGTAATACTGAATTCCCAGCGTACCCGGCAGGGCAAGGATATCAGGATGCCCGTCGAGCAGGCTTTGCATGAACAGAGAGCCGCTACCTCCGTATGCCTGAATTCCTATCGCAAGAAAATCGGTCGGCGCGACGGCTAGAGAACTGGTCTCCACATCAATGTTCAGCGCGAGGGACAGCATGGGATTGATTAAGCGTGTCTTTGATCATTGCTCACTTCTACTCATCAGGATGCCCATTTTCAAGTCGGTATCAAAAACGAACGCCGGCGCATTTCGAGCCATAAGGCTCTCGACCCGCAGGAGTGCGAATCGAGAAAATGCCCCCTCCCCAACCTGCTTTGACGCGGGCGCCGCGATTAGATACTCAATCTCCGCTTTCATTTTCCTATCCTCCAACCTTGAGATTTCGATTGAATCTTGCTTTTGTTAATAGCCAGTAAAACCCGTCCCGTCTGGAATGAACGCTTAGCGCGCTCGAATCTTGCCAGACGCACACAGGTCCTAAACTGCGGTGGGCGAGATTTGGTGGTCGTCCCTACGATGCCGAACGAAGAGACGGGTAATGAAGTCTAACGGCTAGATCTAATGGGTGGAGATACTCTTCAATGAAGACGAACTGGGATTACACGAGCCTTGCGGATGCCTATCTGAAGCGAGCCGCCTATTCCGATGAGGCAATCGACCGTCTCCTGAATCTGGCAGGCATACAGAAGGGACAAAGTGTATGTGACGTGGGGGCCGGAGCCGCACATTTGACCCTCATGCTCGCTGCACGCGGATTGAGCGTTACCGCAGTAGAACCCAATGACGCGATGCGCACGCATGGAATCACGCGAACCGGTGCCTATCCGCTCGTCCGATGGCACGAAGGCGTGGGCGAAGCGACCGGCCAAGCCACCGGGGCATTCCGCCTGGTCACGTTCGGTTCGTCCTTCAATGTCACCGACCGTCCTCGGGCGCTTCTCGAAGCTGCGCGTATTTTGGCCGACGGTGGTTGGTTCGCCTGCATGTGGAATCATCGCGATTTGGGCGACCCCATTCAGCGAGCCAGCGAAGAGATTATCCTGAAGCACATACCTCACTATGACTATGGAACCCGCCGTGAAGATCAGACGGAAGTTATCGCTGCATCAAATCTCTTCATGAATCTGGAAAAGTTTGAAGCGCCGGTAATACATAAGCAGAGCATCGACGATTGTGTGGAATCCTGGCAATCCCACGGCACTCTGCAGCGTCAGGCCGCCGACAAGTTCGACATTATTGTAAGCGACATCCGGGCCTATCTGGAGACCCTTGGACGGCCTACGATCGATGTGCCTTATACGACCCGGGTGTGGGCTGCATCGAAGCGCTGAACGATCGACACTCCACCTCGCTCGCAATCCTCGACACGACTGCGGACGCATAGCGTGACACAGTCTATCGGCCCGTTCGCCGGTGCCAACACCGAGAGCGTCTACACGAACGACATGTCATAGCCCTGGGCTTCGTACAGTTCGCGAAGCTTCAGGGTATCCGCGAGGCGGCGAAATTCCGCGCGCTCGAAAGCCGACCACTCCTCGAATTGGAGCCGGGATTCGAGTGGCCTGCCTGCGGGCTTCCCGCCTTGCCGGCCGCCGCCCAAGTTCTCTGGCAGGAATACTTTGTCCAGGAATGCCTTGTCCGCCTCCAGCGCGCCGCCGGTCAACTCATCGAACACCGCGGCGAAGTACTCGGGGCTTTCCTGCAGCTTTTCCATTAACACCATTCGCACGCGCGGAAAGCCTTTGAGCTCATCCGACCAGACTGTATTTTGATGCCCCTGACGAAATACGTGCAGCGAGGCGCGCGCACGAGGCTCGGTGAAGTCAACTCCGAACTTTCTCTCGATATCCCGTATGTCGTCGATCTGCTCATCGATAAGTCTGTCGATCTCCGGCTCAAGTCGAGAAAGGGTGTAGTGATGAGTGGCCTTGATCGCCGATTCCGTTCTCCCGACTGGATGCCGGATGAGATTCACGAGGGGGAAGCGGCGGTACCCGAAGACACCCGGATCGACCGCCAGCGCCTTGGCGGCCGTTTCGAGCCACATCCCGTGTACATTTCCGATGACGCGAGCCGATGTGTTGCGTGCGACGGTCTCCATCTCGTCGAAAACGAACCATGGAATCTTGGCATAGTCCCGTGGAGGCACGCTGAATGCCGGGAGGTCGTAGCCCCGTAGTTTGCTTCCATCGGTGACTGGTTCGGGAAGAATGGCTCCATAGCGCCAACTTTCCGGCGTACTCCGTTCGAAATGCGCTTTGCCATCCACGTTCAGCCAGTGAGCGTTGAAGGATTGGAGCGGATGGTCCTGCCCGACATTGCAAAGCACCGCCTCGTGAAAATTGAGCGAGCCCGCAAACCAGATGGATGCGGCATGCCCCCAAGACGTCACGAGGAAATGGCGATACTTTGAAGTCGAGGCCCTTTGAAGGGAGGGCCGATAGGGATCGAAGACCAGGCCAGAGTCGATATTTGTGAGCGTGCGAACTTTATAGTGCAATTGCTCGATCTCTTGTCGAAGTTCCCGGTTCTCATCGAGTAAGCGTTTCCTTGATGTGACCGCCAAAGGAAATTGGGGAAATTTCAAAGTGTGTTCCAGTCGGAATGTTTCGGATCAGCACATGATGCGCCGCTTTAATGTCCGGTGCCATATCGCTTTGACATAGGCCAAGCGTACGGTCGGGATACGACGATCTACAATCGCTTCGTGCGTTGGGCCGCGAGCGCGGCGTACGGGAACGGCTGTTCCGCGAACTTGCTAGTCGAGGACGCCTGACCGCGACGCAAATGATCGACGCGACGCACGTCAAGGCGCACCGCTCGGCTTCGGGTGGAAAAAGGGGGGCAGAAACAGGTGATTGGTCGCTCACATGGTCGGCGCAATACGAAAATCCACGCAAACGCAGATGCTAAAGACCGTCTTCTTCTCTTGCCGTTGACCGGCGGTGAGGTCCACGACTGTCCGCCCCCCAGCGCCTGATCCGCCGCACCAAGGCGGCCAGCAGCTTCTCGGCGACAAGGCTTACGACAGCACGGAGTTGCGGCACTGGTTGCAAGGTCGCGGCACCAAGGCCGCGGTTCCCAACAGGGTCGAACCGCACACAACCCTTCAGCTTCGACAAAAAATCCTACAAACAGCGACACAGCATCGAGAATGCCTTCTGTCGGCTCAGGGATTTCCGCCGCATCGCCACGCGCTACGACTGGCTGGCGCGAAACTTCCCCACCTCCGTCTGTCTCGTCGCTGCTATCGTATGGTGGATTTTATGAGTCTTGGCCCTAGAAACCAATCAACTTGCGAAGCGAAGAGACAACGCTCTTGTCCGGCCCTTGTGCTGTTTCGGGTCGCGAGGCTGGAAGAAGGGTCTTCAGACGCTCCATCTCCGCTCCCAGCTTGTCCTTCTCGCCCTTGAGATACTTATTCTCTTGACGCAGAATCTTCAGCTGAAGATCGCGATTGTCGGGTGGCGGCGGAAGTAGTTCCTTTTGTTCAGCCGTATAGCGCCCCCACGCCTCATCGGAGACATAAACCCTCTCGTTCCAATGGATGGGGCTCTGCGAGCCTACCCATCGCGGAGAGATCATGAGGTGCAGAGTTTTGCGCGGACGATCCAGTAGATTGGGAAACCCGCCGTGACGGAGATTCTCCGTGAAAATGATCGCGTCGCCGGCGTCCATTGGAATTGGCATCATGCCCGGTTCCGCTTCGGGACTATGGTCGGAGTAAGGGGAGAAATAATTCGATTTATGAGTACCAGGTACGACGCAGAGCGGCCCATGCTCTACCGGGATATCTTCCAGTGCGTATAGCACGCGGACCGCATGGAGATTGAAGTCGCGGACCCGCCGCACCTGGGCGCCTGCATCGTACATGTTCACGCCGACGAATTCGTAGCGATTGCGCGTATCCATCCGCCCGCCCATGTGGGTGTCCGTATGGTTGGATTTGTAGCGATAGCGCAGCTCCGAATTTCCAATCCAGTACGGCCCAGCCGCCAGCTCCCGGACGTACTCCATCGTAGGCTCGTGAGCGACGAGTGAATCGAATGCCTTCGACGCATTCAGAAAGTCGTCGAGGATGAGCTGCAGACCACCGCCGGACGCATTCTTATAGGAATGACACTGATACTTCTCGTCGAACCTGTATCGAATACTGGAAAAGCCCGAGAATTGAGGTTCTGCGTCCATGTTTTTCAGGAAATGGCTCTCGAGCTCATCTGCCGCGGATAGATATGCCGAGACCTGATCCAGCCTCAACAGCCCCTTGACGAGGAGGTAACCGCCAAGATCGAACTGGTACTTCTCAAGATCGTTCATCGGGGGTCCTATCGCTGCCCATGGGTTTGTCCGGCGAACTACAAGGTGGTGCAACTTCTTTCAGAAATCGAGACTTGCGGCATGAGCTCTTGCAGAGCCATACCGCGCGCTATTGCGGCTGCGACGCAGATGCCCCCCCAAAGGCTAGCTTAAAAAGCGAAATGGGAGAAATAGCAACCCTACCGCTTGGTAGAGACGTTCAGGCAACAAGCCGCCACGCTTATGATTTCGCAGACAAGCCAGAATAGAGGCTTGGCCTGAAGCGAGCCTCGATCAAAAAGAACGTCGCATATGCAAGGCCGTAACTGAGGACAAGAACGAACAGTAACTCCATGGAGTGAAACAGCGTCACGGTTTGCCATTGTTCGAGATGCAGGCGGCCCGCGATGCCTTGCGCCAGATCCGCGAAATCACCGGCTCGTGTCATGATGATCGGATAGTGCCACAGGTAGATGCCATAGGTCAGGTAGCCCGTGAATACGCCGAACCGCAATATGAGGGGCGCATGCTCCTTCTCTAATGACGGACGTTCGCACACATGGACGAGCCAGCCCGAGACGATCACAGCAAGCGGAACTGCCAGGCTGGGCAGCTGCACAAACGACAGTACATTGTAGCCGAAGTGCAGCACTAGAAGCCCTGCGACGAGTCCCAGGCGCTTGATCGCAATCGCAGCCGGCCTCCTGGGCAACAGGTTTACGCAGAACCCCGCGACAAAGGCATAGGCGAATCCAAATTGCGGGACCAAGCTTCCGATCCCGAAGGACGCCGCCAGCACAGCCACCGCTCCAACGACGGTCTTCCAACCGGTCAGTCTGCGGAAAAGCAGGTAAATGAACGGGGCCACGAGATAGTACTGCATCTCGTGAGAAAGCGACCACGTGACCAGATTGAGCCCGCGTCCGGTAAAATTATTGATGAAGAGAACGTCTCCGATCGCCATCCCGGGATCGAGATCGGCAAAACGATAGAAGCAGAGACAGATGACGAGATTGACGTACAGCAACGGGGCCAATCGCAGATAGCGCGCCCAGTAAAAGTCGCGCTTGCCGGTGTTGGCGTCATACCGGCCGTCGAAGAAAACCTTCCCCATCAGATAGCCGCTTTGGACGAAGAACAGGATAACGAAATTCGTCCCAAGAAGCGGCGTCACGATCTCAAGAATTGATCGCCAAGTCTCGAATGTCTCGGAGTGCGGCGTGTAGTTCCACTTCCCCTTGGTTGCGATGGCACCGATGCTGATCGTACCGATGCCGAACAAGTGACCAAGCAGAACGCCAATGACAGCAGTTCCACGGAGCGCCATCAGGTAGTCTACCGGCGCGTCGCGACTCGGGAATATACGGCTCATGAATATCGACTAGAGAAGTGAGCGTCGCGTTCCCGTATAATGTCGGCCTCGTTTTTCAGTATTCTGGGCCTCGGTCGAAATCGAGAAAGAACCGGTTGATGTATCGATTTCGCGGGTTGTCCGACATCGACGTGGGAACCAGCCTCTTCGAAAATGGGCCATGCTCGAGGTCTGAAGAATTGCAGGTCGCGCCAAGGCCGTAACGAGCCCAAACCACCAGCCTCGATGATTGCACCGGCATCAATCCCCGATGCAGCGCCATGGTATTCACGAGGTACATGGTACCCGTCGGTCCCGTCGCGTTCACGATGGAGTCGCCAAAGAGCCGCTCGCAATCCCCCGAAAACTCCTCTCCCATCGACGATACGAAACTGGCCGCAGCATCGAAGTTGCCGACGTTCCGTCGCTCGGCGCGCGCATTGTAGATGAGGTCCTGCATCCCGCGAAGGGTATGCGACCCGGGGATGATCTGATGAGGCCCGGTCGATTCGTCGACATCCGACAAATAGAGGAACAGCGTGAGGAAACGCCAGTCATCTATGTCGCGATGAAAATATTGCGAGTAGATGAGCTCCGGGCGATTCGCGGGAAACGACCACCACCCATTGAGCGAGTACAGGGTCGGGACGCAGCCGAGATATTCGTCGATCAGGTCGATCAACCTGGGATCGTTGAACACGTCGAGGAGGTGCGGCGCCATCAGGATCTGGTCCGAGCGATAGCCGGCCAGCGAATAGTTCGCCCGCACTTCGTCCAGAGGTCGCGGCTTCCCATCGAAGGAAAAAACGTGCGGTCCCTTGTGGACCTGCTCAGCAGCAAGGTGGCTCTTTACCCCGTCCGTCGTTGCCTGCGGCAAGGTCAGCGGAAGCTTCACAAAGCCTTTTTTACGAAGATCGTCCAGCGCCCCGAACCAGCTGCGATCCGGCTCCGCCTTCGCGAGGTCCGCCTGCCTTTTGCGCCGATCGCTGACAATCGTGTCCGCGTACTTGCCCCATGCATCGAGCGGGAGGCTGCTGCGGATCGCGTTCAACGCTAAAGTAGTGAGCTTATTCTCCATGATCCCAAGCTGTTAGCATGGCCCAAGACTTGTGTACACCGGCGATGATCTCTCGTCGCCAGACACGGTCGCAACGCGTGTAGCGACGTCGCTGCGGACCGAAGTACGCCGACCTAAAATCGCGAAATCCTCCGAATCATCCGGCCGAGCAATCCTCGCTTGCCGACCGCGTCTCGATTATCGCCGCCGTCGCCGAGCGGGTTCGGGGCTCCTGGCAGAACGGATGGTCCGGTCTGATGCGCACCTGATGCAGCATCGGCGTCTGGTTCGGCAAAATAGTCGGCGAGATAGTCCTTGTAAGTGGTCGTCCGGCCCGCAATCCCGCTTGAGAGAAGGTCGAGCAGAATTTCGGGTTTCACGATCTCCTTCAACCTTGCGCGATTGGCAAGGATCAGCTCTGCGGCGCAGTCATTGAACGAATAGAGTTCGAGCAATGCGCAGAGTTTCAAGAGCTTGAGCGGCCCAATGCGAGCGGCAAACGACGCATTCCCGGCGATCAGGAGGTCACGAAAGAACAGAGCGTCGCCATCCTGTACCTGCCCATGCATCGTGTAGGCGAAAAATCGCTCCCCGGACGGCAGTCGATAATTCGAGATTGCCGGATATGGAAGAACCGTTCTGCTTTGGCGATAGGCCGCTAGATTGAACAGGCGAAAGCCGTGCCGAGCCAGGAACATGTCGAGCATCGAGAATGTCGGCGATCCGTTGATTTCCTGCTGAAACCGCACTTCGCTCAAAATGCCAAGAACGTTGGCAAAATTCAGTGTCTGGTCACCGCCGCTCAATATGTCGAGTTCCGCGCCTTCTGCATCGGCTTTGATGAAATCGATGTCTGCGATGCCCCATTCCTTGACGATCTCATCGAGCGTCCGGACCTGAACAATTCGCTCGGCTACCGTAACCCCATTCTCTCTATTCAAAAGACGGCCGAAATACTCCATCTGGGTTTTGTAGAGGCCAGAGCTGGCAGGCAACCGCGCCTCGTAAAGTGTCGCCGCCCCTGACGTCGAGCCGAGAGCATACGGAATATAGGAAACCTGAGGAGCAGCGGATTCCCTAAGTCGAATACACTCTGCTTCATCTGGTTCGAAGCAATAGATTCTAACCTGATCGCCAAAGACATTCCATTCAACGTTGGCGCCGCCACGCGCTCCGATATCGAGAAGGACCAATGGGCTCTGGACAAAAGCCCTCATTTCCCCGACGAGGTACTTCGTCATAAGCGGATCAGGATTAACACTAAGGCCGCTCATAATTGCAGGCTCAACATCGAGTTTCCGGTACTCCCAGTATTCATTCGTCGATGATTAGAAATTCTCGCGGGCCTCATCACAAGCGAAGACATAAAAGTATTCAGCACTGCAAGAGCACATCACTGCAACTCAATACTTCACCGACGTAGCTCTTGGTCCAGACGTCCTGACACCACCCTTTGGTCGCAACCACATTGGACGCAACGTGTTTGCGATAGGGAAAGACCTCGGAGAGGATGGCCTTGCTATCCGTATGATGCGGCTTATTTGCTGCGTTCTCGTCAAAGACCATTCCATCAACGCGCAATAGCCGCTTCATGAGTTCTCCATAGTATCGTACCTGCTGCGAGGTCATTTCCGGAAATGACATGGCGTTCAAGGCCAGATCAATCGGCCCCAAACTATCACCCAGCTCTTCCACCAAATAATTGGCGACGAACAGGAACTTGAATCGCTCGGGAACCTCCTCGCCAGGAAGCATGATGTGACATTGGTCGCCATTCGCGAGAGCCGAGAGGTAGATTGACGAGTTGTAAAGAATGCTGGGGAGATCAAGAGCGATGTATTCAAGCCGATCGCCGAAGATCGTCGACAGCGCCTGGCCAAGAGGCCCATTGCCTGGACCTATCTCGAGCACCCGGACTCGCCCGCGGCGCTCCACATCTGACTGCAGTTTGGCGAGAACCCCGGAGCAGAGCATTCCATTGATTCGCGACTGGCACAGGATCGTGTCCGGATTGGCGATCAACCCGTCCACCTCGACGCCGATCTCGCCGAACATTCGCGGCGTTCGAACAACGAAGGGGCGCGGCACATTGCGCGTGTAACGGCGGTGTTCGTCGACACACGATGTCACCTCGCCTTGGATGTCCAGGCAGGCACTGAGCCGTTGCGCCGGGTCGACCTTGGTGGTCAGAAAGTCCACGACGTCGTCCCGCATGCCCGTGCTGTTCAGTTCTTTCAGGAACGGTTCATTCCAGGACTCTGCATATAAACGAACGTCGAGACGATCGAGAAACATCAGGTAGAACCCGGCAAAGGGCGACATCAGGCGAAGATAATTGATGTCGTTGTAGGCTCGCCGAAAGGCCGCGCCCTTGACCGGAACGATGCCTGCCCATTCATTCCCCGGAAAGAACAGCGCCGGGTCCAAGCCTCGGCTTTCGACGTACGCCGGAGCCCCCTCGTAAAGCCGCTCTATCCGGTCGACCAAGCCGACACAGTAAGAATGCTGCTCGCTCGTCAGTTGATAGTTGGAAGACAGGGAGTGAACAGGCGGTGGCGCCGAAGCATCGACCGAGGCGCGCTCCCGGGATGAAAAGCCACGCGCTACCATCGATGCAAATTTGCCGATCATTCAGTCTGCTCGTCGGTTAGAGACCGCAACTCGCGGTATCGAGCGAGCTCCGGGGCACTTCTTTAAGTGGCCTTCCCGTCGCTCGGAAGCGTCAGCCGGAAAATGGAGGGAATAGAGATTGGGATCAATACTTCCTGTCTGAGGGTCGAGTCGACTGTATAGCACTGGCAAGACCTTTCTTCCTATGATAGCGCAACGCTCGACCCTGGGCGGCAAGGTGTTTGCCCCTCAGTCGGTGCAAGAGGGAAGCTTTCAGGTATGGTCGGCAAGCGCGTGCTGATAACGGGAATCACCGGAATGGTGGGCTCCCATCTGGCGGAGTATCTGCTCGAGAAGACCGATTGGGAGGTCTTCGGGATGTGCCGCTGGCGCAGCCCGTTGGACAATCTCGCCAACGTCGCCGACCGCATCAATGCCAACGACCGCATCTCGCTCCTCTACGGCGACCTTCGCGACACGCTTTCTATCCAGGCAGTCGTCGCCAAGGCCCGTCCCGACTACGTCTTTCATCTCGCAGCGCAGAGCTTTCCCCGCACCAGCTTCGACGCGCCGCTCGACACGATGGACACGAATATCCAGGGCACCGTCCGCGTGCTCGACGCGCTTCGCCAGACCAGCCCCAAGGCCGTCATCCACGTGTGCGCCTCGTCGGAGGTCTTCGGCCGCGTACCCAAGGAAAAGCTGCCGATCGACGAGGAATGCTCGTTCCATCCGGCTTCTCCCTACGCTATTTCCAAGGTCGGCACCGACCTCGTCGGCAGGTTCTACGCCGAAGCCTATGGCATGACGGTGATGACGACGCGGATGTTCACGCATACTGGCCCGCGCCGCGGCGACGTCTTCGCCGAATCGACCTTCGCCAAGCAGATCGCCATGATCGAGCACAAGCTCATTCCGCCGGTCGTGAAGGTGGGCAACCTGCAGTCGCTCAGGACCATCGCCGACGTGCGCGACGCCGTGCGCGCCTATTACATGCTGGTCACGATCAATCCCATCGCCGGCGCCTATTACAACATCGGCGGCCGGCATTCCTGCACCGTGGGCGACATCCTGAACATGCTCCTGTCGTTCTCTCCGTCGAAGTCCGAAATCCGCATCGAAGTCGATCCCGATCGGCTGCGTCCGATCGATGCCGATCTCCAGGTGCCGAATACTGCCAAGTTCGAGGCCCATACCGGCTGGAAGCCTGAAATCGGCTACGAGCAGACACTGCGCGATCTTCTCGACTATTGGCGGGCCCGCATTGCAACCGAGGGCAACCGCTTCCTGACCCGGTGACGTGAACGTCGCCACTTGAGGCTTGCATTCCAATAGGGTTATCTCTCGCGATGTTCATGGCGATTTCCCGGACGCCGTACCGGATTTCATTCTTCGGCGGCGGTACGGACTATCCGGACTGGTACCGACAGCATGGCGGTGCCGTGCTGTCGATGGCGATCAACAAGTACTGCTACATCAGCGGCCGGCATCTGCCGCCGTTTTTCGGCATCAAGCACCGCATCGTCTGGTCCCATATCGAAACCGTGGGTGCTATCTCCGAGATCCTCCATCCGGCGGTGCGCGCCGGGCTGCACGCGACGGGCTTCGACGACGACGAGGGCGTGGAACTCCACCACCAAGGCGATCTTCCCGCCCGCTCCGGCATCGGCTCCAGTTCCGCCTTCGCCGTCGGCCTGATCAACGTCCTGCATGCGATGCGCGGCGAAAATCTCGGTAAGGACGAGTTGGCCCGGGCCGCGATCGACCTCGAGCAGAACAAGCTCAAGGAGACCGTCGGCTGCCAGGATCAGGTGGCAAGCGCACACGGCGGTCTCAACGTCATCCGCTTCGAAAAAGACGGCAGCGTCGACGTGCAGCCGCTCGACCTCACCGACCCACAGCGGCAGGCGTTCGAGCAGCGGCTAATGGTGTTCTATACAGGCACCAGTCGCCTGTCGTCGTCGCTTTCGAAGCAACTCGTCGACAACCTCGACATCAAGACGAAGAATCTCCAGCGCATGCAGGCGATGGTCCCGGAAGCCGTGGAAATGCTTCGCGCTTCCGACCTCGATGCGTTCGGCCGCCTACTCCACGAGACGTGGATGTTGAAGCGTGCCCTTACCGGGGCGATCAGCACATCGACCATCGACAGGATCTACGACCAGGCCATGGCCGCCGGCGCTCTGGGCGGGAAACTCTTGGGCGCAGGCGGCGCAGGATTCATGGTTTTCGTCGTGCCGATCGAGAATCAGCGGCGCGTGCGCGAGGCGCTCGCGCACTTGATCAGCGTTCCGGTGCGCGTCGACTTCACCGGCTCGACGATCATCTACAGGCAGGAATAGAGGCCCGCCGCGGGCAGACAGGAGAACCACCGATGGAAATCTTCCCAACCAAGCTCGATTCAGTCCTGCTCGTAAAGCCGCCGACGATCTTCGAGGATTTCCGCGGTCACTACGTCGAGACCTACAACAAGTCGATCTACTACTCGTCGGGAATTCCCATCGAGTTCATCCAGGACGACATCTCGCTCTCCTATCGTCACGTCCTGCGCGGCATCCATGGCGACAGCAAGACGTGGAAGCTGATTTCCTGCCTCTACGGCAGCTTCTACTTTGTCGTGGTCAACAACGATCCGACCTCGCCGCAGTACCGCCAATGGGCTTCGTTCACCCTTTCCGATACCAACCGCCTGCAGGTCCTGGTGCCGCCAAAATTCGGAAACGGACACCTCGTGCTGAGCGAACGGGCGATCTTCCACTACAAGCAGACGACCGAATACGATCGCGTCGGACAATTCACGCTCCGCTGGAACGATCCCGACCTAAAAATATGGTGGCCTATCCGGGACCCGATCGTGTCGGAGCGGGACCAGGGGCTCTAGAAAGCAGCGTTGCCCGGGCTCCGCAGCTTGCTATAAATGAACAGGCATATCCATGGCTGTAGATAGTGCCCATCGACCAAGAACATGCGTAAATTTCAGGCACGAATGCATCCGCTTTTTATCTTGAGAGAGTTCCGAACTGTGCCAGCAAGCTGTCTGGACATCGAACGGCGCCAGGTTTGTATGGCCTGACGATGCTCATGACCCGCGAACCGGCTCCTCTCTTTTCGATTGTCCGAACGGCTTCGAACGACATGGCAGAGATCGAACGATCTCTCGCTGCCTTGCGCGCCATACGCATCGAGGATTTCGAATGCATCGTCGTCTGCGATGATTCGAATACCGACTGCATTCGCCACCTGACCGCGGTCGCCGCCGCGGATCCAAGGATCAAACTGCACAAGGCGGCGACACCTAATACCGGAGAAGGTTTTGTCCGCGCGCTTCGGTCATGCCGCGGACAGTACATCGCCGTCGCTCCGCTCAATGGAATCTTCGCGGAAGGCGCGTTCGAGCGCGTCCGCGCCGAGTTCGAGGCGAACCCCGAAATCGGCGGGCTGTGCGGCAGAGGCTTCCTGGTGGACGTCCACGGCGGTTCAGTCCCCGACGTCGATATCGTCACACTGCTATTGTCGAGCTACCGCCCCTACATGCCCGCGGGCTTCCTCCGGCGCACGGCGCTGATCGACTGCGGTCTTGCGCACGACGACTGGTCGTTCGACGCAGTCGAACTGGAGATCTGGTGCCGGATCGCGACTGACTTTGGCGTTCGCTCGGTCGACCTCAGAGTCGTCGACACATCGTCGCCGGAAAGCGAGGTATTCGCCCGCCCGCGAAGCCTCGAGCAGGCCATCCAGGGTCGCTTCGACGTCGTCGCAAAATTCCTTTCCAGCGACGGATTCTTCCAGGGATCGAATCCAACGCTGTCCTTCGAGAGCCGGATCGGCCAACTTTCGATCCTGCTGGGTCAGCTGGGAGCGTTCGGTTTTACAACCGGCAGGAAGACGCTTGACCGACAGCTCGAGGATGCCGTCAGCGGCTTGCGGTCGCTTCTCATGTCCGATCATCGTACGCTGGAAACGTTGCATCGGCTATCATGCAACCGTGCGCATGCCCTCGGGGTATTCTCGCGTCCGCTGCTTTCATTCCTGGACCTGCTGAAGCGCTCGACCGGACGCCTGCCGATCCACGCCGCCTACACATTGTGGAACTTCTGGTGGCTCGGACCGTACATGACGCGGAAAATGCTCGCCAAGACACTGCCGGCGTCGGACCACGGCCGCACGAAGCGCTGGCCGGCCCTGCACGCGGAGCTCTACTGTCTGGTTGCCGCGGTCTACGACTCGCGAGGCCAGATCGACCAGGCGCTGACGATGTGGAAGCGTGCCCGGCAAGCCGGAGACATCACGATTGCCAGCCTGGCATTCCAAGCCTTGCTGAAGCTGCCGAATATCTCCAACGCAGAGCTCGCCGATCGCCAGCGCGAATGGATCGCCCCGTTCATCCGTGACATTCGGCCGGTCGCGTCGACGCCGGCATACGACCACGCGCGCAAGATCCGCATCGGCTATCACTGCGCGTTCATGAACAGCGATACGATCCGCTTCCAGATGGGCACCGCCATCGCCTCGCACGATCGCGACCGCTTCGAGGTTTACGGCTACTCCCCCCAACGGTTCGTCAAGGATCGGGCGCCGCCCTTCGACGTCTATCGCCACACCCCTTCCCCCGATCCATTCATAGGAGATCCACCGGAGAACGGCGTTCGTATCGACGACAAGTCCTTCGTCGACATCGTGCGCAAGGACCGGCTCGACATCTTCGTCGAGCTGAGCGGCTATACTCCCGGGCATCGACTGGTGGCGATGGGGCAGCGTCTCGCCCCGATCCAGATCAGTTACCTCAATCACCTGGGTTCAACCCATGTGCCGAACATCGACTATGTGATCGGCGACGGGATCGCGACACCTGCGAACGCGACCGACGAACCGTACTACGTGGAGAAGATCTACCGCCTGCCGCGATGCTTCTTTTGCTTCGACTACAGGGCGTCTAACGAGCCGATCCCCGCCGAGCCGCCCTCCGTGAAGAACGGCTTCGTCACGTTCGGCTATTTCGGGAGTGGATCGAAGCTCAATATCCATGTCATCGAGACTTGGGCGAAGCTTCTGCATCGCGTTCCGGGCTCCAGACTCTATGTTCGCAACAGCCAGCTCTCCGGCCCCGACAATCGGCGTTTCCTGCTCAAGCGATTCGACCGCTTCGGAATCTCGGAGGACCGGCTGATCGTCGGCGGTGGCGTCGATCGCCGGACCCTGATGGAATTATACGCCGGGATCGACATCAGCCTGGACACTTGGCCCTACTGCGGCGGCAATACTATTGCCGAGTCGCTCTGGCAGGGCGTCCCTGTCGTCACGTTCCGGGGGCCCAGTTTCATCAACGCCTACGGAGCATCCCTCGTGACCGCAGCGGGCTGTGGAGATCTCGTGGGTGACACCTTGAATAGATACCTGGAGATCGCAGGCGACCTGGCAAGGGATCGAGACCGCCTGATTCTCCTCCGCATCCAGCTTCGCTCGATGTCGATCAAGCATGGCCTGGCCGATTCCGCGGATTTCGCCCGCCATCTCGAGGGGGCCTACGCCGATATGCTAGGCCGTCGGGAGATCCTAGAAAGCGACGCCCGCGCCCCATCCTTGCCCGGCTTGCTCGCAATGCCGTCGTAAAAGTGACCCGCGAGAGGTGAACCTCTTTTTCGATGGCGACCTTCGCATTGGGAGGCCACTTTTTTTGCAGGCCAGATGGGCCTTTTCGAGCCCGAACCCCACGAATTGTGGCCTATTGGGGTAGTAAAGAAGGCGCATGTCCTGCAAACTCACGATGTGTGCGCAGCAGGGAGATTGGATGTCTAACGGTCTGGATACCGTTGTTTCCGGAGGCGAGCGGCCGACGACACTTCCAGGAAAGCGCTCGATTTGCCTGATCACTCCGCCGTCGGCCTTTCTCCTGGATGAGCGCGTCTTTGTAAGCCTCGGCATCTTGAAGGTTGCCGCCAGCCTCGAGAGCGGTGGCTATGGAATCAATTTTCTCGACCTGTCCGGGATCGAAAACTACGCCGACGCCCTCGCCGATTACCTCCGGCGCAGCATCGATGTTGCAATCGGCATCACCGCCACGACTCCGCAACTCCCCGCGGTCATCAAGCTGGCGCGTCTGGCGCGGGAATTGCGGCCGGGCCTGCGTTTGATCCTTGGCGGACCGCACGTCACCCTGGTGTATTCAGCATTGAAGCTCGAACGGAAAAGAGGGTTGGTCAACGGCCGCGCGCAACGCGCCGCCACCACGCTCGAAAGCTTCTTCGACGTCCTGTGCTCGGGCGATGGCGAGTACGCGATCTTCGAGGCCCTCAAGGAAGATGCGCCAAAGGTGATAGACGCCGACGATCCGAAAGGTGGTTTCTTCCTGTCGGACGACATGTTCACCAGGAGCCCGCTGCCGGCCCGCCATCTCGTCGACCTCAAGTCCTACAACTACACAATCGAAGGCCACAACGCGACGAGCCTGATCGGCCAGCTCGGGTGTCCCTTCAATTGCGGATTTTGCGGCGGCAGGAACAGCAAGAGCCTTCGCCTGATCCGCAATCGCTCGGTTGCCTCGATTCTCGCTGAGGTCGAAATCCTCCACCGCGAGTATGGCTACACGGGCTTCATGTTCTACGACGACGAGCTCAACGTCTCCAAGAGCATGATTGATCTGCTCGACGGCCTGACCGACCTGCAGTCTCGGCTTGGCGTGGAATTCAGGCTGCGTGGGTTCGTGAAGGCCGAGTTGTTCACGGAAGCACAGGCACATGCCATGCGCCGGGCTGGATTCCGCTGGCTGCTGTGCGGCTTCGAGGCCGCGCACCCGCGCATCCTCACGAACATCAACAAACGGGCCACCCGCGAGGACAATGACCGCTGCGTGGCGTTCGCCAAGAAGCACGACCTGAAGATCAAGGCCCTCATGTCGGTCGGCCATCCCGGCGAGAGTGAAGAATCCATCGGCGCCATCAAGGATTGGCTCATCGGCAGAGAAGTCGACGAGTTCGACTGCACGGTCATCACGACATACCCCGGCACGCCTTACTATGACATGGCCGACCCACACCCGTCGCTCCCCGACGTCTGGACCTATGTCCAGCCGAAGACGGGCGATCGCCTGCACGCCTACGAGGTCGACTACACGACCTCAGCGAACTACTACAAGGGCGATCCCGACGGCGGCTACCAGGCATTCGTGTTCACCGATCACCTGAGCGCCAAGCGCATCGTCGAACTGCGCAACCGGGTGGAAACAGACGTTCGCGCCGCGCTCAATATCCCGTTCAATCAATCGGCCGCGGCTCTGCGCTACGAGCACTCGATGGGGCAGGGCTTGCCCGACTTCATTCATCGTATCGGCCAGCCGATGAAGGACACGTTTGCCCGGTAACGGAGTTGCATTCGATCCGATGACCTCGCTCGTTGCGGACACGATCCCCAGCGTGACTCCCCGACCACCGGTGTCCGTCTTCATGTTCGTGCGCAACGGTGCGCCTACGCTGCGACGTGCGATCGACAGCGTGCTGGCGCAGACTTATCCAAACATCGAAATCATCGTCCAGGATGGCGCATCGACCGACGGAACGCTGGACATTCTCCGCAGCTACGGCGACCGGTTGAGGGTCGTTTCCGAAGTCGACAACGGCCCAAGCGATGGATTGTGGCGGGCGTTGAACCGGTGCACTGGTGACGTCATCGGATCCTGCCTCGCCGACGAGGAGCTTCTCCCCGATGCGGTCGAACGGGCGATGTCCGTCTTCCAGAGCGAGCCCCATGTCGGTGCCGTCACGGGTGACGCGATGATCACCGATCTGGAGGGGCGACAGACGGGACTTTGGACGAGCGGTCCCTTCAATCTCGTCGACTATCTCCTGGCCGACTACAGCCCCTATTTCTGCGCGAGCTTCTTCCGCCGGGAAGCCTTGCTCGCCGCCGGACTCAAGACGGAGACATGGACGGCCGAGTGCATCGAATTCGAACTATGGTGCCGCCTTGCGACCCACAGCACCATCAAGTACCTGCCCGGCATCCTCGCAAAATACGCCTCGCATCAGGATCAGAGCAGCAACAAGCCGGGCGACACGATCGTGCACATGACCGGGCGCCTGAAACACATCATGGAAATGTGCAGCGCCGACGGTCTTATGGGCGACAATCCCCTGCTGTGCACGTTTTTCATCTGGGGGCATGCTCGCGTCTTCTGCAATCACGCGATGCAGGTCGGGCGACCGCAAACTGCCGAGGCGATCTACGGGCTGATCCGGCGGATGCTGGTCGGCCTGCCGAAGGCCTTTCTCGACGGCGCCGAATACGGCGAGAACCTCGCGGCGCAGCAACCAGCGTCCCACTTGTGGGCGAAACTGGCCGACTGGTGGCGCAAGCTACCTGTCGCCGATGCCGAACAGGCCAGAGTGAGGGCGTTGCTGCGCTTTCCCCCCGCTCCAGATGCCAAATTCAAAGGGCGTATGTACGCCCAGCTGGCGCTGCGCTACGAGGCAAGGGGCCGCCTGCAGGATGCCATCGCGATGTGGCAGAGCGCGGCGGCGCTGAATGGCCTGGTCGACCGTGCCGACCTGCAGGGCGGCACTCTCCCGCCGATCGGCTACACGCACATCGCGAACTGACACGGCCGCTCAGACCGGCAGTCGCGACACAAAGCCTTCGAGCTCATCGAGCGCGCACAGGACATGATAGAGCGTGCTCGCCGGCATGAAATCCACGGCCGGGCGACCACCTTCATCCAGCCTGTCGATCCATCCGCCCGGCGGATCCCGAGTGAGAAACCGCTCGTGCAGCCGATCCACGAGAGCGGTCGCCTTCTCCGCGGATCCTTCCCGCCCGAGCGCGGCCTCGGCGAGGTTGCCCTTGATCGCCTCGGTAATCGGCCACGCCCGCCGCGAACGCTTGTGGGAACGGCCGTCGCGCAGCAATTCGTCCACGACAAGGCCGTCCTGGTCGTATCCGTGGCGATCCGCGTGACGATAGAGCGCGTCGGCATAGACCTGGACATCGCGCCCGCTCTCGCGCTCGAGCCACCGCAACAGCCAGACCCATTCGTAATGATGCCCCGGTTCGACGATATCGCCGGTGACCCCGCCTGCGGGCCGGAGCCGGTCGTCGAAATATTCGCCCAGCACCCCCGGATCAGGTCGAAAGAAGCGCGTGGCAAAAAGGTCGAAGATGCTTTCGGCCTGCGCCAGATATCGGCGCTCGCCCGAACTCGACCACAACGACAGCAGCCCCTCCAGCATGTGCATGTGTGGATTCTGCCGGCGCAGCGAGTCGGGGCGTGGGATGGCATCGACGTACCCCCCGCCGTCCGCCCGAAGATGCCGCTCGATGAATGCGAGCGTCTGGTCGGCAACCGACAAGGCCTCGCGGCCTCCTCCCGCCTTCAGATAGGACGCCACTCCCAGGAGAACGAAGGCGTGCGCATAAAGATCGCGCGTGGCATCGACGACGACGCCCTCCCGATCGATCGAGAACACCCAGCCGTCGCTACCGTCACGCCGGTGGAAGTCATGCACCATCGACGTGTAGGCTCGTTCGACAAGTTCGCGCGCTCCGTCATGCCAGCCGCGCCGGGCGGCAAGGCCGTAGCAGTAGATTTGCCGTGCCTGCACCATCAGGCGCTGCGGAACGCCGGTCAGCCGCTCGCCGCGAAGCGACAGGCGTTCTTCAAATCTCCCGTGAACGCGGTCGAAGCCCTCGGCCGCCCACAGCGGTAGCGCCTGCCCGATGGCCCACTCGCGCAGTCTTTGCGCGCTCGCCACAAGCCGGCTCGCCGCGGCGGGCGACAGCCCCTGTCCTGTGGTCTTGTCGCTCAGCTAGTTGTACCCAAAAGCTCGGAAACACGCTCCCGCGGGGAGGCAATGACGTTGGCCGAGAGCGGGCCACCATCGACGTAGGGCTCGAGAAGGCCGGTCGACGTCGAGAACACCAGTATTTCGTAGCCAAAGTCCCGGCGCAAGCTCGCTAGGAAAGCTTCGGCGCCCATACCTTGAGCACACAAGGCACCGTCGTTGATTTCCAGGAGCATCACAGGCCGTATCGAAGCGAGGGCGCCGCGCGCGCCGGCGACGACGCTGGCCTCCGCGCCTTCGACGTCGATCTTGACGAAGTCGACCCGCCCCAAGCCGAGCTCGGCGACGACTTCGTCGAGGGTCTTCACCATCACCCGCTCGAGATCGGCCGGAGTGACGTCGTCATGCGCGAACTTGCCGAGCGTATTGTGGCCAGAGTGGGTGCCATGGGCCAATCGCAGATCGGCGTCGCCGGCCACTGCCCCGAGGGCCGCCGGCACGACGTGGACATTGTCGAGATGATTGCGAACGAGATTGCGCCGGAGGTTGACGCGCTCGCGGGTGCTGGGCTCCACGGCCACGACCTTGCCGGCCTTGCCGACGCGCCGGGCCGCGAACAGCGTGTAGTAACCGTCGTTTGCGCCAACATCGACGAACACCATGCCGGGCTTCAGGAAGCCATGCAGAAACGAGAATTCGTTGGGCTCGAACGACCCGCAAACGTAGAGACAGAGGCTGTTGTCGTTGCCGAGGTTAACGGCGACTGTCGTGCCGTCGTACCACGACAGAAGGAGTGGCATGGCCGGATCGCGCTTCTTGGCGGCTTCCCAGAGCGCGCCGCGGCGGCAGGCCAGCCAAAGACGGCGATCGTAATATTCCTCGGCGAAGCGCCAGCCCGGCCGGGGCCGCAAGCTCGGAACGGCCGGCGCCAAGAGTGCGGCATAAACGGAGGCAGTCCTGGGGGCATGAGAAATCAGCCAACGGCCCAGATTATCGAGATGATACCCCACGCCCGAGGCTATCAAGCCCCATGCCCCGGACTTGGCGAAAGATCGACGGGCTTCGACCATCGGCGAGTTGTTTACCGTCATTTGCCCGACCCGGCTAAACCACCCGCAGGAGACCGTCAAGCTTGCCCGGGCCCCAAACTCCGCGCCAGACGGTCCATTGCGGCAGGAAGGCTGCTGAATATAATGCGACTCCCTCTCTCAATTCCCACGGTTCAATGTCCGCGTTGATCATTCGCGCCCTCTTGGCGGTTACCCTTGCCCTCTGCCCGCTCCTCGCTTCGGCGCAGGGCCTGCGCGTCGTGGCGCGCGTGAACGACGACGCCATCACCGATTTCGAACTCGCCGAGCGGGTCATCCTGGCAATTCGCACGACCAACCAGACCGATAGCCCGGACCTCCGCCAGCGCCTCGCCCCGCAGATCCTGCGCCAGATGATCGACGAGCGCCTCCAGATCCAGGACGGCCGGAAGCTCGGCCTGCGGGCGACCGAGGCCGAGGTGAACGGCCGCGTCGCCGACATCGAGCGCGCCGCCGGTCTGGGCGGCGGCCAGTTCAAGCTCTACCTGAAAGGCATCGGCGTACCCTACGAGATCGCCACCCAGCAGATCGAGGCCTCGATCGCATGGCTGAAGATCGTGCGCCGGCGTATCCGCTCACAGGTCGACGTCTCCGATGCCGAGGTTGACGACGCGTTGGCGCGCATGCGGACCAACGTCGGCAAGACCGAATCGCACGCGGCCGAAATCTTCATCCCGATCGACCGAGCCGACCAGGCCGACGAGGGACGCCGCACCGCCGAGCGCATCGTCGAGCAGGTCAAGCGAGGCGCCCCCTTCCCCGCACTCGCCCAGCAGTTCTCCCAGGGCGCGACGGCGCAGAACGGCGGCGACCTCGGCTGGGTGCTCCCGAGATCGCTCGATCCGGCGCTCGATGCGGCGCTCGAAAAGCTGCCGGTCCGTCAGCCCTCCGAGCCGATCCGCACGACGGCGGGCTGGCACATCCTCTACGTCGTCGACCGCCGCCAGTTCGCGTCGGCGCGGCCCGACGATGTCCGTCTCAATCTCGTGCAGATGACCCTGGCGCTGCCGGTCAACGCCGCGCCGTCTGAAATCGACCAGGCGACCGTCGAAGCGAAGAAGGTGATGGCCAACGTCCACCAGTGCGCCGACCTCCATGTCCAGGCCCGACAGCTCAAGGGCGCCACATCCGGCGATCTGTCGAATGTCCGCGCCGGCGACCTCGCGAGCAACCGGCAGATGTACGACGAAATTCCCAAGCTGCCGACGGGCGGCGTGGCCGGTCCCTTCCGCGTGGCCGAAGGACTGCAGGTCGTGTCTTTGTGCAGCAAGCAGGGCAACGACGGGCTGCCGACCCGCGACAGCATCTCCCAGCAGATCCTGCTGACAAAGCTCGAAGCCGCGGGCCGCCGCTACATGCGCGACCTGCGCCGATCGGCGACGATCGAAGTCAAGCCATGACATCGGCTCCGCCGCTCGCCGTGACAATGGGCGAGCCGGCCGGCGTCGGTGGCGAGTTGAGCCTCAAGGCCTGGCGGGCGCGGCAGCCAGGGGCACGGCCGTTCTTCGCGCTCGACGACCCTGCCCGGCTCTCGGCCCTGGCGCGCAAACTCGGTCTCAACGTGCCGGTGCGCGAGATCGCGCAGCCGGCCGAAGCCGTTGCGCTGTTTGCCACCGCCCTTCCCGTCCTGACGGTCCGCGTGCGCACGCCGGTGCGGGCCGGCCATCCCGACGTGGCCAACGCCCCGGCCACGATCGAAGCCATCGAGCGGGCCGTCGCGCTGGCGAAGGCCGGCGAGATCGCCGGCATGGTGACCAATCCCATCCAAAAGAAGACGCTGCAGGACGCGGGCTTCCGGCATCCCGGCCACACCGAATTCCTCGCCGAACTGGCGGGCGGCATCGACGTCGCCATGATGCTCGCGTGCCCCGAGCTCAGGGTCGTGCCGGTGACGATCCATCTCTCCCTGGCCGACGCCGTGCAGGCGTTAGACACCGACGGCATCGTGCGCGTCGGCCGCATCGCCGCCCAGGGATTGAAGGCCTTGTTCGGCATCGCGCGGCCGCGGCTGGCCGTCGCCGGCCTCAATCCGCATGCCGGCGAGCAAGGCGCCATGGGCGACGAGGAGAGCCGCATCATCGCGCCCGCCATCGCCCGCCTGAAGGCCGAGGGAATCGACGTGCGCGGACCGGCGCCGGCGGACACGCTGTTCCATCCGGCGGCGCGCGCGACCTACGATGCCGCGCTGTGCATGTATCACGACCAGGCGCTCATCCCGATCAAGACCATCGACTTCTCCGGCGGCGTCAACGTCACCATCGGGCTGCCCTTCGTCCGCACTTCGCCCGACCATGGCACCGCGCTCGACATCGCCGGCAGCGGGCGCGCCGATCCGGCCAGCCTGATCGCCGCCCTCGCCATGGCCGACGACATGGCGCGCCGCCGCAAAGGCTAACCGGTGAGCGACACCGACGGGCCGGTCGCCCGACTGCCGCCGCTGCGCGAGACCATCGCCGCCCACGGCCTCGATGCCCGTAAGCGATTCGGCCAGCATTTCCTGCTCGACCTCAACCTGACCCGCCGCATCGCGCGCGCCGCCGGCTCGCTCGCCGAGGGCACGACCATCGAGATCGGACCGGGACCCGGCGGGCTGACGCGGGCGCTCCTGCTCGAGGGCGCCGGCCGCGTCGTCGCCATCGAGGTCGATCCGCGCGCCATCGGTGCGCTGGCCGAACTGCGCGAGGCTTCCGGCGGCAGGCTGGAAGTGATCGAGGGCGATGCGCTGCGAATCGAGCCGGCGACACTCGGCCCGGCGCCGCGCCGGATCGTGGCCAACCTGCCCTACAACGTCTCGACGGCGCTGCTGATCCGCTGGCTGCACGGTGCGAACGAGATCGCCGATATGGTCCTGATGTTCCAGAAGGAAGTCGTCGACCGCCTGGCTGCCGTGCCACGCACCAAGGATTACGGGCGGCTGTCGGTGCTCGCCCAACACGTCTGCGAGGTCCGTCGGCTGTTCGACGTGGCACCCACGGCCTTCGTGCCGCCGCCCAAGGTGACTTCGTCCGTCGCCCAGCTCACGCCCCGGCCGACCGCCGAACGTCTGGCCGATTTGGCGCCGCTCGAGCGCGTCACGGCAGCCGCCTTCGGCCAGCGCCGCAAGATGCTGCGCGGCGCTCTGGCTGGGATATTTCCCGATCCCGTGACGACCCTCGAAGGTCTCGGCCTGTCGCCGACGGCGCGTGCGGAGGAGCTTTCCGTCGCCGACTTCGTCCGATTGGCGGCCGCCCTCGACGCGCCTAGTTCGCCGCCCTCAGTTCGGCCGTGACGAGGTCGAAAACGCTGCGGCAGGTCGCCCGGAGGTTCCTGACGACAAGCTTCGCCGGCAATCGCGTGTCGACCGCCCGCAGGGTGACGAGGCGGCTGTCCGGCCCGTCCTCGACCGAGACTTCTGCCGCCGGCAGATAGGCGCCGTCGGCATCGACCAGCCCGACGCCTACGGCGCCCCTGGTGACGCGGCACTCGATATCGACGGCGAGGCCGGGCAATCCGGCCACCCCGCCCGCCACGGAGCGGACGGGCGCCTCGAGGGCGATGGTCGCCGCTTGCGCGAACAATCCAGCCGGGCAGACGATGCCCCGCCCCAGCCACCGCCGCCGCGCACCGGCCGCAAGCAGGGGTGCTGTCGCCAGCAGATTCACGCGCCGCGACAACAATGCGATGTCGTGATCGTCCGGGCGAAAATGCCGGTCGGCGGCATAAACCATGTCGAACCAGCGGTAGTTGTGCGAGCAGAACTCGAAGTCGAGCACGGTGCGCATCGGCGCTGGCAAAAGCCGGCGCCGTACCTTCTCGATGTCGTGCCATTCCGCCCACGGCGTGCGCTCGCCATCGGTCAGCTTGCCCCATTGGTCGAACGGCGGTGTGCCCTCGCGCAGCCAGCGCTCGCGCGGATACACCAGCTCCATCCAGCGGCCGCCCGGCTTCAGATGCCCCAGCAGGTCGAGTGCCTCACGCCGGGCGATCTCGAACGGCACATGGTGGATCGAGCCGAAGACCCAAATCGCGTCGTAATCCCGCGGCAAGTCGGCAAACGACAGGTCGTCGCCGATGAGGTGGAGGCGCACGCGATCGCCCAGCCCCTTAAGCGCGGCGATGCGACGAATGACGGCGAGATTGTCGGGAACGATGTCGCAGAACGTCCACGATGCTCCCTGCTCGACGAAGCGGATGCCGTCGAAGCCGAGGCCGGAACCGAGTTCCGCCACCTGCCGGCCGCGGAACGCGTCGAAGTAAAGAGGCCCCAGCCAGCCGATCTCGCCTGTATACCGGCGTACCGCCATCTCCTGCCACGCGGCCAGGAACGCGTCGTCTGGCATGGCCAGCAGGTCGGTCGAGAAGATCCGGCCGTCGGTGTCGCTGCCGCGCGGCGCCTCGCGCCACTTCTCCCGATAGGACTCCAGCGAAGCCGTCGCCATCAACGACCCTCGCGCAGCGCCTTCACGAAGTCGGACAGGCCGAGCTGGCGCTCGCGCTTCAGCCGCTCCGCCGTCAGGATCGACTTCAGCTGGGCGTTGCTGGTCGCGATATCCTTATTGATGATCGCGTAGTCGTATTCGGCCCAGTGGCTCATCTCGTCGGCGGCCTTGGCCATCCGCCGCGCCACCACTTCGTGCGAATCCTGGGCGCGCGAGATCAGCCGGCGCTCGAGATCGCGCGTCGAGGGCGGCAGGATGAACACCGTGACGAGATCGTCTCGGCCCTTCTCCTTGAGCTGCTGCGTGCCCTGCCAGTCGATGTCGAACAGCATGTCGCGGCCGGCGCTGAGCGCCTCCTCGACCGGCGGGCTCGGCGTGCCGTAGTAGTGGTCGAACACGCGGGCATGCTCGAGGAACTCGCCACGATCGATCATGCCGCGGAAGGTCGGCGTATCGATGAAGTGATAGTCGACGCCGTCATTCTCGCCCGGCCGCTTGTCGCGTGTCGTGCACGAGATGCTGAGCTGGATCTTCGAGTCGTTGCCCAGCAGCTGGCGCGACAGGGTGGTCTTGCCGGCGCCCGACGGCGAGGACAGCACCAGCATCAGGCCGCGCCGCTGGACGGCCGGCGTGTCGGCTTCATTCGACATTCTGGACCTGCTCCCGCATGCGCTCGATGGCGCCCTTCAGATCGATGCCGATGCGCGTCAGTTCGATGTCGGCCGACTTCGAGCACAGCGTATTGGCCTCGCGGTTGAACTCCTGGCAGAGAAAGTCGAACTTCCGGCCCACCGGATTGTCGGCCCGGGCATCGGCCAGCAGCGACTTGGCCTGGGCGATGTGGGCGGCGAGCCGGTCGAGTTCTTCCCGCACGTCGGCCTTGCCGACCAGCAGCGCCGCCTCCTGCGCGAAGCGCTCCTCGGAGAGCTGCGGGGCGCGCTCCAGCAGCTCGGCGAGCTGGCTCTCGAACTTCGCCCGCACCACGCCGATCTGCGCCTGCGCACGCTCGGCCGCGCGCTTGCACAGGCCCTCGATCTCGCCGACGTGGCCGGCGATCACCCTGTCGAGTGCCTTGCCCTCGGCGGCGCGGGACGCCACCAGCGCCTTCAGCGCCTCCGCCAGGCTCGCGGCGAGCGCCTTGTCGAGCGCGGCAAGCTGTTCCTCGGTCTCGCCACCGGTTTCGTCCTCTTCCTCGATGACGCCACGCACGCGCAGCAACCCGTCGGCCGACGGTGCCGCCGCGCCCGTGCTCTTGCGCACCTCGTCGACCAGAACGCCGAGCTCGGCCAGTAGCGCGCGGTTGATCCGCAGCGGCTTGGCCTGGCGCTCGCTCGTGATGCTGAGGCCGATCGAGACGTTGCCGCGCTTCACGTGGCCGCCGACGGCGGCGCGGCCGGGGTTCTCCAGCCGGTCGAACCCCTGGGGCACCCGGCACCGCACCTCGAGGTTGCGGCCGTTGACGCTGCGCGCCTCCCAGACCCAGCGCCTCAACTCATCCGATCCCTGCGCCCGGGCGTACCCGGTCATGCTTGCAATCAAAATATCCACCCCACTGGCCGCAGTGCGGCGAAGCACTCTAATATCCGCCCCCAACGCGCACAACGCGGCGCCCCGCGAGGTTATCCCATGCAAGGCTTCACGAGCATCGTCATCACCGGCGCATCGAGCGGGATCGGCGAGGCGCTCGCCCTCGACTACGCCGCCCCCGGCGTGGCCTTGGCGCTCACCGGGCGCGACGCGTCCCGCCTGCAGGCCGTCGCCGCCGCCTGCCGCACCAAGGGAGCGACGGTCGAGGCCGGCCAGATCGACGTCGCCGATCGCGCGGCCCTCGCCGACTGGCTGGTCAAGGTCGACGACGTGCATCCGGTCGATCTGGTGATCGCCAACGCCGGCATCTCGATCGACAAGGACAATTCCTCGCTGGACGACTTCTCGCTCGTACGCAAGACGCTCGACGTCAACTTCGGCGGCGTGCTGAACACGGTCGAGCCGCTGGTCGGCCGCATGATGGCGCGCAAGCACGGCCAGATCGCCGTCGTCTCCTCGCTCGCAGGCTACATCGGCCTGCCCTATTCCGCGTCTTACAACGCCAGCAAGGCGGCCGTCCGTGTGTGGGGCGAGAGCATCCGCTACGTGCTGAAGAAGAGCGGCGTTGGCGTCAGCGTGATCTGCCCTGGCTTCGTGGTCAGCCGGATGACCGCCGAGGCGCCCTTCAGGATGCCGTTCCTGATGACATCCGAGCGCGCGTCGAAAATCATCCGCGACGGACTGGCACGCAACAAGGCGCGCATCGCCTTCCCACTTCCCACCAAGGCCGCGGTGTGGTTCGGCATGCTGCTGCCCGGCGGCTGGGCGGCGAAGCTGTTGGGCGCCTAACCCTTCGGCGGGGCGACGTAGGGCGATTGGGCCACGCTCCAGCCCGCCGGCGGTTCTTGCCGGAAGATCTGCCGGAGGTGGACTTCGTCGGGACCGTCGGCGATACGCAACAGCCGCGCCATGGCGAAGGCATGATGGATCGGCGCATCGTCGCTGCCGCCCATGGCGCCGAAGATCTGCAGCGCCCGGTCGGCAACGCGCTGGGCCATCTCGGGCACCGCGACCTTGGCCATCGACACGTCGCGCCAGGTCGCCTGGTGGCCGTCGCGATCCAGCCGCTCGGCCGTGCGCAGAACCAGTAGCCGCGCCTGCTCGATCTCGATGCGCGACCGGGCTATCGCTTGCTGGGTGGCGTCGTAGTCGATGAGGGGACGGCCGAATGCAGTGCGCTCCGACGCCCGCGCCATCATCAGCTCGACCAGCACCTCGGCCGAGCCGATCGCGCGCATGCAATGGTGCAGCCGCGCCGGCCCCAGCCGGACCTGGGCCGCGGCGAAACCGGCGCCTTCCTCGCCCAGCAGGTTCTCCGCCGGCACACGCACATTCTCGAACGCCAGCTCCGCGATCGGCGCGACGTGGTCTTCCCAGCCCATGAAGCGCAACTCGCGCACCACGCGAAGGCCGGGCGTCGACATCGGCACGATCACGCAGGAATGGCGGCCCGTGCGCGCCGCTCCAGGCCGCGACACGCCGACCACGATTACGAAGGCGCAGGCCGGATGTGCCGCGCCGGTGATGTACCATTTGCGCCCGTCGACGACCCACGCGTCACCGTCGCGCCGCAGGCTGGTGGCGATGTTGGTCGCGTCGGAAGAGGCGACGTCGGGTTCGGTCATGCCAAAGGCCGAGCGCATGCGGCCCTCCAGCAGCGGCTCGAGCCATTGGCTCTTCTGCGCCGGCGTCGCGGCATGCTGGAGCATGATCATGTTCGGCACGTCGGGTGCCTGGCAGTTGAAGACCTCCGGCGCCCACGGCAGGCGGCCCATGATCTCGGCCAGCGGCGCGAAGGCCAGATTGCCGAGCCGGACCGGCAGGGCGAGGTTCCACAGGCCTGCCGCGCGCGCCTTGGCTTGCAGCTCGGGCAGAAAGGGCGCGGGCTCGCGCAGGCGTACGACATGCTCCACCCAGTCGCGATGACGGGGCAGGATCTCGGCGTCGAAGAACGACCGCACAGCCGCCGGCAGGTCCGCCGTCATTTCAACTGGCTCGTCAGCAGGGCCGCGGCGCCGCCCTGCTCCTTGCCGTACTTCAGCAGGGCGGCGCGGCCGCCGGCGGCGTAGGCGGCGACGGCGCCCAGCAGTCGCTTGAGTTGGTCGGGACTGGAGCGGTCGAACTTGCAGTAGGCGCCGCGCGTCAGCTTGGCGATCTGCGGAAAGAGGCGCGAGGCGCTGCGGTCGCTGCCTTCCTGGAAGACGAAGACCGGCAGGCCGAGTAATCCGAGCTGGCCCGCCTCGTGGCCGACCTGGTCGACGTCCTCCTCGCAGCAGTCGCCCACGAAGACGACGGCGTCGATCCGGCTCTCGCGCCGCTGGTCGGCGGCATAGCGCAGCAAGCGGCCGATCTGCGTTCGGCCGGCGAGGCAGCGCACCGCGCTCATCAGGCGCGCGAGCTCCCGGCCGTCCGAGGTCCAGCGGCTGACCTTAAATTCCTCGAAGCCGCGATAGAAGGCGAGGCGCACGTCGAGGCCGCCCAAGGCGTCAGCGGCGACGAACATCTCGCCCTGGATGGCGCAGGCGTGGTCCCAGGTCGGCTCGCGGCTGGCCGTTGCATCCATTGCGAAAAGCAGCCGTCCGCGGCTTCCGGCCGCACGCCGCGACGGCAAGCCGCCGACCTCGCGCACGAAGGCGTCGACGGCCGAACTGCTCTGACGCGGCGCCTCAATCGCCCGCGGATCGCTCTTTTTCGTCACGCGCACTGCCTCCTAGCTGCCGAGAGTGGTCAAATTCGCGGCCTTCATACAGCATTACTTGGGGATGATTCCCCCGGGCCTGATGAGATACAACCGTCCGGCTTTCCCCGACCCCTCCCAGAACAGAGAACCTGTCCGTGTTGAAGAACATCCTGTTGGTCCTCGGCGTCACGCTCGTGTGCCTGCTTGCCCTCGAACCCCTGACCCGCCTCTTCGTCGACAACGGCTCGGTCTACGAACTGGAGATGTGGAAGTACGCGACGCGCGTCAAGGAGCGCGATCACCGTCCCGACATCGGCCACCGCCATCGCCCCAACGCCCATGCCCAGCTGATGGGTGAGGACGTGCAGACCGACTCCCACGGCTTCCGCAGCCCGGCTATCCTCGACCAGGCGCCGCCGGGTGTCGCGCGCATCGCCTTCTCCGGCGACTCGATCGCCATGGGCTGGGGCGTCGCCGAGAAGGACACGCTTCCCATGCAGGTCCTGTCGGCGCTCAAGGCGCAGGGCCGCAAGGTCGACGGCTTCAACCTCGGCGTCGGCAACTACAACACCCGACAGGAGCTCGCGTCGTACAAGGACATCGGCGCGAAAATGAAGCCCGACATTATCGTGTTGATCTACTTCATCAACGACGGCGAGCCGATGCCGACCTACCACGACAACGACTGGCTCGAACAGCACTCCATGGCGTGGGTGGTGATGAACTATCGCTTCGACGCGCTGATGCGCTCGTCGGGCGAGGTGCCGGACTGGAAGAAGTATTATCGCGACCTCTACAAGGACAACGCGCCGGGCTGGATCAAGACGCAGGAAGCCCTCGCGGGCTTCGCCAAGGTCGCCAAGGACGCCGGCATCCAGCTGGTCGTGGTCCACGTTCCCGAGCTGCACGAGCTGAAGCCCTACCCCTTCGCCGACGTCACGGCCAAGGTCCGCGCCGCCGTCGAGGCCCAGGGCGTGCAGTTCGTCGACCTGCTGCCGACGGTCGAGAACCTCGGGCCATCGACCCTGTGGGTTACCGTGCCCGACCCGCATCCCAACGGCACCGCCGATATCGCAATGGCCAAGGGCATCGTGCCGCCCCTCCTGCCGATGCTCGACAAGCTCTGCAGTACGCAGAACAAGGGCTGCTGAGGCCTTTCCGATCGCATGACGACCGCCGGCGGCAAAAAGCGATCCTCGACCTGGGCTGACACATTGCTGGTCCTGGTGTCGATCGTGGTCTGCATCGTTTTCACCGAAGGCGTCGTTCGCTTCCTCAACGGACAGCCGCTGTTTGCGTTTCCGCTGCCCGATCCGGTCGGCACGGCGAGCGTAAAGACCGACGAACTGAACAAGATCCCGCTCGCCGCCGGCGTCGATCGCGCCTGGTATTTCAGCGATCCGTCACCGCTGCCCAACCGAGCCGACCCGCCCGGAGGCTGGCAGAAGCTGTTCAACTACCTGCAGGCCCATCCGTCAGGCACCAGCAACTTCCAGCCCAATGACGTCTTCAAGGTCTGGAACAGCGTCTTCGCCGGCGATCCCTGCCGGCACCGTTTCCTGCGCAACGCGCCGGGCCAGCTCTATCTCTACGATCCGGTCGACGGCCAGGCATCGCCGCCTTATCGGTTCTATCCCAACGTCACGCTGCCCGACCGGCTCGTAACCAACCAGATCGGGTGGCGCGGCCGCCCGATCGAGGTGCCACGCGGACCGAAGACGATCCGCATCGTCTTCGCCGGCTCCTCGACCGTCGTCGAAGGCCACTTCGTGCCGTTCTCCTATCCTGAGTTCGTCGGCCACTGGTTGAACGTGTGGGCGGCGGCCAAGCATCTCGACGTACACTTCGAGGTGCTGAATTCCGCGCGCGAGAGCAACATGTCGACCGACATCGCCAACATCGTGCACACGGAGGTCATGCCGCTGCGCCCCGATCTCGTCGTCTATTACGAGGGCGGCAACCAGTTCCGCCCCGAATCGGTCGTCGACAAGATGCCCGACGCGAAGCCCGTCCGGCCGCCGGGCAGTGGCGCGCCGATGTCGCCCGAGTGGCTGCGCTCGGCGGCGCGCTACTCGGCACTGGCTGGCCGCATCGAAACCGCGATCGGCCTCACCGCGTCCGATGCCGACGGCCACGAATGGCCCAAGCCCGCCTACAAGATCGTCTGGCCCGAGGGCCTCGACGAGCAGGATCCTGACCTCGCCTACCCCAACCTGCCGGTCAGCCTGAACCTGATCGAGCGCGACCTCGATCGCATCCGCGGCGATCTGTCGACGATCGGCAGCGACTTCGCGCTCAGTTCCTTCGCCTGGATGGTGCGCGACGGGCTGGTGCTCGATCCGGTGCGCCACAAGTACATCATCGAGCAGCTCAACGTCGGCAATTGGCCCTATCGCTACCGCGACCTCGATCGCCTCGTGAAGTTCGAGAACCGCGTGTTTGCGAAGTATGCCAAGGTGCACGGCATGCCTTTCATCGATGTGGCGGGTCAGCTCCCGTCCGATCCCGACCTGTTCATCGATGCGGTCCACACCAGCTATGCCGGCACGCGCGTGCGCGGCTGGATCAATTTCCAGCAGCTTCTGCCGGTCATCGAGAAGCACCTGGCCGATGGCTCGTGGCCACGGCCGCCGGGGGCCGAGCAGCCGCTGCCCACCTTCACGCCGCGGGAAATCAAGTTCAGCTGCGCGGCGCCGGCGCGATGAAGCGGCGCACCACGTTCTGGCTCGCCTACGGCGCCCTGCTGCTCGTCACGCTTCTTGCCGGCATCGAAGCCATCGCCTGGGTCGTGACCCCGGCGTGGCCGGGCTACCTGCTGCGGCCGGCACCGGTCGGCGTCGATTCCGTCGCCCAGTGGAGTGGCGGCATGCCAGACGTCGTCTTCGCCACCAACCGCTGGCTGATGCGCGACCGCGAACGCACGGTCGCCAAGCCGGCCAACATCGCCTTCCGCTCGCTCTTCGTCGGCGACAGCTTCCTCGAGGGCGGCTTCACGCGCGCGGCGCTCCCGGCGCGCGTCGAGGGCCGACTGGTCGGTGCGGGCCACGATGACATCGAGGCGATCAACCTCGGCGTCGCCGGCACCAGCCCGATCGAATACTACTACCGTATCAAGGCGCTCGGCCTCGGCCTGTCGCCCGACGCGATCGTGCTCACGTTCTATTCGGGCAACGACACCGTCACCGATCCGTTCCCGGGCGAGCATCCATCGTTGCCTTTCGTCGCCGAGCTGCCGCGACCATCGATCCTGGGTTCCGTCGCGCCGCATGCGACGTGGCAGGCGGTCAATGCGCTGCGCCTGTCGGGCGCGGCCCAGGGCGGCAAATACGCGCCTAACGAACACGCGATCATCACCGAGGCGCTGGCCCGCCCGCGCGCCGAAGGCCTGCCGATGCTGGCGAAGTTGATGCACCAGTATTATTTCCCGGCCCTGCCCGAGAGCACGATCGAGGAGATACTGGCGCGCGGCGGCGAGCGCTTCTGGGAGGAATTCAAGCCGCGCCGCTTCGACCGCGAGTATCTGCAGGGCTGGATCATCGACGGGTTGATCTCGATGGAGACGAGCACCGCGAAGCTGCCGCTCACCTCGGCGGAAGCCGACGCCACCGTCTCAGGCAGCGAGATCGAGGCCACGATGTCCTGGCTCGCCGCGACCGACGCCCTGGTCAAGGCGCATGGCGTGAAGTTCCTCATAGCCGTCATCCCGGTCGGCACGATGGATCCCGACTTCGCCGACTTCTGGAAACCCTGGCCGCGCTATTACGCCTACACGCGACACCGCGCGGCAATCCATCGCGCGATGGTGGCGGCTCTGGTGAAGTCCGACATCCACTTCGTCGACCTCGCCCGCGACCTCGACGGCGTGCGCGGGACCTACCGCAAGACCGACTTGCACTGGACCGAGGAGGGCCACGAGGTGGTGGCCGCGCGTCTGGCCAAGGAACTGATGGCTCTCGCCCGCTGAGCCTTTTATGGTGTGCCGCGCTTCGACGCCCATAAAAAGAGATGCCGGGAAACACCAAGACATTCGTGACGCTGCTGCTACGGGTCTTCCTGCCGTTCGCCCTGGCGTACTTCCTTTCCTACATCTTCCGCGGCGTGAACGCGGTGATCTTCCCCTATCTCGAGCGCGACATCGGCATCACCGCCGCCGACCTCGGCCTGCTGACCTCGGCGTTCTTCCTGTTCTTCGCCGGCTGCCAGCCGGTGCTCGGCGTGGCGCTCGACCGTTACGGGCCGCGCAAGGTGCAGACCGCCCTGCTCGTGCTGGCCGCGATCGGCTCGGCGCTGTTCGGCCTGTCGACCTCGCTCGGCGAGTTGATCGTGGCGCGCGTGCTGATCGGGCTGGGCTTCGCCGGCGGCCTGATGGCCGCGATCAAGGCCTTCACCCTGTGGTACCGGCGCGAGAACTGGGGGCTGATCACCGGCTTCCACATGATGGCCGGCGGCGCCGGCTCGATGGCCGCGACCCTTCCCATCGAATGGTCGCTGTCGGTGATGAGCTGGCAGGGCCTGTTCTTCTGGCTGGCCGGCGTCTGCCTGGTGACGGCGGTGCTGCTGTTCGTCGTCGTGCCGGACCGCAAATCCGATGCGCCGTCCGGCACCTTGCGCGAACAGTTCCGCGTCACCGGCATCGTGCTGACCGACGGCTTCTACTGGCGCATCCAGCCGCTGCTCGCCATCCAGCAACTCGCCTTCATCGGCTGCATCACGCTGTGGATCGGCCCGTGGCTGCGCGACGTGGGCGGCATCGCCGACAAGGCCGCGCGCGCCGACATCCAGCTCTGGACGACCGCCGTCATGACGCTGGGCTTCGCCTCGAGCGGGGTCATCGCCTCGACGTTCCGGCGCTTCGGCGTCGGCGACTTCGCCTCGGCCGGGTTCACCAGCTTCCTGTTCATCCTCGATGTCGGGTGGCTGGCCTTGGCGCCGCCCGCCGACCCGACGATCCCGTGGATGCTGTTCGGCTTCCTGGGCGCCTGCCCGATCCAGTACATGCCGCTGATGGTGGCGTCGTTCCCGCCGGGCTATGCCGGCCGCGTCAGCACCAGTAGCAATCTCGTGGTCTTCACCGTGATCTTCGCGGGCCAGTGGGCGATCGGCAAAGTGGTCGACCTGTGGCCCAAGACGGCGACCGGCTACGCGCCGGACGGCTACACCTGGGCCTTCGGCATCCTCTTCATCCTGCAGCTGGCCGGTCTGGCGTGGCTGCTGCTGTCGCGGGGTCGGCCGATGGCGCAGGAGCCGCAGTTGGCGGCGGCAGATTGAGCGCCGTCACGAGGTCGCGCACTTCCTGACGCGCCGCGACGTGGCTCATGGTCATCGACGGGCCCGTCTTCCCGCCTGGTGGGCCGCGCTTGAGATCGAGGAGGGTCAGGCCGTTCAGGAACAACTCGCGGTAGATCACGCGTTCGCTCAAGCCCGTGGCGGTGCGAAAGCCGATGCGCCGGGCCAGCGCCTCGATCACCGTGCCCATGTCGCGCTTGTTGCGCGCAGCGAGCGACGACAGGCGGTTGCGCATGACGATCCAGTCGACCGGGCGCGCTCCCTGCACGGCGCGGACCTGGCGCTGCTTCCATACGGCTTCCGCATAGACCGAGGGCCGCACGATCTTGAGGGTCTCTGGATCGATGCGGGCGAGCAGGTCGAGGTCGATGAAGCTGTCGTTCAGCGGCGTAAGCAGAGTGTCGGCCCAGGTGTGCGCCAGCCGCGACAGGTGCGTGTCGCTGCCCGGCGTGTCGACGATCACGAAATCGGCCGTCGTCACCGCGGGCTCGAGCGCCGCCTCGAAGCGCGCCTTTTCGTCCGGCGCATCGCCCGAGGCCTGCACGGCGGCATGGAGCGGCATGGCAAGCTCGATGCCCTTGCGCTTGGCGAACGCTGCACGGTTCTCGACGTAGCGGCTCAGTGTGCCCTGGCGCGCGTCGAGGTCGATGGTGGCCACCTTCGCGCTATCGCCCAGCAGCGCCACGGCGATGTGCATGGCGGTGGTCGACTTGCCCGAGCCGCCCTTCTCGTTGCCGATCACCAGCACGTGCGCGCGGCCGGGCGTGCGGGCCGCCTGCGCCTGGGCGACGCTGGGGTTAGCCGCCGGTCGAAAACTGCTCAAGCGAGTTTGCGGATCCAGACGGCGGTGTCGTGGAACACCGCCCCGCCGTGCGGCCAGCCGGGATCGGCCGACGTCACGGCGTTGATGCCGATGCCGCTCTGGAAGTTGCGGTTGGGCCAGATGCCTTCGACGACGACGACGCCGCGCTGCTGGCCGCCTGTGGCCTTGGCATGCACGATCGTCTTGCCGCGCTGGTTGCCGACCTCGACCTCGTCGCCGTCGACGACGCCCATGGCCTTGCAGTCCTCGGGGTTCATCATCGCCGTGGGCCGGCCCTCGCGCTTCTGGCTCGACGCGGTCTCGGTGAAGGTCGAGTTGAGGAAGGTGCGCGCGGGTGCGGCGACCAGCCGGAATGGCTTGTCGTCGGTGGCATTGTCGATCACGTCGAAATGGTCGGGCAGCACCGGCATGTCCTTGCCGCGCGGGCCGTAGGCCGACCAGTCCGGCTTGAAGCGGAACTTCTTGTCGGGCCAGCCGAAGCCGTCGAGGAAGTGCGAAGTCTCGAAGCCCAGGTGGAAATCCTGACCGCCCTTCGACCAGTTGGTCTCGGCGTCCCACATGCCCGACTTCTTCAGCGTCTCGTCCATGATCTCCCACGGCGTCATTTCGAAGCCGCGGTGCGTGGCGCCCAGCCGCTTGGCCAGCTCGACATGCACGAAGTGATTCTCGCGGCACTCGCCCGGCGCCTCGATCGCAGCCTTGGTCACCTGGAAATAGGTGTGGCCGCTGGCGGTATAGAAATCGTCGTGCTCCAGGAACATCGTCGCCGGCAGCACGATGTCGGCGCGCGCGGCGGTCTCGGTCATGAACTGCTCGTGTACGCAGGTGAACAGGTCCTCGCGCGCGAAGCCCTTGTGGACCAGTTCGAGCTCCGGGCAGACCAGCGCTGGATTTGTGTTCTGGATCAGCATGCCGGTCACCGGCGGGCCGTTCTTCAGCGCATCGGCGTCGCCGGTCAGGATCGGCCCGAGCCGCGACTGGTCGAGGTCGCGGATCGACTTGTCGACCGCGTCGAGCCCCTCGATCAGCGTCTTGTCGATCGGGTACATGCCGGTGTGGCCGTAGAGCGCGCCGCCGCCCTTGGCCTTCCACGCCCCGGTCACCGCCGGCAGGCAGGTCACGGCGTGCATGTTGGCGGCCCCGTTGCGGCTGCGGCTGAAGCCGTGGTGGCAGCGGATGAAGGCGGCCTTGGCCTGGCCGTAAAGGCGCGCGAAAGCCACGATCTCCGCGACCGGCAGCCCGGTGATCTTCGACGCCCACTCTGGCGTGCGGGTGGCGGCGTGCGCGGCCAGCTCGTCCGGCGCGTCGGTGTATTTCCGCAGGTACTCCCAGTCGGCGTAGCCTTCCTTGAACAGCACGTGCATCACGGCGATCGCCAGCGCCCCGTCGGTGCCGGGCCGCACGGCCAGGTGCATGTCGGCCTGCTCCGCCGTGCCGGTGCGATAGGGATCGACCACGACGATCTTGGCGCCACGTTTCCGCGCCTTCATGGCGTGGGTCATGACGTTGACCTGGGTGTTCACCGGGTTGCCGCCCCAGATCACGACCAGGTCCGAATGGTCGTCGACCTCGCGCATGTCGGCGCCGCGCTTGACGCCGGTGCCGGCGATCCAGCCGGTGTCGGACAGCGTCACGCAGATCGTCGAGAAATAGCGCGAGTATTTCATCGCATGGCGCAGCCGGTTGATGCCGTCGCGCTGCACCAGGCCCATCGTGCCGGCGTAGTAGTACGGCCAGATCGTCTCGTTGCCGTGCTGACGCGCCTTGGCGATGAACTGCTCGGCCACGATGTCGAGCGCGTCGTCCCACGAGATCTCGGCGAATTGTTTGGAGCCCTTGGGACCGGTGCGGCGCAGCGGCTTCATCAGCCGGTCTGGATGATGCACGCGCTCGGCGTAGCGCGCGACTTTCTCGCAGATCACGCCCGCGGTGTAGGAATTGCGCTGCGAGCCGCGGATGCGGCCGATCGTCTTGCTGTCCAGTCGCTCGACCTCGAGGGCGCAGGTGCTGGTGCAGTCGTGCGGGCAGACCGACGGGACGATCTTGATGCCGCCGTCGGTGGTCTTCGATTTCGCTACGGGAGCGTAGGAATGGTCATCAGGGCTCATGCTGCAGAATACCTCCGCTGGCAGAGCGCGGTCCACATGGCATAGTGCTGGCCCCATGAGCTCCCAGGCATGATCCCGCGCGGTCTTCCCTACGACGAGGCGATGCGCCAGTTCCGCTGGCCCAGGCCCGACAAATTCAACATCGGCCGCGCCGTCTGCGAGCGCCATCCGTCGGATGCGCTCGCCCTGATCGTCGAGAACGCCGACGGCTCGGCGCGCCATTGGACGTTCGGGCAGTTGCTGGCGTCGAGCTCGCGGCTGGCCAACGCGCTCGCGGCCAAGGGCATCCGCAAAGGCGACCGCGTCGGCGTGTTCCTGAGCCAGGGCGCGGAGCTCACGATCTGCCACCTCGCCGGCTACCGCATGGGCGCCGTCGTGCTGCCGCTCTTCACCCTGTTCGGCGAGGAGGCCGTCGAATACCGCCTGGCCAATGCCGAGGCCTCGGCGGTGATCACCGACATGTCGCAACTGCCAAAGATCCTGGCAGTGCGCGAGCGCCTGCCGCACCTCAAGACGGTGATCGTGATCGGCGCCGGCGCCGACGGTGCGGGCTTCCTCGACTGGGACCGCCTGCTCGGCGCGGCGTCGGACGCCTTCACCACGCTCGACACGGCCGCCGAGGATCCGGCGCTGCTGATCTATACCTCGGGCACGACCGGCCAGCCCAAGGGCGCGCTGCACGCCCATCGCATGATGATCGGCTCGATCCCGCCGGTAGAGCAGTGGCTCGGCCACTGGCCGCGCGGCAACGAGGTGATGTGGACGCCGGCCGAGTGGGCGTGGATCGCCGGTCTCTACGATGCGCTGTTCCCCGCCTGGTACTACGGCACACCGGTGCTGGCGCATCGCTTCGCCAAGTTCGATCCCGAGCGCGCCTTCGCCATGCTGGCCAAGCACAGGGTGGGCGTGAGTTTCATCCCGCCGACCGCGCTCAAGATGATGCGCCAGGTCGCCACGCCCCGGAAGCGCTGGGACTACGACGTCCGCGCGATCTGCACCGGCGGCGAGGCGATGGGCGAGGAACTGCTGTCGTGGGGCCGCGATACCTTCGGCACGACCATCTCCGAAGGCTACGGCCAGACCGAGATGAACCTGATGCTGCTGAACTCGCCCGACTGGTTCGAGGTCCGCCCGGGCTCCTGTGGCCGCGCCTGTCCCGGCCGCAAGGTCGCCATCGTCGACGGCGAGGGTAACGTCCTGCCGCCCGGCCAGGAGGGCCAGATTGCCGGCTGGCGCCATGACCCGATCGTCATGCTCGAGTACTGGCGCAACCCCGAGGCGACCCGCGCCAAATTCTCCGGCGACTGGCTGCTGACCGGCGACCTCGGGAAGATCGACGAGGACGGCTACGTCTTCTTCAAGAGCCGCGACGACGACGTCATCACCTCGGGCGGCTACCGCATCGGCCCGGGCGAGATCGAGGAATGCCTGATGAAGCACCCGGCCGTGGCCATGGTCGGGGTCGTGGGAATCCCCGACAGGGTGCGTACGGAGATCGTGAAGGCTTTCGTCCAGCTGCGGCCCGAGATCGCGCCCAGCGACGCCCTGAAGGCCGATCTGGCGGGCTACGTGAAGACCCGGCTGGCTGCCCACGAATACCCGCGCGAGGTCGAATTCGTGGCCGAGTTGCCGCTCACCACCACAGGGAAGATCATGCGACGCGAGCTCCGCCGCCTCGACGCCGAACGCAAGGCGCAGGCCTAGGCCGGATTCTCACGGCCGTGAGAGACCTTCGATGCCGATGGCAGAAGGACTTCTCGGAATTCTTCTCACTTCTCGCCACTCCCCCCACGCAACAAAATTACCACGCGGCTCCAGGGACGGGAGCGGCAGCGTTCAGAGCAGGCCGAGCAGGGTCTGGGCGTGGCTGTCGGGAACGCCGGTCATCAGGGCCAGAAGCCCGATCAGGGCTGCGGGCCACCATTCGGCCAGCCGGCTGAGACGATTGTTGTGGGCAGAGGCCTGCAAGGGGAATCGTGCGAGCATGGGAATTCTCTTCTTGGCGGTGTCAAAATGACTAGAATATGGCTGAACGATATTCTTCAGGCTGCTGATATTCAATAGAAAATCAGCGCCACTTAAACCAAAAGATGAGCTACGTCGCCCGAAGAGCCTATTCGGCCGCGGCGGCCGGCTGGTTGAACTGCAGGTCGGCCAGACGGGCATATAGCCCGCCCCGACGCACCAGATCGGCGTGGCGGCCGACGTCGACCACCTTGCCCTGGTCCACGACCACGATCCGGTCGGCCTTCTGGACCGTTGCCAGGCGGTGGGCGATCACCAGGGTCGTACGCCGGTGCATCAGCCGGTCGAGCGCCTGCTGGACCGCCAGCTCGCTCTCGGCATCGAGCGCGCTGGTCGCCTCGTCGAGCAGCAGGATCGCGGGGTCGCAAAGCAGCGCCCGGGCCACGGCCAGGCGCTGGCGCTGGCCGCCGGAGAGGCGCACGCCGCGGGCGCCCAGATCGGTCTCGAAGCCCTGCGGCAGCGCCTCGATGAAGGACAAGGCAGAGGCGGCCTCGGCCGCGGCCCTGACCTCGGCCGGCGAGGCATCGGGGCGGCCATAGCGGATGTTCTCGGCCACCGAGGCGGTGAACAGCACCGGCTCCTGCGGCACGATGGCGATCGCCCGCCTGAGCTCGGCCAGGCGCAGGTCGGCCACGTCGACGCCGTCGATGCGAATGCGGCCGGCCTCGGGGTCGTAGAAGCGTAGCAGCAGATTGAACACGGTCGTCTTGCCGGCGCCCGAGGGGCCGACGATCGCCACCGTCTCGCCCGGCGCCACGCGCAGGTCGAAGCCGTCGAGGGCCAGGCTGTCGGGCCGGGTGGGATAGCGGAACGACACCTGGTCGAAGGCGATGACGCCCTGCAGCGGCTTGGGCAAAGGCTTGGGCGACGCCGGCTCGGCGATCACCGGCAACTCGGCGCGCAGCTCGGCCAGGCGCTCGGCCGCGCCCGAGGCGCGCTGCAGGTCGCCAATGGTCTCGCTGATCGCGCCGCCGGAACTTGCCACCAGCACGGCGTAGAACACGAAGGCCGACAGGTCGCCGGCGCTGATGCGGCCGGCAATCACGTCCTGGCCGCCCATCCACAGCAGGAAGCCGACGGCGGAAAAGACAATGAAGATCACCAGTGTCGTCATCAGCGCGCGCCGGCCGATGCGACGGACGGAGGCGGCGAAGGCAAGCTCGGTCGCCTGGCCGAAGCTGCGGCCGGCGCGGTCTTCCTGGGCGAAGGCCTGGACGGTGCGCACTGCGTCGAGCGTCTCGCCGCCCTCGGCCACGAGATCGGCGATGCGCGCCTGGGCCTCGCGCGAGAGCGCCCTCACCCTGCGGCCGAAAATGATGATCGGCGCCACGACCACCGGCACGACGGCCAGTACCAGCAGCGCGAGCTTGGGATTGGTGATCACCAGCATGGCGATGCCGCCCACGCACATCAGCGTGTTGCGCAGCGCCACCGAAGCCGACGAACCGATGACCTGCTCGATCAGCTGGGCGTCGGCGGAGATGCGACTCATCACGTCGCCCGAACGCTTGATCTCGAACCACGCCGGTCCGAGCCGCAGCACGTGGTTGAAGAGATCCTTGCGCAGATTGCCGACCACCCGCTCGCCGAGCCACGACACGAGGTAAAATCGCCCGCCCGACGCGATCGCCAGCACCAGCGCCACGACCAGCAGCGAGGCCAGCGCATAATTGAGGATGTCGGGCTGGCCCTGGGCGAAACCGCGGTCGATCAGCGCGCGCAGGCAGACGCCGAAGGCCAGCACCGTGCCGGCCGCCACCAGCAGCGACAGCAGAGCCAGCGCCACCCGGAGGCGATAGGGCTTAAGATAAGGGCCGAGCAGCCCAAGACCGGTGAAGCGGGTCATTCCGGCTGCCACGCCACGATGGCGCCCAGCTCGCCGGCCAGGATCGTCATCAGGTCGCCGGTGCCGCGGGTGTCCCGCCACAGGCCGGTGCCGTCCTCGAAGGCATAGTGCCGGGCGCCCGACTTGGGCGAACTCAACCAGATTTGCCGGGTGGGTGCATGTTTATTGATGACCCAGGTCTCCCCGTCGCGTTCGACCGTGAGGACGCCGCCCTGCAATTCGGCGTCGGCTACCTCGCCCAGACCCTCCTCGAGGGCTTCGAGGAGGCTGTCCGCCAGGCTCTCAAAGGATGAATCGCTCATGTAGGTGCCCGGTCTATCA
This sequence comes from Hyphomicrobiales bacterium, assembly GCA_041691635.1. Lineage (GTDB taxonomy): Bacteria > Pseudomonadota > Alphaproteobacteria > Reyranellales > Reyranellaceae > Reyranella. Next base: position 118,646 of record JBEPUH010000010.1, read on the forward strand.
GGCCCTTCGGGGGACGGACAACCGGCTTGTGGACACACCTTCGTGCCTGTATATCCCCCGCCTTATCGCGCGGGCCGGTCGGAATCGGCCCCACAGGCGCAGGAGCTGACGATGCAAGAGAAGATCCATCCGGACTATCACAAGATCACCGTGGTGATGACCGACGGTACGACCTTCGAGACGAAGTCGACCTGGGGCAAGGAAGGCGCGTCGATGCGCCTCGATATCGACCCCAAGACCCACCCGGCCTGGACCGGCGTGCGCCAGAGCATCGATCGTGGCGGCCGCGTACAGCGCTTCAAGGATCGCTTCGGCATGACCGGCTCGGGCATGGCCGCCGGTTCGAAGTCGTCGGGCGCCAAGGCCGAGGCGACGCCGGCTAAGGACGCCGCCAAGAAGAAGTAGGGCCGGTTCCGGCGCCTTACTCTGATACAGTAGCGTCTTCCGAATTCGGGGAGACGGTCCGGTGAAGCAAGTTCGAGTCGTCTGCGCACACGATTGCCCCGACATGTGCTCGCTCGTGGCACAGGTCGAGGACGGCAAGGTCGTGCGCCTCCAAGGCGATCCCGACCAGCCCTACACCGCGGGCTTCGCCTGCGGAAAAGTGAACCGCGACACCGACAACGTTAATTCGCCCGAGCGCCTGTCGACGCCGCTGCGCCGCAGCGGCCCCAAGGGTTCCGGCCGGTTCACGCCTATCACCTGGGACGAGGCGCTCGACGAGATCGCCTCCAAATGGAAGGCGATCATCGCGGAAAGCGGCCCGCTCGCCCTCCTCGGCTACGCCTACTCCGCGCACCAGGGGCTGATGAACCGCGGCCTGGTGAACGGCATGTTCCATGCCCTCGGCAGCTCGCGCCTGCAGGCCGGCACGGTGTGCGACACCTGCTGCGAGACCGCCTGGGAAGTGACGGTCGGCCCGGTCGGCGGCGCCGATCCGCAGGACGTCGTGCATTCCGACCTGATGATCTCGTGGGGCGCCGATCTTGCCGCGACCAACGTCCACTTCTGGGCGCTGTGCGAGGAAGGCAAGAAGCAGCGCGGCATGAAGGTCGTAGTCATCGATCCGCGCCGCACGCGCAGCGCCAAGTCGGCCGATCTCTACCTGCCGATCCGCATCGGCACCGATGCAGCGCTGGCACTCGGCGTCATGCACATCCTGGTGCGCGACGGGCGGGCGAACCGCGACTACATCGCGACCCGGACGCTGGGCTTCGACACCGTCGAGCGCGACGTCCTGCCGAAGTTCCCGCCCCAGCGCGTGGCCGAGATCACCGGCCTCAAGGTCGAGGACATCGAGAAGCTCGCGGCGATGTACGGCAAGGCCAAGGCCGCGCTGATCCGGCTCGGCGAAGGCATGACCCGTCTCGCCGCCGGCGGCCAGGCGCTGCGTGCGGTCGCCTTGTTGCCCGGCGTCACCGGCCACTACGCCGTGAAGGGCGGCGGCGCGCTCCTTCTCACGGCGGCGTCGTGCGACCTCAACTACAACGCCATCCGCAAGCCCTCGGGTCCGGCCACGACACGCCTGGTCAATCACCTGCGGCTGGGCGAAGAGCTCTTGAACATGAAGGACCCGCCGATCCGCGCGCTTTACATCTCGGCCAACAATCCCGCCGTGACCTGCCCGGAAGTGCACAAGGTCCAGAAGGGCCTGGCGCGCGAGGACCTGTTCACCGTGGTGCACGATCCTTTCATGACCGACACGGCCAAGTACGCCGACATCGTGCTGCCGGCGGCAAGCTACCTCGAGACCGACGATCTTTACCGGGCCTACGGCGCCTACTGGATGCAGTGGGGCCAGCAGGCCGTGACGCCGCGCGGCCAGGCGCGCTCCAACTTCGACGTGGCCCAGGCGCTGGCCAGGCGCATGGGTCTCACCGACCGCGTCTTCAGCCTGTCGCCCAAGGACGCCGCCCGTGAACTGCTGAACGGCGCGACCGGGCCGGCGGGCGCGGCCGACCAGGACACGATCTTCTCCGGCACGCCGATCAACATCGCCCACGATTGGGATGGCCAGCCGTTCAAGACTCCCTCGGGCAGGCTGGAATTCTATTCCGAGCATCTTGCCCGCGACGGCGTCTCGCCGGTGCCGGACTGGGAGCCCGACGCAATCGAGGTCGCAGACGCCGCGAAGTGGCCGCTGCGCCTGCTGACGGCGCCCGGCTACTTCCAGGCGCACACGGCCTTCTCCGGCGTCGACTTCCTGCGCAAGCGCGAGGGCAAGCCCTTCTGCATCCTCCATCCAGACGATGCCAAGAAGCGTGGCCTGGCGGACGGTGCGGAGGTGCGGCTGTTCAACGAGCGCGGTGAGATCGGCCTGGTGCTCAAGGTCAGCGACGAAGTGCAGCCGGGCGTCGTGCTGGTGCCCGGCCAGCGGCCGAGCAGCGAGGCGGTTTCGGGCACCGTCAACATGCTGTGCTCCGACCGCTACACCGACATGGGCGAAGGGGCGACCTACCAGTCGACCTACCTCGATGTCGGTCCGTGGAGCGCCGCGCGGGTTGCGGCAGAGTGACTCGGGTTCAATCGCCAAAGTCTTCTCGCGCCGCCGGGGGTGGCCAACTAATGTCACCCAATGATCACACGCAGAACCGTTCTCACGAGCCTGGCTGCTGCGACCACCGCCGGATGCGGATCACGGCAAGCCCCGCCACCGCCTAGAAACTATCCCATCGCCCCGCCGCCGCCCGATCGCGCGTCGCAGGGCTTGGACTCGGTCATCGACATCAGCCACCAGGTGACGGTCTCCGACTTCCGACGCGTCCGGCAGAGCAACATTCTCGCTGTCATCCACAAGGCGACCGAAGGCGGTGACTACGTCGATCGGTCGTACGCCGTCCGCCGTCCGCAAGCCGAGGCGGCCGGGCTGCTGTGGGGGGCCTATCATTTCGGCACGAGGCAGTTCTCGGGAGCGCGGCAGGCGGCGTCCTTCCTGGCGGTCGCACAGCCGGGACAGCGGACACTCATGGCTCTCGACCTCGAGGTAAACGATCCCAATCCGCGCAACAGCATGACACTCGATCAGGCCGAGTCGTTCGTGCAGACCGTGGCGCACGCGACAGGCCGGCTGCCGCTGGTCTACGTCCATCCGACCTGGGCCAACGGCAATCCCCTGCCGCGCTCCGGCTACCGGCTGGGCGCGACGATAACGCCGGACTCGATCCTCGCGCGGTGCGACCTGTGGGTCGCCGACTATCACGACTCGCCCGAAGTGCCGCTGGCGTGGGCCGGTCGCGGCTGGCGGCTCTGGCAGTACGCGGGCGACGAGAGCGAGAACAACCCCGCCTACGGCGCGACAAGCACCGTGGCCGGCGTCACCCACTGCGACCGCAATCTGTTCGCCGGCGACACGTCGGAACTCTTCCGCTATTGGACGGGACGCGCCTGATCAAAACGCAATGATCGGCGACAGAGTCTCGCCCTTGGCCGCCGCGCGCAGCGGCGCAGTGTCCATGTAGACGCGTTCCTCGACGATGCGGCCCTCACGCACGCGGAACTTGTCGACGCCGCGGCTGTCGAAGCGCTGGCCATCGACGTTCAGCGTGTTCTGCCACTCGACGATCACGACGTCGCCGCGCGCCGTCCAGTCGAGCAGCTGCCAGACGCTGTCGGGCGCCCGCTCTTTCACGATCTCGGTCAACCGCCCAAGTTCCTCGCCGAGCACCGGCCGGTCGTAGAGCGGTGAGTGCAGCATGCCGTCGAGGTGCCACAGGGCCAAAAAGGCTTCGCCGTCGCGTGAGGCCCACGCGACGGCGAAGCGGGTGACGAAGTCGTGATATCATGGTCGGTCATGGCGACCGTGTAGCCATCGCCATGACCTCGCGCTGGCGGAGGCCGGACTCGACGTCCCTACCAGAACCGCGCGGCGCCCATCCAATAGGTCCGCGCCACCGTCTCCTCGTCGCGATCGCGGCCGCCCAGGCCCGCCGCCACGCAGGCCGCGGCACAGGCGATCGCGAACGTCGCCGCGGTCAGGAAGGCCGCAAGGGCCGCCTTTTTGCGGGCAGCGTTGGCGAGGTCGCGCACTTTCTGCTCGGTCTTCTGCGCTTCCACATAAGCCGTATCGACGCGCTTCTCGGCCTCGGCCTGGGAAACGCCGGTCTGCTGGGCCACGATCTGCGCCAGGTAGGTGCGATCGGGTGCGGCCAGCGAGCCGTTCTTCAGGCTGGCGGCGAAGACGCGCGTAAGCGGCGCGCGATCGACGGGGGCCGTCATCTGAGCGTTCGGCGCGGCGGTCGCCTGGGCGTTTGGCGCGGCGGTCGCCGCTGGTGCAGTGCTACCCTCCGCCGTCACCGGCGCCGGACGCAGCAGGAAGTCGGTGGCGTAGTCGGCGGGGTCGAGGGACAGGCGGTTCGCCGCCCCCGCGCCGACACCAGCCGCGACGGCTGTGGTCGCCTCGGTCGCTGCCTTCAGGATCCCGCCCGCGCCGGACGCCAGCAGGACTGCCGTGAGGACGAGGCTGAGCGCCCACACCGCGAAGCCGTGCGCACCATCGCGGAAATGCCGCTCGGCCAGCACGCCGTCGAGCCACGGCGAGCGCATGCGGCCGGCAAGATAGCCGCCCGCGGCGTAGCTGACGACCTGGACCATCGCCACGAAGAGCGTCGCCACGATCATGAAGGTCGAGGCCGACAGGCCGCGATAGGGATAGGGCGAGACGGCCGAGAGGCCGAGCGCCGAGCCGAAGGTAAGCAGCACGAACGAGATCGCCGCCGCGCCGAGCGCGCCCACGACGATCGGACCCCATTCGAGGTAGCGGAACGATACAACAGGCAGCGCGACGTCGCGCGGCGTGACGATGGTGTCTGCGGGCATGGCCGACCTCACCGCATGCCGATGAACGAGAGAATCGCCATGACGATGACGACCAGGCCGACCAGATAGATGATCGAGTTCATGTTTTCCTCCGTTTTGGAACTACGGCAGGAAAACGGCGTGACCGTCCGCAGGTTGCAGCCCGGTTCCGATCTTTCAGACGAACCGGTGCTGGGTGCGCTCGCGCTTGGCCAGCCGGGGCAGCGCCTGCCCCACGATCAGGGCCTTGAAATGCTCGGTCTGCTGGTGCGAGGCGAAACCCGCCTCGTCGGTGAAGACCTCGTAGAAGAAGAACTTCTCGGACTCGGCAAGCGACTGGTGGATCTGGAAGGCCTTCACCCACGGCTCGCACTGGGCCTGCGGCAGGTAGCGTTTGACGATGTCGAGCACCGCCGCACTCTCGCCAGGCTTGGCTTCCCAGAAGGCGGTGACGATCAGACCGTCGTGCATCGAATGAAGATCGGCCATGGGGGCTCCTGTGTTGTTGGCTCGGCATACATAAGCACTCGCCACCGCCCGTCGCTTCGGTCGCCATCGAAGCAACCATCGAGGTCCGAAAACCGCGAGCGTCCGACGACGGCCCATGGAATGATCCCAGCCATGGAAATGCCAGAAGAGATCATGGATCGCGAGGCCTGCTACCGGGCCTTCCAGAGCCACGACGTGCGTTTCGACGGCCGGGTCTTTGTCGGCGTCACCTCGACCGGCATCTATTGCCGGCCGATCTGTCCCGCCCGGACGCCCAAGTTCGAGAACTGCCGGTTCTTCGCCTCGGCCGCCGCCGCGCAGGAAGCGGGCTTCCGGCCCTGCCTGCGCTGCCGGCCCGAGAGCGCGCCGGAACTCGCCTTCTGGCGCGGCTCGTCGAACACCGTGAGCCGGGCGATGAAGCTGATCGCCGAGGGCGCGCTCGACGAAAGCGAAGCCGGCGTCGAGGCCTTCGCCGAGAGACTGGGCGTCGGCGGCCGTCAATTGCGCCGGCTGTTCAGCCAGCACCTCGGCGCCTCGCCGATCGCCGTGGCGCAGACCCGGCGCGTGCTGTTCGCCAAGCAGCTCATCCACGACACGCAGCTGCCGATGACCGAGGTGGCGCTGTCCGCCGGCTTCGGCAGCGTGCGGCGCTTCAACGAGACCTTCGCCAAGCTGTTCGGCCGGCCGCCGAGCGCGCTCAGGCGCAAGCAAGGCCCGGACAATTCGGCGCGCGAGGGCGTGACCTTGCGGCTGTCCTATCGCCCGCCCTACGACTGGCCCGGCATGCTCGACGCGCTGCGCGCCCAGGCCAACTGCAAGATCGAGCGCATCGACAACGACGTGTGGCATCGCCAGGTCGAGATCGACGGCAAGAAAGGCAGCGTTTCGGTGGCGCACCTGCCGGAGCGCAACGCGGTGGCCATCACCATCCTCTTCCCCGAGGTCCGGGCGCTGCCCGCGATCGTGGCCCGCGTGAAGCGGGTGTTCGACCTCGGCGCCGACATCGTCACCATCGACAGCCACCTCGCGCGCGATCCCAAGCTCGCGCCCCTGATCGCCAAGCGTCCTGGCGTGCGCGCGCCGGGCGACTGGGACGACGAGGTCTCCGCCGCCAATCTGGACATCCGGGCGCCGGCCGCGTGGCGGCCCTGGCACGCCTATGCCGAACAACATCTGAGGCTCGCCGCCAATGCCACGTGAGAAACTCGACCTGCTGATCGACCGGATCGCCACGCCGGCCGGCGAGATGATCGTCATCGCCGACATCGACGGCAACCTGCGCGTCATCGACTGGACCGAGCACGAGGCGCGCATGAAGCAGCTGCTCGACCAGCAGTATGGCAAGGGGACGTACACGCTGACGCCGGCGCGCAATCCCGGCGGCCTGTCGAGCGCCATGCGGCGCTATTTCAAGGGCGATCGCACCGTTATCGACAGGCTGCCGGTGAAGACCGCCGGCACGCCGTTCCAGAGAAGCGTGTGGAAGGCGCTGCGCAAGATCAAATGTGGCACGACCATCAGCTACGCCGAGCTGGCGCGGCGCATCGGCCGGCCGACGGCGGTGCGCGCCGTGGGCCTCGCCAACGGCCAGAACCCGGTGAGCGTCGTGGTCCCGTGCCATCGCGTGATCGGCTCGAACGGCAGCCTGACCGGCTACGGCGGCGGCCTGCCGCGCAAGAAGTGGCTGCTCGAGCACGAGGGAGTGAAGGCATGAGCGATCTCGAGACCTTGACCGCGCTCAACCGCGACTACATCCACTCGGTGCAGAACTCGGACACCAAGCGCTTCGGGGAAATCCTGTCCGACGATTTCCTCAACACCAATCCCGACGGCTCGCTCGTCGACCGCACGGGCTTCCTCGCCCAGATCGCACCGAAGGCGAAAATCTCCAACCTGCAGTGCCATGACGTCGACGTGCGGCTGATGGGCGATTTCGCCGTCATCCATGCCCGCACCAGCTATACCCTGCCCAACGGCCGGCCCGGCGGCGGCCGTTACACCGACATCTGGGCCCGGCGCGGCGGCAAATGGCTGTGTGTGGCAGCCCAGGTTGCCCGAAACTAGCCAACAGCCCCTCTTGCACTCGCCGTAGACGTTTCTCCATACTCGGGGCCGCCGAGCCCGAGAGAACGATGCCGCTTGCTTTCAAGATCGATCACGACAAACGTTTCGTCAACATCCACACCGAAGGCGTGGTGACGCTCGACGAGATCCTCGTCTCCTACGAAGGCATCGGCGGCGGCGACGCCATGTCCTATCCGAAGCTGTTCGACGCCAGCACCAGCCGGCTCGAACTCAGCAGCGAGGATTTGATGACTCCGGGCGCCTGGGTGAGTGCCTTCGCCCAGCACGACCCGCGCAGGCCGATCGCGCTCCTGTGCACGACGGAGGAGAACGAGAACACGTTCCGCCGCTACACGAACCTGGGCGGCGCCAAGCGGGCGATGAAGTGGCTGAGCGGCGAGAGAGCCTGATCGTGCCCATGAAATTCACCATCGACCATGCGCGGCGCTTCGTCGATGTCGAAGGCCGTGGCGACGTGGGTCTGCAGGACATCCTCGACTACTTCGACGCCCTGGTGACCGACAACGGCATGCCCTATCGCAAGCTGCTCGACCTGCGCGACGTCTCACCGAAGCTGACGGATGACGACGTCATGGTGCTGGGTGCCAGGGTCAGCGCCTACGCCCATCTCGAGCCGCGCGGCCCGATCGCCCTCGTTTCCTCGAACGACGAGTCGGACCTGTTCATCCGCCGCTTCATGAATTTGGGCGGCGCCAAGCGGCCGATACGCCTGTTCGCGTCGATCGACGAGGCGCGCAAGTGGCTCGCCGCCACGCCCGAGGCCTGATCACCGCCAGTCGGCGGTCAGTCCGCCGCCAGCGTCTCCGGCTGGCCATGGCGCCGCAGCCGCAGCAGCGCCACCGGCGCGCGGCCGTCCTCCGCGCCCTGGTAGACGACGCTGAACAGCGTGCGCGCCCGGGCGAGCGCCACGCCGAAGCCCGGCTGCTCGCTCTCGAAGGAATCGAAACCGCAGCGCAGCAGGAACGGCAGTTGGTCGCGCAGCACCGCGCCGGTCGCCCGCAGCTCGCCGCGATAGCCCAGCCGGCCGCGCAGCAGGCGGGCCTGGCTGTAGGCCCTGCCGTCGGTGAACTTGGGGAAATGCAGCACGATCAGTTTCAGGCGGCCGAGTTGCATGGAGAGTTCGTCGGGCTGGTCGGTGTTGGCCAGCGCCACGGCCTGCGTCGGCGCCTTCAGCCACTCCGCAAGCGGCAACGGCACGGCTCCGGCGTCGATCGCGGGCTGGAGGCTGCCTTCCCTATACAGCGGCATAGACGCTCTCCTTGAAAGGCTCGACGCCGAGCCGGCGATAGGTGTCGACGAAGCGCTCGCCGGCGTCGCGGCGGTCGAGATAGGTCCTGACCAGCGCATCGACCGCCTCGACGATCCTGTCGGCCTCGACCGCCGGGCCGATGATGTCGCCCAGCGCCGTCCGGCCAAAGTCGACGTCGCCGCCCAGGCTGATCTGGTAGAGTTCGACGCCGTTCTTGTCGACGCCCAGGATGCCGATGTGGCCGACGTGATGGTGGCCGCAGGCGTTGATGCAGCCCGAGATCTTGATCTTGAGGTCGCCGATGTCGTGCTGGCGGGCCAGACTCGAAAAGTGATTGGAGATGCGCTGCGCCACCGGGATCGAGCGGGCGTTGGCCAGCGCGCAATAGTCGAGGCCCGGGCAGGCGATGATGTCGGTGATCTTGCCGACGTTGGCCTCGGCGAAGCCCAGCCGCGCCAGCGCGCGGTACACCGCCGGCAGATCCTCGATGGCGACGTGCGGGAGCACGAGGTTCTGCTCGTGGCTCACCCGGACCTCGCTCTGGCTGTAGGCGTCGGCGATGTCGGCCACGCCCTCCATCTGCACCGAGCTCGCGTCGCCCGGCGGTGCGCCGGCGGGTTTCAGCGACGCCGTCACGATGCGGTAGCCGGCCAGCCGGTGCGGTGCGGTGTTGGACTTGAGCCACAGCGCGAAGTCGGGCTCCTCGAGCTTCAGCCCCTCGACGGCACCCACGACCGCCGGCCGGTGCGGCAGCGGCGGCGGCGCGAACTGGCGGGCGATCGCCTCGATGGTCTGGGGATCGAGCCTGAGACCGCCGTCCTTCATTGTGGCGTACTCGGCCTCGACTTCCTCCCGCATCTTGTCGACGCCGATCTCGTGCACCAGGATCTTGATGCGCGCCTTGAACAGGTTGTCGCGCCGGCCGTAGCGGTTGTAGACGCGCAGCACGGCCTCGAGATAGGCCAGCATCTCGTCCTTGGGCAGGAACGCGCGCACCGTCTTGCCGATCATCGGCGTGCGGCCGAGGCCGCCGCCCACGATCACCTCGAAGCCGGTCTCGCCCTGCGGGTTGCGCCACAACCTGAGGCCGACGTCGTGGATGCGCACGGCGGCGCGGTCGTTGGGCGAGCCGGTGATGGCGATCTTGAACTTGCGCGGCAGGAAGCTGAACTCGGGATGGAGCGTCGACCACTGGCGCACGATCTCGCACCACACGCGCGGGTCCTCGATCTCGTCGGCGGCGGCGCCGGCGAAGTGGTCGGCCGTGGTGTTGCGCACGACGTTGCCACTGGTCTGGATCGAGTGCATGTCGACCTCGGCCAGCATGGCCACGGCGTCGGGCGCGTCCTCGAGCTTGATCCAGTTGAGCTGCAGGTTCTGGCGCGTGGTGAAATGGCCGTAGCCGCGGTCGTACTTGCGGGCGATGGCGGCGAGCTGGCGCAGCTGGCGCGTCGACAGGGTGCCGTAGGGAATGGCGATGCGCAGCATGTAGGCATGGAGCTGCAGGTAGAGCCCGTTGGTGAGACGCAGCGGCTTGAACTGCTCCTCGGTCAGCTCGCCTGCCAGACGGCGGCGCACCTGGTCGCGGAACTGCTCGACGCGCTCGGCGACCAGCGTCCGGTCGAAATCGTCGTAATGGTAAAAATGCGTGTCAGGCATACCGCACCGCGTCGGCGGCGATGGCCGCAAAGGTGAGGCCGCTGACGCGGATTTTCTCGCGCAGGCTGACGGGTTCGAGGGCGCCGCGGCCATCCTCGCTGACGGCGACCAGGAACGGGTCGACCACGGAGAAGGCCTCGGCCTTGGCGCGCTCGAGCAGGATCTCGCCCGCCCGCGTGTCGCGCGCCAGCGCCGCGCGCTCGAGGTGGCGCGTCCACTGACCCTTGTCGTCGAGGAAGACGACGACGCCATCGGACAGGCGATTGGCGGAAGCGACGGTAAGGTCGCCGCTCAGGTTCTTGGCCATCAGGACACCTTTGCGAGAAGCGGCTTTACCGTCGGCGTCGCCAGCCGTGCGACCTCGCCGACGATGATGAGACTGGGACCGGCGTCGCCTGGGGAGGAATGGGGAGCGGCGAGCCGCGCCAGGTCGGCGAGTGAACCGGTCGACACCCGTTCGTCGGGGCGTGTCCCGTTCTCGACGATGGCGACCGGCGTGGTGGCAGCTATGCCGGCGTCCAGCAGACGATCGCGCACGGAAGTAGCTTCCGATGCGCCCATGTAGATGACGTGCGTCTGGCCCGCCGCGCCACCGGCAGCGGCGTGGCCCGAGAGGAGCGTGACGGACGACGCCAGCCTGCGATCCGTGAGCGGAATGCCGAGCGATGCCGCGATGCCCAGGGCAGCGGTGATGCCCGGCACGACCGCGACCGGCAGGCCCGCCTCGCGCAGCGCCTGCAGCTCTTCGCCGCCGCGACCGAAGACGAAGGGATCGCCGGCCTTCAGGCGCACCACGGTCTGGCCGGCGCGCACGCGACGGATCATCTCGGCCTCGATGTCGCGCTGCGCCCAGCGGACGTGGCCCTTTCGCTTGCCGACCGCCACCAGCTCGGCGTCGCGCCGCGCGCGGACCAGGATGGCGGGTGGCACGAGGTCGTCGTGCAGGATCGCGTCGGCCTCCTGCAGCAGTTGCGCGGCGCGCAAGGTCAGCAGGTCGGGATCGCCCGGCCCGGCGCCGACGATATGGGCGATGCCGACGGGAGTCTGCTCGCGGCGCGCGTCGTTAAGGTCGCCCAGCGCCACGCGGCGGGCGCCGGCGATGTCGCCCGCGAGGGCGAGCTTCGCGGCCGGTCCCTCGACAAGACGCCGCCAGAAGGCGCGCCGGTCGGCCGGCCGGGCGATCAGCGCATTGGCCTGGGTACGGAACGCCTTGGCGAGCGACGCCAGGGCCGCAATGCGCTCGGGCAGCGCCGCCTCGATCTTTCCCCGCAACACGGTCGCCAGCGTCGGCGATGCGCCGCCGGTGGAGACGGCGACCACGACATCGTCGCGGTCGACGATCGCCGGCAGGATGAAGTCGCACAGCGCCGGACGGTCGGCCACGTTCACCGGCACGCCGGAGGCCTTGGCGATCCGGTGGGCGGCACGATCGCCCTCTTCCGTGCCGGTCGAGATGAAGGCCGCCAGCGCGCCCGCGAAATCCGCCGCGCCGGCCGTCGCCACCTGGATCACGTCGGCCCCGGCCGAGCGCACGGTGGCGGCCCGCCGGTCGGCGGCAGGGCCGAGCCCCACCACCACGACCTTGCGGCCCACGACGTCGAAGAACAGCGGCAGGTGTCTCACAGCACCAGCGCCCGGAGCGCGAAGTTGAGGCCGAACATCGCCACCCCCTGCCCGACGGCGATCAGCCAGAGCGAGGCGGTGGGGTGATGGTCGATAAAGTGCAGCATGGCGGGCTCCCGATCGCGATGACTTCCGATCTGGCACTTTTTCGCACGTCCGCCATGGCGGGGTTTGCCGAAGGTTTTTGCGGTTTCGGCAAAAGCTTCCGTACAAGGTCACGGGGAAGAAAATTTTCTCTCCCCCGACTTTTGCGCCCCCCTTGAAGCGCCGACCGGCCTTCCTAAATCCCTGCTGTCGGTCGCGCCCATCCCGGGGCGGCCGGTTCAACCATCGCTCACTGGAGGATGACTCAATGCGTACCATCGACTATTCGCCGTTCTATCGCGCCACCGTCGGCTTCGACCGAGTCTTCAACGTGCTCGACCAGGTCGCCGGCCAGGGCAGCCCCAACGGCTATCCCCCGTACAACATCGAGAAGACTGCCGAGAACGATTACAAGATCGTCATGGCGGTCGCCGGCTTCTCCGACAGCGAACTCAGCCTGACCCAGAAGGAGAACGAGCTCCTGGTCACCGGCCAGACCGCGCCGGGTGCCGAGGGCGAGGGCGAGAAGCAGTTCCTCTACCGCGGCATCGCCGGCCGCAACTTCGAGCGCCGCTTCCAGCTCGCAGACCATGTGAAGGTCACCGGCGCCAAGCTCGCCAACGGCCTGCTCACGATCGAGCTGCAGCGCGAGATTCCGGAAGAGAAGAAGGCCCGCGCCATCGAGATCCAGGCCGAGGCCGCCAAGCCGGTTCTCACGAACTAACCTGACATCAACAGTCCGCTTTCATCGGCGGCTGTCTCCCGAGAGGGCGTCCCGGGCAACCGGGACGCCCTTTTGCTGTGCTATCCTCCCCCAACCCGGGGGCGAACATGATCATGCGCACTTGGACGTATACCGCGTTGGCGTTGCTTGTGTCGTGTCCCGCGGGAGCCGCGCCGCTCACGCCCGTCCAGGAAGCGCGCTGTGCCGCCGTCACCGAGGAGCTGCAGCGCACCAATTGCCGCACGGTCTACGGATCTCCCGGCCTCACGCTGCCCGACCGCGGCGACGAGAGCGGCAACATGCACTCCGGCGCCATGGCCATCCACAAGCCGCCGGGCAACGGACCCTTCCCCGCCGTCGTCCTGATGCACACCTGCGCCGGCATCGACGGCGACCAGATGATCTACTGGACGCGCCAGGGTCTGGCGCGCGGCTACGTCGTCTTCGTGCTCGACAGCTTCTCGCCGCGCGGCCTGAGCTCGGGCACGTGCACGGCAGGCCAGAACGCCATTCCTTTCCCGATCTACGCCACCCGCCTGCGCGATGCCTACGACGCGCTCGACCGTCTCGCGACCTTGCCGTTCGTCGATCCCAACCGGATTTCCGCCATGGGCTTCTCGCAGGGCGGCCGCGTCGCCTTCATGGCGGCCGGACAGAAGGTCGCCACGACCTATTCGCCGGCCGGCCGGCATTTCCACTCCCTCGTCAGCGTCTACGGCCGCTGCCTCAACACCGTGAACAAGCAATGGTTCACCCAGGCCGACACGTCGGTTCCGATGCTGTCCCTGCTCGGCGGCAAGGACGAGGACGGCAACGCCGCCGACTGCCTGCCGCGCTTCCAGGAACTGAAGGCGGCAGGCCGGCCCATCGAGTGGCACGTCTACCCCAACGCCGCGCACGCCTGGGACGAGCCCCAGTTCGTGCCGGCGAAGCGGGTGCCGGAGTTCGGCATCCCCGGCGGCTACGCGCGCATGGAGTACGATCCGCGCGTCACCGACGATTCGCGCGACCGCGCCTTCAGCTTCATGTCGCGCTGAGCGTCACCTACTTGGCGTACTTGCCGGTGAGCTGCGGCGTGTGTGCGCCTTCCTTGCCGGCGTCCTTGTGCTGCGAACGCGTGGTGCGCGCCCAGGTGCGCTTGTGCTCGTCCTTGATGTTGAACTTCAAGGTGCCGACCTTCTCGATCGTGAGCTCGATCCTGTCGCCGTCCATGAAGGCGTTGAGCCCGCGATGGTTGGTGCCGGTGGCGACGACGTCGCCGGGCTCGAGCGTGTGGATCGAGCTCAGCCACTCGATGGTGCGCGGGATCTGGTGCGCCATGTCGTCGGTGTTGAACTTCTGCATGGTGACGCCGTTGTTCTTGAGCTCGATGGCGAGCTTCTGCGGGTTGGCGATCTCGTCGGCCGTGACCAGCCACGGCCCCATCGGCGCGAAGGTCGCGCGCGACTTCATCTGGAAGAACACGTTGCCCGGCGGCGGCAGGCCGCGCGCGGAACCGTCGATGAAGCAGGTGTAGCCGAAGATGTGCTTGAAGGCGTCGGCCTGGCTGACGTGGCTCGCGCGCTTGCCGATGACCAGCGCCAGCTCCGCCTCGCCCTCGAAGATGCCGGCGGGAACATCCGGCAGCACCATCGTGTCGCCCTCGCCGATCACCGCGGTCGCGGCCTTGTGGAAGGCGTTGATGGCGGGCTTCTCCTTGAGCGTGCCGTCCTCCATGTAGTTGACGGCCATGCAGTCTATGTTGCCGGGCCTGGGCACCGGCGGACGCAGGCGCACGCCGGACAGCGCCACGCCCTTGCCCGCGGCGGCGGCCTGCTCGACCTTCGCCTTGTGCGTGTCCCAGCGCGCGATCAGCCCATTTATCAGGTCGCGGTTGTCGATGTGCGGAATGTCCTTCAGTGCGTCGGTGATGTCGACGACCTGGTCGCCTTTGATGACGCCCAGGCGCCAGTCGTTGAAATAGCAAAGTTTCACTTGGTCTCTCCCTTTTCGAGCACGTCCTTGGCCACGGCGGCCGCCGACATGGCCGTCGGCCAGCCGGAATAGAATGCCATGTGCGTGATGACCTCGACGATCTCGTCCTTGGTCACGCCGTTGTCGATGGCGCGGGCGACATGGCCGCGCAGCTGTTCGGTACGGTTCATGGCGACCAGCGCCGCACAGGTGATGAGGCTGCGGTCACGCTTGGAGAGGCCCGGGCGCTCCCAGACGTCGCCGTAGACGACCTTTTCGGTGAGATCGATCAGCTTGGGCGCGAAAGACCGGATGTGGTCGCGCGCGCTCACGGCAAGCGGCTTGGACATTGTTTCTCTCCCTTGTCGGCGTTAGCGTTGGGCATTGAGTTTCGGAGGAAACAATGGCTGCAATCAAGGTCGCCGATTTCGCCTTTCCGCGCATGGAAGCGCCGGATCTCGATCAAATGGAGGAATTCCTCACCCATTTCGGCCTGATCCGCGCCGAACGCACGGCCGATGCGCTCTACATGCGGGGCGCCGACAGCCACCACCACCTGCACGTGACGCAAAAGGGCGGCACCAAATTCATCGGCTTCGCCTACCACGTGGCCGACGAGGACGACCTCAAGCGGCTGGCCAAGCTGCCCGGCGCCTCGGGCATCGAGACGATCGACGAGCCGGGCGGCGGCAAGCGCGTGCGCCTCACCGAGCCCAACGGCTACCAGATCGAGGTGATCGCCGGCATGCAGGGTGTCGATCCGATCAAGGTCGAGCGCGATCTCGTGAACACGGGCAGCGATCCGCATCGCCGCGCGGGCCGCGTCATGCGCCTCGCCAAATCGCCGACCGCGATCCAGCGCATCGGCCACGGCGTGCTGGCCACACCCAAGGTCGCCGAGACGGCGGCGTGGTTCCGCGAGGCGCTCGGCATGATCCGTTCCGACGACGTCTATGCCGGCGACAAGGCCAACGTCGTCGGTTCGTTCAACCGGCTCGACCGTGGCCCCGACTATGTCGATCACCACGTGCTGTTCTGCGTCCACAACGAGAAGACGGGACTGAACCACGTCTCCTACGAGGCGCAGGACATCGACGCCATCTTCCAGGACCATCAGTACATCAAGCAGCTCGGCAAGTACGAGCACATGTGGGGCATCGGCCGCCATCTGCTCGGCAGCCAGGTCTACGACTACTGGAGCGATCCATGGGGCCGCGTGCACGAACGCTGGGCCGACACCGATCGGCTGAACGCGGCCAGCGGCGGCAACCTCGTCAGCGCCGAGGAAGGCTTCCAGTCGCAATGGGGCGAGCGACCGCCGGAGAAGTTCCTGGGGCATGCCAGCCCCTAGAGCCTGGCGACGGAAGGGCGACGCGAAATTTTTCTCATGAAATTTCCGCGACAGGATCGAATTTCCCATTGAGTTCCGGGCGTTGTTACCCGCTTCATGAACGTTTCGGGCGGCCTCACGAAACTTTCGTGAATGCCGTGAGCGCCCCTCTCCATTAAAGAAATGGAAAAATAATGGGGCCCCTTAGCCATGATCCGACCGCGAGATGTCGGACGGCGCGAGGAGATCCGCCGGCGATGGACCCACGTCATCGTCGTTTTGCGCGTTCCCGCCGGACAGCATGCCAATCTTCAGCAAGCCAATCTTCGCCGCGAGCTCCACCGACCGTATTGCGCTGGGATGCGAACCGTCGGCCTCGCCGTTCCGTTGAATGCGCTGCAGGTCGCGCAGCACGCTCTGCTGGGTGACGACGACCGGCA
>JBEPUH010000011.1:0-134658 GCA_041691635.1 Hyphomicrobiales bacterium
GCCGTGAGAGAATCGAGTGGGAGTGAGGATGTGGAACTCGGGCACACGTAACTGAAGGTGCCGACCTATCTCGAACACACTTACTTCGTAAATGCCAAAAAATTCCGCATCTCTGAGGCAACGGATACTTACATGCCGTGAGATTTCCGCGGGTAATGGTTGTCATGGATGACTATGAAGCGCGCGGCTTTCTATTCAAATATGACAAGCTCTTCAGCGGCGGCGTGGAGGACAATCAGACAGCTTCGACGCGTCGATTATTTTATGTCACCTGCAGCCGTGCAGAACGATCCCTTGCCTTGGTTGCTTACGCTAAAGAGCCGGAGCGTGTCAGAAATCAGCTTCTGGCGAATGGCTGGTTCAAGCCGGGGGAGATATTTCTAGGTCTACCATAGCTAGAAGCCGCTAGGTTCGGGTGCCCCACCTAGCGGGCCGGCCTGCCAGCAGGCGTCACCGATGTTGGCAGCCTATGGATGCCCGGTCCCTCGCCTAGGCACCCGGCGCCCCCGACGGTGAGGGTCCGCTCGCCGGAGAAGCTGCCGTCGGGTTTCGGGATCAGGTAGTCCTCGCGCACCGATTGCACCGCGCTGTTCGGGTTCGTGCGGTCGCAGAAGTAGGGGTAGGGGCCGCGCGTTACCCAGCGGCCGTTTTGCCATCGGTATTCGTAAACCGCCGGCGCGCCGGGATTGCGGGCGTGGTCGCCTGAATTGTCCATGGTCACCACGCAGCCGTTCGCGTCGCAGCGGGTGGCGTATTCGGCAGGGAACGTCCTGGAGTCCATCGGTGTCGGCACGCCGTTGAACGTCTGCTTCGAGAAGTCGACGAACAGGTTGTACGATCCGTTCAGCGCCAGCGGCTGCGCTCGATCCGCGCAACCGGCCGTCATCACCGTCGATAACGCGATTGCCGCGATGACGGCGTTGCGTCGAATGCTTTTATCCATGTTGATCTCACCCCCTGCTGCTGACCTTAGGAGACCGGGTGTAGATTTCCAGTGGGCAAACAACAGCGCGAGTAACGCTCGACATCCGTGGGCAAGAATGCTAAAAACGCAATATCATAAATTGCGGTATTAGCTATGCCCTTGGATGAATTGAATAATTCCCTGCAGCCCCCAGTCGACTGGCTGCCGCTCGACAACAGCCTTCTCGGCGAAGGCCGCCCCACGCTACCAACCTTCCCGCTGCATCTGCTGCCCGGCCGCTGGCGCACTTGGGTCGAAGCCTCGTCGCGGGTCTTCGGCTCGGCCGACTATCTCGCGCACTGCCTGCTGGGCGGCGTCGCGGGCGTGGGCGGCGCGGGCATCCGGGTCGCGGTCGCGTCGCACTGGGAGGAGCCGCTGCTGCTCTGGCAGGCGCTGGTCGGCGGGCCGTCGAGCGGCAAGTCGGCGGCTTTCGCAAGGGTGGTCGGGCTGCTGGCCGAGGTCAGGCCCCGCACGGAAGGCGGCGTCGACGGCGGCGACGGCGCCACCGCGAGCGAGGAGCTCGCGGCGCCCCGGGTGCTGGTCGATGCCGGGCTCGATCGTCTCTCTCTCGCGCAGAGCGGCAACGCGCTCGGCGTGCTGCTGTGGCGAGAGGATCTGGCGGACTGGATGGCCGGGGCGAGCGCGCGCACGCACCGCGCGGCCTGGCTCGCCGGCTGGAGCGCGGGCCCGACGCGGATCGGCAACTGGGCCAACGGCTGCTTTGCGGTCGGCCTGCTGGGCGCGCTTGCACCCGATTGTCTGTCACAGGGGCGGCTGGCGGTGGGGACCGATGGCGGCAGCGCGCTCGCCTCGCGCCTGCTCTATGCCTGGCCCGAGCGCGGGGCGGCGGCATCGCTCGCGGATACGGACGCCGACGACGAGGGCATCGTGGCGTTGCTGCAGAAGATCGCCGCGTTCGCCGGCCATCGCGAAACGCCCTGCATTGTGCCGTTGGACAAGGGCGCGGCACGCCGGCTGGAAGCGTTGATGCCGGCGATCCAGGAGCGTGCCGACGAAGCCGATGGGGAAGGGGGCGGCGTCGCCGCCGAATGGATCGGCCGCGGCGTGGCGACTGTGGTGCGGCTGGCCGGCGTGCTCTCGCTGATGGAGTGGGCGGAGGCTAGTGAGGAGTCTGGGGCCGAGTATCTGCCGGTCGGCGCCGCCCACATCGAGGCCGCGCACGCGCTCTGGTCGGGTTATTACCTGCCGCACGCGCTGGCCGTGTTCGATCGCAGCGGGGGGCGGCCGGGAGACCGGGCCGCCCGCCGCGTCGTGCGCTGGCTGAAGCGGGTGCGGGCGCCCGAGGTCTCGCGCGAGGAGGTGCGGCGCGAGGCGCTGTGTCAGTCGGTCGATGCCGACGGCGCGGAGGAGGTGCTGGCGCGGCTCGAAGCCGCCGGGTTCCTGCGGCCGCTGGCGGCGGGCGGTTCGGCGAAAGGCGGTCCACGGCGGAGGAGGTGGGAGGTAAACCCCCAAATCGGCGGTTGGCGCAGTTAGCGCTACCCCGCTACCCCCTCCAAGAGAGTCAGACGCCATCCCTGCGGGAGTCTCACCATGACAAACGTCTCCCGGCGATGGCGGGTTTCCTCGACGGGGAGGTGCGTCAGTGGAAGGATGTCGCGACCCAGACCGGCATCGTGCTGGATTGAGGCAACCCGATCCCGAGGGGCTCTGGAGCTCATGGCATTCCGCTTTCCGACATCCCACCGCTTTCTCGATGGTGTGGACTCCGCTCCGGCATGGGTCCGCGCGTTTGCGCTTGCGATCGTGGTGGCCTCTTCCCTCGCTTGTTCCATCCCTGGTTTCATCTCCGCCGCGCACGCGGAGGGACCGGCCGTATCGGCGCTCAACGGCAAGATTTCCGGCGAAGGCGGCGTGACCGGCGTCGATGGCCGTGCGTCCGGCGTCGGCATGGCGAAGGGCTCGATCACCGCTCCGCTCGGGCAGGCCTTCGGCTTTCAGTTCGATGGCCTGGCCGGCACGGCTTTCAACGCCCCCTTTGGCGGCGGCACCGGCCACCTGTTCTGGCGCGACCCGGAGATCGGCCTGTTCGGACCCGTGGCCTCGATGGCCGGCGGCAGCGGCGAACGGTTGGGCTGGTACGGCGCCGAAGGCGAGGTGTATGCGAGGCGCCTGACCCTTGCCTTGTGGGCCGGCTATCACACCGTCGACTTCAGCGGTATCGGCAGCGCGGGCAGCGGCTACTATGGTGGCGGCATCACCGTGTATCCCACGCTGGACCTTGCCCTCACCGTCGGCGCGACATCGGCGTTCAATCGTGTCGTCGGCAACGGCACGATCGAATTCCAGCCGGACCTTTTCGCCCGGCGCAACATCGCGTTTTATGTCGACGGCGAAGTTGCCGATCGTTCCGCCTATACCGTCACCGCGGGCATCAGGTTCTATTTCGGTGCCGACAAGCCGTTGATCCGCCGGCATCGCGAGGACGATCCCATGACGGCCGGCAGATCTTTACCCCTTTTGGACCTCCTGCGAGGGATACCCACACCTGCAAAGCCCCCCAATTCCAACACCATCGAACCTGATTTAAAGGTTCTCGTCGAGCCCAGATACTACTGAACGCTATTTCGCCAGCACGATGTGCGTCGCCCGGTCCGTATGAACGTGCTCGACCGTCTTGTATCCCAGCGCGCGGAGATCGATGCCATGGAACAGCGCTTCGCCCCGGCCCATCGCGACCGGCGCCATCGCGAGGTGGATCTCGTCGACGTGGCCGGCCTGGACGTACTGCCTCACGATCTCGACGCCGCCCGCGATCTTGATGTCCTTCGTGCCGGCGGCGTCGCGCGCGTGTTGCAGCGCTTCCTCGATGCCGCCGGTGACGAAGTGGAACGTCGTGCCGCCCTCCATCTCGATCGGCGGGCGCGGATGATGCGTCAGCACGAAGGTCGGCGCGTGATAGGGCGGGTTTTCGCCCCACCAGCCTCTCCAACTCTCGTCGGGCCACGGGCCACGCACCGGGCCGAACATGTTGCGGCCCATGATGAAGGCGCCGAAGCCTGCCATCGAGCGGTTGGCGAAGTCGTTGTCGGGGCCGGTCTCGCCGCCGCCCTTGCCGACCATGTCGCAGAAGAACTTGGTCGAGAACATCCACTGGAACATGTCCGGGCCGTTGACGCCCAGCGGATTGTCCAGGCTCTGGTCGGCGCCCGCGCCGAAGCCGTCGAGGGAGGTGCAGAAGCCGGCGACTCTGATCTTGGACATGACAGGGTTTCCTTATTTGGCGAGGAGCGTGTCGAGTTGCCTGAACTGTTCGTCGGAGGCGCCGGTGTCGCCGCCGGGATCGGTGAGGGTGAGCAGGGTTTTGCCGTCGCGTTCTTCGAACGTGACCGTAGTGACGGAGCCGTTGGCCCCGTCTTCGTCGTTCGTCCACGCGAGGCGGGCATTCGGGATCACCTCGACGTATTTGCCGAAGAAGGCCATTGGCTCCTTCGCCGACGGGTGGGCGAATACGAAGCGGTAGCTGCCGCCGGTGCGGGCATCGATCTCGCAGGACAGGAAGGACATGTTGAACGATTGGGGCGTCCACCACTGCTTCATGAGCTCGGGTCTGGTCCACGCCTCGAAGACGCGGGCGGGCGGGGCGTTGAAGGTGCGCGTAACTGTGAACATTGGGTCTATATACTAAACCATATGGTTAACTGTCCACCCCTGTCAGGACAATCCGCCGCTTGCGTTATCGGCTCTTTCCCTTAAGCACGCGCCCATGATTCGTCTCGACAACATCAGCAAGCAGAACGGCCACCAGATCCTGTTCATCGACTCGTCGATGGGCCTCCAGAAGGGCGAGAAAGTGGGGCTGGTCGGGCCCAATGGCGCCGGCAAGACCACGATTTTCCGCATGATCGCCGGCCACGAGCCGCCCGACGACGGCCAAGTGACGATCGATCCCGGCATGACCATCGGCTACTTCAGCCAGGACGTCGGCGAGATGTCGGGCATGAGCGCGGTCGCCGCCGTGATGGATGGCGTCGGGCCGGTGAGCGCGCTGGCCACCGAGATGGCCGAGCTCGAGGCCGCGATGGGCGACCCGGATCAGGCTGACAGGATGGACGCGCTGATCGAGCGTTACGGCGAGGTGCAGGGGCGCTTCCAGGCGCTCGACGGCTATGCGCTCGATGCGCGGGCGCGAGAGGTGCTGGCGGGCTTGAGCTTCAGCCAGGAGCGCATGGACGGCGATGTCGGCCTGCTGTCCGGCGGCTGGAAAATGAGGGTTGCGCTCGCGCGTATCCTGTTGATGCGGCCCGACGGCATGCTGCTCGACGAGCCCTCCAACCATCTCGACCTCGAAAGCCTGATCTGGCTCGAGGACTTCCTGAAGAAATACGATGGTGCGTTGCTGATGACCTCGCACGATCGCGAGTTCATGAACCGCATCATCGGCAAGGTCGTGGAGATCGACGGCGGCACGCTCATCACCTATTCGGGCGACCTCGATTTCTTCGACGAGCAGCGGGCGCTGGGCGAAAAGCAGCGCCAGGCGCAATACGATCGCCAGCAGGCGATGCTGTCGAAGGAGCTGAAGTTCATCGAGCGCTTCAAGGCGCGCGCGAGTCACGCCGCCCAGGTCCAGAGCCGGGTGAAGAAGCTCGACAAGATCGAGAAGGTCGAGCCGCCGCGGCGTCGCCAGTCGGTGCAGTTCGAGTTCCGCAGCCCGCCGCGCTCGGGCGACGACGTGGCGAGCTTCAAGGACGTTCACAAGGGCTACGGCACGCAGCCGATTTATTCGGGGCTCGATCTGCGGCTGCGTCGTCAGGAACGCTGGTGCGTGCTGGGCGCCAACGGCGCGGGCAAGTCGACACTGTTGAAGCTGGTGGCCGGCGCCACCGAGCCCGACCAGGGCAGGGTCACGCTCGGCGCCAGCGTCAAGATGGGCTATTTCGCCCAGCACTCGATGGACCTGCTCGACGGCGACGACACGGTGTTCGAGTCGCTCGACGCGTCGTTCCCGCAGGCCGGCACGGGCGCGCTGAAGGCGCTGGCCGGGTGCTTCGGCTTCTCCGGCGACGATGTCGAGAAGCCGTGCCGCGTTTTATCGGGCGGCGAGAAGGCGCGGCTGGTGATGGCCAAGATGCTGTACGACCCGCCGAACTTTCTGGTGCTCGACGAGCCGACGAACCATCTCGACATGGCCACCAAGGAGATGCTGGTCGCGGCGCTGGTGGAGTTCGAGGGCACCATGCTGTTCGTGTCGCACGATCGCCACTTCCTGGCGCAGCTCTCAAATCGGGTGCTGGAGCTGACGCCAGGTGATGGCCAAGTGAGCGTTCACCAGTACGGCGGCGGCTACACGGAATATGTGGAACGGACGGGCCAGGAAGCGCCGGGTCTTCACGCCGGCGCATGACGGCCCTTGTGACGGCCCTGGGGTGAATTGCTGCCCCAATCCCATGCCGGCCCCATGCCTAACGAGCCGTGCGAGATCGGGATCCGGCCGATCGCCGGGATGGATGATTTGGGGTGAAAGGTTAAGGGGAGGGGCATTAGATTTCGTTCGACATTTGTTCTAATTGATGCTATAAACGCAATATTCATCAATGCGGAACCTGTCATGCCCCCGGACGAATTCGATAATTCTCCTTCAGCCGCCATCGACTGGCCGCCCTTCGACCGCAGCCTCCCGGGCGGTCCATCCGCAGCTTGGCGCGCAACAGGGGAGTTGGCGCAGTTAGCGCTAGTGCGCTACCCCCTCACCTTCTCGTGGCGCCGAGCCAGCGGAATGACCTTGCAAGAAAGGCGCTCCCGTTCGCGCGCGGCCACTCGCCGTGAGCCACGACGACGCGTTGGCAATTCCAGCTCAGCACCTTGTCGCGTGCGCGGCGCGCCGGTGCGCGGTTGATGAACGACAGTCGCCATTCGAGCGGCGCGCAGGCCCGGTCCTGGGTGAGGCCGTCGAGGCGTGCCAGGAAGCGCCACAAGCCCCAATGTTTCCTGAGAAATCGATCGCTGAACGTCTGGATCAGATCGGCGACGATGGCGGTGCCGGAGGGCCGGTGAAGAAAGACGATCTCGTCCATCGCGAACGAACCGCGGAACCATGCCTGGTCGATATCGGCAAACCAGTCCGGCGGCGGGCTGTCCTTCAGCGCTGCGCGGAAGGAGAGCTCGGAGCGTTTTTTGATTGTCGATTGCGGTCCCCATAACGACGCCTCGGGATAGGCCGCCTTCCACTCCTGCAAGTAGAGGCGATGGAGTTTGTTGGGACTCACGAGGTGACGAACAGGCCCCAGACGATCCACTTCGGTGCGCAGCTCCGCAGTCAGCTTGACCGGCGACCACACCCACAGATCGCCGTTCTCCAATCGCGCGATGACGGAACGCGTCGGATAGGGAGCGCCGAAGAAACTGACAATCTTTCCTTCGGCGACCCAAAGAGCCTCATGCACTTGCTCGAGCATTCGCGGGCTACCGATTGATCTCGGGCTCGACCAGCTTCGCCAGGTTCTGGAGCGATTGCTGCCAGCCGAGATAACAGGCCTCGACGGGAATGGCGTCCGGTATCCCTTCCTGGACGATGTTCAACTCGGTGCCGACGAGAACCGCCTTCAAGGTGATCGTGACCTGCATCGCGCCGGGCAGATTGGGATCGTCGAACTTGTCGGTGTAGCGAAGACGTTCGTTGGGGACGAGCTCGAGATATTCGCCGCCGAAGGAGTGGCTGTGGCCCGTGGTGAAATTCCGGAAGGACATCTTGAAGGTGCCGCCGACCTTCGCCTCCATATGATGAACGGTGCAGGCAAAGCCGTTCGGCGGCAGCCACTTCGCCATCGCGTCGGCCTCGAGGAAGGCGCGGTAAATTTTCTCGGGCTTGGTCGAGAGGACTCGATGAAGACGGACGGTGCCGGGCATTTTCTTCCTTCCTGCTTGTACGGTCGGAGGCCAACATCGCCCCAAGTGCTACCGATGACGCCAAACGACAATCGCCGGCGGCTCGCGCTCGGGGAGAGTGAGCACGGACCGCCGGCGACTTCACCACATACTGCGGCGAACTGCTTCAGCTACTTCTTGTGGATCTCGACCCAGCCCATGTCGGGGTCACGGTCGTGCTTCCACTCGTGATAGACCGCGCCCGGATGCGAGCGATAGACCTCGACGTACTTCGGGTCGCTCCACGTATGCCAGGTATGGTCGTGGCTCCAGTAGCCGTCGGTGTAGCCGTACTGCACCGTGCCCGGATCGAAGGTGATCACGGTGTCGGCGGCGTTGGCCGTTGCCAGGCCGAGCGCGGTCGTGCCGGCAAGGGCAACGGCGAGGGCGGTCGTCTTCCAGGTCGTGTTCATAAGGCCTCCACTGCAGGGGCCGCTTTTCGAGGGCTGATGCCAGGGTCAAGCGGCGGTAAACCGTGGACAGGAGAAAAACGCGCGCCTGGAGCGGTGGGTTGCCGGGCAATAATGCGGCTAGAATGTGCCGATGACGGTCACGATCTACGGCATCAAGAATTGCGACACGATGAAGAAGGCGCGCGCCTGGCTCGATGCCAAGGGCGTGGCCTACGCCTTCCACGACTACAAGGCGTCGGGCGTGACGCGCGAGAAACTCAGCGGCTGGGCGGCCAAGGCCGGCTGGGAGACGCTGCTCAACCGCGCCGGCACGACCTTCCGCAAGCTGCCCGACTCAGACAAGGACGGCCTCTCCGAGAAGAAGGCGCTGGCGCTGATGCAGGCCCAGCCGTCGATGATCAAGCGGCCGGTGCTCGAGTTGCCGGGGGGCAGGCTGTTGGTCGGCTTCAAGCCGGATCGGTATGCGGTCACAATGAAGTCGGATAAATAATTAAGCAAATTCAATGTATTAAAAGATATTCTTGACGTTCTTTCTTAGATGAGTGAGGCTTCCGCTATAGAGCCCTCAAGGGCCGCCGCAATTTCCAAGGACCCCTCCCATGAAGACCAAGTTGCTCAGCCTTCTGCTCGTTCCGCTTGCCCTGTCGTTGTCGGCCTGTGGCGACACCTGGGGCCAGCGCGCCGCCACCGGTGGCGGCATCGGCGCCGGCACTGGCCTGGCCATCGCCGCCGTCGCCGGCTGGCCGCTGGTCGGACCGGCCCTCGTAGGTGCTGCCGTCGGCGCCGGCATAGGTGCTGCCACCGCACCGGGCGGCATCAAGTAATCAGCCTTTCGGCTAGCTCAGCAGCCTGAGCTTGCGCTCGAAGACGCTCAGCACGTCTTCCAGATCGTCGCCATGGGCCAGCTTGCGCGGCCCGTTATAGACCATGTAGGTCCCCGGATTACCGCCGGGCACCTTGGCGATGGCGAACAGCGGCTGTTCGGCGGCATGGCGGAAGATCGAGAAAATCGCCATGCCGGGCCGGAAATCGATGGCGTAGTCGCGCCATTCGCCCGAGGCCACGCGCATGCTGTACACGTTCAGCAATTGCGACAGCTCGCGGCGGTCGAACGAGACGACAGGACGCCGGGCCCGCTTGTCGGCCAAACGGTACAAATTGGTCATTCGGACGCGACTTCGATCATGCCGTGGCCTTAATTGTTGCAGAAGGTCCGTGGTTTGCCAAACCCCCAGTAGGCGGCTAGAAACCGCCGCTGAAGCCGTTGATATTTCGCAATAATCCCGGAGCACAGGGTGTCCGACCAGGCCGCGTTTCAGGAAGTCGACGATGCCGTCCGCCAGGACGATCTCAAGGCGTGGTGGGCCCGCTGGGGCACCTACATGGTGGCCGCGGCGGTGCTTGTCGTGGTCGCCGTCGCCGGTCTCGTGGGATGGCGCCAGTACGATAGCTCGCGCCACGCCGCGGCGGGAGCGGCCTATTCCGCCGCCATCGCCAAGATCGGTCCCGACACCAAGGCCGCCCGCGCCGAACTCGAGCAGCAGGCCGCCACCGCACCCGAGCCCTACCGTTCGCTGGCGGCGCTGGCCGACGCCCAGCTCCTCGACACGCCCGAGCAGCAGGTCGCGGCGCTGATCGCCGTGGCGCCCAAGCTCACGCCCGAGCTGTCCGACCTCGCGCTCGCCATCGCCGGCTACAAGAGCGTCGACCTCGGCAAGCTCGACGCGATGTCCGGCCAATTCGAGGCGATGACCGCACCCGAGCGGCCGTTCCGCGTGAGCGCTCGCGAACTGCAGGCGCTGGCGCTGGTCAAGAAGGGCGACGTCAAGGCCGCGCGCACGATCTGGGAAGACATCGGCAAGTCGACCGACGCGCCGCCGGGCGCCCCGCAGCGCGCCGCCGCGATGCTCACGATCTATCCCGCGCCGGCGGAGGCGAAGTAGTCGATGTCGATCGCGATGAAGGACGTCGTCCCCCTGCGGGTGCTCGTGGCCGGATGCCTGGTCGCGCTGGCGCTGAGCGGCTGCAGCATCTTCGACAAGAAGAAAGTGCCGCTGGTCGGCGATCGCGTGTCGGTGTTCGCCGACCGCGGCGAGCTCGAACCCGACAAGGACACCGCGGCCCTGCAGATCACGCTGCCGACGCCGGTGGTCAACGATTCGTGGCCGCAGTCGGGCGGCTTCGCCAACTACGCCATGCAGCACCTGGCGATCGGCGACAGCCCGCAGGTCGTGTGGACCGCCAACATCGGCAAGGGCACGACTTCGAGCCGCGTCCTGACGACACCGCCGGTGATCGCCGACGGCAAGGTCTTCACCAAGGATGCCGAGAGCACGGTGTCGGCCTTCGAGGCGGACACCGGCAAGGTGCTGTGGAGCGTCACGCTCAAGCCCGAGAAGGCGCGCGACGGCGACGAGTTCGGCGGCGGGCTGGCGTGGTACGGCGGCCGGCTGTTCGTGACCACCGGCTTCGCCGAGGTGTTCTCGCTCAATCCCAACACCGGCGAGGAATTCTGGCGCTCGAGCGTCAGTGCCCCGGTGCGCGGCGCGCCGCTGGTGTTCGGCGACCGCGTGTTCTCGACCTCGATCGACAACAAGCTGCATGCGATGGCCGCGGTCGACGGCTCTGACCTGTGGTCGTTCTCCGGCCTCACCGAGGTCGCGGGCTATGTCGGCGGCAACAGCCCGGCCGGCTCGCAGGACTATGTGGTGGCGCCGTTCACCTCGGGCGAGCTGGTCAGCCTGCGCCTCGATAACGGGCGCGTGGTGTGGAACGAATCGCTGGTCGGCGCCAACCGCGGCGAGCTGCGCGCCTTCGGCAACCTGGCCGACATCCGCGGCCGCCCGGTGATCGACCGCGGCGTCGTCTTCGCCATGGGCTCGGCCGGCCAGATCAGCGCCTTCGACCTGCTCACCGGCCAGCGCCGCTGGGATCGCTCGATCGGCGGCAACCAGACGCCGTGGACGGCCGGCAACTTCGTCTTCGTCGTCACCGGCAGCTCCGACGTGGCAGCCCTCGACCGCAACACCGGCAAGGTGAAGTGGGCGACGCCGCTCACCCAGTATCGCGACGAGAAGCGCATCAAGCCGATCCTGTGGGGCGGCCCGGTGCTGGCGGGCGACCGCCTGCTGGTCGGCGGCACGACCGGAGAGTTGCTGTCGATCTCGCCCTACAATGGCGAGGTCCTGGGCAAGCTCGACATGCACGCACCGATCCGGCTGGCGCCTGTCGTCGCCAACCGCACGGTCTACGTGCTGACCGACACGGGCCAGCTCGTTGCCCTCCGCTGACGAGGCACCCAAGGCCGTCGCGCGCGTCGCCATCGTCGGGCGACCGAACGTCGGCAAGTCGACGCTCTTCAACCGGCTCGTCGGCAGCCGCCACGCCATCGTGGACGACACGCCGGGCGTGACCCGCGACGTGCGCGAGAGTCCCGCGCAGCTCGGCGACCTCAAGTTCACCCTGCTCGACACCGCCGGCTGGGAGACCGCCGACGTCGCCCGGCTGGAAGGGCGCATGCGCCGCTTCACCGAGCGCGCCATCGACACCGTCGATGCCGTGCTGTTCCTGATCGACGCGCGCGCCGGCGTTCTGCCGCTCGACGAGGCCTTCGCAAGCTGGCTGCGCAAGCGCCACGAGAAGGTGATCGTCGTGGCCAACAAGTGCGAGGGCCGCGCCGGCCAGAACGGCCTGGCCGACGCCCACGCGCTGGGCTTCGGCCAGCCGATCCCCGTCTCGGCCGAGCATGGCGAGGGCCTGAGCGACCTGCACGAGGCCATGGCCCGCCTCATCCCGGCGGTCGAGGACGACGAAGAGGACGACGACGAGGAAGAGGTCCCCAGCGAGACCAAGGAGAAGCGCGCCGAGGCGGCGGCCGCCGCCGCTGCCAAGCGCCCCCTGATGCTGGCCATCGTCGGCCGCCCCAACGTCGGCAAGTCGACCTTGCTCAACCGCCTGGTCGGCGAGGAGCGCGTGCTCACCGGCCCCGAGGCCGGCATCACCCGCGATTCGATCCGCGTCGAATGGCAGTGGCGCGGCCGCAAAATCCGGCTGATCGACACCGCCGGCATGCGCCGCCGCGCCCGCATCGATCACCGGCTGGAATCCATGTCGGTGGCCGACACGCTGGACGCCATTCGCCTGGCCGACGTCGTCGTGGTCGTGCTCGATGCCGGCGACATGCTGGAGAAGCAGGATCTCACCGTCGCCGGCCGCGTGATCGACGAGGGCCGCGCGCTGGTGATCGCGGTCAACAAGACCGACCTGCTGACCGACGACCGCTCCGGCGCGAGCAAGGCGTGGCGCAAGCTCAACGACCGCCTCGAGGCCTCGTTCGCCCAGGTCAAGGACGTGCCGATCGTGGGCTTCTCCGCACTCAACGGGCGCGGCGTCGAGCGGCTGATGCCCAAGGTCATGGAGACCTACGACATCTGGAACAAGCGGATCCCGACGCCCAAGCTCAATCGCTGGCTGCGCGAGATGGAAGTGCTCCATCCGCCGCCGCTCGCCAAGGGGCGGCGCATCCGCCTGCGCTTCATGAGCCAGATCAAGACCCGGCCGCCCACGTTCATCCTTTCTGCAAGCCAGGCCGACGCGCTCGGCAAGGACTACGTCCGCTACCTGGTGAACCGCCTGCGCGACGACTTCGGCATGCCCGGCGTGCCGATCCGGCTGACCATGCGCAAAGCGAAAAACCCCTACGCCTCGCGCGCCAAGCCGCAGCGCTAGGGAAACAATCAACGGGCTGGCCGTGATAATTTCCCTGTCGTTGCTGGGGAAAAGGGGAAACACTGCCGGCATGAACCGCCGCTCCTTGATTGCCCTCGGGGCTCTGGGCGCTCCCGCGTTACTGACGGGCGTGGCGCGGGCGCAAAGCGTGCTTCCCGACAAATCGATTCGCATCTACGTCGGCTTCGAACGCGACGGCGGCGCCGACATCACGGCGCGCGCGCTTGCCACCCAGATCCAGCGGCGCACCGGTCGTCACGTCAACGTCGAGAACCGGCCGGGCTTCTCCGGCGGTGTGCCGGGCGAGCTGATGAAGAAGGCGTCCGGCGACGGCTCGCAGATCGCGCTCCTGTCGTCGACCTCGCTGGTAGCCAAGCTGGCGGCGAAGGATTTCCCCTTCGATCCCGCCAAGGACGTGGCTTCGGTATCGCTCGTCGGCAATTTCTCGATCGCCTTCGCCGTGTCGAAGACCATGGGCGTGTCGACGTTCGCCGAATACCTCAAG
Organism: Hyphomicrobiales bacterium; assembly: GCA_041691635.1. Lineage (GTDB taxonomy): Bacteria > Pseudomonadota > Alphaproteobacteria > Reyranellales > Reyranellaceae > Reyranella. The sequence continues at coordinate 13,496 of JBEPUH010000011.1, forward strand.
TGGCTGAAGGCGGGCGACGCCAAGCGCCGCCGCATTGCCGTGTCGTCCAACGTCACGTTCCTGAAGGTCCTCAACACGGTGCTGGCCCCGACGATCGGCGAGACTCTGGAAGGGGTGAACTACCGCGGCCCGGTGCCGGTGATCGCCGACCTCGAGCAGGGCCGCATCCCGGCCAGCGTCAACACCATGACGTCGCTGCTGCCGGGCCATCGCGGCGGCCGGCTGCGTATCCTGATGCACACCGGCGCCAAGCGCCTCGCGGTCGCGCGCGACATCCCGACGGCGACGGAACTGGGCTATCCCAAGCTCGATATGCAGGAATGGTTCGCCATCTTCGCGCCGCCGTCGATGTCGCCGGCGCTGATCGCCGAGTGGAACAGGATCATCGGCCTCGTGATCAACGACGGCCCGGTCGGCGATGTCGTGGGGCCGATCGGGCTCGAGCTTGCCACCTCCACGCCCGCCGAGCTGAAGACGCTCGTCACGTCCCACCAGAAGGACTGGGAACTCCGCATGAAGACCGCCGGCATGGACCCGGTGATCTGAGCGCTGCCATTAAACAAATGGAAATTTAATGAGGGCGGGGTGCCGGCGAGTGCCAGTGGGCGCCGCGGCTTTTTTTGCTTCTTTCGCGACGTCTGATTTTTCAATGACTTGACCCGGTTTTCGCGAAGGTTCGCGAATTCGCGAATCGCTTCGTCATTCCACCGCACCCCGATCAATCGCACCCCGATCAATTCACCACGCTCGATCCGGCCCGCCGCCCGTTGCCCGTCACGGACTTGTCCGGCGTCTCCTGTGGCCCCCGCGCTTAAAATCAGGGTCCGGGTCCCCTTCGATTGCGTATTATGCGATAACCGCAATGATTTGTCAAGCGCTCGCTTGGTCGCCTGCAACCCACTGGCCGTTCATCTGGCACGACGGTAGCGCCAGCTCGATCAGCGCCTCAACGTGGACGTCGGGCAGCGGCAGGCTCTCGGGCGGCTCGCCGGGGAAGGCGTCCTTGCGCATGCCGGTGCGCATCGGCCCGGGGTTGTAGAGATTGACCCGCACGCCTGTGTGCGCGACCTCGGCGGCGTAGGTGCCGACCATCGAGTCGAGGGCGGCCTTGCTGGCGGCGTAGGCGCTCCAGTAGGGCACGATGCGGCGCGAGATTCCCGAGGTCACGAAGATCGCGCGGCCGGCATTGGAGCGCTGCAGCAGCGGATCGAGCGAGCGGATCAGGCGCCAGTTGGCGGTGACATTGACCGCCATCACCTGCTCGAAGATCGCCGGGTCGATATGGCCGATCGGCGACAGCGTGCCGAGCAGGGCGGCGTTGCCCAGCAGGATGTCGAGCTTGCCGAAGCGCTCGTAGAGCGCGGCGCCCAGGCGATCGATTCCGGGGCCGTCGGTCACGTCGAGCGGCACCAGCGTGGCGCTGCCGCCGGCCTGCTTGATGCGGTCGTCGAGCGCCTCGAGACCGCCCACCGTGCGGGCGACGGCCACGCAATGCGCGCCCTCGCGGGCGAAGGCCAGCGCCGCGGCCGCACCGAGCCCGCGCGAGGCGCCGGTGACCAGCGCGATGCGTCCCTTGAGCCGCATCGGGTTCAGGCCGGTTGGGCCAGGAAGGAGAGCTGGCGATCCTCGGCGTCGTGCAGATCGTCCAATGCGATCGGATAGTCGCCGGTGAAGCAGGCGTCGCAGAAGGCCGGCGCCGATGGGTCGCGACCGCCCGGCAGGCCCATGGCGCGATAGAGGCCGTCGATCGAGACGAAGGCGAGCGAATCGACGCCGATGAACTTGGCCATGCCGGCCACGTCGTAGCGCGAGGCCAACAGCTTCTCGCGCTCGGGCGTGTCGATGCCGTAGAAGCATGGATCGGTCGTCGGCGGGGCGGCGATGCGCATGTGCACCTCCTTGGCGCCGGCGTTGCGTACCATCTCGACGATCTTCATCGAGGTCGTGCCGCGCACGATCGAGTCGTCGACCAGGATGATGCGCTTGCCCTCGATGTGGGCGCGGTTGGCGTTATGCTTCAGGCGCACGCCGAGATGGCGGATGTGGTCGGCCGGCTCGATGAAGGTGCGGCCGACGTAATGATTGCGGATGATGCCAAGTTCGAACGGGATGCCGGACTGGTGGGCGTAGCCGATGGCCGCGGGCACGCCGGAGTCGGGGACGGGAACGATCACGTCGGCGGGAATGGGGCTTTCCTTGGCGAGTTCGACGCCGATGCGTTTCCTCGCATCGTAGACGCCGACGCCTTCGATCTTGCTGTCGGGCCGGGCGAAGTAGATGTGCTCGAACACGCAGAAGCGGCGCTGGTGCTTGGGGAAGGGCTTGAGCGAGCGCAGACCGTTGCCGTCGACGATCACGATCTCGCCGGGCTCGACGTCGCGCACGAAGCGCGCGCCGATGATGTCGAGCGCGCAGCTCTCGGAGGTCAGGATCCAGGCGTCGTCGAGCCGGCCGATGCAGAGCGGCCGCACGCCCAGCGGATCGCGCACCCCGTAAAGCGCCTCGTTGGTCAGCATGAGCAGCGAGTAGGCGCCCTTGACCTTGGTCAGCGCATCGACGATGCGGTCGACCACCGGCGAGTATTCCGAACGCGCGATCAGGTGGTTGATCACCTCGGTGTCGGTGGTGGACTGGAACAGGCAGCCCATCCGCACCAGTTCCTTGCGCAGGATATGGGCGTTGGTCAGGTTGCCGTTGTGGGCGAGCGCCAGGCCGCCGAAGTCGAAGTCGGCGAAGATCGGCTGGATGTTGCGATCCGACGAGCCGCCGGTGGTGGCGTAGCGGTTATGGCCGATCGCCGAATAGCCCTTGAGCGTGGCGATGACGGCCTGTTCGCCGAAGATATCGCCGACCAGGCCGGCGGCGCGGTGATTGTAGAAATGATGGCCGTCGAAAGTGACGATGCCGGAGGCTTCCTGGCCGCGGTGCTGGAGCGCGTGCAGGCCGAGAGCGGTGTGGGCGGCGGCGTCGGAGGTGCCGAAAATCCCGAAAAGCGCACACTCCTCATGAAACTTGTCGTCGTCGACGACCGGGGTTTCGAGGGGGCGCTTCGGGGTCAGCACGGCGGGGTTATATGTGGGACCCGCCGCCCAGTCATCAAGGATATCTCACTGCGGCGGTTTGGCGTCCGGCGCGGCCGGATTCGCGGGCAAAACCGGGTCCTTGGTGCCCGACGGCAGGGTCGGGCTGGGCAGCGACGGCGGGGCATCGATCCCGCCGGACCGCTGCAGGCGGGTCCGGAAGCCCGTCGGCAGGTAAGGCTCGACGAAATTGGCCATATCCTTGATCGCCGGAAAGCTCGCCCCGGCCTCGACCGCCGGCGGCAGCGTCTTGGGGCCGAGGTACGTGTAGAACAGGAAGATCGTGCCCAGCGCCACCCAGGTGCACAGCACGCCGAACCCTGCGCCCAGGATGGCGTCGGGCCGGCGCAGCGGGCTCGCCTTGATCGAGCGCGACAGCGTGTTGGTCAACATCACCAGCACGATCAGGGCGGCCACGAACACCACCAGCATGGAGGCGAAGGTGGCCAGCTCTGTGTTGCCGTTCAGCAGCTTCTCGACCTCGGGCTGGATCATCTTGGAGTAGTTCAGGGCGACATAGCCCGCGCCGATCCACGAGCCGATGAACAGGACGGCATGCGCAAAGCCGCTCGACATGCCGATGGCGGCACCGAACACTGCGCAGGCTATGACGGCGACGTCGAAAACGGTGATCCCAAGCTGCTCCATGAATCCTCTAGGCTGTGGCGTCGTCAGTCGCGCCGGCGATCGGTGTTGCCCTCGCGCCGGGGCCGCTTGCCGGAACCATCCGACGGCTGAAAACGCGCGACAAGGTCGGATAGATGCTCGATTTCGTCAATGGCGATGCCCTCGGGAGTGCGTTGCGGGGCTTTCCCGCCGCTGCGCGCCTTGGGGATCAACGCACTGCGGAAGCCGAGCTTGGCTGCTTCACGCAGTCGCGCCTCGCGCTGGCTCACCGGGCGGACCTCGCCGCCCAGGCCAATCTCGCCGAATACGGCCATGTCGGGCGGCACCTGCTCGTTGGCCAGGGACGAGACGACCGCTGCGGCCACGGCCAGGTCGGCGGCCGGTTCGTTGATGCGCAGGCCGCCCGCGACGTTCAGGTAGACGTCGTTGGCGCCGATGTTGACGCCGCAGCGCGCCTCGAGAACGGCCAGCACCATGGCCAGCCGGTTCGAATCCCAGCCGACGACGGCGCGGCGCGGATTGCCGAGCGAGGAGGGGCTGACCAGCGCCTGGATCTCCACGAGGACCGGCCGCGTGCCTTCGACGCCGGCGAAGACACAAGCGCCCGCAACGTGGCCGCGGCGTTCCGCGAGGAAGAGCGCCGACGGGTTGGCGACGTCGGAGAGGCCGCGGTCGGACATTTCGAACACGCCGATCTCGTCGGTCGGGCCGAAGCGGTTCTTGACGGTGCGCAGGATGCGGAACTGGTGGCCGCGCTCGCCCTCGAAGTAGAGCACCGTGTCGACCATGTGCTCGAGCACGCGGGGGCCGGCAATCGCACCGTCCTTGGTGACGTGGCCGACCAGCAGGACGGCGATGCCGCGTCGCTTGGCGAGCTCGACCAGCGCCTGGGCCGAGGCGCGGACCTGGGTTACGGTGCCGGGTGTCGAGTCGACCGTGTCGAGCCACATGGTCTGGATCGAATCGATGACGGCGACCTTGGGCGCATCCGGCCGCTCGAGCGACGCCACGATATCGCGCACCGAGGTCGCGGCGACGAGCTGCACCGGCGCGTCGGCGAGGCCCAGGCGTTCGGCGCGCAGGCGGACCTGATCGACCGCCTCTTCGCCGGAGATGTAGGCGCAGGCGGTGTTGTGCCTGGCCAGCGCCGCCGCCATCTGCAGCATCAGGGTCGACTTGCCGATGCCCGGATCGCCGCCGATCAGCAGCGCGGAGCCCACGACCAGGCCGCCGCCGCAAACGCGATCGAACTCATTGATGCCGCTCTTCAGGCGCGGCGGCTGCGGTGTCGAGCCGGTGAGGCCGGTGAACTCGAGCAGGCGGCCACGACCGCGGCCCGCGCTGCCGCGCGCCAGCCCGCCACCGGCGGGTCCCGGCGCAGGTGCGGCTTCCTCGGCGATGGTGTTCCACTCGCCGCACGACTCGCAGCGTCCGCTCCACTTGGTGCTGACCGCACCGCATGACTGGCAGACGAAGCGGTTGAGCGGGCGGGCCATCAGTGCAGCTCGTGCTTGGAGAGGCACCACGCATCGCGATGGAGCCAGCACGAGCCGTCGCGCTCGTGAGAGTCGCGACGCAGCCTGCGAACGGCTTGTTGTCCCGCAGGATCGGCGAGTGCCTGAACGAGAGCCGCCTCGTCCTCGGGGCTGCGCGAGCCGGCGCAGGGGTAGAAGGCCACCCAGCCGGCGGAGCGCGCGGCGAAGGCGTTGCCGCGGCGGTCGAGGTGCAGCATGAAGCCGCCGCGCCGGCCGTCCGCCGTGATCGGCAGCAGCAGGCGCCCGCCGTCCGCCAGCGCGTCGAGCCACCAGTCGAGGGGCGCGGTCGCCCCCGCGAATGCCACGATCACGTCCCACCGGCCTTCCTGGGACTGGCTTGCGTCGCCGAGGCGAGCGTGAGCCTGGGGCCAGGGCGCGAGATTGCGTGCGGCGGCCTCGGCGAGAGGCGCGTCGATCTCGATCGCATCGATCCGACCGGTCGGGCCGACAAGTTCGGCCAGGATCGCGGTGTAATAGCCCGACCCCGCGCCGAGCTGCAGCACACGCTCGCCGGCTTTCACCCCGATGCGGTCGAAATGGACTGCCCACAGCAGGGGCTCGCCGATGTTTATGCCGCGGCGCTCATCGAGGGCGACCAGCACATTGTGGTAGAGCCGGCGCGGGTCGGCGTCGGGCGTCGTCCAGTAGCCCTCGGCGATACTGAAGATGCGCCACGGTCCGGGACCGACGAAGCGCTCGCGCGGCACGGCGGCGAAGGCGTCGACGACGCGTTCGCCGCGCAGGTGGCCGGTCATGCGGAGCTCTTCGGCGAACCAGCGCCGCCCCTCGTCCAGGCCGGGTGGGGAGCTGGCCATGATCAGAGCTTGCGGACCTGCATCTGGATCGGTCCCTCGGCGCGGCCGTGGATGAACTGGTCGACGTAGGCGTTGTTGGAGCGGTCGATCTCGTCGACCGGGCCCTGCCATATCAGCTTGCCGTCGTAGAGCATGGCGATGCGGTGGCCGATCTTGCGCGCGCTCGCCATGTCGTGCGTGATCGAAATCGCGGTGGCGCCGAGGTCGCTGACGCACTTCACGATCAATTTATTGATCACGTCGGCCATGATCGGGTCGAGGCCAGTCGTCGGCTCGTCGAAGAAGATGATCTCGGGCTCGCGGGCGATGGCGCGGGCCAGCGCCACGCGCTTCTGCATGCCGCCCGACAGTTCCGACGGGCGAAGGTCGCAGATGTCGGGGCCGAGGCCGACCGCGCCCAGCTTGGCGACCGCGACGTCGCGCGCCCTGGCGGGATCCATGCCCTCGCTCTGGATCGGTCCGAAGGCCACGTTCTCCCAGACGCTGAGCGAATCGAACAGCGCGCCGCCCTGGAACAGCATGCCGAATTTCTTCATCGTGCGGGCGCGCCCGTCGTCGCCGAGGTCGGCACTTTCCTCGCCGTCGATCTTGATCGAGCCCGAGTCGGGCCGTATCAGGCCGAGGATGCACTTCAGCAGCACCGACTTGCCACTGCCCGAACCGCCGATCACGACGACCGACTCGCCGGGCGCGACATCGAGGTCGATGCCTTGCAGCACCTTCTTGGTGCCGAACGACTTGGTGACGCCGTGGAGCGATATCTTGGGCGAGGCCATCAGCGCGCGAAGAAGGCTTCGGTGATGAAGTAGTTGAAGGTCAGGATCAGGATCGAGGCCGAGACCACGGCGTTGGTGGTGGCCATGCCGACGCCCTGCGCGCCGCCCTTCGAATTGTAGCCGTGGTAGCAGCCCATCAAGGTGATCAGGAAGCCGAACACCGCGGCCTTGACCAGGCCCGAGAACACGTCCTCGAACTGCAGGAAGTCGACGGTGTTGCGCAGGTAGGCGGTGTCGTTGAAGTCGAGCTTGTAGGCGCCGACCAGGTAGCCGCCCAGCACGCCGATGATGTCGGCGATCAGCACCAGGATCGGCAGGGTGACGACGCCGGCGATCAGGCGCGGTCCGATCAGGTACTTGAACGGGTTGGTCGAGAGCGTGGTGAGCGCGTCGATCTGCTCGGTGACGCGCATGGTGCCGATCTCGGCCGCCATCGCAGCACCAACGCGGCCGGCCACCATCAGGCCGGCGAGGACGGGGCCGAGTTCGCGCGTCAGCGAGACGACGACGACGTTGGGGATGGCGCTCTCGGCCGAGAAGCGGGCGAAGCCGGTATAGCTCTGCAGCGCCAGCACCATGCCGGTGAAGATCGCGGTCAGGCCGACGACGGGCAGCGAGTAGTAGCCGATCTCCAGCATCTGCCGCAGGATCTCGCGTCGGTAGTAGGGTGGCCGCGCAGTCTGGCGTATGGCGTGCACCGCGAAGGTCGTGATGGCGCCGGCCGCCGCCAGGAAGGCGAGCGTCAATCGGCCGAGGACGGTGACGACGGGAATGCTCACGCGCCCTCTCCAGCAGCGGGCGGCTCCGCCTGCTCGGGTGCCGTGTCCTGCGGCGCATCTTCGTCGGCATGGGGAAGGTCGACATAGACGCGCGCGTAGCGCCGGCCGAGCGCGGTCATGATCTCGTAGGCGTTGGTGCGGGCGTGCTCGGCCAGGTCGTCCGGCGTCATGTGCGCGCCCAGGACCTCGACGCTGTCGCCCGGCTGGCACTCGGCTTCCGGCACGTCGGTCACGTCGATCGTCGAGAGGTCCATTGAAATGCGGCCGATCACGGGCACCTTGTGCCCGGCGAGTTGTACATGCGTGCGATTGATGAGCGTGCGAAAGTACCCGTCGGCATACCCCAGCGCAATCGTGGCCACGCGGCCCGCGCGGGCGGCGCGCCAGGCGCCGCCATAGCCCACGGTCTGGAAGGCGTCGATGCGGCGAACCTGCAGTACGCGCGCATTCAGCATCACTACCGGAAGCATGGGGTTCTGCCGCTCGGGCAGGGGGTTGATGCCGTAGAGCGCCGCGCCCGGCCGCAGCAGGTCGAAATGGTAGTCCGGCCCGAGGAAGATGCCGGACGAGTTGGCGAGCGACGCCGGCGCTCCCGGCATGGCGCGCACGAAGGTGCGGAAGCGCGAGAGCTGTTCGCCGTTCACCGGGTTGGCTTGCTCCTCGGAGGCCACGAGGTGGCTCATGATCAGCGCCAGCCTGAGGCCGCGCAGGCGACCGCGCTCGTTGATCAGCACCTGGGCCTCGTCGGGATTGAAGCCGAGACGGTTGAGCCCGGTGTCGACGTGGATCACCGCGTCGAGCAGGCGGCTGTAGCGCTGGGCGGCGGCGCGCCAGGCGTTGAGCTGGCCGAGATGGTTGAGGACGGGCGTGAGCTCGTGCTCGACCAGATCGCCCTCGGCACCGGCGAGCAGGCCGTTCAGGACGTAGATCGGCAGGCCGGGCAGCACGGCGCGCAGCGCAATGCCCTCGTCGATGTGGGCGACGAAGAAATGCCGGCAGCCCTCCGCCGCGAGCCGCGGGCCCACGATCGCGGCACCCGTGCCGTAGGCGTCGGCCTTGAGCACGGCGGCGCAGTCGATCGGGCGGCCGCCGGCGCGGCCGGCATCGCGCAGGCCGCGCCAGTTGGCGGCGATGGCGCCCAGGTCGACGGTGAGCACGGCACCGGCCCGGCGCAGCGCGTCGTTGTCGGCGGGAACGGTCATCGCGTCGGCTATTCGAAGACGGGCCCGGGCCCGTCCGCGTCGGCCGGCAGGTTGTCGAACTTGGTGATCGCGCCCTCGAACGACAGCCGCACGATGCCGGTGGGACCGTGGCGCTGCTTGGCCACGATGACCTCGGCCTTGCCGTAGGTCTGCTCGCAGCGCTGCTTCCAGGAGTCGTGGCGTTCGTTGAAGCGCTGGTCGTTCTCCTCGGCGCGCCGCGTCGGCTCGGAGCGGGTGAGGTAATATTCCTCGCGGTACACGAACATGACGACGTCGGCGTCCTGCTCGATCGAGCCCGATTCGCGCAGGTCCGAAAGCTGTGGGCGCTTGTCCTCGCGCTGCTCGACGGCACGGCTGAGCTGCGACAGCGCCAGCACCGGGACGTCGAGCTCCTTGGCCAGCGTCTTGAGGCCGCGCGTGATCTCGGAGACCTCCTGGACGCGGTTCTCCTGGCGTGACTTGCCCGAGGGATTGAGGAGCTGGAGGTAGTCGACGATCAGCAGGCCAAGCCCGCGCGTGCGCTTGAGGCGGCGGGCGCGCGTGCGCAGTGCGGCGATCGACAGCGCCGGGGTGTCGTCGATGAACAGGTTGAGATGCTCGAGGTCCTGGCTGACCTGGATCACGCGGTCGAAGTCGCTGCTGATCAACTCGCCCTTGCGGATCTTCTCCGACGAGATGCCGGCCTGTTCCGACAGGATGCGGTTGGCGAGTTGCTCGGCCGACATTTCGAGCGAGAAGAAGCCAACCACGGCGCCGTCGGTGACTATGGTCTTGCCGTCCTCGCCGTGCTCCTCACGGTAGGCCTTGACGGCGTTGAAGGCGATGTTGGTGGCGAGCGCGGTCTTTCCCATCGACGGGCGGCCGGCCAGGATCAGCAGGTCGGACTTGTGCAGGCCGCCCAGCAGCTGGTCGAGCTGGCCAAGGCCAGTGGCGACGCCGGTGAGCTGGCCGGCGCGATTGTAGGCCGCCTCGGCCGCGACCATGGCGGCGGTGAGGGCGGCGCGGAACGGCTTGAAGCCGCCGTCGACCTGGCCGACGCTGGCGAGGTCGTAGAGCTTCTTTTCGGCGATCTCGATCTGCTCGATCGCGCTCTCGTCGAGGGTCGGCTTGAAGGCGCCATTGACGACGTCCTGGCCGAGCGTGATGAGCTGGCGCAGCAGGAAGAGGTCGTGGACCAACCGGCCGAAATCGCCGGCGTCGATCACATGCACCGAGGCGGCTGCCAGGCCCGCGAGATAGGTCGAGCCGCCGGCGGCCTTCATGTCGTCGTCGTTTTCGATGTAGGTCTTGAGCGTGACGGCGCTCACGAGCTGGCCGCGCTCGATCAGGCGCGACAGCGCGTCGAACAGCTTGCCGTGCAGCGGATCGGCGAAGTGCTCGCCCTTCAGGAACTCCGCGACCCGGTGATAGGCCGCGTTGTTGACCAGGATCGAGCCAAGCAACGCCTGCTCCGCCTCGAAGTTATGAGGCGGCTCGCGCGGCGGTACGAGTTCGATGACCCGAGGGCTTTCGGGCGGGGCGTCTTTTTGGGGCTCCATAGAGAGCCTTTAATGTTTGTGAGAGGGGGGTTCTACCAGTACGGCAAGAACGAACAGAGTACTCCAACGGCTGCCCACAGGGAAATAGAAGAACTGTGGGAGTAGTTACTCCGCTGCCATCGAGCGGCCCAAATCGCCGTCGCGCTCGGCCTCGCCCACATAGTCGCGGGTGAGCGGCACGGCGTCCTGTTTGCGGGCGATCTGGATCTGGAAGACCATCTGGTTGAAGTAGCGGAACGAGATCTCGCAGCCCGCCAGGTAGAATTCCCACATCCGGCAGAAACGCTCGTCGTAACCCGCGGTCTGCCGGATCTTCTCGCGGTTGGCCTGGAAGCGCTTGCGCCAGTGCCGCAGGGTCTTGGCGTAGTGCAGGCGCAGGACCTCGATGTCGGTCGCCCACAGGCCGTTCTTCTCGATGGCGCCCAGGACCTCCGACAGCGCCGGCGAATAGCCGCCGGGGAAGATGTACTTGCGCAGCCACGTGTTGGTACCGCCGGGGCGGTCCATGCGTCCGATCGCGTGCAGCAGCATGGCGCCGTCTTCGGCGAGGAGCTGCTTCACCTTGGCGAAGTACTCGAGATAGTGGGCCATGCCCACATGCTCCAACATGCCGACAGAGACGATGCGGTCGTACTGCTCGGGCTCCAGCCGGTAGTCGAGCAGCTTGAAGCGGACCCGGTCGGCCAGCCCCTCCTCGAGGGCGCGCCGGCTCGACACCGCGAGCTGCTCCTTCGACAGGGTGACGCCGGTCACGTCGACGTCGTACTCGCGCGCCAGGAAGAGGGCGAGGCCGCCCCAGCCCGAGCCGATGTCGAGCACCTTCTGGCCGGGCTGCAGGCGAAGTTTGGCGGCGATGTGGCGCTTCTTGTCTTCCTGTGCCTGCTCGAGCGACTCCTCACCGGTCTTGAAGTAGGCGCAGGAATACTGCCGATCGCGATCGAGGAAGGCGTCGTAGAGCTGGTCGTTGAGATCGTAGTGATGGGCGACGTTACTTTCGGCCTTGCCGACCGGATTGTATTGCTCGACGAAGCGCACGAGGCGCTGGAAGCCATAAGACAGGCGCAGCGCCAGCGTGTCGTCGATCGCCGCGACGTTGCGGCCGACGAGGTCGAGCAGATCGTAGATGTCACCCTGTTCGACGGTCAGGGTGCCGTTCATGTAGGACTCGCCAATCGCCAGGCGCGGGCGGAGCGCCAGCCGAATTCCGGTCCACCAGGTATGAAGCCGCATCGTCACCTGGGGGCCGGGTCGGGCGCCCTTGATGCAGTGCGACCTTCCAGCCGCGTCTATGATGCTCAACTGGCCTTCGCCCACGACTCTGGCTAGGACCTTTGCTAACAACATCGTTGACCCCCTAATTAATGCGGGAAACGCCAACCCTGCCGGATAGTTCCACAATTTCGCCTTAAGTGTGACCCCCCCGCGGTTCTTTCAAGCCGCCAAATGAAAACGCCTGCCGTCGGGTGTCCGACGGCAGGCGCATTGCAATGCGATCCGGGCCAAACGGCCCGGGCGGCCTATTTCTCTTCGGCCGGGGCTTCCTCGGCCGTGTCCGCTTCCGCACCCTCGGCGGCCGCTTCGGCGGTCTTGGTCTTGGCCTCGAACAGCGCGGCGGCCTGCTCGGCGGCGCGCTGGGCGGCATCGGCGGCCTCCATCGCGGCGCGGTCGGACTCGGCGACCAGCGTGCCGCCCTTGGCGAGGAACTCGGCTTCGTCGGGCGAACGCGCGACGATGACGGTGATCTCGATCGTCACTTCCGGGTGGAGGTGGACCTTGATCTTGTGGGCGCCCAGCGACTTGATCGGCTTGTCGAGCTCGACCTGGCCGCGCTCGATCTTGACGCCGGCGGCGCCCGCGCCGTCGGCGATGTCGCGCGACGTCACCGAACCGTAGAGCTGCAGGGCTTCGGAGGCCTGGCGGATGAGGATGACCTTCAGGTCGCCTATCTTGCCGCCGACCGTTTCGGCCTCCTGGCGGCGCTCGAGGTTCTGGGCCTCCAGCACCTTACGCTGCGATTCGAAGTAGGCGATGTTGTCCTTGGTGGCGCGCAACGCCTTCTTCTGCGGCAGCAGGTAGTTGCGGGCGAAGCCGGGCTTCACCTTCACAACGTCGCCCATCTGGCCGAGCTTCGGCACGCGTTCCAGCAGGATGAGGTTCATCGGCATGGTGTGATGCTCCTGCTAGGCGATGAGGTAGGGCAGGAGCGCCAGGAAGCGGGCGCGCTTGATCGCCTGGGCGAGCTCGCGCTGCTTCTTGGACGACACCGCGGAGATGCGGCTCGGCACGATCTTGCCGCGCTCGGAGACGAAGCGCTGCAGCAAGCGCACGTCCTTGTAGTCGATCTTGGGCGCGTTGGCGCCGGAGAACGGGCAGCTCTTGCGGCGGCGCGTGAAGGGGCGGCGTTGGGCGCTCATACTTCTTCCTCCGGAACGACGGCAACGGCTTCATCGCCGAAGCGCGGACGCTCGCGGCGCGGCGGACGATCGCTCCAGCCGCCGCGGTCGCCGCGATCGCCACCGGGACGATCCGACTTCTCGCTGCTGCGAAGCATGACGGCCGACGGGCCTTCCTCGAGCGCGTCGACGCGCACGGTGAGGTAGCGGATGATGTCTTCGTTGATCGACATCGTGCGCTCGAGCTCCTTCACCGCCGCCGACGGGGCGTCGATGTTGAGCAGGCTGTAGTGGCCCTTGCGGTTCTTCTTGATGCGGAAATTGAGCGAACGCAGGCCCCAGTACTCCTTCTTGGAGACGGTGCCGCCCAGGCTCTTGACCAGTTCTTCGAACTGGGTGGTCAGGGTTTCCACCGTCGTCGCCGGGACATCCTGGCGCGCAATGAAAACGTTCTCGTAAAGTGCCATGTGGTTTCAGGCTCCTTATGGCTGTTGGCGACCCGGAGTTCTCGCGAACCGGCCGGATCTAGCTGGCCCCCCGTCGGGACGACAGGCACGCCAGCAAGGAGACGGGACCGATTTAGGTCCCGAAGAGCGGCGGTTATACAGGCTCAGCCCCCGAAATCAAGGCATTCCGGGCACCCGGCGAGTGGGGTATTGAGAGGGCTGCTTCAGGCCAAAAAACGGGGAGAAAACGGCTCATGAGTCGCGCTTTTGTGTTTCCGGGACAGGGCTCCCAGGTCGTCGGCATGGGAACCGACCTGGCCGCCGCCTTCGCCTCCGCCCGGGACGTGTTCCACGAGGTCGACGAGGCCCTGAAGCAGAACCTGTCGAAATTGATGCGCGAAGGCCCCGAAGCCGACCTGGTCCTGACCGAAAACGCCCAGCCGGCCCTGATGGCCGTCAGCATGGCCGTGATCCGCATCCTGGAGAAGGACGGCGGCAAGTCGCTCGACCGCCTGGCCAGCCATGTCGCGGGCCATTCGCTGGGCGAATATTCGGCCCTGGCTGCGGCCGGCTCGCTCCAGCTGGCCGATGCGGCCCGCCTGCTGAAGCTGCGCGGGCAATCGATGCAGAAGGCCGTGCCGGTCGGCGTCGGCGCGATGGCGGCGCTGCTTGGCATCGAGCTCGAGCCTGCCCAGAAGGCCTGCGAGGAAGCCGCCCAGGGCGAGGTCGTGGCCGTGGCCAACGATAACGGCGGCGGCCAGGTCGTGGTGAGCGGCCACAAGGCCGCCGTCGAGCGCACGATCGAGGCGGCCAAGGCGCACGGCTGCAAGCGCGGCATGCTGCTGCCGGTCAGCGCCCCCTTCCATTGCTCGCTGATGCAGCCCGCCGCCGACGCGATGAAGGAAGCGCTCGAGAGAGTGTCGCTCGCCACGCCGCGCGTGCCGCTGATTGCCAACGTGCTGGCTTCGGAAATCACCGAGCCCGGCGCCATCAAGCAGCGGCTCGTGGAACAGGTCACCGGTCTCGTGCGTTGGCGCGAGAGCGTGCAGTACATGAAGGCCAATCACGTCGAGATGCTGGTCGAGTGTGGATCGGGCAAGGTTCTGTCGGGCCTGGTCAGGCGCATCGACAAGGAGATGACCGGCACGGCACTCAATACGCCGGCCGAAATCGAAGCTTTCCTGAAGACGGCCTAGGGGACACGCATATGTTCGATCTCACCGGCAAGGCTGCTCTCGTGACCGGCGCCTCGGGTGGCATCGGCGGCGCGATCGCGCGCGCGCTCCACAGGCAGGGCGCCACGGTCACGCTCTCGGGCACGCGCGCCGACGCGCTGGAGACGCTGAAGGGCGAACTCGGCGAGCGCGCCCATGTCGTGACCGCCAAAATGGACGATGCTGCCGACATCGATCGCTTGGCCAAGGAGTCGGAGGCCGCGATGGGCGGCAAGCTCGACATCCTGGTCAACAATGCCGGCATCACGCGCGACAACATCTCGATGCGCATGAAGGACGAGGAGTGGGAGAAAGTGCTGCAGGTGAACCTGACGGGCACCTTCCGCCTGATCCGCGCGACCATGCGCGGGATGATGAAGCGGCGCTTCGGTCGCGTGGTCAACATCACCTCGATCGTCGGCGTCACCGGCAATCCCGGGCAGGCCAACTACGCCGCCGCCAAGGCCGGCCTGATCGGCATGTCGAAGTCGCTTGCCCAGGAGCTCGCGTCGCGGTCGATCACGGTGAACTGCGTGGCACCGGGCTTCATTGCCACGCCCATGACCGACGTGCTCACCGACGAGCAGAAGAAGGGTATTCTCGGCCGCGTGCCGGCCGACCGGCTGGGGACGCCGGAGGAGATCGCGGCGGGTGTCGTCTATCTTGCCAGCGACGAGGCGGCCTATGTGACGGGCCAGACGCTCCACATCAATGGCGGTATGGCGATGATTTAGGCCCAAGTGCCTGATTCCGTGGGCTTTCCGGCGCTAGCCAATCGCCGGGAAGCTATGTTAGGAGAACCGGAATCGCCGTCCCCTCGGCGGACCGGAAATTGAAGATACGGGAAGGACAAGAAAATGAGCGATGTTGCCGAGCGCGTTAAGAAGATCGTCGTCGAGCATCTCGGTGTGGAAGCCGCCCAGGTGAAGGAAGATGCCAAGTTCATCGACGATCTCGGCGCCGATTCCCTCGACACCGTCGAGCTCGTGATGGCCTTCGAGGAAGAGTTCAGCATCGAAATCCCCGACGACGCCGCCGAGAAGATCCAGACCGTCGGCGATGCGGTCAACTTCATCAAGAGCAACGCCAAGTCCTGATCCACGCCAGCTCCTGAAGAAGGAAGGCGGACGATGAGGCGAGTTGTCGTAACCGGCATGGGCATGGTGACGCCGTTGGGTGACGGCGTCGACACCAACTGGCGGCGCTTGCTGGCGGCCGAGTCCGGCATCCGCGCCATCCAGGCGTTCGATACCTCCGATCTCGCGACCAAGATCGCGGGGGAAGTGCCGCTCGGCGACAAGGCCAACGGCCACTTTAACGCCGATCTCTACATGCTCCCGAAGGACCAGCGGAAGGTCGACAGGTTCATTCTGTTTGGGATGGCGGCGGCCAAGCAGGCGGTCGAGGATTCGGGCTGGAAGCCGCAGGACGACGAGGGCCGTGAGCGCACCGGCGTCATGATCGGCTCCGGCATCGGCGGCTTGCAGACGATCTATGAGACTTCGCTGGTGCTGAAGGAGCGCGGTCCGCGCCGGGTCAGCCCGTTCTTCATCCCCTCGGCGCTGATCAACCTCGCCTCGGGCCAGGTCTCGATCGAATACGGCTTCAAGGGCCCCAACCATTCCGTCGTCACCGCCTGCGCCACCGGCGCGCATGCGATCGGCGACGCTGCGCGCCTGATCCAGCTCGAAGACGCCGACGTCATGGTGGCGGGCGGCGCCGAGGCCGCGATCTGCCGCATCGGCATCGCCGGCTTCAACGCCTGCAAGGCGCTGTCGACCGACTTCAACGACACGCCGACCCGGGCCTCGCGGCCGTGGGACAAGAACCGCGACGGCTTCGTCATGGGCGAGGGCGCGGGCTGCGTGATCCTCGAGGAATACGAGCACGCCAAGAAGCGCGGCGCCAAGATCTACGCCGAGATCCTGGGCTACGGCCTGTCGGGCGACGCCTATCACATCACCGCGCCGTCCGAGAGCGGCGACGGCGCCCAGCGCGCCATGAAGGCGGCGCTGAAGCGCGCCGGCCTCGGCACCGACCAGATCGACTACGTGAATGCGCACGGCACCTCGACGATGGCCGACGTGATCGAACTCGGCGCCGTCAAGCGCACGTTCGGCCAGGACGCCTATCGGCTGTCGATGTCGTCGACCAAGTCGGCGACCGGCCACCTGCTGGGTGCCGCCGGCGCCATCGAGGCGATCTATGCCATCAAGTCGCTGATCGACCAGGTCGTGCCCCCGACCCTCAACCTCGACGATCCGGACGAGAGCTGCGACATCGACCTCGTGCCCAAGCAGGCCAAGCAACGCAAGGTCCGCTTCGCCCTCAGCAACTCATTCGGCTTCGGCGGCACGAACGCTTCGTTGATCGTCGGCCCGGTCTGATCGCCGGTCGCTGAGTCATGCTCAGCTTTTTCCGCTGGACCCTGTTCTTCGTCGCGCTTTTCGTGACGGTGATTGGTGGTGCGCTGTTCGTCGGCCACGCCATCCTGGTGTCCGATGGGCCGCTCGATGCCGCCAAGCGTGTCGTCATCCCGCGCGGCGCCGGCCCAGCCACGATGGCCAAGGTGCTGAAGGAAGAGGGCGTCCTCAACTATTCCGGCCTGTTCCGCGTCGCCCTGATGGTCGATCCGTCGCCCAAGCCGATCAAGGCGGGCGAGTACGAAGTTCCCGCCCACGCCTCGATGCAGGCGATCGTCGAACTGCTGCAGTCGGGCAAGGTGGTACAGCGTCGCCTCACGGTGCCGGAGGGCATGACGACGGCCGAGGTCCTCGAGTTGCTGCGCAAGACCGATACGCTGGCCGGCGATATCACGCTCGACGTCAAGGAAGGCGACCTCCTGCCCGAGACTTATTTCTATTCGCGCAACGATACGCGCGACGGGCTGCTGCTGCGCATGAAGGAGGCGATGGACAAGACCATCGACGATGCCTGGCGCAAGCGCGTGGCCGGCCTGCCGCTGCTCAATCGGCGCGACGTCGTGATCCTGGCGTCGATGATCGAGAAGGAGACCGCGGTTCCGGCGGAGCGGCCGCGCATCGCTGCGGTGTTCGTCAACCGCATGCGCATCAAGATGAAGCTCGAGAGCGACCCGACGACGATCTACGGGCTCACCGGCGGCAAGGGCACGCTCGGCCGCGACCTGACGCGCGCCGACCTGCAGTCCGCGTCGGGCTACAACACCTATGTCGTGCCCGGCCTGCCGCAGGGGCCGATCTGCAATCCCGGGCGCGCCTCGATCCTGGCGGCGACCAGCCCGGCGCCGCGCGACCGCTCGCTCTACTTCGTCGCCGACGGGCAAGGCGGCCACGCGTTCGCCGCCAACGTCTACGAGCACAATCGCAACGTCGCGCGCTGGAAGGAACTGCAGAAGCAGCGGCAGGAACAGGGCCTGCCGGCCTTGCTCGCGCCCGCCACAGCCAAGCCGTGAGCCATGCCCGTCATCCTCCTGGCGCTTGTCCTGCTGGTCGCCGTCGGCCTGGGCATCGCCTGGTTCCTGCGCGCCAATCCCTCGACGGTGGCGCGGCGGCTGCGCATTCTCCTCGTAGTGCTGGGCAGCATTGGCATCGGCGGTTTGCTGATCTTCGGCATGCGCTTCCTGGGGAGCTTCCTGCCTGAACTCTTCGGTCTCGGCGGCGTCGTGATCACCGGTCTGGTTGCCCGCGCTCTGCGGCATCGACCGGCGCGAGGCTTCAGCACGCCGGGCGCCGGCCAGCGCACCGAGGCACGCACCGCGTTTTTCGAGGCATGGATCGATCACGCCACCGGCGACGTCGGCGGCCGCGTGCTCCAGGGCCGGTTCATCGGCCGGGGGTTCGACGATCTGGCCGACGCCGAGGCGCTGGCGCTGCGCGATGCCTGCGCCGGCGATCCCGAGTCGCTGCGGATCTTCGAAACCTATCTCGATCATCGCCTCGGGCCTCAGTGGCGTCAGGCGAACCGGGCGACGGACGGCGCGCCTCACAGTGCGGCGGGTCGTGGGAATTCGCCGGCGCCGCGCGGCGAGATGGGCCGGGCCGAGGCCCTGGCCGTCCTCGGCCTTGCCGAGGGGGTGTCTGACGAAGATATCCGCGCGGCCCATCGCCGCCTGATCCAGCGCGTTCATCCGGACGTCGGTGGCAGCGCCGACCTGGCGGCCCGGATCAACCGGGCGAAGGATATTCTCCTTGGCCTATGACCTTGCCAGAGGCCGCGCGGCTGTGGCATCTACCGCGACCGCGACCGCGACCGCTCCCGCAGGCAGGAAGGCCTCGGCCAAGTCACTGATTTTGCACTATAATATGCATTCCCCCGACGAGGTTGACGAGTATGGCGCAGCGCGTCCGTAAAGCCGTTCTCCCCGTGGCAGGTCTCGGCACGCGTTTTTTGCCGGCGACCAAGGCCATGGCGAAGGAGATGCTGACCGTCGTCGACCGGCCGCTGATCCAGTACGCGATCGAGGAATGCCTGGGCGCCGGCATCGAGGAATTCGTCTTCGTGACCGGGCGCAACAAGGCGGCCATCGAGGATCATTTCGATTCGGCCTATGAGCTGGAAGACACGCTGGTGCGGCGCAAGAAGACCGCCGAGCTGAAGCAGACCGAGGGATCGACCATCAAGGCGGGCAACGCGATTTTCACGCGCCAGCAAAAGCCACTCGGGCTCGGCCATGCGGTGTGGTGCGCGCGCCACTGGATCGGCCGCGAGCCTTTCGCCGTGCTGCTGCCCGACGAGCTCACGATCGACAAGCCGACCTGCATCGGCCAGCTCGTGGCGGCGCACGACAGGACCGGCGGTAGCGTGGTGGCCGTCATGAACGTGCCGCGCGAGCAGACCCGGAGCTACGGCATCGCCGCGGTGAAGCCGGAGAAGGACGGGTTGCAGGAGATCACCGGCATGGTCGAGAAGCCCAAGCCGGAGGAGGCGCCGTCGACCTTGGCGTTGATCGGCCGCTACGTGCTGACGCCCGAGGTTTTCGACCATCTCGACAAGCATGAGGCCGGCGCCGGTGGCGAGATCCAGCTCACCGACGCGATGGCCAAGATGATCGGCACCCAGCCGTTTCATGCCCTAACGTACGAGGGGCAGCGCTACGACTGCGGCAGCCGCATCGGCTTCCTCGAGGCCAACGTGGCGGTGGCTTTACATCGCGCCGACACGGCTTCTGAAACGCGGACGCTGCTGACCCGCCTGCTGAAAGGCTGATCCAATGCGCATCGTCATGGTGGGCTCGGGGTACGTGGGGCTGGTGTCGGGGGCCTGCCTGGCGCAGTTCGGACACGACGTCATCTGCATCGACAAGGACCCAGCCAAGATCGCGGCGTTGCGCGAGGGCAAGATCCCGATCTACGAGCCGGGCCTCGAGCGAATGGTGGCCGACAATGCCAAGGCCGGCCGCCTCAGCTTCGACACCACCCTGGCCGACGCAGTCGGCAACGCCGACGCGGTGTTCATCGCCGTCGGCACGCCGACGCGACGCGGCGACGGTCATGCCGACCTGAGCTACGTCTACGCCGCCGCCGCCGAGATCGCCGGTGCGCTCCGCGGCTACACCGTGGTGGTGACCAAGTCGACCGTCCCGGTCGGCACCGGCCGCGAGGTGGCGCGCATCATCAGCAAGACCCAGCCCACCGCCGAGTTCGACGTCGCGTCCAACCCGGAGTTCCTGCGCGAGGGTGCGGCGATCGAGGACTTCATGAAGCCCGACCGCGTCGTCATCGGCGTCGAGAGCCAGCGCGCGCGCGACGTGATGGCCGGCATCTATCGCCCGCTGAACCTGATCCAGACGCCGATGGTGTTCACCAACATCGAGACGGCCGAGGTCACCAAGTACGCCGGCAACGCCTTCCTGGCGACCAAGATCACCTTCATCAACGAGATCGCCGACCTCTGCGAGAAGGTCGGCGCCGATGTGCACGACGTGGCGCGCGGCATCGGGCTGGATGGCCGCATCGGTCGCAAGTTCCTCCATCCCGGGCCGGGCTTCGGCGGCTCGTGCTTCCCCAAGGACACGCTGGCCTTCGCTTATACGGCGCGCGAAGCCAACGCGCGGCAGACGATCGTCGAGCAAGTGATCGAGGTGAACAACGCGCGCAAGAAGAAGATGGCGCAGAAGGTCGTCGATTTCTGCGGCGGCTCGGTCGCCGGTCTGACCATCGGCGTGCTCGGCCTCACCTTCAAGCCCAACACGGACGACATGCGCGATGCGCCGTCGCTCGACATCGTTCCCGCCCTGCAGAAGGCCGGCGGCAAGATCGTGGCCTTCGACCCCGAGGGCATGACCGAAGCCGGCAAGCTGATGCCGGGCGTGAACTTCGCCAAGACAGCCTACGAGGCGGCGACCGGCGCCGACGTGCTGGTTGTGATAACCGAGTGGCACGAGTTCCGCGGGCTCGATCCGCGCCGTATCAAGGAGGCGATGCGCCAGCCCCGCATCGTCGACCTGCGCAACATCTTCGATCCCGAGGAGATGCGCGGCCTAGGCTTTGCCTACGAGGGCATCGGCCGTCCCAAGCCCCGCGCCTAGGCAGTCAGTACAGAAAATCCGGAGTTTCTCATGAGTGACGCATCGCACAAGTTCGACCCCTCGATCCTGCGCGAGTACGACATCCGCGGCGTCGTCGGCACGACGCTGCATGTCGCCGATGCCAGGGCCATCGGCCGTACCTTCGGCACGCTGGTGCGCCGCAAGGGCGGCAAGAAGGTGGCGCTGGGGTACGACGGGCGCCTCAGCTCGCCCGACCTGGCCGCCGCCTGCACCGAAGGGCTGGTCGCCGCCGGCTGCGACGTGGTCCAGATCGGCGTGGCAGCGACCCCTATGCTCTACTTCTCGGTCTATCACCTGGAAGCCGACGGCGGCATCATGATCACCGGCTCGCACAATCCGCCAGACTACAACGGCTTCAAGATGATGATGGGCAAGAGGTCGTTCTTCGGCGCCGACATCACCAGGCTGGGCGAGATGGCCGGCAAGGGCGACGTCGAGAGCGGTAAAGGCACCGTCGAGAAGAAGAACATCCTGGCCGACTATGCCGCGCGCCTGCTGAAGGACGTGAAGCCCGGCAAGAAGCTCAAGGTGGCGTGGGACACCGGCAACGGCGCCGTCGGCGTGTCGATCCGTGCCGTCGTCGACAAGCTGCCGGGCACGCACTACGTGCTGAACGAGAAGGTCGACGGCACCTTCCCGGCGCACCATCCCGATCCGACCGTGCCGAAGAACCTCGAGCAGCTCATCGCCGAGGTGAAGCGCCACGGCTGCGACCTCGGCATCGCCTTCGACGGTGACGGCGACCGCATCGGCGCGGTCGACGGCAAGGGCCGCATCCTGTGGGGCGACCAGCTCCTGATCCTTTGGTCGCGCGACGTGCTGAAGGACCGGCCGGGCGCCACCATCATCGCCGACGTGAAGGCGAGCCAGGCGCTGTTCGACGAGATCCTGCGCGCCGGCGGCACGCCCTTGATGTGGAAGACCGGCCACTCGCTGATCAAGACCAAGATGGCCGAGCTGAAGTCGCCGCTAGCCGGCGAGATGAGCGGCCACGTGTTCTTCGCCGACACCTTCTACGGCTTCGACGACGCGCTCTATTGCGGCCTCAGGCTGCTGAACATCGTGGCCAACTCGACGGAGAGCCTGGCCGCGATGCGCGACAAGCTCCCGCAGCTCGTCAACACGCCGGAGCTGCGCTTCGACTGCGCCGACGACCGCAAATTCAAGGTCGTCGACGAGGTGAAGGCGCGCCTCAAGCAGGCCGACGCCAAGGTGAACGACATCGACGGCGTGCGCGTGAACACGCCCGACGGCTGGTGGCTACTGCGCGCCTCGAACACCCAGCCGGTGCTGGTGGCGCGCTGCGAGAGCGCCAACGAGGCGGGCCTCGACCGGCTGATGGACGATCTGAGGAAGGCGCTGGCCGCCAGCGGCGTCGAGCTGCCGGACGAGGCCTCGTCCGGCCACCACTGATGCGCTTCTTCTTCTACGGCACCCTGCTCGACCGCGACGTGACCGCACTGGTGCTCGGCCGGCGCCTGCCGCCCGCGGCCTTCGTGCCCGCGGTCCTGCCGGGATACGCGCGCTGGCGCGTGCAGGGCGGCAGCTATCCAATCTCCGTGCCCGATCGCAAGGATTCGGTGCCGGGCGCGATGGTGGGCGGCTTGAGCGCCCGCGACGTCGCCCGGCTCGCGGCCTACGAGGGCACGGGCTACCGCATCGCCTCGCTCAAGGTGACGGTGGCGGGCGTGCTGACGCCAGTGTCGGTGTTCGAGCCGATCGTCAGCAAGCTCAAGCCGACGCGGCGGCGCTGGGACGTGACGCTGTGGCAGCGTCAGGACAAGCGGGTCTTCGTCGATCGCCTGGTGCAGGCGCTTAGTGGGCGCCGGGGGTATTCCAGGCCGTGACCTGGAGCGCCGAGCAGTAGATCTTCTTCAGCGACAGCTTCTTGCAGCCGGCGACCGCCTCCTCCTGGGTGAGGTTGGTGAGGCGGGCGCGATGGAAAGTCTTCTGCGCCATCTGCACTTCGTCGACGCTGACCGCGCCATGCGAGGGGATCGTGTTGGGCAGCGCCGAGGTGGCGCGCTCGAGGGCAAGCTCGGCGCCGCGCGCATCGTTGAAGGAGCCGACCTGGATCACCCAGCTGCCGACCGCCGGCAGGCCGTCGGACGGCAGTGGCGGCGTCGACGAGGTGGTGGCGATGCGGATCGGCGCGACCGGCGGCCCTGCAGTCGGCACCGGCGCCGGCTCGGCCTTCACGACCTGGCCCACACGGACGACGTTCGGGATCGCCGAGCCCGGGACGAAATTGGCAGCGGCATAGCGCGCCGACGGCGGGATGCGCTGGGAGGTCCACGGCGAGATCGCCATCGCCTGCGCGGTCTCGAAGCCGCGGTCCATCAGCTCGGCCATCAGGCGGTCGCGGGCGTAGGCGGAGTCGCCCCCCATGACCACGCCGATCAGGCGGCGGTTGTCGCGCATCGCCGACATCACGAGGTTGAAGCCGGAGGCGGCGGTGTAGCCGGTCTTCAGCCCGTCGGCGCCGGCGTAGGTCGACAGCATGCGATTGTGGTTCTCGAGCGGCCGGCCGCGGTAGGGATAGCTGTGGACCGAGAACACCGGATAGTAGTGCGGGAAGTCGCGCATCAGCGCGTGGGCGAGCTTGGCCATGTCGCGCGCGGTCGTCACCTGCTCGCGGTTGGGCAGGCCCGAGGCGTTGCGATAAACCGTCGAGGTCATGCCGAGCTGGCGCGCCTTCTGGGTCATCAGGCGGCCGAAGTTGGCCTCGTCGCCGCCCAGCGCCTCGGCCAGCACGATGGCCGCGTCGTTGGCCGAGCGCGTGACCAAGCCCATGACGGCGTCGCGCACGGAAACCTGGCCGCCCACCATGCCCATCTTGGTCGGCTGGGCGTTGAGTGCCTCGATCGAGACCGGCAGCGAGTCGCCCAGCGATAGCCGGCCCGAGTCGAGCGCAGAGAAGGTGAGATAGAGGGTCATCAGCTTGGTGAGAGAGGCCGGATGACGCAGCTCGTCGGCGCGGTCGGCGGCCATTTCTCGGCCGCTGGTGGCATCGACGATGAGATAGGCGTCCTTGCCGGTCACCGCCGGGTTGGGCACCCAAGGCGCCGCCGCGCGCTGCGCGGCCTTGGACGCATGGATCTTGGACGGCGGCGCGGCGCGTGTCTGGGCATCGGCTTCTGCCGGCACCACGAACGCTAGAAAGAAACTGCAGGCGGCAAGCCAACAAAAGCTCGCCGCACAGCGCTTGAGGAGAAGGGTCATCTCAAAAACGCCACTACGCTGAAGTCGTTTTTCTTATGCCCGGCCAAGTGGTTGCGGGCGATTTCTGGAATCCTACTAAAGTTTGGGGTCATGTGCAACTTTTCCCGCCGTGCTGGCGCACAAGTTGCTGCGCATACTGTCGCTGTTCCTCTCGCGGAGGCAAAGAAGATGAAACTTTTCCCGGTTGCGGCCTTCGTTCTCGCCGTGGCCGCCGCCGTGCCGGCATGGGCGCAGCGTTCGGACCGCAACGTCGATCAGCCGGTCGTGCGCAGCTTCAACTGGTTCGGCTATGTCGGCGGCGACGATATCCGCACCGAGTGCCGGCCGGGCAGCCGCAACCGCGTGCGCGCGGTCTACAACGGGCTTTGGGAAGAGCAGGTGCGCACCTACGAACTCTTCCTGCAGCCCGACGGCACGGCCGGGCTCGACGTCGGCGTGCTCGCCGATCAAGGAAATTTGAGCAACCTGCTGATCTCGAATGGCGGCGACGTCACCAGCCCTTGGCGCATGAAGCGCGGCCAGCGGCTGCTCGACGCAGCCCAGACCGCAGACCTGATGGCGTCTCTCCAGGCGAGTGCTGCGTTCGGGCCGCCCCGCGACGGCCTGCGCCTGCCCGACAACGACTTCTGGTGGACGGTCGCGTCCTGCCGCAACGGCGTCTGGGGTTTTCAGGCCTATCACTATCCGACCGACGGCTTCGCCAATGCCCGTTTCGCGGAAAGGCTTTACGTGCTCGACAATGTGCCGGTGGCGATCAACAAGCCGCGCAAGTTGGAACCCGCGGAGTTCCGCCGCGGCTTCGACAGCCACTCCGCCCAGCGCGGCCGGGGGGATCGCTGGATGCTGGTGGTGGGGAAGGATGGGCTGCGGCCGAGGTAGCGGAATCGCTTGCAGTGCCTATATAATTCTAGAGTGACGACGATAGAGGGCTGTTTTTCAACGATGGTTTTCCTGCGCACCGCAAGCGACTGGCGCCTCGACGGCGACCGGCTGGGCGGCCCGGACGAGCCGCCGGGCAGCCCGCCGGGTGGTCCGCCGCAGCCGCCGCCGCGTCGGGATGGCGGCAAGGGCGAGGGCGACAACGACGGCCGCACCGGGGCGCTCACGCTTACCCGCACGCGGACGAAGAAGCCGTCGATGTACAAGGTGCTGATGCTGAACGACGACTACACTCCCATGGAGTTCGTGGTCGATGTGCTGCAGCACATCTTCCAGAAAAACCGCGAGGAGGCGACGCAGATCATGCTGCACGTTCATCAGAAGGGCGTGGGGGTGTGCGGCGTCTACACGTACGAGGTGGCCGAGACCAAGGTCACGCAGACGGTCGACTACGCGCGCAAGAATCAGCATCCGCTGCAGTGCACGCTGGAGAAAGAGTAACGGTTCGTTTTCAGTCGAGGTGGTTCGATGTCCATGTTGTCCAAGAACCTCGAGAAGTCCCTCCACCGCGCCTTCGCGCTGGCCGGGGAACGACGCCACGAATACGCGACCCTCGAGCACCTGCTCCTGGCGATGACCGAGGATGACGATGCCGTGCCGGTGCTCAAGGCCTGCGGTGTCGACATCGACCGGCTGCGCCACGATCTCGAGACCTTCATCGACAACCGGCTGAAGGGCATCGTGACCCAGACGCCGAGCGAGCCGCTGCCGACCGCGGGCTTCCAGCGCGTCGTCCAGCGCGCCGCCGTGCACGTCCAGTCGTCGGGCCGCAGCAAGGAAGTGACCGGTGCCAACGTGCTGGTGGCGCTGTTCTCCGAGCGCGACAGCCACGCCGTGTCGTTCCTCGACAATCAGGGCATGTCGCGCCTCGACGCCGTCGACTACATCAGCCACGGCAAGGCCAAGGTGCCCGGCCGCGCCCGCGCCCGCCGCGCCACCGGATCCGAAGAAGAGAACGGCGGCGAGCCCGCGGCCAAACAGGGCAACGAGGCGCTGGCGGCCTATTGCGTCGACCTCAACCAGAAGGCCCGCGAGGGCAGGGTCGACCCGCTGATCGGCCGCGAATACGAGGTCGAGCGCACCATCCAGGTGCTGTGCCGCCGCACCAAGAACAACCCGCTGTATGTCGGCGAACCCGGCGTCGGCAAGACTGCGATCGCCGAGGGCCTGGCGCGCAAGATCGTCGACGGCGAGGTGCCGGACGTGCTGAAGGAATCGGTCATCTTCTCGCTCGACATGGGCGCGCTGCTGGCCGGTACGCGCTATCGCGGCGACTTCGAAGAGCGGCTGAAGGCCGTCCTGACCGAGCTCAAGAAGAAGCCGAATTCGGTGCTGTTCATCGACGAGATCCACACCATCATCGGCGCCGGCGCCACCTCGGGCGGCTCGATGGATGCGTCGAACCTGCTCAAGCCCTCGCTGCAGTCGGGCGACCTGCGCTGCATCGGCTCGACGACCTACAAGGAATATCGCAACTACTTCGAGAAGGACCGCGCGCTGGTGCGGCGCTTCCAGAAGATCGACGTCAACGAACCTTCGATCAGCGACGCCGTAGAGATCATGCGGGGCCTCAAGGCCGTCTACGAGAAGCATCATCATGTGAGCTTTACCGACGACGCCATCAAGGCCTCGGTCGAGCTGTCGGCGCGCTACATCCACGACCGCAAGCTGCCCGACAAGGCGATCGACGTGATCGACGAGGTCGGCGCGGCCCAAATGCTGCGCAAGCCGGCCGACCGCAAGACGACGATCGACGTGCCCGACATCGAGGAGATCGTCGCCAAGATCGCGCGCATCCCGCCGAAGTCCGTCTCCAAGGACGACACCGAGATGCTGCGCATGATCGACGGCGACCTGAAGCGGGTCGTGTTCGGCCAGGACAAGGCGATCGACCAGCTTGCCGCTGCGATCAAGCTCGCGCGCGCGGGCCTGCGCGAGCCCGAGAAGCCGATCGGTTCCTACCTGCTGGCCGGCCCCACCGGCGTCGGCAAGACCGAGGTGACGCGCCAGCTCGCGCGCCTGCTCGGGCTCGAGCTGATCCGCTTCGACATGTCGGAGTACATGGAGCGCCACAGCGTCAGTCGCCTGATCGGCGCGCCGCCGGGCTACGTCGGCTTCGACCAGGGCGGCATACTGACCGACAAGGTCAACCAGCACCCGCACTGCGTGATCTTGTTCGACGAGATCGAGAAGGCGCACCCGGACGTGTTCAACATCCTCCTGCAGGTGATGGACTACGGCAAGCTGACCGACCACAACGGCCGCACCGTCGACTTCCGCAACGTCATCCTGTGCATGACCACCAACGCCGGCGCCGCCGACATTGCGAGGCCGGCGCTCGGCTTCGGCCGCGAGGCGCGTCACGACGAGGACGACGAGGCGATCAACCGGATGTTCGCGCCGGAGTTCCGCAACCGGCTCGACGCGATCATCAAGTTCGCGAGCCTCGGGCCTGAAAGCATGGGACACGTGGTCGACAAGTTCGTGGCCGAGCTCGAAGTCCAGCTCGCCGACCGCAAGGTCTTCATCGAGCTGTCGGAGAGCGCGCGCCGCTGGCTGGCGACCAAGGGTTACGACCGCCTGTACGGTGCCCGTCCGCTCGCGCGCATCATCCAGGAGTACGTCAAGAAGCCGCTCGCCGAGGAAGTGCTGTTCGGCAAGCTCGCCAACGGCGGCGGCACGGTTCGCGTCGACACCGACGGGCCGGATGAGGGGGCGAAACTGGTCTTCGCCTTCCTGCCGCCCGAGCCGCGGGCGCTGCCGCCAGCCAGCCAAGAGCCCGTACTGGCCGAGTGAGGGCGTTCCGTCCCCTCTGGGTAGCGTTCCGGGCCGCGGTGCTTGCCACCGCGGTCTTCGCCGTCGTGCTCTCGATCGTCGATCACGTCGGCCTGAAGGGCCTGATGTTCGCCGGCATCGACTTCACCATTTATGCCGTGTTTATGGTGATCTTCTTCATCGGCATCCTGACCGTGAAGACCTGACGGGAGCGGACTAGCTCTCGTTCTCTTTCCGGAACGGGGAGTACTGTATCAGCCCCTCGATCTCCTGCTCGACCGCGGGCCGCTCGCGCTTCAGGTAGTCGTCGACAGCGCGACGAAAGCTAGGATCGACGATCCAGTGCGCCGAGTAAGTCTTCACCGGCAGGTAGCCGCGCTGGATCTTGTGGTCGCCCTGGGCGCCGGCCTCGACGCGGGCGAGGCCATGCGCGATCGCGTAGTCGATAGCCTGATAGTAGCAGGCCTCGAAATGCAGGAACGCGTGGCTCTCCAGGCAGCCCCAGTAGCGGCCGTAGAGCGTGTCATCGCCCTTGAGGTTGAGCGCGCCGCCGACCCAGCGGCCGTCGGCCTCGGCCATCACCAGCACGACCTTGTCGGCCATGGTGGCGCCCAGGATGTCGAAGAAAGCGCGCGTGAGGTAGGGCGTGCCCCACTTGCGGCCGCCGGTGTCCATGTAGAAGGCGAAGAAGGCGTCCCAGTGCTCGGGCTTGATGTCGGCGCCGGTGAGCTGGTGGATGACCAGGCCCTCGCGCCGCACCTGCTCGCGCTCCTTGCGGATCGCCTTGCGCTTGCGCGACGACAGGGCGCCCAGGAAGTCGTCGAAGGTTTTGTAGCCCGCGTTGCTCCAGTGATACTGCTGGCCGAGCCGTTGCAGCCAGCCGCGCTCGCCGAAGCGCTTCCAGTCGGCCTCGCTGCAGAAGGTGACGTGGACCGAGCTGATGTTGTTGTCGCCGGCGATGCCCGCCATCATGTCGATCATCGCGTCGCGCACCGCGCCCGCCAGCGGTCCGGGCCGCGCGAACAGGCGAGGGCCGGGCACCGGAGTGAAGGGGACCGCGACCTGGAGCTTGGGGTAGTAGCGGCCGCCGGCACGCTCGAGTGCCTGGGCCCAGCCGTGGTCGAAAATGTA
This sequence comes from Hyphomicrobiales bacterium, assembly GCA_041691635.1. Lineage (GTDB taxonomy): Bacteria > Pseudomonadota > Alphaproteobacteria > Reyranellales > Reyranellaceae > Reyranella. Next base: position 42,497 of record JBEPUH010000011.1, read on the forward strand.
TTCGCCCTGGCTGTGGCTCTTCACGTACATCGGCACCGCGCCTTGCAGCACGCCGTCGGCCGATTCGGCCAGCACGTACTGGGGCTGCCAGCCGGTGCGCCGCCCGACCGACTTCGAATCCTCGAGCGCCTTCAGGAAACGGTGGCTGAGGAACGGGCTGCCGGCCGATTCGGGCGCCAGCGCGCAGGCGTCCCACTGGGCTGCGTCGACCGCCCCGAGGCTGTCGACGACCCTGAGCCCGATCGTCGGGGTGTCATCCGGCATGGCGCGAGCATAGCGCGAATCGCGCCGGCGAGAATGGCGTCAAAACGGCAGGCGAAAAAGCGGTCAAAAAAAGTCCGGCAGACCAAAGTCGCCGGAGCTTTGACTAGTTTCGCCTTTCCACCTCCTGTGAGGAAGGTGTTGCATTGGCTTTAATGCATTATCGTTGAAGGTGGCTTCCGGTAGGGGCCCGTGAGAGCACCCGACCGGAAGCCGAAAGGCGTTTGGATAGAGGGGCCAAAGTCCGAAGACTTTGGCCAACGCCCTGTCCTATTTAGGACTTCTTCTTCTTAGCAGCCTTCTTCTTAGCAGCCTTTTTCTTAGCAGCCATAACTGTCTCCTATGGTTAGCTGTGAGGTTCCCAACCGCGGGTCCCCCGACTTACGCGGGTACGCTTCGCCACGCATGCTCAACTACAACCGGTGGTGCCGCCGCAGGTCGTGCATTTTAGGCACGTCCCGTTGCGGACCATGGTGAAGTTGCCGCACTCCGGACACGCATCCCCCTCGAAGCCTTTCAGCTTCGCGGTGAACGCAGCTCCGCGCGCGACGCCGACGACGGCCGCCTGGGCATAGCCCGTAGCGACGGTTGGGCCGTCCGTCAGTCCAGTAGGCTCGGGGCCGGCAACGATCGCCTCGGCGATCGCGGTATTGCCGGCCGTCCGGCCGTTCAAAACGTAAAGATTGCTGCGCATGTAGCCGACGCTGGCGATGCGGCTCACGGCGTCGGCCGTCTGCTGGGCGACCTCCGTGCCGGCGACCGGCAGTCCATCGGCGACCAGCCCACGCCCGACACTGTCGGGACGAAGGTCGGATTGCTCGACATGGGCGAGATCGGTGCGCCCGAGATAGGAGATCGCCAGCTCGCGGAAGATGTAGTCGAGGATCGACGTCGACATCTTGATGGCGTCGTTGCCTTCGACCATGCCCGAGGGCTCGAAGCGCGTGAAGGTGTAGGCCTCGACGAATTCCTCGATCGGCACGCCGTACTGCAGGCCGATCGAGATCGCGATGGCGAAGTTGTTCATCAGGCTGCGGAAGGCGGCGCCTTCCTTGTGCATGTCGACGAAGATCTCGCCGACGCGGCCGTCCTCGTATTCGCCGGTGCGCAGGTAGACTTTGTGCCCGCCGACAATGGCTTTCTGCGTGTAGCCCTTGCGGCGCTGCGGCAGGCGTTCGCGGCCGGCGCGCACTTCGCGCTCGACGATCCGTTCCACGATGCGCTCGGCGATGATCGGCGCGCGGGCGGCGGGGTTCATGTCGACGAGGTCGTCGTTGGCGGCGCGATCCTCGGCATCGTCGCCGATCGACATCGCCGACAGCGGCTGCGAAAGCTTCGAACCGTCGCGATAGAGAGCGTTGGCCTTGAGACCAAGTCTCCACGACATCTCGTAAGCTTTGCGGCAGTTCTCGACCGATGCGGCGTTGGGCATGTTGATGGTTTTTGAGATCGCGCCTGAAATGAATGGCTGAGCTGCAGCCATCATGCGGATGTGACTCTCCGCAGACAAGCTGCGTGTGCCATCTCGTCCACAGGGATTCGCACAATCGAACACGGAGAGATGTTCGCTCTTGAGACCGGGCGCGCCCTCAAGGGACATCGTCCCGCATGCGTGGACATTCGCCGCCGCGATGTCGCTGCGGGAAAATCCGAGGCGCGCCAGCACGTCGAGCTCGGGATCGGCGAGTGAGGCGTCGTCGAGTGCCAGCACATTCCGGCAGAAGGCCTCGCCCAGGGTGTAGCGCGAGAAGGCGAAGCGGATATCGAAGGCTGTCGGCATTGCCTTTTCGATCCGGTCGAGTGTCCCGACATCGAAGCCGCATGTCGCCAGCGTCTTATGATTGATCGCTGGCGCGCCGCGCAGCGTTCCGTGACCGCTCGCATAGGCGGTGATCCGGTCGGAGGAGGCGGCGTCGTAGCCCAGCGTCTTCAGGGCGAGCGGAACGGTCTGGTTGATGATCTTGAAGTAGCCCCCGCCGGCCAGTTTCTTGAACTTCACCAGGGCGAAGTCGGGTTCGATGCCGGTGGTGTCGCAATCCATCACCAGGCCGATCGTGCCGGTGGGGGCGATGACCGAAACCTGGGCGTTGCGGAAGCCGTGCTGCTGGCCGAGTTCCAAGGCGCGGTCCCAGGCCTGGCGCGCGGCGGCGACCAAGGCGTCGTCGGGGCAGTTGGCGGCGTCGAGCGCCACCGGATGGATGGCGAGGCCTTCGTAATCCGCGCCCGAGCCGTAGGCGGCACGCCGATGATTGCGGATCACCCTCAGCATGCCGTCGCGATTGTCGGCATAGCCTGGGAAGGCGCCCATGAGGCCGGCCAACTCAGCCGACGTCGCATAGGCCGTGCCGGTCATGACCGCGGCGACCGCGCCGGCGATCGCGCGGCCCTTGGTCGAGTCGTAGCCCAGGCCCGACGCCATCAGCAGCGCGCCCAGGTTGGCGTAGCCCAGTCCCAGGGTGCGGTAGCGGTAGGATAGTTCGGCGATCGTGCGCGAGGGGTACTGCGCCATCATCACCGAAATCTCGAGGACGACAGTCCACAGCCGGGTCGCATGCTCGAGCGCGGCGGCGTCGATATGGCCGTCCTCGCGGCGGAACCGCATCAGGTTCAGCGACGCCAGGTTGCACGCCGTGTCGTCGAGGAACATGTATTCCGAGCACGGGTTCGAGGCGTTGATCCGGCCGGAAGACGGGCAGGTGTGCCAGTCGTTGATCGTGGTGTCGAACTGCACGCCCGGGTCGGCCGAGTGCCAAGCCGCCTCGGCGACGCGGTCCCAGAGCTGGGCGGCGTTGACGGTCTTGGCCGTCTTGCCGGTCGTGCGCTCGGTCAGCGCCCAGTCGCGATCTGCCTCGACGGCGCGCAGGAAGGCGTCGGTGACACGCACCGAGTTGTTGGCGTTCTGGCCGGCGACCGTGGCATAGGCTTCCGACTGCCAGTCGACGTCGAAGGCCGGGAATTCGATGTGGCGATAGCCCTGGCGGGCGAACTGCACGACGCGCTGGATGTAGTTTTCCGGCAGCTCGGCGCGGCGGGCGGCGATGATCTCGCGGCGCAGCCGGGGATTTTCCTTCGGGTCGAAGCCGTCGGCGCAGGCTTCCATGATCGCATTGAGGTGCCGGTTGGCCAGGCGCGAGCCGGTGACCAGCGCCGCCACCTTCTGCTCCTCCATCATCTTCCAGGAGATGAACTCCTCGATGTCGGGATGGTCGATGTCGACCGTCACCATCTTGGCGGCGCGCCGCGTCGTACCACCCGACTTGATGGCGCCGGCGGCCCGATCTCCAACCTTGAGGAACGACATCAGGCCGGACGACTTGCCGCCGCCCGACAGTTTCTCGTTGGCGCCGCGCAGGCGGGAGAAGTTCGAGCCGGTGCCTGAGCCGTACTTGAAGAGGCGCGCTTCGCGGACCCAGAGGTCCATGATGCCGCCTTCGCCCACCAGGTCGTCGGAGACGCTCTGGATGAAGCAGGCGTGCGGCTGCGGCCGCTCATAAGAAGAAGGAGAGGGGTGGGCCTCGCCGTCGCGGTGGTCGACGTACCAATGACCCTGGCCGGGGCCGTCGATGCCGTAGGCCCAGTGCAGGCCCGTGTTGAACCACTGCGGGGAGTTCGGCGCGCACATCTGCGCGGCCAGCATCCAGCAATGCTCGGCATAGAAGGTGCGGGCGTCGTCCTCGCTGTCGAAGTAGCCGCCCTTCCAGCCCCAGTAGGTCCAGGCGCCGGCCATGCGGTGGAACACCTGCTGCGCGCTGGTTTCGCCGCCGAGGCGCTGGTCTTCCGGTAGGCCAGCAAGAGCGGCTTCGTCCGGCGCCGAGCGCCACAGCCACTCCGGCATGTCCGTCTCGGCGACCTTGACCAGGTGGCGGGGGACGCCGGCGCGGCGGAAATATTTCTGGGCCAGCACGTCGGCGGCGACCTGGCTCCACGCGGCCGGCACCTCGATGGCGGTCTGGCGGAAGACGATCGTGCCGTCGGGGTTTCGGATCTCGGAGTCGGCAGCACGGAACGCCATCCTTTCGAATGGCGACTCTCCTGCTTGCGTAAACCGACGCTCGAAGCGCATTGACCTTCAGTCCCCCGTGCCCCGTTCCCGTCGTTAGGTTCCCGTCGCGGGTTGTGCTCGGTTTGATCTCGAGCACGCAGATATGGGCACAGAACGATAGTAAATTACAAAATCTTGTGTGCGCAACTACATTTTGTAGACCAACGTGTTGATGGTACTAGATGATGCAAAGCGGCAACAGGGTCTCCAAGCACGTGATTCGCATGACGACGAACGGGATGGATCGCTTGGAATCCGGCGTCGCGTTGCCAGTTATCGAGCGCGCGCGTACAAGCGGCGCGACCCATTTCGAACGAGTGGTTGGTTCATGATTCTCGGCACGTGGCTGTTCACTAAAATGCGCGGCGAGCTCGTCGGCACCGATATCGAAGGCAATCGCTACTTCCGGGACAAGCGCGTCGTCGCCGGCCGCCGGCGCAAGCGCTGGGTCATGTACAACGGCGAAGCCGAGGCCACACGCGTGCCGCCCGAGTGGCACGGCTGGCTGCATCACACGACCGACGCCGCGCCGCCCAAAGGCGGCCTGCCGCGCCGGGCCTGGCAGAAAGATCATGTGCGCAACTTGAGCGGCACCGATCTGGCCTATCGTCCGCCGGGCTCCACTCTCGTGAGCGGCAGCGACAAGCCGAAGCCGGCCTACGAGGCCTGGCGGCCGAGCTGAACCGAGCGCACGCAAGAGCAAGGGAGACAGGCTTGGGCCGCAATATCGTCGAGACGATCGTGGGTGCGTTGGTCCTGGTCGTGGCCGGCGTCTTCGTTTTCTATGCCTTCGCCAAGTCCGACCGCTCCGGTCCGGACGGCTATGACGTGATCGCCCGGTTCGGTCGCATCGACGGGCTGAAGCGCGGCGCCGACGTGACCCTGAGCGGCGTCAAGGTGGGCACCGTGACCGGCTTCGACCTCGACGGGAAGACCTTTCAGGCGGTCGTGCACCTGGCGATCTCCTCGCGGGTCGAGCTGCCGACCGATACCAACGCGAAGATCGTGAGCGAATCGCTGCTCGGCGGCATGGTCGTCGTGCTCGAGCCGGGCGCCGACAAAAAGACGATCGCAGCGGGCGGCGAGATCGCCAACACCCAGGATGCGATCCCGCTCACCGAGCTGATTGCCAAGTTCATGTTCGGAACGGGGCAAAAGCAATGAACGCGCGTGCTCCCAAAAGGTCGCCCGTCTGGCGGCAGTCCGACGGCAAGCCGGTGTCGTGCCTCGAAAAGATCAAAGTCCTGAACCAGAACATCCAGGAAATCGAAACCCTCTGCGGCGATGCCTTGGAGGACGGAGTCCTGATGGGATGCGACGCCAGCCAGATCAAGGAAGCCCTGCACGCGCTGATCGACGGCCTCGCGCCCCCGCGCGCCAAGAAGGGCTGAGCATGCGCGCGCTGGCGGCGTTGGCCGCCCTTTTGCTCGCGACCGGTACGGCCGCCGCCCAGGCTCCGCCCAGTCAACCGGCCCCGAACAAGGCCCCGAACCCGGCACCAAACCAGGCCGCGACCTCCGGCAGCGCCACCCTGCGCGCCATTCCCGATGGACCGGGCGCGTCGGTGGCGGAGCTGCAGGGCCTCGACAAGGTGACGGCGCGCACACAGCGCTTCTACGCACCGGTCGGCAAAACCACGTCGTTCGGCACGCTGGCGATTACGGTCGGTGATTGCCTGGTGAACACGCCCGACGCGCCGGCGGACTCCGTGGCCTATCTCACCATCGTCGACCACAAGCCAGGTCAGCCCGAGCAGAAGCTCTTCGCCGGCTGGATGTTCGCCTCGACGCCCTCGATCTCGGCGCTCGACGACGGCGTCTACGACGTGCGCGTGCTCGCCTGCACGAGGGCACAGGGATCGGCCGTCCCCAAGTCGCCGTAGAACGTCGCCGTCGCGGCGACCGCCTCGGCCAGCGCCACCTTGAACGCCTCGCGCGGCACTTCGATCGCGCCGAAGCTGCGCAGGTGCTCGGTCATGAACTGGCAGTCGAGCAGGCGGAAGCCGCCCGCGATCAGCCGCGCGGCGAGGTGGACGAGGGCGACCTTCGAGGCGTCGCGCGTCCGGCTGAACATGCTCTCGCCGAAGAACGCCGCGCCCACCGACACGCCGTAGAGGCCGCCGACCAACGCGCCGTCGACCCGGCACTCGACGCTGTGGGCATGGCCGCGGCGGTGGAGTTCGCCGTAGAGGTCGAGGATCGGCTCGTTGATCCAGCTCTCGGGATGGCCGGGGCGCGGCTCGGCGCAGGCGCGCATGACCTCGAGGAAGGCGGTGTCGGCGCTGACCTCGAAGGCGCCGCTGCGCACGGTGCGGGCAAGGCGCTTGGACAGATGGAAGCCGTCGAGCGGCAGCACGGCGCGCAGCCGCGGGTCGAGCCAGTGGAGCTTGGGGTCGTCGCGGCGCTCGCCCATGGGGAAGACGCCGATGCGGTAGGCCTGCAGCAGGAGGTCGGGCGTGATCTCCAGCATTCGGCCCTTACTTCTTGAGGCCGACCAGCTTCTCCAGCCAGTGAATGTCGTACTCGCCGTCGATGAAGGCCTGCTCGCGGATGATGCGCTGGTGCAGCGGGATCGTAGTGTCGATGCCGCCGATCACGAACTCCTCGAGCGAGCGACGCAGCCGCATCAGGCATTCATTGCGCGTCGAGCCGCTGACGATCAGCTTGGCGACCATCGAATCGTAGTACGGCGGCATGACGTAGCCGGCGTAGAGGCCCGAATCGACGCGCACGCCAAGGCCGCCCGGCGGGTGATAGTCGACGATCCGGCCGGGGCAGGGCACGAACGTCTCGGGGTGCTCGGCGTTGATGCGGCACTCGATGGCGTGGCCCTCGATCTTGATGTCCTTCTGGGTGAAGCCCAGCGGATTGCCGGCGGCGATGCGGATCTGCTCGCGCACCAGGTCGATGCCGGTCACTGCCTCGGTGATCGGATGCTCGACCTGCAGGCGGGTATTCATCTCGATGAAGTAGAACTCGCCCTCCTGGAACAGGAACTCCAACGTGCCGGCGCCGCGGTATTTGAGCTTGCGCACTGCCGCCGCCGCCAGCTCGCCGATCCTGTTGCGCTGCTCGGCGTTGAGGGCGGGCGACGGCGCTTCCTCCAGCACCTTCTGGTGGCGGCGCTGCAGAGAGCAGTCGCGCTCGCCGAGGTGCACACCCGCGCCCAGCCCGTCGCCCAACACCTGGATTTCGATATGGCGCGGCTTGCCGAGATACTTCTCGAGATACATCGCGTCGTTGCCGAAGGCGGCCTTGGCCTCGACCCGCGCCATCGAGAACTGTTCGGTGGCGTTGTCGGGGGCGTCGATCACCTTCATGCCGCGCCCGCCGCCGCCCGCGACGGCCTTCACGAGCACGGGCCAGCCGATCTGGTTGCCGATGGCGACGATCTCCTCGACCGACGTCACGGGGCCGGGCGAACCGGGCACCAGCGGCAGGCCGAGTTCCTTGGCGGTCTGCTTGGCCACGATCTTGTCGCCCATCATGCTGATGTGCTGCGGCGTCGGGCCGATGAAGGTGAAGCCGTGCGCTTCGGCGACCTCGGCGAAGCGGGCATTCTCCGACAGGAAGCCGTAGCCGGGATGGATGGCATCGACGCCGGTGATGGTGGCGGCCGACAGGATGGCCGGGATGTTGAGGTAGCTGTCGCGCGCTGGCGGCGGCCCGATGCACACCGATTCGTCGGCCAGGCGCACGTGCATGGCGTCGCTGTCGGCGGTCGAGTGCACGGCGACGGTCTTGATTCCCATCTCGCGGCAGGCGCGATGGATGCGGAGCGCGATTTCCCCGCGGTTGGCGATCAGGATTTTTTCGAACATCGCCGGTACCGCCGCTACTCGACGACCATCAGCGGCTGGCCGAACTCCACGGGCTGGCCGTTGTCGATCAGGATCTGCGCCACGGTGCCGGCCTTGGGCGCCTTGATGGGGTTGAAGGTCTTCATCGCCTCGATAATGAGCAGCGTCTGGCCGGCGGCCACCTTGTCGCCGACCGAGACGAACAGCGGCTTGCCCGGCTCGGGCGACAGGTAGGCCGTGCCGACCATCGGCGACTTCACCGCGCCGGGATGCTTGGCGAGGTCGCCCGCCGCAGCGACGGCTGTCGCCGCCGCGGACAGGGCGGCGGGAGCCACGCCACTAGGCGCCGCGGCAGGCGCGGCGGCGACCACGACGGGACGGGCGACGCGGATCTTGCGGTCGCCCTCGGCCATCTCGATCTCGCCGAGATTGGTTTCGTCGAGGAGTTTCGCCAGCTTGCGGATGAACTCGGTATCCATCTCGAACTTTGCCATGGAGATACGCTCCGAAATGAAGATCAGCGCTTGAGCAGGCGCGCCAGTGCCTGCAACGCCAGAAGATAGCCCTGGACCCCGAGGCCGGCGATCACGCCGACGGCCGCCGGACTTATATAGGACCGGTGGCGGAAGCTTTCACGCTTGTAGATATTGGAGATGTGGACTTCCACCGCCGGCAGCTCGGCGGCATTGAGCGCATCGAGCAGGGCCACGGACGTGTGGGTATAGGCGCCGGCGTTGATGACGATGGCGCTGTTCTTGGCCCGCGCCTGCTGGATGCGGTCGACCAGGGCGCCTTCGTGGTTGCTCTGAAGGAAGTCGACCGCCAGGCCCAGGCGCGCGGCTTCGGTCCGGCACGCCTTCTCGACGTCGGCCAGCGTCTCGCGGCCGTAGATGTGCGGCTGCCGCTTGCCCAGCATATTGAGATTGGGCCCGTTGAGCACCAGCACCGGCTTGAGGGCCGGTGAGCGCCGGGCGGCCTTTGCGGCCAAAGCCTGCCTCCTCAGTCTTATTAAGTCGCGGGCCTTATAGCCTGAGGGCCTCCGCGCGGGCAAACAGCCGGTCGGACAGACTGTTGAAGGCCTGGCGCTCCTCCGGACTGAGCGCCTTGTAGAGTTTTTCCTCATAGGCCAGCGCCAGCGGCACGATGCGCGCATGCATGGTGCGGCCGCGAGGGCTGAGCCGCAGCGAGGCGCGGCGGCGGTCGGCGCGATCGGTCGCCCGTTCGACCAGCCCGCGCTTCATCAGCCCCGCGACGGCCCGGCTGACTGCCACCTTGTCCATGACGATGCGTTGACCCACATCGGAGGCGGTGAGCGGGGCGAACCGGCCAAGGGCCGCCATCACCCGCCACTGGGTGACGGTCAGGTCGAAGGGACCGGCATAGAGGTCGTGCAGCGATTCGCTCACCAACTGGGCCAAAACCGAGAGCCGGTAGGGCAGGAAGTTTTCCAGCTCGAGGGTCTGCATTGGGGCTTGCGGAGGGGACGGCATAATAGTTACATTTGAAACTAATTCGGATGGGAGGTCAAACATGGCAAGCGTCAGTGACCTGAAAGTCTTCGAGGCCGACACCATCAATCCCATGGGCACCGACGGCTTCGAGTTCGTCGAATACACGGCGCCCGATCCGGCGGCGCTGGGCGCGCTGTTCGAGAGCATGGGCTTCGTGAAGGTGGCCCGGCACCGTTCCAAGGACGTCTCGCTGTTTCGCCAGGGCGACGTCAACTTCATCGTCAACGGCGAGGCCGAGAGCTTCGCGCAGGGCTTCGCCCGCGTGCACGGCCCCAGCGTCTGCGCCATCGCCTTCCGCGTAAGGAACGCCGCCTTCGCCTACAAGCGCGCGCTGTCGCTCGGCGCCTGGGGCGTGGAAAACAAGGTCGGGCCGATGGAGCTCAACATCCCGGCGATCAAGGGCATCGGGGATTCTCTGATTTATCTGGTGGATCGCTACGGCGAGCGCGGCAGCATCTACGACGTCGACTTCGAGTTCCTGCCGGGCGTCGAGAAGACTCCGAAGGGCGTCGGCCTCACCTACATCGACCACCTGACGCACAACGTCCACCGCGGCCGCATGGACGAATGGTCGAGCTTCTACGAACGGCTCTTCAATTTCCGCGAGATCCGCTACTTCGACATCGAGGGCAAGCTGACCGGCCTCAAGTCGAAGGCGATGACCAGCCCGTGCGGCAAGATCCGCATCCCGATCAACGAGAGCACCGACGACAAGTCACAGATCCAGGAATATCTCTCGGCCTATCATGGCGAGGGTATCCAGCACATCGCGCTCGGCACCGGCGACATCTACGAGACGGTCGAGACGCTCGCCCGCAAGGGCGTGCCGTTCCAGACCGTGCCCGACACTTATTACGAGCAGGTCGATGAACGTCTGCCGGGCCACGGCGAGGACCTGGCGCGACTCGCCGCCGACCGCATCCTGATCGACGGCGCGCCGACCACGGGCGGCGGGCTGCTGCTGCAGATATTCACCCAGACCGTTATCGGTCCGATCTTCTTCGAGATCATCCAGCGCCGGGGCAACGAAGGCTTCGGCGAGGGCAATTTCCGCGCGCTGTTCGAGTCCATCGAGCTCGACCAGATCCGCCGCGGCGTGCTGAAGGCATAGAAGGAGGAAGCCATGACCAAGAACTGGATTCCGCTGCGCCAGATCGAGGGCACGGCGTCGCGCCAGGCCCACGTGCGGCTGCCCGCGGGCACCTACGAGCGCGAGATCAGCAAGGAAGGCTTCTTCGGCCCCTCCGCGCAGTTCCATCACACGCACAAGCCGACCGACTGGGTCGAGTTCGACGGCGCCATCCGCCCGCGCGCCTTTGACTTGAACAAGCTGGTCAGCGGCAAGACCAGCCCGTGGAATTCCGAGCTGGTGATGAACAACCCGCACCTCCAGATGCGCATCTGGAAGCTCGACAAGCCGATGACCGAGCTGGCGCGCAACAGCGACGGCGACCAGCTCCTGTTCATCCATGAGGGCGAGGGCGCGCTGTTCTGCGACTACGGCCATCTCGATTACCGCGACGGCGACTATCTGGTGATCCCGCGCGGCACGATGTGGCGTCTTTCGCCTGCCAAGTCCACGATGGCGCTGATGATCGAGGCGACCAACGATCACTTCACCCTGCCGGACAAGGGCCTGGTCGGCCGTCATGCGATCTTCGATCCCGCCATCCTCGACACGCCGCACATCGACGACGCCTTCAAGGCCCAGCAGGACGAGCGCACCTGGAGGGTGTCGGTCAAGCGCCGCAACCAACTCTCGACCGTGACCTTCCCGTTCAATCCGCTCGATGCGATCGGCTGGCACGGCGACCTCAGCGTCGTGCGGATCAACTGGCGCGACCTCAGGCCACTGATGAGCCACCGTGCCCACCTGCCGCCGTCGGCACACACGACCTTCGTGGCCGGCCGCTTCGTGGTCTGCACCTTCGTGCCGCGGCCGCTCGAGAGCGATCCCGAGGCGCTCAGGCTGCCTTTCTTCCACAACAACGACGATTTCGACGAGATCATCTTCTATCACAAGGGCAGCTTCTTCAGCCGCGACAACATCCACCCCGGCATGATGACGGTGCATCCGTCGGGCTTCACGCATGGGCCGCACCCCAAGGCGTTCAATGCCGCAACGAAGGGCGGCAAGACCGAGACCGACGAGGTCGCCGTCATGGTCGACACGCGCGATGCCGTCGACGTGGTGGCGATGCCCGCCGGCGTCGAATTCGACGGCTACGTGAAGTCGTGGCGTCCCGCTGACCTCAAGCAGGCGGCCGAATAATGAAACTCGCCAGTCTGAAAGAGGGCGGCCGCGACGGCACGCTCATCGTGGTCGACAAGGACATCAGGCGCGGCGTGCGCGCGACCGGCATCGCGCCCACCCTGCAGAAGGCGATCGAGGATTGGGCGGCGGTGTCGCCCAAACTGGCCGAGCTTGCCGAGAAGCTGCGTGACGACAAGGCGCGCGGCTCGTTCGAGCTCGATACCAAGGCGCTCGCGGCGCCCCTGCCGCGCGCTTACCAGTGGGCCGACGGCTCGGCCTACGTCGTCCATGTCGAGCTGGTGCGCAAGGCGCGCGGCGTGGAGATGCCGCCGTCGTTCTGGACCGATCCGCTGATGTACCAGGGCGGCTCGGACGGCTTCACCGGCTGCAACGACGAGATCGAGATGGCCGACGAAGCCTGGGGCATCGACTTCGAGGGCGAGATCGGCGTGATCGTCGACGACGTGCCGATGGGCATCTCGGCGCAGGCCGCGCGCAAGCATATCAAGCTGGTGACGATCCTCAACGACGTGTCGCTGCGCAACCTGATCGTGGGCGAACTCGCCAAGGGTTTCGGTTTCTTCCACGGCAAGCCCGCGACCGCGTTCGCGCCGGTCGCGGTCACGCCCGAGGAGCTGGGCGCGGCCTGGGACGGCGCGCGACTGAACCTGCCGCTGATCTCGACCCTGAACGGCAAGGAATTCGGCCATCCCAACGCCGCCACCGATCTCACCTTCGATTTCGGCCAGCTGATCGCCCACGCCGCAAAGACGCGGCACCTCGAGGCCGGGACCGTGGTGGGCTCGGGCACCGTCGCCAACCGCTCGGCCGACGTTGGCTGCTCGTGCATTGCCGAGCGCCGTGTGCGCGAGACGATCGACGGCGGCAAGCCGGTTACACAATTCATGAAGTTCGGCGACGAAATACGGATCGAGATGTTCGATGCCGCCGGCCAGTCGATCTTCGGCGCCATCGACCAGAAGGTTGTTAAGTACGATCCGCCTGCCTAAGGTCGCCGCCGGAGGCGACCTATGAAGCTCATCGGCTATTTCCGTTCCTCGGCGGCGTTTCGCGTGCGCATTGCGCTCGAACTGAAGGGGATCAAGGTCGAGCATGCGTTCCGTCACCTGCGCAAGGGCGAGCAGGGGACACCCGACTATGTCGCGATCAATCCGCAAAAGCTGGTGCCGGCCTTCGTGCTCGACTCGGGCGAGATCATCACCCAGTCGATGGCGATCCTGGAATATCTCGAGGAGACGCATCCCACCCCGCCGCTTCTCCCGAAGGACGCCGTGGGCCGCGCCCGTGTGCGTTCGCTGGCGCTGATCCCGACCGCCGACATCCATCCGATCCAGAACCTGCGCGTCATGGCCTATCTGCGCGAAAAGTACGAGCAGTCGGAGGAGGGCACCTTCGCCTGGTCGCGCCACTGGATCGAGACCGGCTTCGACGCCTACGAGGCCTCGGTAGCCAAGGACAAGCGCACCGGTGCCTTCAGCCACGGCGACCAGCCGACGATGGCCGACCTCTGCCTGGTGCCGCAGGTCTTCAACGCCGGCCGCTTCAAGGTCGACATGAAGCGCTATCCCACGATCCAGCGCATCTTCGACACCTGCATGAAACATCCGGCCTTCGATGCGGCCCAGCCGTCGAAGCAGCCCGACGCCGAACCCTGAGGAAAACCCGCTCGTGAAAATGCCCCGCTCGTGAAAAAGATCGTCATCGCCGCGGCCGTCGTCGTGGCCCTTGTCGGCGCGGCCGCGGCCGCCCTGCCGGTCGCAGAGATTTACTTGGCCGACCGCATCCGGGCCGAGGTCGAGCGCGGTGGCGCCGTCACCGTCCGCTCCGTCGAGGTCGGGCTGCTCGACCGCCGGATCACGCTCCACGACGTCGGTCCGGTGCTGGAGCATGGCGGCCTGTCGGCAGAGCGCTGGCAGATCTCGGGAATCGCCTGGCCGCTCGACGAACTGCTGCACGGCCGCACGCCGCTCACGGGCTTGCGCCTCGGCGATCCGCTGCAGGCCGACAGGGTCGAGGTCGACAAGCTCCACGTCGCCATGCCGGGCGGGCAATCCTGGAGCTTCGGGTCGGTGATCCTCGACGGCGTCGCCCTCGACCGCTTCGACGCCAACGTGCCGCCGGGGCCGGGCCAGTTCGCGGTGCTGAGCGCGCGTATCGTGGGCGCGCTCCGCCTGCGCCACTTCGAGGAGCACAATGTCATCTACACGCTGCCCGGTACGTCGGACACGGCGGGATTCCAGCTCCTGGCGGGCGACGGCTTCGACCGCGGCAAGATGGCGACTGTCGCGCTGACCAACTTCGAGGCGACGGCCAAGGCGGCGGTCGAGCCGTCGTTCTCGATGAGCGCGCTGAAGGCCGAGAACCTCGACCTGCACCGGGTTGTGGCGGCGATGAGCGCGGCCACGTGGCGGCCCGGCATGCCGATTGGCCGCCTGAACGTCGATCGCACCAGCGCGAGCGGCTTCGGTGGGGCACTGCTCAAGCGCTACGGCGTCTCGCTCGACGGCATCACCAGCGAAACCGTGCACGACGGCGCTGACGTCAGCCACTCGACGACCAAGATCTCGGGCTTCGTCGTGGTGCCGCCGGTGCGCGGGATCGAGGGCCTGCAGATGCGCATCGCCCTGCAGGCCATGGGGCTGAAGGAGCTCAGGCTCGACCTCGACTGCACCGGCACCGAGGACCGGACCAAGGGCGAGCTGTCGCTCGACCGCTGCACGCTCACGGGCGCCGACCTGGGCGAGGTCGGCCTGACCGGCAAGCTGGTCAACGCCGACGCCGCGCTGTGGGACGCACTCGACAGCGGCGACGCCTGGAACATCGCAAGGACGAAGGCGGGCCTTGGTGCGGCCCGTCTGGTGATCGCCGACAAGGGCCTGGTCGAGCGCTCGATGCGCGCGCTGTCGATCACGACCGCACAGAACCTGGCGGCGACGCGCGCGAACGTGGCCGCCGAGATCCGGCGCTACCAGCCGCCCAACGTGATGATCACCGAGGACATGACGCGGCTGCTCGACACGGTCGCGAAGTTCGTCGAGCAGGGCGGCACGCTCACCGTCGACGCCCGGCCCGATCCGCCGCTCGGCGTCGACAAGCTGCGCTACCTCGCCCGGCCGGGGCCGGACCTGGTGAACCTGCTCGGCCTCACCGCGACGCTGTCGCGCTAGCTCACGAGCCCTTGCGGGCCTCGCCGATCATCTGCTTCAGCGCGTCGGCATCGACGGCGCCTGGCACGAACTGCTTGCCGATGACGAAGGCGGGCGTGCCGCGGACGCCGAGCTCCTGGGCCAGCGCCATGTTGCGGTCGATGGTCTTCTTGATCCTGGGGTCGCTCATGTCGGCCTTGAGCTTGTCGAGGTCGATGCCGACGGAAGCGGCGATCTCGAAGATGCGCGTGTCGTCGAGCTTGGTGGTGTTGGCCATCAGCGCGTCGTGGAAGGCGTCGTGCTTGCCCTGCTTGATCGAGGCCAGCGCCGCGACGGCGGCGATCTTGGAGGCTTCGCCCAGGATCGGCAGGTCCTTGTAGATCAGCTTCACCTTGCCGTCCGACGCCACCACCGACTTCACCGCGGCATGGGCCTTCTTGCAGTACGGGCACTGGTAGTCGCTGAACTCGACGATGGTGACGTCACCGTTGGGATTGCCGGTCGACGGCGTCTCGGGATCGCGCAGCAACGCGCTCTGTTGCTGCTCGATGGCCTTCTGCGCCTGCGTGTCGCGCTGGGTGTCCTGCTTGCGCTCGAGCTCCTGCATGGCCTCGACCAGGACCTCGGGATTGGCCATCAGGTATTCGCGGATGCCCTTGCCGAGGGCCGCCTGGTCGCCGCTGGCAACCTTGTTGCCGCCGGCCATGGCCGGCATGGGCGACTGGGCGATGCGCACCGGCGACGTGGCGCCGGCGGCGACGAAGGCGCCGGCGGCGACGAGGGCGCCGCACAGGAGGAGGAGGATGGAACGCATGACTTTGATCTCCACTGAAAACACCCGGCCGGGTCAGTTCCGGCGCGGCCGCGACTTGATATAGGCCTGTATGTCCTGGGCGCGCTGCCACGCCGGAGTGCCGGCGGGAAGCTGGCGGACGGCGGCGGCGGCGTGGGCCTGCGCTTCGGAGCGCTGGCCGCGGATTACTGACATCTCGGCACGGGCGAGCGAAGTCATGCCTTCGTTACCCATCCGTGAATAGGCTGTCGCCTCGAGGCGCCAGAGGTCGAAGCTGTCGGGCTCGGTCTGTGCGGCCATGTCGAGATTGCGCACCGCCTCGTGATCGGCGTCGGGCTTGTTGGTCTCGATCAGGGTGCGCGCGAAGTCGATCCTGAGGATGCCGACGCCGGGCAGGAGTTGCGTGGCGCGGCGGTAGGACGGCACCGCCTCGGCCGGCCGGCCGCTCTCGAACAGGATCTGGCCGCGCAGCTCGTGGAAGTAGGGATCGTTGGGATGCTCCTTCAGGAGGCCGTCGAGCGTCAGCAGCGCCGAGCCGATGGCGCCCTTGCGATAGAGCGCGATGGCGCGGGCATAGCGCGCCGGCACCGACCGATCGCCCTCGCTGTAGCGCGCCAGCGCCGCGTCGGGTGCCACGAAGCCCATCAGTTTGGCGATCATGCGCTTGTGCATCTCGATGAACTGCGGCGAATCGGGCGTGTTGGCGTAAGGCGAGTGCGCGACGGCGTCGTCGAACGTGGCGATGCGGTCGGGCGTCAGCGGATGGGTGATGAGGTAGGGGCTCGGCCGGCCCAGCGACAGCCGTTCCTGGTGCTCGAGGATACGCAGGAATTCCGCGGCACCGCGCGGCGACTGGTGGGCGCGCTCGAGGAAGGTGATGGCCGCCTGGTCGGCCGCCGACTCCTGGGTCTGCGAATAGCGCAGGAAGGATAGCAGCGAGCCCGGCACCGGCGCGCCGCTGGGGCCGGTCGGGCCGCCACGGCCGATGCCGCCGCCGGTGACGCCGCTGCCGACGGCGGCGGCGCCACCCAGCAGGGTCTCGAGGATCTGCATGGTCGAGAGGTTGCGCAGCTCCTCCTGCTGGCGTGCCAGGTGGCCGCCGGCGATGTGGCCGGTCTCGTGGGCCAGCACGCCGATCAGCTGGTTGGGTCGCTCGGTCCGCATCAGCAGACCGGTATTGATGAAAATACGCTGGCCGCCCGCCACGAAGGCGTTGAGCGAATTGTCCTGGACGATCATGATCGCGACCGCTTCGGGGTCGAGGCCGGCCACCCGCCAGATCGGCGTGATGAACGTGCGGATGGTGCTCTCGATCTCGGCATCGCGGATGAGATTGAGTTGACCGCGCTGGGCCAGCGCGGCACGAACCGGCGTCAGCGCCAGCAGCGCGAGACAAAAGAGGGTGATGATGCGTTTGAACACGGGCGGCACGGTTGGCAGGCAGGCTAGGAACAAGGGCGCGCGGCGTCAATTGAGCCTGACGGTGGCCACGATGTTTCTGCTGGCGGCTTGTGGCGGAAATGAGGTGGATCGCAAAACCCTGGAAAATCCCTCCAATGCCGCCCCCCAACGCGCCGGCATCAACGCCCTGTTGGGTGGAGGCTCCAAATTCGCGGCCGCGTCGGCCGACGAGAGCCTGGCGGCCGAGATCGGCCGCGACGTCCTGATGGGCGGGGGCAACGCCACCGACGCCGCAGTCGCGATGTACTTTGCCATGGCCGTCACTCTGCCGTCGGCCGCCGGCCTCGGCGCGGCGGGCGCCTGCATCGTCCACAACGCAAAGTCGCGGAAGGCCGAGTCCTTCGTCTTCGCCCCGCAGGCCGCGCCCGGCGCGATCAACGGCGTGTCGATCATGGTTCCGGCGGGCGTGCGCGCCATCACCCTGATGCACATCCGCCACGGCAAGCTGCGCTGGGAGCAGGATCTGTCATCGGCCGAGCGGCTGGCGCGCAACGGCTTCCCGGTGTCGCGCGCGCTCTCGCGCGACCTCCAGGCCGGCGCGACCTATCTCGGCGCCGACAGCGAGGCGCGCCGTATCTACGGCAAGGGCTCCGGCACGGCGATCACCGAGGGCGACAACTGGAAGCCGACCGATCTCGCCGCCACTATCGGCACCTTGCGCCAGCGTGGCGGTGGGGATTTCTTCGCCGGCAATTTCGCGGGCCTGCTGTCGCGCCAGGTGGCGTCGATCGGCGGCAACCTGCCGTTGGAATCGCTGCGCAATGCCATACCCAAGGCCGGTCCGCCCGACAGCGAGAACAACGGCGGCTACAAGGTCTATGTGGCACCCGCGCCAATGGCCGGCGCCAGCGCGCTCGCCGGCTGGAACGGTGGGCCCGCGCCCTCGACGGCGGTGCCGACCAGTTCGGACGGCATCTCGGGCTTCGCCGCGGTCGACACCGACGGCAACGCCGCCGCCTGCAGCCTGTCGATGGGCCAACTCTTCGGCGCGCGGGTGATCGTGCCCGGCACCGGCGTCCTGCTGGGCGCCATGACCGCCAACAGCGCCGCGGTCAGCCCGGTCGTGATCGGCAACCCGAACAACGGCGAATTCCGCTTCGCCGGTGCCGGTGGCGGCTCGACGGCGGCCGCCTGGGCCACCGGTGCCGTGGCGCGCGCCGCGATCGAGCGCGGCCAGACCGTGGGCGCCATTCTCAGCGCCCGGCGCGGGCAGGGCGGTTACGTCAATGCGCTGGCCTGTCCCGACGGCATCCGCAGTTATGGCGGATCGTGCAACACGGGCATCGATCCGGCGAGCCTGGGCCTCGCGGCCGTCGCCGTCGCGCCCTGAGGCGCGGCAGATGGCAGGCAAGGTCTCGCGCCGCTCCGAAGCGGTCGATCCGTTCATCGTCATGGACGTCATGGCGGCCGCCGCCGCGAAGGAGGCCGCGGGTGACACGGTCATCCATCTCGAGGTCGGCCAGCCCAGCACGCCGGCGCCCAAGGGGGCGCTCACCGCCGCCCATGCGGCGCTCGACACCGATCGCATCGGCTATGTCGCCGCGCTGGGCATGCCGGCGCTGCGCGAGCGTATCGCGCGGCACTACCGCGAGATCTATGGTGCGGAGGTGGCGGCCGAGCGCGTGATCGTGACGACAGGATCGTCCGGCGGCTTTCCGCTCGCCTTCCTGGCAGCGTTCGACGCCGGCGACCGCGTGGCGCTCGCGGCACCCGGCTATCCCGCCTACCGCAACATCCTGTCGGCGCTGCATCTGGAGGCCGTCGACCTGCCGACCTCGCAAGCCGACCGCTTCCAGCCGACGGTGGCGGCCCTCGACAAAGCGGTGAAGGAGACGGGGCCGATCGCCGGCCTGATCGTGGCCAGCCCCTCCAACCCGACGGGCACGATGGTGACGCGCGCGGAGTTGCAGATGCTGTCGCAGTGGTGCGACCGCAATCACGTGCGCCTGATCTCCGACGAGATCTATCACGGCATCGTCTACGAGGGCGAAGCGGCCTCGGCGGCCGAGGTCTCCGACCATGCCGTCGTGGTCAACAGCTTCTCGAAATACTTCTCGATGACCGGCTGGCGCGTCGGCTGGCTGGTGGTGCCGCCCGAATTGATACGGCCGATCGAGCGGTTGGCGCAGAATTTCTTCATCTCCGTGCCGACGCTGAGCCAGCATGCCGCGCTGGCGGCCTTCGAATGCCGCGAGGAACTCGACGGCCACGTGCACCGCTACAAGACCAACCGTGACCTGCTGATGGCCGGCCTGCCCGCCGCCGGCCTCGATCGCCTGACACCGGCGCAGGGCGCATTTTACATCTATGCCGATGTTTCCCACCTGACCAACGACAGCCGCGACTTCTGCAAGCGCATGCTGGCCGAGGCGAGCGTCGCCACCACGCCCGGCGTCGACTTCGACCGCGCACGCGGCGCGGGCACCTTGCGCATTTCCTTCGCCGGCTCGACGGCGGAGATGGAGGAGGCGGTGCGGCGCCTCAAGGCGTGGCGGCGGGGGTGAGCGCCGCGGATTTTCCGAGTTCGGCAGACGAGTGTACGACTTGAGCGTCTTGTGGACGTCGATTGGTTCTAGGCAGGTCAACGATATGTCGTCGATAACGACCATGATAGGTGATCGAGCGCGACGCGCTTATGTTGGTTGGCATGACGACTCCCAATCAGCGAAGAGACCATAAACGCCCGGTGCCCACTGACTCGGACGCGCTTGCGCGTATCGGAGAGCACTCGCGCGCCCGCCTCTGCATGAGACTGGCGGCGTCCGGGATCGACGATGTTTCGAGGGAAGTCCCTCAAGCACCGGGGCGGCGGTTTACCGACGGTTTAGGCGCGGTTTTCGACGGTTTATCTTTTTCGGGAATCGAGGCGGATCAAGGATTTAGGTCGCAGCGGCAGTCGGATGCGGTTTTTAAACCGCGAAAACCGTCGCCGAAGATCAGCTCGCGAGCCTCGCGAGGAATCGCCTCCAATGCAGGCAGGCCGGCGTCATCGGCCAATCCTCGCGAGGAGCAACTTTTTTTAGTGCAGCTTGCGTCGGTCGCGCGGCGCCGTCGTCGGCGCGGCGGACGCGGTGCGCGGGCGTTCGACCGAGGGCACGGGCGCGGAGTGGTGGCCGACCATGTGCCAGCCGTCGCTCTGGCGCACGAAGCTGTTGGTCGCCATGAGCTGCACCTCGGCCAGGATCTCGCGGCAGATCACGAGCGCCAGGCCAGGGCGGCCGATCACCCATTCGTCGGCACAGCGCACCTTGGGCGCCTCGGGGTGGCGCAGGATGCCGCGCCAGCTCGACATGATGTCGGCGCGGTCGGTCAGTGGGCCCTGGCCCGGATGCAGGCAGACCATCGCCCCGGTCGGTGCCCACAACATCTCCATGGCGGCATAGTCGCGTTCGTTGAACGCGCGGTAGAAACTGCGGTTGGTGGCGAGGACGGCTTCGCGTTCTTCGTCGTCGAAGTCCGCCAGGAGGGGCGGCAGGCGGGAGGGGCGGCGGGGCATTCGACGGTCGAAACTCCTCTGTTGCGCCTGCTAGGATTACCCGACAGAGAAGGAGCCTCCAACTGTCGAGTATGACGATGTCGATCCCCAAGCTGGAATTCCCGCCCTTCCATCTCCCGCCCGAGGCCGAGGCCCTGCGCGTCGAGGTGCGCGCCTTCCTCAAGGAGACCGTGCCGAAGATAAAGACCGAGGACCGCTTCGCCAGCTGGAACACCGCCTCGCCGGAATTCAGCCGGGCGCTCGGCAAGAAGGGCTGGATCGGCATCACCTGGCCCAAACAGTACGGCGGTTCCGAGAAGAGCTTCCTCGACCGCTACGTCGTGACCGAGGAATTGCTCGGCAACGGCGCGCCCGCCGGCGCCCACTGGGTGGCCGACCGCCAGTCCGGCCCGCTGCTGCTGCGCTTCGGCAGCGAGGAGCAGCGCCAGGCGATCCTGCCCCGGATCACCGCGGGCGAGTGCTTCTTCTCGATCGGCATGAGCGAGCCCGACTCCGGCTCCGACCTGGCGTCTGTGCGCACGCGCGCCGAGCCGGTGCCGGGCGGCTTCCGCGTCAACGGCACCAAGGTCTGGACCTCGGGCGCGCATCGCAACCACTACTGCATCACCCTGGTGCGCACCTCGGGCCAGCACGGCGACCGTCACAAGGGCTTGAGCCAGTTGCTGGTCGACCTCAAGACGCCGGGCGTCACCATCCGGCCGATCATCAACCTCGCCGGCCGCCACGACTGGAACGAGGTCACGTTCAACGACGCCTTCATTCCCGAGAGCTGCCTGATCGGCAACGAGGGCGACGGCTGGCTGCAGGTGACCAGCGAGCTGGCGTTCGAGCGCTCCGGCCCCGAGCGCTTCATGCAGAACTTCTACGTGCTGCGCGAACTCGTGCGCGTGCTCGGCCGTCAGCCGGCGGCGCGCGCCGCCGCGATCCTCGGCCGTCTGATCGCGCGCCTGTGGACCCTGCGGCAGATGTCGGTCGCCGTCGCCGGCATGATGCAGGGCGGCAAGTCGCCGGCCATCGAGGCGGCACTGGTGAAGGACCTCGGCACGATCTACCAGCAGGACCTGCCCGAGATCGCCCGCGTGATCGCGGAGTCCGACGCCACGACCGAAGACGACCTGGCCGACTTCCTCGATATCGCCCAGTACGCCACCATGATGGCGCCGAGCTACACCATCCAGGGCGGCACGACGCAGGTCCTGCGCGGCATCGTCGCCCGCGGCCTCGGCCTGCGTTGAACGGGAGACGAACGATGGACCGCGAAACCCGCGACATGCTGCTGGAGACCGCCGGCCGCTTCTTCACCGAGCGCTGCGGCCGCGAGGTCGTGAACAGCGTCGAGAAGGGTGTATGGCCCGCCGATCTCTGGAAGGAGATCGAGGAGATGGGCCTGCCGCTGATCGCCGTGCCCGAGGACAAGGGCGGCGTGGGCGGCACCCTGGGCGACATGCTGGCGCTGCTGCGGCTGGCCGGCGAGCACGCCGTGCCGGTGCCGCTGGCCGAGACGGCGCTGGCGAACCTTTTGATCGCCGCTGCCGGGGGCGAAGCCAAGCCCGGCCCGGTCACCGTGGCGCTGGGCAACGTCAAGATCGCGGGCGGTCGGGTCACCGGCAAGGTCGATCGGGTGCCATTTGCGGCCGTTTCCGACCGTTTCGTCGTGGTCGCCGACAAGATGCTGGCCGTGATTTCCAAAGGCAGCGTCAAGATCGATACCAAACCGACCCACGCGGGCGAGCCCTATGGCACGGTGACGTTCGACAATGCCGCGGCCGAGTTCAACGGCCCGTCGGCCGTCAGCGCCGAGCGTGCGCTCGAGTTGGCGGCGGCGATGCGCGCCATGCAGATGGCGGGCGCGGCCGACAGGGTGCTGGCGACCGCCGTCGAATACTCCAAGCAGCGGGTCCAGTTCGGCAAGCCGATCTCGACCTTCCAGGCGATCCAGCACATGCTGGCCGAGCTGGCGAGCTGCGTGGCCGCGACCATCGCCTCGGCCGAGGCCGCCGCCCGCGACGCCGACGAGGGCGGCCTGGTTGATGGCGGACGCTTCTCGATCGCGGCGGCCAAGTGCCAGTGCTCGGACTTCGCCCAGCGGATCGCCGCCATCGCGCATCAATCGATGGGCGCCATGGGTTTCACCCACGAGCACATCCTGCACCACTACACGCGCCGGCTCTGGGTATGGCGCCGCGACTTCGGCTCGGAGAGCTTCTGGGGCGAGAAGATCGGCGCGGCCTATGCCAAGGCCGGCCCCGACAAACTTTGGGGAGGGCTGAGCGGCAGCAAATACGCCGCCTGAGCCGGATCGCTAGCGGGCGATGACCGCCAGGTCGGCGTCGATGTCGACCGAGGTCATTTCCCAGGTGTTGTCGAAGTTGGCGACGATCTCGCGCATGAACACGTCCTGCAGCGCCTCCGCGCGCCTGGCGTCGCCGAGATGGTCGAGCAGCAGGGCGAAGGCGAGCTGGGCGGGCTCGGGGCCTTCGTAGCTCCACTCGAAGCCGTTCTTAGAATAGGCCTTGAGGTCGGCGCGCGGGGCGAGCGGCTTACCGTCGACCGTGACCTGGATGCCGTCGATCGTGCGGTCGCCGATGTAGGTCTTCATTTCGGCGCCTTCACATCGGCCGGATGGCGTGCCACCTCGGGGAAGACCCAGAGTGCAAAGACCATGAACGGTCCGAGGAACGCCACGGCCCATTGCGGCCCGCTCTGGCCGAGCCATCCCATGTAGAACCAGCCGGCGAGCGCCACCAGGGCCACGACGCAGGTGAGGGGGAATTTGACGCGAAACGGCATGATCGTCTCCCGGCTATTGCGCGGGCTGCATGCCGGCCGCCTTGGGGCGCGGCGTGCGCGAGGTCTTGCGCATGTCGGTCTTGAGATGCTTCGTGCCGTAGCCGTTGAACAGCGTGCCGAGCAGGCCGCGGTTGAGGTCCGACGTGCCGAACGCCCAGTCCATGATCGGGAAGGTGAGGTTCATGTTGCGCTCCATCATGATCGACTGCGCGTGGTGCGCGGTGTGATGGCGGCGCAGCGTGTTGACGAACGGCATCCAGCGCACGAACGCGTTCTCGTTGACGTGGCAGCAGTAGTGCATGAACTCGTAGATCAGGTAGACCGACGTCGTCGTGGCGATGAACAGCCAGCCGACGTTGGCGCCGAACAGCCAGCCCGAGACGATCGCGCCCGGGATCGACATCAGGGTGAAGGTGGCGAGCGCGAACGGCGGGAAGAAGGTTACGCGATAGTCGAGCTGGTCGGCGAAGCGCATCTCCTTCTCGGTGAAGAACTGGTGGTGCATCAGCGTGTGGCGATTGTAGACCGCGCGGAACACCGGGTTCTGCGAGGGCCGGTGCATGGCGTAGCGGTGCAGCCACCATTCGAAGAAGTTGCAGAACAGGAAGGTCACCGGGACGATCAGCCACTGCAGCGGCGTCACGTTCGAGAGATTGGCGGTGTAGATGTACAGCGCCGTGAAGCCGATGATGTAGATGATGGCGATGTGGAGCCAGCCGTTGTACCAGCCGGCCACGCGCTGGCGGTAGTTGGCGCGGTAGTGGCGCTGCCGGTCGGACATGGCGCTCGAAGCAAGTTCCATCGTCGTCTCCCTGACTTCCGCAACTGATATATCAGTTGCATGTCATGAGGTCAAAACATGATGACCGAGCGGATTCCGCGGCCCGCGCGCAGGTCCTCGAAGCCCGAGTTGATCTCCTCGAGCTTGAGATGGCGGGTGACGTAGGCGTCGAGCTCGAGCCGGCCGTCGAGGTAAGCCCTTGCCAGCATGGGAAAATCGCGGTTCGGCCGGGCCCCGCCGTAGGAGCTGCGCACGATGCGCTTCTCGCCCATCAGGGAGCCCCAGCGGAAGGCCACGTCCTCGTTCACGCCGGTCTTGCCCAGCCACACGATCTGTCCACCGGTCCGGCACGCCTCTGCGGACAGGCGAAAGGCCGGCGCATTGCCGGCCGATTCCAGCACACAGTCGACACCGCGGCCCTGGGTGATCGAGCGCGCGATCGCCAGCGCGTCCTCGTCCGGGACAGCGGCCGTGTGGGTGGCGCCCATCGTGCGGGCAAGGGCGAGGCGCTCCTTGTTGCGGTCGACGGCGACGATGGTGGTGGCGCCGGCCAAGCGCGCGCCCTGCACGGCGGAGAGGCCGACGGCACCACAGCCGATCACCATCACGCTCTCGCCGTAGCCCAGGCGCGCGATGTTGAGGGCCGCCCCCACGCCGGTCATCACGCCGCAGCCGATCAGGCAGGCGCGGTCGAGCGGCATGTCGGCCGGCATGGCGATGGCGCAGGCCTCGGTCACGATCGCGTACTCGGCGAAGCCCGCGATGTAGAACATCGTGCGCAGCGCCTCTCCGCCGAGGCTGAGCCGCGTGGTGCCGTCGAACTGCACGGCCTGCGGCCCGTGGCCGATGTAGGTCTCGCACAGGATCGGCTGGTCGCGCTCGCAGTGGAAGCAGTGGCCGCAGTGGGGGTTCCACGACAGCACGACCTTCTCGCCGCGGCGCCTGGGGTTCACCGCACTGCCGACTTGCTCGATGACGCCCGCCGTCTCGTGGCCGAGCACGATCGGCATGGGGTAGACGAGCTGGCCCTCGATGACCTCGAGGTCGGTGTGGCAGAGGCCGGCGGCGGCCACGCGCACCAACACGTCGGAGGGCTGGAGCGCGCCCGCCTCGATCGTCTCGATGGTGATCGCGGTCTTGGGCTGGTGGAGGACGGCGGCGCGGAACTGCATAGCGGGTCACCCGATCGATTTGCGCGAGAAGTCCTGGATATGGTCGATCAGCCGGTCCGACGCCTTGGCCGCGCCCTCGGCGTCGCCCTTGGCGATGGCGCGCGCGACGCTCGCGTGCAGGCGCGCGGTGAGCGGCAGGTCGGCCACCAGCCGGTAGTGCATGTACCAGAAGCGCCGCGCGAGGCCGTTCATCACCCGCATCGCCGCCGACGCGAACTCATTGGCGGCGGCCTCGAGCAGCAGGAGGTTGAACGCGCGGTCGAGGCGCATGAAGGCCACGTCGTCCTCGCGCCGGGCGGCGGTCTCCATTTCGTCGGCGATGGCGCCGAAACGCTGGCGCTGGTCGGGCTCGCCGCGGCGCGCGGCGGAGCGGGCGAGCAGGCGCTCGATCTCGCGTCGCACTTCCAGGAGACGCAACTGCGCGGCGACGTCGACCTCGGTGACGATGATGCCGCGGCGCGGGAGGATCTGGACCAGCCCTTCGTTGGCCAGCCGCTGCAGGGCTTCGCGCACCGGCGTGCGGCCGAGCCCGAGGCGGGCGCTGAGGCCGGCTTCGCTGACGACGCTGCCCGGCGCGATGCGCAAGGTGACGATCTCCTCCTCGAGCGCGCGCCAGGCGCGTTCGGTCAGGGTCGTGACCTCTTGTCGATCTGCGGCGGCTTTGGCCGGCGGGGCGGGGCCGCGGCGCGGTGCGCGCCGTGCGGTCTTGCTCTTGGTCGTCCGGGCTTGTTCCAACAGTGACACCGCTCGTTATATGTCACTGATATATCAGAAGCCGCTCTAGGTCCACGGGAACAGCGGGTACCAGCCGTTGATGCCGGCGTATTTCGGCACGGTCGTGGTCCTGAGCGCCGGCACGATATCGAGCTCGACGGTCGGGCGCTTGAGCTTGCCGGGCGTTGGCGCGTGCAGCACGCGGCTGTTCTCGAACAGCGTCCACACCGGGCCGGGCTCGTCGATCGTGATCTCGCGGCCGTCGCGCCGCGTGAACCACGTGGTGCCGAGCCGCGGCGTGGCGCCCTGCGGCAGGATGAACATCTTGCGGATGCCGAGCGGCCAGCCGTCGGTGTGGGGATTGCCCGGCTTGTCGGAGGGGTTGAGGAAGAACTGTCGGACCGAGGCGACCCGTCAGGAATGGCCGAGGTAGTCGTCGAGCCGGGCGCGGTTCTCGTCGAGGAACTCGCCGAGCGCCGCAAGCAGCGAGGGCGTCACCGCGCGGTACTCGTTCAGCCCGTTGAGATAGGCCATCTCGGCCGGGCGCGGCTCGTTGAAATAGCCCGGCAGGTGATCGTCGGGGCGGATCGTGTCGGCGGGCGCCTCGTTCAGCTCGGCGAGGAAGCGCGCGGCCCACTGCGGCGACAGCGTCTCGCGGGCGACGCCGGTCTTCGCGATCCGGCCGTTGTCGGATCCGATGGACCACACCCGCCACGACAGCCGCGACAGGTGATGAGGAATGTTGACCAAGACAGGCGCTCCAACGACTTTTGGCGATCCTAGCAGGCGCGGCAAAAGCAGCCTAGGCCAGCAGGCGCACCAGTCCGCGGATGCTGCCGGCCGAGGCGGCGTTGGCCGAGTGCTCGAAGGCGCGATAGAGGCGGATGACGTCGGTGCCGGTCTTGGTAAGCTTCGCGCCGCCACCGCCGCCGCCGCCGACCTGGGCGTCGACGACGGGCTTGGCGAAGGTGTGGTTGAGTTCGTCGATCAGCAGCCAGGCCTGGCGATAGGACATCGCGAGCGCGCGGCCCGCGGCCGAGATCGACCCGGTCTCCTCGACCAGCTCGAGCAACCGTACCTTGCCGGGGCCAAGCGACCGCTTGTCGCCGAAATCGAGACGCAGGTGCAGGGAGGGTGTGACGCGCGCGCGGACCATCGCGCGATTATGGAGCGTTATCCCGAAAATGGAAGACGCCCTCTCTCCAGCGAGAGAGGGCGTGGCAGCACGCCGGTCAGGCGGCGTCGTAGCCGATGACGGCCTTGGTTTCGAGGAACTCCTCGAGGCCCCACTTGCCGTACTCGCGGCCGTTGCCCGACTGCTTGTAGCCGCCGAAGGGGGCCGCGGTGTCGCCCACCGGATAGTTGAGATGGACGTTGCCGGCGCGCATCTGCGCCGCGACCTTGCGGCCGTGATCGACGTTGCCGGCCTGCACGTAGGCGGCGAGGCCGTAGATCGTCTCGTTGGCGAGGCGGATCACTTCCTCCTCGTTCTTGTACGGCAGGATGGCGATGACCGGCCCGAAGATCTCCTCGCGCGCGATGGTCATGTCGTTGGTGACGCCGGCGAACACCGTCGGCCGCACGTAGAAGCCGCGGTTGAGGTTCTCCGGCCGGCCCGTGCCGCCGGTCACCAGCTCGGCACCCTCGTCGATGCCGGCCTGGATCAGCTTCTGGATCTTCTCATACTGCGCGGCGTTGACCACCGGGCCGAGCCTGGTCTTGGGATCCTTCGGGTCGCCGACGACGAAGCGCTCGGCGGCCTCCTTGGCGATCTTCTTCACCTCGTCGTGGCGGTCCTGCGGCACGAACATGCGGGTCGGCGCCGTGCACGACTGGCCGGAGTTCACCATCATCGAGTTGATGCCCTTGGTGACGGCGGTCTGGAAGTCGACGTCGGGCAACAGGATGTTGGCCGACTTGCCGCCGAGCTCCTGGGCCACGCGCTTCACGGTCGCGGCGGCGGCCTGGGCGACGCGGATGCCGGCACGGGTCGAGCCGGTGAACGACATCATGTCGATGTCGGGATGGGCCGACATCGCCTCGCCGACCACGGCACCCGAGCCGTTGATCATGTTGTAGACGCCCTTGGGCGTGCCGGCGGCATGCATGATCTCGGTCCAGATCAGCGCGTCGATCGGCGCCTCCTCCGACGGCTTCAGCACCATGGTGCAGCCGGCGGCCAGCGCGGGCAGCACCTTGCAGGCGATCTGGTTGGTCGGCCAGTTCCACGGCGTGATCAAGCCGCACACGCCGATCGGCTCGCGCGCGATCAGCGTCGTGCCTTCCAGCGATTCGAACGGATAGGTCTCGAGCACCTGGATCATGCGCTCGAGATGGGCCGTGCCGCGGCCGGCCTGGACCTCGCGGGCGAACTGCAGCGGCGCGCCCATCTCGCGCGAGATGGCGTCGCCCACGTCGTTCTGGCGCTTCTTGTACTCGGCCAGGATGGCGCGCAGCAGTTCGAGGCGCTCCTTGCGCGTCGAGCGGCCGAAGCTTGCGAAGGCCTTGCGCGCGGCGGCGACGGCGCGGTCGACGTCGGCGGCGCTGCCGGCGGAGATCTGCGTGTAGGCCTCCTCGGTCGACGGATCGATGACGTCGATCAGGGCGGGCTTCACCGGGGCGACCCAGGCGCCGTCGATGTAGAACTGCTTTTCGTGTGCCATGTCGGAATTCCTTCGGTTGGCGGGCAAGAGGCGGATCGCGCGTTCAATCCCGGCCTCGTTTGCGACATTCGATATATACAATGGAATATAGCGTGCGCAAAGGCCATCGGGTGCCATATCCGCGCATGCCAACGACGGGTCGCTCGACCTGTCGTTGCGGGTCAGTCGGTTGTCGGCAGTCGGGTGACGCCTAGCGGCGCCACCAGCCGCGCTTGGGCTTCTCCGGCGGCGCATCGGCCGAGATCGTCGGAACGATCGGCGGCGGAGGCGGTTCTGGTGTGGGCGTGGGCATCGGCACCGGCTGCGGCGCCGATGCGACGATCCGTTCCGGCGGCGGCGCCATCGGGGGCGGGGGAGGCGGCGCGGCCTCTACCGCTGCGATCGGTGCCGGATCGTAAGGTGCGCGTTCGACGGGCATGTGCCTGTCCTGCATCTGCTCCACGGGCTGGCCGTCCATCGGCGTCTCGCGCGAGGGCTGCTCGCCTTCGCTCCAGGCGCCATTGCTGTCGTGGCCGTTCTCGCGCGGCGCGCCATCGCGCGGAGCACGATCGCCTGGCTCGCCTTCGCCGCCCTCGCGGCGCCGGCGGCGTCCGCCACGACGTCCACGCCGGCGACGTCGGTCGCCGTCGCCTTCGGCGCGTTCACCTTCGGGCTGCTCGCCTTCGGGCCGCTCGCGGTCCGCCTGACGGTCGTCGGAACGACCTTCGGTCCTGTCGGAAGTCTCACCGTCGGCGGAGTCCTCGCCGCGGGCGCTCGTCGGCTCGCCTTCGGTGCCGCTCTCGCCGGCGGCATCGAGGCGATCGCCGCCTTCACCGTCCTCGCGACGACCGCCGCGCCGGCGCCGCCGGCGACGACGGCGGCCACCTTCGCCGCCCTGGTCCTCGCCACGGCTCTCGCCGCCACGACGCTCGCCGTCGGCTTCGGCCTCGGTCTCAGTCTCGCGCGGCTCGTCGGGCTCGGCTTCGTCGCCTTCCGGCGCCGAGCGGGCGACTTCGTCATAGTTGGCGCGCGCCAGCTCACGCTCGGGGCGATGGTCCTCGCCGCCGCGCCGGCTGCGCACGCGCTCGATCTCGCAGTCGGCGGCGTGCAGCTCCTCGTCGGCCTCGATGGTGACGGTGAAGCCGTAGCGCTTCTCGATCTCCGAGAGCGTGTGGCGCTTCTGGTTGAGCAGGTAGAGCGCCACGTTGGGCGGCAGGCTGACGGCGATCTCGCTGGCGCGACGGCGCACGCCTTCCTCCTCGATGGCGCGCAGCGCGTGCAGCGCCGCCGACTCGATCGAGCGCACGCGGCCGACGCCGGCGCAGTGCGGGCAGATCTCGGTCGAGTGCTCGAGTAGGCTGGGACGCAGCCGCTGGCGCGACATCTCGAGCAGGCCGAATGCGGAGATGCGGCCGATCTGGATGCGGGCGCGGTCGTTGCGCATCGCGTCCTTCACCTTGTGCTCGACCTGGCGCTGGTGGCGGTTCTCCTCCATGTCGATGAAGTCGATCACGATCAGGCCGGCGAGATCGCGCAGGCGGACTTGTCGCGCCACCTCTTCGGCGGCTTCGATGTTGGTGCGCAGCGCCGTTTCCTCGATGTTGCGCTCCTTGGTCGAGCGGCCCGAGTTGACGTCGATGGCGACCAGCGCCTCGGTCGGATTGATGACGATGTAGCCGCCGGAGCGCAGCTGCACGGTCGGCGAGTGCATGGCGTCGAACTGCGCCTCGACCTGGTAGCGGTGGAAGAGCGGGATCGGCTCCTTGTAGAGCTCGACCTTCTCGGCCTGGTGCGGCACGAGCTGGCGCATGAACCCGGAAGCGGCCTCGAAGCCGGCTTCGCCTTCGACCAGCACCTGGGCGATGTCGGTGTCGTAGATGTCGCGCAGCGAGCGCTTGATGAGGTCGCCTTCCTCGTAGATCAGCGCCGGCGCCGTCGAGCGCATGGTGATCTCGCGGATCGAGTCCCACAGGCGCGACAGGTATTCGTAGTCGCGCTTGATGTCGATGTTGGAACGCTCGAGGCCGGCGGTGCGCAGGATCACGCCCTGGCCCTGCGGCACCTCGAGCTGCGACAGCATCTCCTTCATGCGCTTGCGGTCGGACGGGTTCGAGATCTTGCGCGAAATACCGCCGCCACGACCGGCGTTGGGCATCAGCACGCAGTAGCGGCCGGCGAGCGAGAGATAGGTGGTGAGAGCAGCGCCCTTGTTGCCGCGCTCTTCCTTGACGACCTGGACCAGCAGGATCTGCCGGCGCTTGATGACTTCCTGGATCTTGTAGTGGCGGATCGGCGTGCGGCGGCGGCGCTCGCGCGTCTCGCGCTCCTCGCCGGCATCGTCGCCGCCCAGGATCTCGACCGGTGCGGCCGCGGGAGCAGGCACCTCCTCGGTGGGACCGTCGACGCCGTCGACGGGCATCGCCGCCGGTTGCGCGGCCGCGTCGGCGGAGGCTTCGCTGGACGTCTCGGCGTAGCTCTCGCCGGCCGGTGCGGCTTCGGCGGTGGCGGCGGGCGTCTCGGAGGGCGGGGCCTCGAAGGACGGCGTCTCCGAAGACGATGTCTCCGAAGACCGCGTCTCGGACGCGGACGCTTCGGTAGCGGTCGTCTCGGGAGCGACCGGCTCGGCGAACCCGTCGCCTTCGTCGCCTTCGGCGACCTCGGCAACGGCCGCGGCGCGTTCCTCGCGAGCTTCCTCGATGTCGGTGCGGTCGACCCTGTTGGAGGCCGGCGCCGGATCGTCGTCATGCTCGGCGTGCATCCGCTGCTGGTCGGCGATCAGCCGCTCGCGGTCGGCGATCGGGATCTGGAAGTAATCCGGATGGATTTCGGAGAAGGCCAGGAAGCCGTGGCGGTTGCCGCCGTATTCAACGAACGCCGCCTGAAGCGACGGTTCGATGCGGATCACCTTGGCGAGGTAGATGTTTCCCTTGAGGGGCTTTCGGGTCGACGTCTCGAAGTCGAATTCCTCGAGTCGGGTACCGTCTACGACCACCACCCGGGTTTCTTCGGGATGGCTGGCATCGATCAACATGCGGCGGGCCATGGGCTCGCTCCCGAGGCGTTGGGCTTCGGCCGGCGCGAGCGACCAGCGGCCTTGCCGCCTCCTTGATGCGAGGGGGACGACGCGCCATCAACCCGTCGAACGGCCTACAAATGGCCAAGACGGGGAAGCTTCGCGCCGCCGGACCGAACAGGGTCCTGCCGACCTCGAGTTCCTGATAGTCACCGCCTACCTGACAATCCCTCCGCGGAATCCTGCCTATTGGCGGACCCGGCGGGGAAGACTGCCGCCGGAGCGCGACCCCGAAAGGGCGCTACGAACGACGGCGACTGCTCGCAGGACGCAACATACGGTGTTTACAACACAGCGACAATCAAAAGATTGAAGTTGAAGAAATTGCCATAAGCTATTGATAATGCTATAGAACGATCATGTTGCGTCGTGTGCTCCTCACGGGGTCTTGTGCGTTCCTGGCCGCGCCTGCGCTGGCCAAGGCGAAAGCGCCGCTGCCGCCGCGCCTCAAATTGATCGCCCTCGACCCCGGCCACGGCGGTCAGGATCCGGGCGCCCTGGGCGTCTCGGGCACCCAGGAAAAGGGCGTCGTTATCAAGGTCGCGCGCGAATTGCAGGCAGAGCTGCAGAAGGGCGGTCGCTACCGCGTCATGCTCACGCGCAGCAGCGACACCTTTGTACCCCTGCGCGAGAGGGTGGCCCGGGCCCAGGAAGCCAAGGCCGATCTGTTTCTGTCCATTCACGCCGACTCCCACCCCGACCCCGGGGTGCGCGGCGCCTCGGTCTATACGCTGTCGGAAGAGGCGAGCGACCGCGAGGCCGCGGCCCTGGCGGCGCGCGAGAACCGCGCCGACGACGTGGTTTCCAAGCTCATCACCCAGCCCGACATCGTGGCCAAGACCCTGGTCGCGATGACCCAGCGCGGCACTGGCAACCAGTCGCGGCGCCTGGCCGACACGATCGTCAGCACCTTCGGCAAGGGCGGCATCCGTCTGCTGCCGCACACCCACCGCGAGGCGGGCTTCGCGGTCCTGACCTCGCCCGACATTCCCGCCGCCCTGGTCGAGCTGGGCTATCTCAGCAACCGCCAGGACGAGAAGTTGCTGACCGTCTACCAGCACCAGATGGCGCTCGCCCGCTCGCTCCGGGGCTCGATCGACGCCTATTTCGGGGCATCGGGCGCGATCAGGAAGGCTTGAACAGCTCGATTTTGTCGGCACGGCGTGGGACAGGCGCCGCGGACGGCGCCGACTCGGCGCTGGTTACAGCGCCTGCCGCCCGCCGGCGCTGGCAAAATGCCAGCGCCTTAAGAAAGGCGTAAGTCGCCGCCATCCTTTTTGTTAAAAGGATAGCCGTGTTGAAGTTCGTCAAAATCGCCATGGCCTTCGGGCTGGCCAGCCTGATCGTGGGGGTGGGCACCGTCGCGGGCCTGTTCTGGCACTTCAGCCACGGCCTGCCCGACCATAAGCAGCTCGCCGACTACCAGCCCGCCACCGTGTCGCGCCTTTACGCGTCCGACGGCCGGTTGCTGGCGGAGTACGCCCGCGAGAAGCGCGTGTTCGTGCCGGTCGCCGCCATGCCCAAGCGCCTGCTACAGGCCTTCGTCGCGGCCGAGGACCAGCGCTTCTTCACCCATCCCGGCGTCGATCTCCTGGGCGTGCTGCGCGCGACCTTGGCCAACGTGGCCAATCCCGGCCGGCGGCCGGAGGGCGCCTCGGGCATCACCCAGCAGGTCGCCAAGAACTTCCTGCTGAACAACCAGGCGACCTTGGCGCGCAAGATCCGCGAGGCCATCCTCGCCTTCCGCATCGAGGAGACTTACTCCAAGGAGCGCATCCTCGAACTCTACCTCAACGAGATCTACCTCGGCGCCGGCAACTACGGCATCGCCGCCGCGGCACTCAACTACTTCGACCGGTCGCTGGGCGAACTCAGCCTGTCGGAGATCGCCTATCTCGCGGCACTGCCCAAGGCACCCAACCGCTACTCGATCGTCAAGAACGAGAAGGAAGCCTACGCCCGGCGCGACTATGTGCTGGGCCGCATGCGCGAGGACGGCTACATCGCCGTGGCCGAGGAGCGCGCCGCCAAGACCGAGCGCCTGACCTTGCGCCGGCGCGGCGCCACCGAGATGGTGACCGCCGACTTCTTCTCCGAGGAAGTGCGCCGCAACCTGCTGGCGGCTTACGGCGAGCAGGGACTCTACGAAGGCGGCCTCACGGTCTCGACCACGCTCGAGCCGGCGTACCAGAAGGCGGCCGACAATGCGTTGCGCGCGGGACTGATCGCCTACGACCGCCGCCACGGCTGGCGCGGGCCCTACGCCAGGATCGCCGACATGAAGGACGGTGCCAAGGAAGGCACATGGGAGGAAGAGTTCGCGCGCCTGCAGCAGCGCCGGCCGCTCTACGGCCCCGACACCTGGCAGCTCGCCGTCGTTACCAAGGTCGACGCCGCATCGGTCCAGCTCGGCGGCCTGCCCGAGAAGACCGGCGCCAAGGACCCATCCGGCAAGGACGTGATGGGCGAGGGCACGATGCCCTTCGCCGAGATGCAATGGGCCTGCGTCACCGGCCCCAACCAGACCGTCGGCGCCTGCCCCGGCCGGCCGGCCAACGTGGTGAGCGTGGGCGACGTCGTGGTGGTCGAGCCGGTCGACAAGAACGCCGCCGGCAAGCCGTATCCGCCGCGTACCTATGGCTTGCGCCAGATCCCCAACGTCAACGGCGCCGTCGTCGTGATGGACCCGCAGACCGGCCGCATCCTGGCGATGTCGGGCGGCTGGGCCTACGGCATGAGCCAGTTCAACCGCGCAGTCCAGGCACAGCGCCAGCCGGGCTCGTCGTTCAAGCCCTTCGTCTATCTCGCGGCGATGGACGCGGGCCTCACGCCCTCGTCGATCGTGCTCGACGCGCCGTTCGAATTCGATCCCGGGCACGGCCAGCCGGTCTGGCGGCCGGGCAACTACGGCAACGAGGAGCCGCTCGGCCCCGCCACCGTGCGCAATGGCCTCGAGAAGTCGCGCAACCTCATGACCGTGCGCATGGCCCAGCAGATCGGCATGCCGCGCGTGGTCAAGATCGCGCATGATTTCGGCATCGCCGACAAGATGGGCGCCTACCTGCCGATGGCGCTCGGCGCCGTCGACACCACCCTGCTGCGCATGACCATGGCGCACGCCATGCTGGCCAACGGCGCGCGCGAGATCACGCCGTCGCTGATCGACAGGGTGCAGGACAGGAACGGCAAGACCATTTATCGCCACGAGCCGCGCCTGTGCCGCAACTGCGGCGAGGCGCCGGCCGGCCAGAAGCCGACGCCGCCCGAGATCGTCGACCAGCGCCAGCCGTTCCACGATCCCGCGACGGTCTACCAGGTCGTCAACATGATGATGGGCGTGACCACGCGCGGCACGGCGGCCCAGCTTGGCGTCGCCTTCCCGGGCCGGCCGATCGCCGGCAAGACCGGCACGACCAATGACAGCCGCGACACCTGGTTCATCGGCTCGGTGCCCGACCTCACCATCGGCGTCTACGTCGGCTTCGACGAGCCGCGCACGCTCGGCGGCAAGGAGCAGGGCAGCTTCACCGCCGCGCCGATCTACGAGCGCATCGCCAAGGTGGTGTTCAAGGACAAGCCGCCGACGCCGTTCCGCATCCCGCCCGGGCTGCGCATCGTGCGGGTCAACCACGACAGCGGCCAGCCGACCTATCCGGGCGATCCGCAGGCGATCGACGAGGCCTTCAAGCCCGGCACCGAGCCGGGCTCGGGCTACGAGAGCGGCCAGGTGCTTGACGGGTCGGCCCCCTTTTCCGGTATAGACCCCAACGCCACCTCGTCGGGCGACGGCAGCCGGCCCCTGCGGCGCACCACGCTGACGGGGACGGGGGAAACATACTGACGTCGTCCTGAGCGAAGCGAAGGACCTGAGGGTACAATAGGCACCGAGTTTGGGCGTTCGGCGAGATCCTTCGCTACGCTCAGGATGACAAGAGGATGTT
Organism: Hyphomicrobiales bacterium; assembly: GCA_041691635.1. Classification (GTDB taxonomy): domain Bacteria; phylum Pseudomonadota; class Alphaproteobacteria; order Reyranellales; family Reyranellaceae; genus Reyranella. Next base: position 78,394 of record JBEPUH010000011.1, read on the forward strand.
ATGCGCGCCGAAGCCCAGTCCATGGTCAAGGAAATCGAGGAGTCGCTGGAGCTCCTGAGGAGGCGTCTTTGACTACGACCGTGCGGTCGTCCGTCTCGACGAGCTGAACGCGCGCGCGGAAGACTCCGCGCTGTGGAACGATCCCAAGGAAGCCGAGAAGGTGATGCGCGAGCGCACCAAGCTCGAGAACGCCATCGCCACCATCAAGCGCCTGCGCGCGGCGGTCGACGACAATGTCGGCCTGATCGAGATGGCCGAGGCTGAAAAAGACGAGGGCATGATCGCCGACGCCGAGAGCGCATTGCGCGAGGCGAGCGAGGAGGCGCGCAAGGCGCGTCTCGAGACCCTTCTGTCGGGCGAGGCCGACGCCAACAACGCCTATATCGAGATCAACGCCGGCGCCGGCGGCACCGAGGCGCAGGACTGGGCCGAGATGCTGGCGCGCATGTACACGCGCTGGGCCGAGCGCCGCGGCTTCAAGGTGAGCTGGCTGGAGGAGAGCGCCGGCGAAGAGGCCGGCATTAAATCGTGCGCCTACAAGGTCGAGGGGCCGAACGCCTACGGCTGGCTGAAGACGGAGTCGGGCGTGCATCGCCTGGTGCGCATCAGCCCGTTCGACGGCAACGCGCGGCGCCAGACCTCGTTCGCCAGCGTGTGGGTCTATCCCGAGGTCGACGACAACATCGAGATCGAGCTGATCGACAAGGAGCTGCGCGTCGATACCTATCGGGCCTCCGGGTCCGGAGGCCAGCACGTGAACAAGACCGACAGCGCCGTGCGCATCACCCATCTGCCGACCGGCATCGCCGTGGCCGTGCAGCAGGAGCGCTCCCAGCACCAGAACCGCGCCAAGGCGATCCAGATGCTGAAGGCGCGCCTCTACGAGGTCGAGCTGCAGAAGCGCGAGGCCGAGCGGATGGCCGTCGAAGCCAACAAGACCGATATCGGCTGGGGCCACCAGATCAGGAGCTACGTGCTGCAGCCCTATCAGATGGTGAAGGACCTGCGGACGAACGTCGAACGCTCCGACCCGCAGAAGGTGCTCGACGGGGATCTCGACGAGTTCATGGCGGCGTCACTGGCGGCGCGCGTGGGTGAGGGGAACGACAGCTAATGAGGTAGGCTGGCATTGGAAGATCGCTCTCGGCTCGCTGAAGTTGATATGCTAATGCTTGGTCGCCAAAAGCGTGTGGGGCTACGGAGCTGGAGATGAGCGATCATTATGTCTTTGTCGGAGAAGATGTCGACATAAGGCAAGGTGACATTCTTCGCCGTTACGACAGCGGTGCGCCTCGATGGGGCTTTAGCTGCTGTATCACCGTGTTACCATACGCCATGTTGCGTTTAGCTATGGCTCCCTTCATTGGGGGCCATCAATTGGCCTGACCGCACAAAGTCTGTGCGGGCATTGCTCCGTGACGTAACCGTGAATAGGCCGCGTGCATCGACCGAGCCGTGCTGTGAGGATTTCACGCCATTCTTCGATTGGACGACGACCTACCGGTCATCGTGCGTCTTGGCGCTGGAGAACCGCTGCCTACCTTTACGCAATCTCCTGAATCAACTTCTTCACCAGCGCGCGTTCGAACGCCTCGTGTCCTTCGGCGACGACGGTGAACGCGCCCGGGCCGCCGATGACGTTGTCGCGGAAGTATTTCTCCAGGCCGCCGGGCGGGTTGGTGTGCTCGGGGCGGAAGGATTGGCCCTCGGGCGTCAGGATCACCAGGGCGTTGATCGTGACGCCTTTTTCCAATGCCTCGTCGCGGGCGGGGGCGGCGGGGCGGCCGTTGTTGTTGTTGCCGTCGCCCGAGATGTCGATGACCCGGCGGTCCGACGTGAACGGCGCGCGCTCGAGCTGCTGCACGGCGAAGTCGATGGCGCCGCCGATCGCGGTGCTGCCGGCGAAGGAGCGCGACGTCTCGACGAGCTTGTCGGCGAAGCGGCGCGCGTCGGCGGCACTCGCGATCGCCGTCCAGTCGACCACGACGGCCTGCATGCCCACCGCCGCCCATTCGACCAGGCACACCGCGATGCGCCTATGTGGTCCGGCGGTGATGGCCTTCACGACGTCGGGATGGATGAGCGCCGCGATCGTGCCGTCGCGCTGAAGCCGGAATTTGGGCTCGGTCACGCTGCGCGAGACGTCGGTGGCGAGGACCAGCAGCATGTCGACAGGGGCGGCTATGCCGCCCGGCTCTGGGTCCGCGGCGCGCGCGGTCTTGGCAACGAGCGGTGCGGCGAGAGCACCCACCAGGCCTCGCAACATCGGGCGTCGTCTCGTCGCTCCGGTCATGGGTCGCTCCGCGTCAGCGCCAAGGCGGGTGCTTGCCGGTCGCCATCCTAGCCGATCACCGTTGGGGGGAATGATCTCTTGACAATCATTGCGTAAAGCGCAATATTACACCGCAACGAGACCCCGGGGCAAACGCGGGGGACCTTGGGAGACGCCAGACGGTGGGCTGGATCGAGCGGGGCGGCAAGGAGGAGGAGGATCGTTGGATGTCGCGCGCCGCCGCCGCGAGGCCGGTTAGCGCAGTTAGCGCAGTTAGCGCAGGCCCCCGTCTCATTAAATTTCCATTTATTTAATGGACCGACCTGCAGGATTAGGGGAGGCGGGACCGCCCTGAAGCCATTAGGCCGCGTCGAGCTCGCGCATGTGCACCTCGCGCCGACGGTCGCCGCGGATCATTACGCCCTGGCGCTGCGGATCGGACCACGGCGACTGGTTCGCGGGCGGCGGTGTGGCCGCGGCCGGACGCTCCAGCCCCTGCTCGATGCGGCGCAGCCAGTCGCGGGCGCCGCTCAGGCTCTTGAACATCTCGATCGGTCCTTCGCCCTTGGTCATCTCGGCAAAGGCCTCGGGGAAGGCGGTACGCGACGGGTCGATGATGAAAGCCACCGGCCCGCGCTTTTCGCTCGATGAGCCGCGCAGCAGTTGCGCCACGCGCGTCACCTGCTCGGGCGTCCACTCCGTCGTGGCACCAGCCACTTCGACGATCTTGGCGAAGGGACGGACGTTGGCTTCGGCCAGTTGCTGGGCGACGCCGCGGATTTCATCCGGGGTGATCGTGCCGCGCGCCACGATGGTGACGGTGCGGTGCAGCCGGGAGATCTCCATGTAGACGGGCATGCTCGTACTCCTCTGCACTCAAGGCTAAGGGCCGCGTGTGGCGGGATTGCGACCCTTACGGCTTGCCCAGCGTGCAGCCGCCTTCGCCCAACGGCCGGAACGCCTCGTTGCCCGGGACGGTGGCGACCATCTTCACGAGGTCCCATTCGCCCTTCGACTCGGCGGGTGTCTTGGCCTGCATCAGGTACATGTCGCGGATGACCTGGCCGTCGGGGCGGATGGAGCCGTTTTTCGTCATGAAGTCGTTGATCGGCATCTTGTGCATCTGTGCCAGCACGGCCTTGGCCTCGACGGTGCCGGCCGCCTTCACGGCCTTGAGGTAGTGCATCACCGCGCCGTAGGTGCCGGCCTGGATGAAGCTGGGCGGCCGGCCGATCTCCTTGGTGAAGCGGTCGGTGTAGGCGCGCGCGCCCGGCGTCATGTCGTAGTAGAAGGGGCTGGCGATCAGCAGGCCCTGCGCCGTCTTCAGCCCGATGCCGTGGATATCGGGGAACATCGCCAGCGGCGCGCTCACCCGCACGCCCTTCTTCATCAGGCCGAACTCGGCGGCCTGCTTGACGCCGTTCACGATGTCGCCGCCGCCGTCGGCGAAGATCACACTCTTGGCCTTCGAGGCCTCCGCCTGCACCACGTAGGAGGAGAAGTCCTGGGTGTTGAGCGGATGTTTCACCGAGCCCACCACCTTGCCGCCGGCCGCCTTGATGAACTGGGTGGCGTCGGCCTCGATGGCCAGGCCAAAGGCATAGTCCACGGTGACGAAGAACCAGGTGTCGCCGCCCTGCTTGGCCAGCGCATTCACGATGGTCTTGGTCTGGCCGTAGGTGTCGTAGATGAAATGGATGCTGTTGGGCCCGCAGCCGCTGCCGGTCAGCGCCGAGGTCGCCGCCGCGGTCGGCATGACGATGCGGTTCTTCTCGCCGGCCACCTTCACCAGGGCGAGCGCGATCGCGGAGTTGGGGATGCCGACGATCATGTCGACGCCCTCGTCGTCGTACCAGCGCTTGGCGATGCCGACGCCGACGTCGACCTTGCTCTGGAAATCGGCACTCACCATCTCGATCGGCTTGCCGAGCAGCGAGCCGCCGAAATCGGCGATCGCGAATTTGACCGCGGCGACGTCGCCGGGGCCGGTGTTCTCGGCGTAGGGGCCCGACATGTCGTCGAGCACGCCGATCTTCACGGCTTTGTTTTGCGCCAGTGTCGGAACGCCAAGCAGGCAGCAGGAAAGCAGCGCCGCGACGGCGGCAAAAGGAATACGCATCGTTTCCTCCCTGTCGTTTCTGGTTGGCGAAATCCTAGCACGTTCCCGGAGGCCCGAAGTAGGGGGCAGGGAGGGGTGTTTCAGAACGCCCCGCAGCCGAAATCGCCGGCCGGAAGGCGCGACTGCGCCGTGAGGGTGGGCGTCGCGGCGGCCGTCTCGTGGTCGCGCTCGGCGAGGGACGCGGCCACCTGCTTGCGCAGGCGTTCGAGATCGGCACCGGCGAGCTGGGCCGGTTTGGTCGCGGGATGGGTCCGCGGATCGACCGGCTGGCCGGCGACCAGCAGCTCGAAATGAAGATGCGCGCCGGTCGCGCGGCCGGTGCTGCCGACGAAGCCGATCACCTCGCCGCGCGAGACCACGGCGCCTTTCTCGAGGCCGGGCGCGAAGCCGGAGAGATGGCCGTACACGGTCGTCAGACGGTCGCCATGCCTGAGGCGGATCCAGTTGCCGTAGCCGCCGTTCGGTCCCGCGCCGATCACCGTGCCATCGGCCGCGGCGTGAACCGGCGTCCCGGAATTGGCCAGGAGATCGAGGCCTTCGTGCATGTAGAGCTTGGGCGGCGGCTGCTCGACGACCGGCGGCGGTGCTGCAGCCCGGGCAGCGGCGAGGGCAGTCCCTTCCTGCCTGGCGCGTTCGGCGTCTTCGCGTTCGCGGCGGGCGCGGATGCGGTTCTCGGCCATGATGCGGTCGAGTTCGGGATTGCGAAAGCGATCGGTCGCGCTGCCGAGCTGTCCGCCGCCGCCGAAGTCGAAGCCCGCGTAGGCGCGTGCGACCTCGCGCCGGTCGCGCACCTCGGCGGCCTTTTGCTCCGCCGTGGGCCCGGCCTTGGGCGGCGGTGACGGTGGGGGCGGCGGCGTGGCGAGGCCTGCAAGGGGCCCCGGCGGATGATCGAGTGGATCGGTGCGCAGCCCGAAGCCCGAGGTCAGGGTCATGACGTCGAGCGGCTGGCCGACGACCGGCGGCGCGGCGGCCTTGCCGCTGGCCAGCCAGAACTGCTCCGGCCCCTGGAGCGGATGGAAGCGATGGAGGACGATGGTCCCCTTGGCCGCCGTCTTCAGCTCGGCCCACATCAGGCGGCCCGCGCCGGTCGGCTCGTCGGCCTGCGTGAACTGCTGCTCGTAGCGCAGGTGGAAGCGGTCGCCGGTCTTCACGTCGCGGTCGAGATCGATGACGGTCGCGAAGGCGCGGATCGTTTCGGCGACGGCGGGCGCGGGGACGTCATCGGTCGCCAGCGAATCGCCAAGCGCGCCCGTCACGACTCCGCTGACGGACAGCGCGCGGCTGAACGGCAGCGGGAGTTCGTCCGATAGACCTGGCTCGTCACCGAGGTCCGCGGCTGCGGCGATCCCAGGCAACGCCAGTCCCAGTGACAAGAAGACGGAAACGCCCGCCCTGGCGATACCCCTCCACACGCCGCGCTTTTAGCCGGGAATCCATGTCGGCGGTATGGCGGTTCGGTCGATTTCTTCGGTGCGCGGCGCGGTACGTCGGCGAACGGATGACACAGACCCAATGACAAGGGCCCGCAACGGCGCAAGAATATGACCATGATCCGAAATTCCCGCCGCACCTTTCTCCAGAGCGCCGCCGCCACGCTGGCCTTTCCAACGGTCGTCCGGGCCATGGACGCCTGGCCGGCGCGGCCGATCCGCTGCATCGTGGCGCTGCCGCCGGGCGGCGGCACCGATGCGATCGCGCGGCGCACCATGCAGGCGCTGTCCGAGGCGCTCGGCCAGCCGGTCGTCGTCGACAACAAGCCGGGCGCCGGCGGCACCATCGGCAGCGACATCGTGGCCAAGGCCGAACCCGACGGCTACACGCTGGGCATCGCCACCGCCAGCAGCCATGCCGCGGCGCCGGTGTTTCGCAAGGATCTGCCCTACGACCCGGTGAAATCCTTCACCGCCGTCACTTTGCTGGGCACCACGCCCTACATCCTGATCGGCGGGCCGTCGGCGGGGGCCAGGACGCTGCCCGAGTTCATCGCCGCCACCAAGGCCACGCCCGGCAAGGTCGCCTGCGCCTCGCTCGGCAGCTCGACCCTGGGCTACCTGCTCACCAAGCAGTTCGAGCTGCAGCAGGGCCTGCAGATGGTCGACGTGCCGTACAAGGGATCGGGCCAGGCCTATCCCGACCTGATGAACGGCACCGTGGCGGTGATGCTCGACAATCCCTCGGGCTCGGCCGGCCTGATCCGCCAGGGCAAGCTCACCGGCTTCGCGGTGACGCGGCGCTCGCCGATGCTGCCCGACGTGCCGACCTTCGAGAGCCTCGGCGTGAAGGACTTCACCGGCGTGTTCTGGTACGGCGTCGTGGCGCCGCCCGGCCTGCCGACGGAGATTTCCGAGCGCATCCACAAGGTGCTGGCCGCGGCGTTCATGACCGGGCCCGGTGCCGAGTCGCTGCGCGCCATGGACGTCGAGCCGGTGATGTCGACGCCGCAGGAATTTTCAAAGACGATGGCCCGGGAAACCGGCGAGCTGATTGCGCTCGCCAACCGCCTCGGCATCAAGCCCGAATAGGATCAGGAGTAGACGACATGGACGGCAGCGCGCAGCGGACCTATCAGGTCAACGAACTCACCACCGACCCGAACGTGCCGTTCGATCCGAAGGTGGCGAAGGACTATGTCACCTACGCCCACCGCATCTCCGCGCGCGGGCTGGTGAACAGCTCGGTGGGCGGCATGGTGATCCGCGTGCCGCACTCGAACTATCCGGACGGCGTGTGCTACGCCAAGCCGCAGGGAGTCAGCCTCGAGGAAGTCGAGGCCGGCGACCTGGTGATCACCGACATTCCCTACGGCTGCATCCTGCAGGGCGATCGCGCCACGACCGTCGGCCACCAGATGAACCGCGAGATCCTGCGGCTGCGGCCCGACGTCAACGCGGTGATCCACCTGCACAACGACGAGATGATCGCCTTCATGGCCTGCGGCTTCGAGGAGATCCGCTCGTTCAGCCTGACCTACGGCTACCTGATGCAGAAGCCGGCGCACTACCTGCCGGCCAGCATCAACGTCGAGGAGGACGTCGGGCCGATCAAGGACTTCATCCAGGACACCAACTGCATCATCATGAAGCGCCACGGCTTCACCGTGCTCGGCCGCACGGTGTCGGAGGCCTATCACCGGACCTGCGTTCTGGTGAGCGAGATCAAGCGCAACATCATCGTCGAGCAGCTCTGCGCCGCCACCGGCCGCAAGGCCGAGTATGTCTCGGAGGAGGAGATGTCCTACATGGCTAAACACGGCGATGCCGTGATGTATCCGAAGCTGGTAAAGAAGGGCGGCTAAGGGCCGCCGGGCGCTCGCTATCCCACTTCGAAAATCAGGAAACCCAGGTCATGTTTCGCGTCACCACACAATTCAAGGCCAAGGCACACGCGCGCTTTGCAGCGGCGCTCCATCATCTCGACGATCTGGGTCGTGAGGCTAACTGGAAGGAAGAGGAATGCCTCTTCCAGGCCCTTGGCTACATGAAGCGCGGCAACTACAAGCTGGCCGCCGCGGCAATGTCGGAGCTGGACAGCGTGTTTGCCCACGCTGAAAAGTATGCGGTTCCCCCGGAAACCACGCGCGAACGTTACACCATCGTGTTGCTGAGGCGCGGGCTTGCCGAGTTGCGGGGCGAAAAGCCGACCTGAAGTCAGAGCACCTTGCGCACGACGTGCCGGCGGTTCGACGTGAACGGCCGCACTTCGCCCGGCCAGCGACCCTTCTCCACCGCCGCGGCCCATTGCGCGCTCAGCAGCACGTCGGGACTGTCGATCTCGTAGATCGCCACGTAGGAGGGCGCGCCGCCGCCATCGAGCGGCTTGCGCTCGCCGGCCAGCATGAAGGCGGCAGGCTCGGTCTTGAGACGCGTGACCGCCCGCACACCCGGCACCTTCAGCAGCAGCGGCACGTGCTCGGTGTCGTAGACCTCGTTGAACAATGCTTCCTTCTCCTTCGTCACGTCCATGCTGACGATGAAGAGGTATTTGGTGGCGATCGGCATGTTTTCCTCCCGGTGTTACGTATCGTAGCTCATTGTGCGACTCGCGCCTCGGCGATTGTGCCGCGGCCCGCCGTCAATGCGGCGATCTATCTGCACGACGAGGAGATCCGCTCGGTCAGTCTGACTTGCGGCTACCTGATGTAGAAGCCGGCGCACGACGCTGCCGGCCAGCATCAACGTCGAGCAGCTCTGCGCCGCCACCGGCCGCAAGGCGGAGTACGTCAGCGACGAGGAGATGGCTTACATGCCACGCACGGCGACGCGGTGATGTATCTGAAGATGGTGAAGAACGGCGGTTGATCGCGCCCAATTTCCGGCTACGGGGTGCCGCCGAGGCGTTTCAAGTTGATGGTGGCCGATCGGTTGGTCGGGTCGAGTTTCAGTACCATGCGGTAGTCGGCGATCGCCCGGTCACGGTCGCCCTTGCTTTCGTAAGCCCCGCCTCGATTGTTGTAGGCTGGGGCGTAGTCCGGTCTGATCGCGATCGCCCTGCTGCAATCGGCGATCGCCTGATCGAAGAGATGTTTCGTCAGATGGGCGATACAGCGGCCCGAGTATGGCGCCGCCTCGTGGGGCTTGAGCGCTATCGCCTTGGTATAGTCCTCGATGGCCTGATCGGCGAGACCGCGGCGGATGTAGGCACCCCCGCGATTGACGTACACGGGTGCGAGATCCGTCGATAGGCCGCTCTGGATCAATTGGCTGCAGCCGGCGATGGCAAGATCGGGATCGTCCCCATTGCATCGCTCGACAGCCTCGCCAATCGTCTGCGCCGACGCCGAGAGGCTGACGAGTAGCAGTGCCACTGCGATTGCAGGTCCGCGCATGTAGCCCCCTTGCCAACCGGGCGGTATTCCAACACTCTTTTAAACTACCGGTTGCCGAATGTGTCCACGGGGGGGGCCTGATGGCAAAGGTTTTCTGGATCGCGGTCGCGTCGCTTCTTGTTATCGGCAGCCAATCGGGCGCCGATGCGCAGGATGCGCGTAACGCCGCGAAGATCGACAAGCTTCAGGTGCGGCTGCTTCAGGCACAGGCCGAGCGCACGCGCTGGCAGCGGGTGATCGACACCCAGCAGGAGCTCACGCGCGACCCAGACAAATTCGCGAAGGCGGCGCGCGATGCGTCTCGTTCGCTGAAGGCCAGCGGCACGGACCTGGTGGTCGAGGGCGTCACCGGCGGCCTGTCGGGCTATTTGAACTTGCAGTCCGCCCTGCTTCAGGGAAACGACAGCGAGAAGGCCAAGCGGGCCTACAAGCTTGCCGCGGATGGTGTCGAGGCCGTGTCGGCCATCCTCATCAAGGATCATATCGCGTCGAATGACAGCGAATCCCTCAAACCGTCGGAAGCGGTCAATCGCTCGATAGACAAGGGAAAAGCGATTCTGGTCACCGTGGCGGATTCCCTGACCGATCCGGCACTCAAGGAAGCAATGGGCGGCGCAGCCCAAGTCTACGCCGCTTCGTTCCAGTTCCTCAACGCCTACAACCTGAACGACGAGCCGGGCATGACCAAATACCTGCCGGCAATCGGTTCGATGGTGCAAGGCACGCTCAATCTCGTCCATGGGCTGATCGCGAACGACGAGGTGGCCGAGGTAATGCTGACCGGAAATCAACTCCAGTTGGCGGCCATCAATATCGGCATCGGTGCTTACGGGCTCGCCAGGGGATTCCAGCTGGTCGACGAAGCCAACGGGATTCGCGATCATCAGATGGAGGCGGCGGTGCGGCTGAGACGCCTCCTGCCGCGCGCCAGATCGGAGGTTGCGCGCGCCGAGGCCGCGGAAAGCCAGGTCAGGATGCAGATCGCGGCGCTCGGCGGCGCGCCGCCGCCGTTGTCCCGGACCGTCCAGCCGTCGAGGCAATACGTCGACAACTTCCTTGCGGGCCCCCAGACCGGAGCTCAGGTCTTCGACATCGTTGCGGCGATGGACGATCGCTCCGGCCTCGGCAAGGGAATCACCCCCCAGGCGATGGCCAGGCTCGCCGACGAATTTCAGCGAAAGAGCGATGTCGATCTTGCGCGGCGCGAGGCCGAAGAGCGGGCCCGCCGGGAGGCCGAAGAAGCACGCCAACGCGCCGCGAGAATCGCGGAGAGGCAGGCGCGATGGGCGGACGACGAAAGGCAATCGCGCCACGAGCGCGTCGACGGCGGGGGAGGGAGATCGTCGAACTTCGATGAGGTGCGGCAGCGCGTCTATGGCGTCGAGAACCGAATCCTCGACGGACTGAATCGCCTGAAATGACGATGCAGTGGACAGGCACCGATCGGCGTTTGCCCCGCCTCGCACGGGCCGCGGCGATCTTTCTTCTCGTCGCAGCGTCGGCCTGCGACGAGAGCGTCACCCAGGCGGTCGCCGGCGACGCGTGGAGCAGCAAGACCCATGATGTCGGCCTCTCCAGCATTCCTCGAAACTGGCGCATCTCCTCCTCCGGCGAGTCCGGGCTGGTCATGGTCAAGAAATTCACGACCGCCGATGGCTATTGGCAGTTCGACGAACGGATGACCCTCGCCATCGGCCAGGATAATTTCGGCAGCCTCGAGAAGACCAGCGCTGCGATGAACGGCAATGGCTTTACGCTGGTGTGGCAGGAAAGCGTCAGGCTCGGATCGGCGGCCGTTCCATTCTGGTACTTCCATCGCAATGCCGCGCCGGATGAGTCCGACTGGGTTGCCGTCCTGCTGCAAGGCGGGCGCGCCGTCGTGGTTGACCTGCGTTCCACGCCGCTCGACCCGCAGGCGCGTTACGAATTCGTTACGCTCGTCGGTTCGCTGAATATCGGGCAGGACCGACGCGAGCGGGCCTGGAGCCTTTATAGCGACGGCAAGGCCGCGACGGCCCAACCTCTGTTCCAGGCGCTTGTCGATATTGACGCCTACGACGGCAATGCGCGCTACGGCCTGGGGCTTTCGAAACTGGCCAACGGGCAAACGACGCGCGCGATCGAAGATCTCAACCTGGCGGCGCGGCAACTCGGCCAGGCCGAAGACGTGAGGCCTGCCCTTGGGCGGGCCGAATGGGAATTGGGTCACGCCGACCGCGCCGCGGCGCTCTGGGTCCAGGCGCTGCGGGCCAACCCGACGCTCGACGATCAACTTCGGCCGGCACTCCTGCGGGCGGCAGGCGCCAAGGCCGCTACCACCAGTGCGTCGCAGGCCAGGCTGGTCGTGATCGCCCTGGATTTCATCAAGGCAACGAGAAGTCGGGACAGCGTGACGCTCGCGGGGCTGCAACTTGCATACCGGGACGTCTTCGACCGGGTGGAGACTGCTTGCCTCGCTTCGACGTGCCGCATGATCGCCGGCTTATTGCCGGCCCATGACATCGAGCAGGGCATGGCCATCGTCAAGGAAGGCTCCGAAGCGAACGATGCCGATCGTGTCTATGCCGGCCAGCAGAGGATATTCGACGGCTTGCGGTCGATGGCGGACAACACCCCGGCGATGGGAAGGTAGACATGCGCTCCACAGCCTTCATCCATTCGGCGGTGCTCGCCGCGGCGCTATTGTCGATGGCGTGCAGCGACAGCACGGGGCAGTCAGTGCAAAGCGGGGCCGGTGCGGGTTCTCCGGAATTCATTCCCGCCAGCATCGACGAGGCGTTGCGCGAGCTTCGCCATTCGGCGGCGAAAGGAGCGGATTGGCGTAGGTTCGGTATCCTCGCCAACGCCACGCACCGCACGCGCGGCCACTTCGATACCTTGAGCATGGATGGGCAAACCACGACGGAATTGTCGGACGTCGACCCTCGCGGAGCCTCGCTGTTCTCGATTGCCAGTCACGGCGGCAGTTCCAGAGAAGGAGTGGCGTTCGAGGATCCGACCTTCGACGTGTCGAAGGCAACGTCCGCGGGCAGGGAGACAATCACCATCGCAGGCAAACCCTACGACGCGGAGAAATTTGTCTTCAACCGCGAGATAGCGATTCAACGAGGCGAGAGCTTCCATGATGTCTTTATTTATTGGCTTGCCGCTGGGATTCCCAAGGGAATTGCGCGCCGCGACTGGAACCGCGTCGACGTCGCCGGCGGCAACGAACAGGTCATCTTCACCTCGACGCGGCGCCTGACCGACGTTGACGTGCCGTTCCGGGTAGGGAACCAAGTCTTGCACTCTTACTGCCTCACCGACGAGAAGCACACTTACGACAACGACGTCGAAAAATCGCGGGAATGCTGGAATTCGACCGTTCCAGGAGGCTTGGTCAGGAATGAATACTCGTACGTCACGAAGGGGCGGCAACAGACTGCCTGGGTCAAGGAGCTGGTGGAATTCGAGGTCCGCTATCCGAAGCCTTAGGCTTACCGACGGACTACCCATGCCGAGGAGGGCGGTCGTGGCACTCGTCGCCAGCCTTGCTGCGGCGTGCTCGGAGGGGCCGCTGCCCCCGGTGCCACAATCCTTGTCCGATTTCGGTTGCGACCCCGTCGCCCAGCTTCTCGACAACCGGGGGCTGACGAGGTCCCGCGGCGGCGATCCGGCCGGTGCCATCGGGGATTTCAACGCCGTGCTCAAGGTCACTCCGGGGTGTGCCATTGCCTACAATAATCGCGGGCAGGCGAAGATGAAGCTCGGCGATCTGCAGGGCGCGTTCGAGGATTTCAGCGAGGCAATCCGCCTGGTGCCGGGATATGCGGCGCCCTATCAAAATCGTGGTCTTGTCTATTCGAAGAGCAGGAACTACCCGCCGGCACTGGCGGATCTGAACATGGCCTTGCGTCTCAATCCGCGTTTCGCGGCGGCATACTTCAACAGGTCTGTTGTCCTGATGTGGATGTTCCGCGATGACGAGTCACGAGCGGATTATATCAAGACGCTGGAGATCGAGCCTGATTGGCGCGAGGACCTCGACAGGGAAACTGACGCGGCGCGTCGCAGTCGGCGCTAGCACTTTTTCGCGCTCCAGGGCCCGCAGTATCGCCGTCTGGAATTCTCCGCCGGCTCGTGTTTTCGCGTGGGTCGGAAGGTAAAGTGAGAGTACCCTCGAACCCATATCCCGGGAGGAAGCGATGGCCTACGATCTCGTCATCAAGAACGGCACCGTCGTCGATGGCACGGGCGCCGCGCGCTACCAGGCCGATGTCGCGATCTCCGACGGCAAGGTGGCCGAGATCGGCAAGGTCACGGAGGGAGCCAAGCGCACCATCGACGCACACGGGCTGGTGGTGACGCCGGGCTTCGTCGATCCGCATACGCATTACGACGCGCAGATCTGCTGGGACGGCGCGGTCACGCCCTCGTCGTGGCATGGCGTGACCTCGGTGGTGATGGGCAACTGCGGTGTCGGCATCGCGCCCTGCAAGCCCGAGACGCGCGAGATCGCGATGAAAGATCTGGTGAACGTCGAGGGCATCCCGTTCGACGTGCTGAACAAGGGCATCACCTGGGATTGGGAGACGTTTCCGCAATTCATGGACGCCGCCGCGGCCCGCAAGCCGTCGCTCAACCTGGCCTTCATCGCGCCGCTGACGCCGTTCCGGCACTGGGTGATGGGCGAAGCCTCGATGGAGCGCGGCGCGACGCCGGAGGAGACCCACGAGATCGCCAAGCTGATCGGCGAGGCGATGGATGTGGGCGCGCTCGGCTTCTCCTCGACGACGCTCAACCAGCACCTCGGCTTCGAGGGCAAGCCGCTGGCGTGCCGCAACGCTTCGCGCGAGGAGCTGAAGGCCTATGCCAACCAGCTCAAGAAGCGCGGCAAGGGCGCGATCGAGATCGCGCTCACGCGCCAGGTCGGCGTGCTGGAGCAGGACCAGTGCGACCTGCTGGATTTCCTGCTGACCGAGAGCGGCCGGCCGGTCACCTTCATCGCGCTCTTCGACCGCGACGACATCCCCGAGGCGGTGCGCGACACCCTGCGCCGCGCGGCACCGCAGATCGCCAAGGGCGCCCGGCCGCAGACTTCGCCGCTGCCGCTGACGCGCGAAGTCGACATGAACAACCCGTTCTCCTTCGCCGCCTTCCCGTCGTGGAAGAGGGTGTTCGCCGACACCAACAAGGAAGCGCAGAAGAAGGTCTATGCCGATCCCGCGTTCCGCAACGCTTTCCGCCACGATCTCAAGAACCCGACGGGCTTCAGCAACTGGGGCCGCATCGGCGTCTATGCCGTGAAGAATCCGGCGCTGAAGGGCCTCGAGGGTCGCCCGATCGCCGACATCGCCACGGAACAGGGCAAGGACGGCGTCGACGCCTTCCTCGACCTGGTGCTGGCCGACAACCTCCAGTGCGAGCTCACCATGGCCTCGTGGAACACGCGCGAGGACCGCATGCGCGAGCTGCTGAACAACAAGTCGATCCTGTTGGCGCTGGGCGATGGCGGCGCGCACGTCGACATGCTGTGCGACGCAGGCTACCCGACCTATCTGCTGGGCACGTGGGTACGTGAGAAGGAGGCCCTCTCGCTCGAAGAAGGCGTGCGCCGGCTGACCTCCGATCCGGCCGATCTCTTTGGCCTCAAGGACCGCGGTCGCCTCGCCAAGGGCGTGCCGGCCGACGTGACGATCTTCGATCCGGCGAGCATCGGCTCGAAGAACCACGGCGAGCGCCGCTACGACCTGCCGGGCGGCGCCAAGCGCATCGTCATGCCGTCGAAGGGCGTCGAGTACACCGTCGTCAACGGCGCGATCACCTGGGAACAGGGCAAGCTCACCGACGCCAAAGCCGGCAAGGTGCTGCGCGGATAATTCAAGCGGGTCGGCGTTATAGCGGTGATAACGACCAGGATAGGTGTTTCCGGGCGGCGCGCTTATGCTGTTTTGCATGAACACTCAAACACTTCGCTCGTTGCCCATCCTTCGAGACGCCGCGCTGCACGCGGCTCCTCAGGATGAGCAACGCAAAGAAACCCAGCAAAACCGGTTTTCCGTCGGTTTAGGGCGGTTTCCGACGGTTTATCTTTTTCACAAAATGAACCGGATCAACGACTTACGCTCGGCGACGGCAAATTTGCGGTTTAAAACCGCCTAAACCGCCGGACCCCACGGGAGGATTCTCGATGAAGCTCGGACTCTACATGGCGACGCAGTGGCGGCAGGGCGCCGATCTCGGACCCGAGCTCGCCAACCTGATCGAGCAGACGCGTGCAGCCAAGACGAGCGGACTGGCATCGCTGATGGTCGGCCAGCACTTTGTGTCGAGCCCGCTGCAGATGTTCCAGGCCATGCCGCTGCTGGCGCGTCTCGCCGCCGAGGCCGAGGGCATGATGCTGGGACCGGGCCTGCTGCTGCTGCCGCTGCTCAACCCGGTGATCGTGGCCGAGGAGACCGCGACGCTCGACTGGCTGACCGGCGGCAACGCCATCATCGGGCTTGGTCTCGGCTATCGCGCCGAGGAATTCGCCTCGATCGGCGTGCCGTTCAAGGAGCGCGTGCCGCGCTTCGTCGAGGGCGTCGAGGTGATCCGCAAGCTGTGGCGCGACGATGTGGTCGAGCATCGCGGCCGCTTCCACACGCTCTCCGGCGTGCAGGCGAGCGTGCGGCCCAAGCGCCCCGGCGGCCCGCCGATCTGGATGGCGGGCGACGTCGAGGCTGCGGTCAAGCGCGCGGCCAAGCTCGCTGACGCGTGGATGCCCTCGCCGATGGTGACGCAGGAAAATGTCGCCAAGCTGGGCGCCCTGTTCCGTGAGACGCGCGCCGCGGCGGGGCTGGCGCCGGCGGCGACTTTCCCGGTGATCCGCGAATGCCATGTCGGCTCGTTCGACGAGGTGCGCGAGCCGCTGTCGTTCAAGTACGAGGCCTATGCGAGCTGGAGCGGCGATTCGGGCTTCGTGCCGTCCGACGGTATCCGCGCCGACTTCGACAAGTTTGCCGAGAGCCGCTTCATCATCGGCTCGGAGAACGAGGTCGTCGACCGCATCGGCGCCTACGGCGAGCGCACTGGCACCGACCACATCCTGCTGCGCGTGCAGTGGCCGGGGCTGGGCCAGAAGACGGTCATCCGCACGCTGGAGCGGCTGGGCCGCGTGGTCGAGAAGCTGAAGTAGCGCCGGCGGTTGCCCATGAACGGCGCGCTCTCGCGGACGATCACGATCGCCCTGTGGGCCGTCGTTGCGTCGGCGCTGGTGTCGGCGCTGCTCAATGTGCTGCTGAAGATCCTGCTGTACGTCGTCACTTTGGGAATGCTGTGCGACGGATGCTCGGGCCTGTGGGATGTGGCTGTCGCGCTTGGCCTGGATTCGATCGCGGTCATGGTGGCGGCGGGGGCGCTGGCGCTGGTCGTCTGGCATCGCGACCGCTGGCCGTACACGTTGCTGGCGCCGGCGTTCCTCGTCGGCGTGCTGATCGTGGCGCCGGTGCCGGTCCGCCATCACTGGTTCTGGTGGATCGATTGCTTCAGCCTGCCCGCCGCAACGTGCCTGCTGCGGTCGTGACGGCTGCCTATACGGCCGCGGCGCGCACCATGGCGGCGCACTTCTCGCCGATCATGATCGACGGTGCATTGGTGTTGCCGGCGACGATCGAGGGCATGATCGAGGCGTCGGCGATCCTGAGGCCTGCGATGCCGTGGACGCGCAGTTGCGGGTCGACCACCGAGTCGCTCTCGTGGCCCATGCGGCAGGTGCCGACGGGATGAAGGTTGGAGACGCCGCGCGCGCGGATGTCGTCCTTCAGGGCGGCCTCGCTGGTGACGGCCGCGCCGGGGAGGATCTCCTCGACGATGAAGGGCCTGAGCGCCGGCTGGCGCGCGATCTCGCGGCAGATGCGCATGCCCGCGATCAGCGCCTCGAAATCATAGGCGCTCTTCAGGAAGTTGAAGCGGATCTCGGGTGCTGCCAGCGGATCGGCCGACTTGAGCCGCACCGTGCCGCGGCCGTCGGGCCGCAGGTGCACCGGGCTCAAGCCAAACGCGGAGAAGGGCTGGGGGACGACGCCGTGACGGTTACGATCCTTGATTGCCCAGGCAAACATGTTGAGCTGCAGGTCGGGCCGCTCGAGCCGCTTGTCGCTCCTGATCAGCGCGCCCACGAACAGGCCCATGCTCGACAGCGGCCCGGTCTGCCCCAGTGCATATTGCGCCGCCGCCATCACGCGGCGCGGCAGGCTCAGCATCAGGTCGTTCATGGTCACCGGCTGGCTGCAGCGGTAGGCGACGTAGGTGTTGAAGTGATCGTGCAGGTGGCTGCCGACGCCCGCCATGTCGCGCACCACGGCGATGCCGTGCTGCTGCAGATGCGCGGCCGGCCCGAGGCCCGACAGCATCAGAAGCTGCGGCGAGCCGTAGACGCCGCCGGAGACGATGACCTCGCGCTTGGCGCGCGCCGTCTTGAGGCCGGAGGGTGTGCGATATTCGACGCCGACGGCGCGGCCGTTCTCGATCAGCAGGCGGGTGGCGTGCGCCCCGGTGGCGACGGTGAGGTTGCGGCGCCCGCGCGTGCCGCCGAGATAGGCCCGCGCGCTCGACCAGCGCCGCGCCTTGTTGATCGTGGTCTGGTAGTAGCCCACGCCTTCCTGGTTGACGCCGTTGAAGTCGGGATTGTCGGGGATGCCGGCCTCGACCGCGGCGTCGCGCATCGCCTTGGCGAGCGTCGGTTGCCAGCGATGGTCGGAGACCTTGAGCGGACCGCCGGTGCCGTGGAAGTCGTCGCCGCCGCGCGTGTTGTCCTCGGCCTTCTTGAAGTAGGGCAGCACCGAGTCGTAGTCCCAGCCCTCGCAGCCGCGCTGGCGCCACTCGTCGTAGTCGGCCGCGTTGCCGCGCATGTAGACCATGCCGTTGATCGAGCTGGTGCCGCCCAGCACCTTGCCGCGCGGCTGGTACATCACGCGGTTGTTGAGCTCGGGTTCGGGCTCGCTGTCGAACATCCAGTTGACCTTCGGATTGTTGAAGGTTTTGTGGTAGCCGAGCGGGACATGGATCCACGGATAGGTGTCGCGCGGCCCGGCCTCGAGCAGCAGCACCGAGAAGCGTCCGTCCTCGCTCAGCCGTCCGGCCACCGCACAACCGGCGGAGCCGGCGCCGGTGACGATGAAATCGTAGGAAGCCTCGCCTTGCGGCGCGCCGTTGCGCATGTTTTCCGGTTCCTCCCGCCTGCGACCCTAGGGCGGGGCGTGGCGGAGCGGCAAGGGGCCGGCTGCGAAACCAGCTTTTGGTCGGCGGCACGCGACACGCTATGCTCGGGCAATGGCCGCCACTCCTCCCAGCGCCGGTCCGGGCGCCGCTCCGGGCGCCGCCCAGTTCCTCGTCGCGCTGCTGACGGCGGTGCATGAGGTCACGGGTCGCAGGCCGCCACCGACCTGGACGCATGTCGACAAGGTGCAGCACAAGCTCGGGATCGCGAACAGGGATGCGATCGACGCGGCGATCCGCGTCGCGGTCGCCAAGGGCTGGCTCAAATCCGATGGCGATCCGCCGGCATCGATCACGCTGACCGGTGCGGGCGTGAAGCTGATCGCGCCTTAGGTGCGCAACCTGATCGCGCCTTAGGCGACCAGCTCGTACTCCAGCCGCGCCTGGTCGACGATCTTCACCAGGGTGGTGAAGCAGCCGGGCGCCAGTCCCGGGAAGCCGTCGACCGTCCAGTTGGGCGCGCCGTCATTGCGCGCCGGGATCGGGCGCGGGAAGGCCGCCGTGCAGCCGGCAAACTTCGGATCGCGCGCGGTCAGGCAGGCGATGCGGTCCTGAAGGTCGGCCTGGATTTCGCGGGCTGTCGCGCGCTTGCGGATCGTCGGCGGCAGCGGTGTATGCACGGCATCTGCAGCGAAGTACGTGAGGGTATCCGGCATTTAGGCTCCTTGTACGCGGGCCTTTGGAGGGGAGGCCCAATGTACAGTACGAGGCGAGGTCGCGCCCCGTGCCTTGCCGCGCCTGAGTCACTCGGTCGCAGCCCGCAACAATCTTGCGTGGGGGGTGTGGCGAGAAATGAGAAGAATCACGGAAAATCCTTATACCATAGGCATCCAAGGTCTCTCACATCGGTGAGAATCTCGGTGGCCGCCGATCACTCGCAGACGTCGATCCACTCGGCCTGCACCAGCTCTGCCATGCGCTGCGGGGCGATGCGCAGCGCGGAGTTGGCCGAGCCCGCCGCCGGGATCACCTCGTCGAAGGCCTTGAGCGAGACATCGCAGTAGATCGGCAACGGCGTGGCCAGGCCGAACGGGCAGACGCCGCCCACCGGATGGCCGGTCAGCGCCACCACCTCCTCAGGCCCCAGCATGCGCGGCTTGCCGCCCAGTACATCCTTGATCTTGCGGTTGGCCAGGCGCGCCGTGCCCGAGGTCACGATCAGCACGGTGCGGTCCCTGATCTTGAGCGACAGGGTCTTGGCGATCTGCGCCGGCTGCACGCCGTGACCGGCCGCCGCCATCTCGACGGTGGCGGTGCTGGCGTCGGTCTCGAGGATCCTTATGTCGGGCGCATGGGCGGCGAGGAACGCACGGACGGTCTCGATGGTCATGCGACGCTCACGGCACCTTGCGGAAGAACGGCGCACGCTTGCGCACCGGGTCGAGCAGCGACCAGTCGCCCTGTTCGACGACGTGGCCCTTGGGGAAGGGTGGGCGTGGCTCCTGGCCGAGCGAGCGCATCACGCGGTCGTCGCGATAGTAGCAGAGCAGGATCACGCGGGTGAGCGCCGCCAGCGCCGGGCCACCTTCGGTGCGGAAGCGCTCGGCGACGGCGCGGCGGTCGCCCGCGGCCAGGTCGGCGAACGGCTTGCCGGCGATTTCCGCGAGGCGCGCGAGCGCGGCAGCCACGTCGTCGCGGTCGCGCTCCAGGCTGCGGGCAATCTCGGCGAAGATCAGCGCGTCGTCGGCGCCGGGCACGCCGTACTGCGCGCTGGTGGGGATCATGAAGCCCGCGAAGGCGCCGAGGTCGCGGAGTTGGGCGGGGGAGAGCATGGCGGCCTCAATCGAACAGAGTGGCGGCGGCGAGGCGCTGCTTGATGGCGTCGGCGATGTAGAGCGCCAGCGCCTGGATGGTCGAGGTCGGGTTCACGCCGCCCGAGGTCACCCAGATGCTGCCGTCGACGACGAAGAGGTTCTTCACGTCGTGGCTGCGGCCCCATTCGTTCACGACTGAGCGCTCGGGGTCGGTGCCCATGCGCGCGGTGCCCATGAGGTGCCAGCCGCCGTTCATGATCGGAGCCTCGACGCCGATCGTGTCGGGATTGGCCCCGGCGGCGGCCAGGATCTCCTTCGATCGCGCGACGCCGTGCGCCATCATCTTTCGGGTGTTGTCGCTCAGCGTGTAGTCGATCCGGGGCGCGGGAATGCCGCTCGAGTCCTTGAGCACCGGATCGAGCGTCACGCGGTTGTGCTCCTCCGGCAAATCCTCGGTGATCGTCGACATGCCGAGGCGATGGCCGAGCAGCTCGCGGTAGACGCGGTGGTGATCGTCGCCCCATGGCAGGCGGCCGGCCGCCGTGCTGGTGATCGCCTCGACGATCGAGCCGGTGCCACGATGGAGCTGCAGCGTGTAGCCGCGCACGAAGTCGCGGCCGGGATCGGTCTCGTAGAACTCCTGGCTCCACAGGTTGAGCGGCGGGCCCTTGTTGCCGTCGAGCGGCTCGCCGACATAGCCGTAGGTCAGTGCGAAGGGATGGAGCATCAGATTTTTGCCGACGAGGCCGCTCGAGTTGGCGATGCCGTCGGGGAAGCGGCCGGACTGGGAGTTCAGCATCAGGCGCGGCGTGCCGACGCCGTTGCAGGCGACGATCACCATCTCGGCCGGCTGGAATTGCTCCTGGCCCTTGCCGTCGTAATAGACGACGCCGGTGGCCATGCCGTCGGTGCCGACGGAGATCTCGCGGACCCGGCAGCGCGTGCGCAGCTCGACGCCGGCGCGGATCGCGTGCGGCCAGTAGGTGATGTCGGTGCTGGCCTTGGCGCCCTGCGCGCAGCCCGGCGTGCAGTGGCCAAGGTTGATGCAGGCGCCGCGGCCGTCGTATTCGGTGGTGGCGATCGCCGAGTCCGACGGCCACCAGTGCCAGCCGAGCTTGTTCAGCGCCTGGCCGAAGCGCATGCCGGACTTGCCGAGCGGGAGCGGCGGCATCGGCGGCTGATGGAACGGGTAGGCGGGATCGCCGGCGAGGCCGGAGATGCCCATCATGCGGTCGTTCTCGGCAAAGAACGGCTCGAGCGTTGCATAGTCGACCGGCCAGTCGTCGGCGACGCCGTCCAGCGTCTTCACCCTGAAGTCGGATGGATGCAGGCGCGGATAGTGCGCGGTGTACATGATCGTGCTGCCGCCGACGCCGTTGAAGTTCACGACCTTGATCGGTGACTTCGCGTCGTTGATCGGATAGTCGGTCTCGCGCGCGCGCCGGTTGGGATTGATGGCGAAGTCGCTGAAGAGGCGGGCCTCCCAGTCGCGGCCGTTGGTCGGATAGTCGGTCGGCTTGATCCAGTCGCCTTGCTCGAGGCACAGGATCCGCATCTTCGTATCCGCGAGGCTCCAGGCGGCGGCGGCGCCCGAGGCGCCGGAACCGATGATCAGGACGTCGACCTTGTCGTGCATCCGCCGACCCTAGAGCGCGCAAGGGGCTGGCGGCAAGATGCCGTCGACACCCGATCAGCGATAGGGCTGGATGATCGCGGCGTCGGCGCTGTCGTCGGCCGTCGTCACCGGCCGGAAGTTTGCGATGTAGTCGGCGTTGGCGTCGCCGGTGCCGCGCACGGTCGCGGTGAGGGCGAGGAAGCGGCGCAGCATCGACGGTCCGCCGAAGTCGAGCAGGCCCTGCAGCAGCGCGCGCTTCAGCTTGTTGCGCGGCGGATAGGTGATGTAGTAGCGCGTTCCGCCCCACGCCTTGAACGCCAGGTGCAGGCGCGGGACGTACTCCATCGCCAGCGGCACGCCGGCCCATTCGTTGAGCAGCGCCATGATCCCGTTGCGCATCGCGGGGGCATATCTCTCGCGATCCGGTCGCGGCAGAAGCATATCCGACCATTTCAACCAATAGCGCAGCGGCGAGATCAGCCGGACCGGGTTCTTGCCGGTCGTCACGCGCGGACCGGTATGCATGCGCACATAGTACATGCCGGCCCGGCGCCCGACGATGTGGCGGCCCGACAGGATCGTGCGGCCGAACATGTCGAAGTCCTCGTTGAAGCCGAGGTTCTCGTCCCACTTCATCGTGTCGAAGACGCTGCGCGGCCACAGGATCGTCGAATGGGTGACCGTGCGCTGGCTCGAGGGCTCGAGGAATTCGTTCAGCGTGTCGGCGTCGGTGCGGGCGGACGGTGCGCAGAACGCGGGCGACAGGACGATCTCGCCGTCGACCTCGGCGAAATCGCGCATCGGTCCGCTGACGATCGAGTTGGGCGGCGCGACGAGCGAGGCGGCATGCAGTTCCTCGAGATGGCGCGGGTGGATCAGGTCGTCGTCGTCGAGGAAGAACAGCCAGTCGCCACTGGCCGCCGCCAGGCCGGTGTTGCGCGCGCCGCTCACGCCGCGCGGCGTGTCGTTGCGGACGATCTTCGCCTCGGGGAAATCGCGCGCCATCATGGCCACGGTATCGTCGGTCGAGGCCTCGTCGACGACAATCAACTCGATGTTCGACCAGCTCTGTTCACGCACGCAGCGCAGCGTCGTGGCCAGAAGTTCGCGTCGGTTGCGCGTCGTGACGACGATGCTGATCTTGTCGTTCATCCTGCCCCGTGGTCTTCAGGGCAGCATCCTACGCCTCGCGAGTTCGGCTGAGATGCCCTCTGCGACCATATGGTTGCCTCGGGCGTTGTGATGCCAGTCGCCGTAGAGCGACTTCACACCCTGTGCTTTTACGGCATCGTCGATCAGGGTGTAGGAATCGAAGGTCTGCAACCCCGCGGCTTCCGCGCAGCGAAGGACGACCTGCGACAATCGGCGCTGCTCGGCGGCCCACGTTTTGTCGTCGAGCCACAGATGCGGACGGTACTGCGCGACCACGAGGGTCGGCACGCCGAGCGCGGCGATTTGTTGCATCAGTGGGCATGCAAGACGCTCGCCGGTGCCGGTCGGCACCGCTTGCGCGTCCTGCCAGAACCACGTCGCGTAGAAGCCGAAGTGGCGCACGAACTTGTCGACCAGCATCGACCAGCCGAGCCAGCGCTGCCACGACGGCAGGGTGGCCCAGGTGACCGGCCGGTCCGGCGCCGGCGCGTGGCGCAACTCGAGCTTGCCATTAGCCGTCACGAAGTACGGCTTCTCGCTGCCGTACAGCCTGCCCATCTCGTCGCGCTGCAGATCGTCGGCGATGAAGCCCAGCACCATGACGTTGGGGCGCAGCCGGGGGACGAGCTGCCCCGCGCGCAGGACGCTCTGGTCGAGGCCGTAGCCCGGCACGCCGCCGTTGGCGACCCGGCGGTGGATCATCGCCTGCAGGTAGGCGGGCCAGGTCTCGTCGTCCTTGACCTCGTCGCTGTAGGTATAGGAGTCGCCGACGGCGAGTACGAGCGGTCCCGGCGGCGTGTCGGCCGGCGGCGCCGGCATGGCGCGCAGCCCTTGCGCGTCGTGACTGTGCTCGGGCCCCTTGCAGTCGGGTTCCGGCACGTAGCCCAGCGTGTCGTCGTGGATGAACATGCAGGGCTTCTTGTGCTGCTCGGCCTCCAGCAGCACGAGGTTGGGCCAGTGCACGAGGAACCACGGCCCGCGCAGCAGGCGACAGCCGAATTCCATCGCCACGAAGGTGAACAGCACCGCCGCGGCGACCAGCAGGAGGCGGTGGCGCAGCTCGCGCCGGGCGATCATCGATGCTTCTTTCCGCGCACCGCCGCGGCGATGCGCGGCTGCATCCCGTAGTCGAGCAGGTGCGCGATCGCCAAGCTCACGACGGCGACGATGATCGCGTTCACCACCGGCGCGAACGGATGCATCTGGTAAAGGACGTGCAGCACCGGATAATGCACGAGGTAGAGCGCGTAGGAGAGGCCGCCGACGTAGTACATGACGGGCAGGGTGGGTCGCACCAGCGTCCCCACGATCCGCACCATCGCCTCGGGCAGCAGCGCGAACACGACGACGAGGCACGTCATGACGGCCTTCATGGCGAAGAACGAGTCCGACCAGTGCCACAGGATTGCCAGCGCGACGGCCGACACCGCCGTGCGCGCGGCGAGGTTGAAGTGCAGGACGCGCGTCGTGCCGGGCATTGCCTGGGTGACCAGCGCCCAGACGAGGAAGGCGAAGCCGACGCCGAAGTTGAACAGCAGCCCGAAGTCGAACTTGGCCGGGTCGGAGAACGGCACGCGCGACAGGCAGAAGCCGACCGCCATCATGAAGGCGCCGGTCGCCATCGACACGCCGTGGCCGCGCCGCACGAGCCAGGTCACCAGCACACCGGAGAGCCAGACCGAGAAGAATGCGAAGGCGCGCAGCAGCGCGTTCACCGGGTCGGGCGGCTTGGGCACGAAATAGAGCGCGATGCCGACGCCGAGGCTCAGCACGAACAGCGGCAGCAGCAGGCGCGGCCGCGCCATGATCGCGAGGAAGGCGATGTAGTACCAGATCTCGTACGACAGGCTCCACGACTGGGCGTACCAGTTCAGCGGATTGGCGGCCTGCCAGTCGAGCGTCTGCAGGAACAGCGCATTGGCCACCAGATGCGAGGCCGGGAACGCTACGCCGAACGCCAGCATGGCCAGCGCGGTGAAGATCAGCATCACGTAGTAGTTGGGCAGGATACGCACCAGCCGCGCGCGCAGGTAGTTGCCGGTGCTGCCGTAGTCCTGCATCGAGATCAGGCAGCCCGACAGCACGAAGAAGCCGACCACCGCCTCGGTGCCGAACGACGTCGCGCCGAGCACGATCGTGTTCGTCGCGATGCCCATTTCCGTGCACAGGTGGCCAGCCAGCACCATCAACGCGCAGGCCGCCCGGAGGAAGTCGAAGCTTTTCAGGCGGAGCGTCATGTGCGACCGAAGAACTCTACCATCAATTCCTCCGCGGTGCGCCGAGCCGCCGGCGCGGTGAGGTCGTGGTCCATGCCCGCGATCACCGTCATCGCGGCACCGTCATGCGCGGCAAGCCCCGCGCCGGTGGGGCCGAACTCGTGGGCGAACGGGCCTTCGGCTTCCTCGCCGGGCGAGAACAGGAACATGACTTTGGCACCCCGGCCGGCGAGAGCCGACAGGGCCTGCCTGGCGAAGCTCTGTTGCGGCAACAGGCCGATCCGCCGCGCGACTCCGGTCGCCTTCCCGGTGAGGCGCGCGCGCAGGCGGCCGATTTGGCCGCTGAAGATGCCGCGATAATCGACCTTGCCGCTGGCCAGCGTGGCCCATGTCTGCGGGCGGAAGAGCTTGGCGAAATAGGCACCGGGCGAGTGACTCTTCTGCTCGAGATAGCCCAGCACGTTGCCGCCAGGCAGGGTGAAGAAGGGGAGGTTGACGACCAGCACCGAGCCGATGCGCGGTTCGGCGACGGCGGCGCGAAAGGCATGGAATGCGCCCGAGCACAGACCCTCGATGCCGAAACGGCGGAAGCCCAGCGCCTGCAGCGCATCGACGGCGGCACCGACGTCGGCGCTGCGGTCGACGGCGAAGACGTGGCTCAGCATGCGCTCCTTGCCGGCCGGACCGATGCTGTCGCCGAGGCCGGCATAGTCGAGCCGCAGCGAGGCGATGCCCTGAAGCGCAAGCTTGCGCGCCAGGGTGACGGCATGGCGCGCCGAGGCGTAGTGCGGATCGTGGCCGGCGTTGCCGATCAGCACGGCGGTTTGCTTGGCGACGCCCTCAGGTCGGCACAGTATGCCGAACAGGCGGCGATCGGGCCCGAAACGCAGCGGCGTCTCCACGCAGCCCGGCAGGCGCAGGATCGCGTCCTCCGTCCGGATCTCCGTCTGCGTAGCGTGCGCCGGTACCGCGGCGTGCAGCCAGCGGACGACTGCGCCGAAATCGGCCAGCGTGTCTTCCTCGATGATCTTGTGGCGCACCAGCGACGCCAACCCGTCCCAGCCGAGGGTCGTGACGGCCGCGCCAGCGGCACGCCACGCCGCGGCAGCCTCGTCGACCGTCTTGCTCTCGGCCTGGGCAGAGATCGCGACCTCGGTGCCAGCCTTCGGTGCAACCTTGCGCAGATCGACCTCGCCGATCTGGGTGAGGGTGGCCGGCGAGAAGCGGAACTCGCGCAGCGCGAGATCCTCACCCTTGTCCGGCCGCTTGCCGCTCAGCAGCTCGGCTTCAAGGGCGAGCTGGCGCACGTAGGCGCGGCCGCTCACCACCGGCTCGAACATCAGCAGGCCGGCGACATCGTCGCGCCGCGCGGCGGCCATGGTGGCCAGCGTGGTGCCGAGCCGCAGCCCGACCAGGATCAGCCTTTTGGTGCCGGTCGTCGCGCGCAACCAATTTGCAGCCTCGTCGACGCTTCGCTGCCAGGCCGTCCAGTGACCGACCCTTTCGACGGCGTCGTCGCAGGAATCGCCGGTCCCGGGATAGTCGTAGCGCAGCGCCACGTAGCCTGCGTCGGCCAGGTCGTCGGCCAGCACGCGCAACGATCCGTAAGCCAGAATCGCGTCCTGCAGAAAGCCAGTGCAAATAAGGACGGCGACGTCGCTGCTCGCCCGGTCACGCGGGGCGTGAAGCCAGCCGAAGCATCCGTCGAACGTCACGGGCGTCATGTTGAATCGCTCTATACGAAAGGATATCCTAAGTGCAAGCAACGACTGGCATTTTTCAGTCCGACTGCCCTGGGAGTCTATCGTGTCTTCTGTCCGTGACCGCGTCCGTGCCCTCCTGAAGACGACGGGCTGGCTGCAGACCGACATCGAGACCTTAGCCGACGATGCCGACC
This sequence comes from Hyphomicrobiales bacterium, assembly GCA_041691635.1. Classification (GTDB taxonomy): domain Bacteria; phylum Pseudomonadota; class Alphaproteobacteria; order Reyranellales; family Reyranellaceae; genus Reyranella. The sequence goes on from JBEPUH010000011.1 coordinate 105,481, forward strand.
TTTACACCGCGGGCCTGACCTCCCACGCCACCGTCACCCTGATGCTGGCGCTGGAAGAGGCCTTTGACGTCGAATTCCCCGACAGCCTGCTGCGCCGGCGCACCTTCTCCAGCGTCGCCGCCCTCGTCGAGGCGCTGACCGGCATCGGCGTGCAAAAAGAACCCGTATGAGCACCTTCATCGCCGCCGCTCGCGCGGTGGGGAGCGAGATCGCCGCGCGTCACGCCGACGACGTCGACCGGCACGCGCGCTTCCCGAAGGAGGCGCTGGCCGCGCTGCGGGAGCGCAAGCTGCTCGGCATCCTGGTGCCGGCGAGCGAGGGCGGCCCTGGGGCGGGCATCGCCGACGTCGTGTCGGTCTGTCATGTGCTCGGCCAGTACTGCGCCTCGACGGCGATGATCTACGCCATGCATCAGATCCAGGTGTCGTGCATCGTGCGTCACGGCGGCGGCAGCTCGTGGCAGCGCGCCTTCATGAAGCGCCTGGCCGGCGAACAGCTTCTGCTCGCCTCGGCGACCTCGGAAGCCGGCGTGGGTGGCGACGTGCGCTCGAGCGTCTGCGCCGTCGAGGAGGCCGGCGGCCGCTTCGCGCTCGCCAAGCAGGCGACGGTGATTTCCTACGGCGCCGATAGCGACGGCATCCTCGTAACCGCGCGCCGCACGCCGCAGTCGCCCGCGTCCGACCAGGTGATCGTCGTGGTGCCGCGCAAGGACGCAACCCTTGACGCGCTGCAGGGCTGGGACACGCTCGGCATGCGCGGCACCTGCTCGAACGGCTATCACCTCGACGCCACGGGCGAGATGGCCCAGGTCATTGCCGTGCCCTACGCCGACGTATCGGCGCAGACCATGCTGCCGACCTCGCATCTTGTGTGGAGCGCGCTGTGGCTCGGCATCGCCACCGATGCCGTGGCGCGGGCCCGCGCCTTCGTGCGCGCCGAGACCCGCAAGAGGCCGGGGGCCACGTCGCCCGGCGCGGTGCGCCTTGCCGAGGCGACCAGCCTGTTGCAGCTCATGAAGTCGAACGTCGTGACGTCGCTGCGCCACTACGAGACCGCGCTGGGCTCGGAAGACCGGCTGTCGGCGCTGCCGTTCGCGATCGCCATGAACAACCTCAAGACCGCGTCGTCGCAGATGGCCGTGCAGATCGTCGGCCAGGCGCTGCTGGTCTGCGGCCTGGCGGGCTATCGCAACGATTCGCCGTTCAGCCTCGGCCGCCACCTGCGCGACGCGCATTCGGCGGCGTTGATGGTCAATAACGACCGCATCCTCGCCAACACCGCCCAGCTCGTGCTGGCGCTGCGCGACGATCCGGAGCTGCTGGCATGACGGACGCCCATCGCGCCTATCGCGAGGAGCTGCTGCGTCACGGTCTGCTGATCTCGATGGGCGTCGATGGCCTCTACGGCCGCAGCGGCCTGTTCGAGCAGGTCGTCGAGGGCATCAACAGTGCCTTCGGCAGGGTGGGCGATCCCGACGGGCCGGAGGTGATGCGCTTCCCGCCCGGTATCGGTAAATGGCAACTCGAGCAGAGCGGCTATCTCAAGAGTTCGCCGCAGCTCGTCGGCACGGTGCACAGCTTTGCCGGCACCGACCGCGATCATCGCGCGATGCTCGAGACCTTGGAGAAGGGCGGCGACTGGACGGAGGGGCAGAAGATCACGCAAGTCGCCTTGACGCCAGCGGCCTGCTACGGCGTCTATCCCGCCGTTGCCGCACGGGGTCGCATGGCCGAGGCGGGCGCGCTGGTCGACGTCTATACTTATTGCTTTCGCCACGAACCGTCGATCGACCCGGCGCGCATGCAGATGTTCCGCCAGCGCGAGCATGTGCGGCTCGGTACCGAGGCGCAGGCGCTCGACTTCCGCAAACTGTGGATGGAGCGTGGCCGGGCGATCGTCGGCTCGTTCGGCCTGCCGTTCGAGGTCGACGTTGCCAACGATCCGTTCTTCGGCCGCACCGGCAAGCTGCTGGCGACCAGCCAGCGCGAGGAAACGCTGAAGTTCGAGCTGCTGGTGCCGATCACCTCGACGGAAAGCCCGACGGCCTGCGTCAGCTTCAATTATCACCGCGACCTGTTCGGGCGTGCGTGGCGGATCGAGAGCGCGGCCGGAGACGCGGCGCACACGGCTTGCGTCGGCTTCGGTGTCGAGCGCCTCACGCTAGCGCTGTTCAAGCATCATGGCTTTGCGATCGGCGACTGGTCCCGGCAGGTGCGCGATGCCCTCGGTCTCTAGCGCCGACCTGCTGTGGCTCGATCCGGCGGCGTGGAAGCCGCAGGCGCTGCATGCCGGCGAGCGCATCTGGCTCGAGACCAACTGCTACATCGACGTGTGGGCCGAGCTCTTGCCGGCGCTCGGGCATCCGGCGGAGGCGGCACTCGCCTTCACCGTGCGCCAGGATTTCGAGGGCGACCACTTCACCTTCTTCAAGTTCCCGCTCGAGGATCTCGAGGCGCTGTTCGGCCTCTCCGTGCAGGAGCTGGCGATCTACGATTCGCTGGAGAGCCACACGCTGGAGCAACTCGGCCGCGGCCGGCCGGTGCTGATCGAAGTCGACAGTCACTGGCTGCCCGACGCTGGCCCGACCTACCGTCAGGGCCACGTGAAGACGACGGTCGCGGCCATCGCCATCGATCCCGGCGCGCGCCGCTTCGGCTATTTCCACAACACCGGCTATCACGTGCTGTTGGGCGAGGATTACGACGGCCTGTTCGCCAGGCCGGCGGCACCCGACGTGCTCTTTCCCTATGTCGAGTTCGTGAAGCGCGCCGGCGCGGCGCTGACAGGGCTGGCGCTGGTCGAAGGATCGCTGAAGCTGTTGCGCCATCACCTGCGGCACCGGCCATGCGGCAATCCGATCGCCGCATGGCGGGAAGAGATGCCACGCCATCTCGAGCGGCTGGCGGCGCGCGACATGGATTATTTCCACCTCTACGCCTTCAATCTGCCGCGCCAGCTTGGCGCCAATTTCGAGATGCTGGGCACCTACCTCGATTGGCTGGGCGCGAACGGGCAGGACGGGCTCGCCGACGCGGCGGCAGTCAGCCGGCGCATCGCCGAAGCCGCCAAGGCCGTGCAGTTCCAGGTCGCCCGCATGGTCAACCGCCGCAAGTTCGACGGCGCGGCGATCCAGTTCGCGCCGATGGAAGCGGATTATGAGCGCGTCCTGTCGGCGCTCGCCAAGCGGTTCCCTTGATCGCCGGTTGGCAACTCGTCGTCACGGCGTCGGGCGAGGTCATCGATCCCGCCGGACTGCCGTCGAGTCTCGACTGGATTTCGGCCACCGTGCCGGGCACCGCCGCGCAAGCTCTGCAGGCCGCCGGCCGCTGGCGGCTCGACCGGCCGACGCCGCTGCACGACAAGGACATCTGGTATCGCGCGCGCTTCCCCGGTACGGGCAATCGCGCGCTCTGCTTCAAGGGCCTGGCGACGATCGCCGAGGTCTGGCTGAACGGCACCTCGATCCTGCACTCGGACAGCATGTTCCTCGCACACACGGTCGACGTCGTGCTGAAGGGCGACAACGAACTGGTCATCGCCTTCCGCGCACTCGACAAGGTGCTGGAGGCGCGGAAGGGCCGGGCGCGCTGGCGAACGCGGCTCGTCGAGAACAATGCACTGCGTGGCGTGCGGACGACTTTGCTCGGGCACATGACCGGCTGGCAGCCGCCCATTCATGCCGTCGGCCCCTGGCGTGGCATCGATTTCGTGGACGAGGTGCGTGACGTGACGCTGCGGGCGACGCTGGACGGCGACGACGGTATGCTGTCGGCGTCGCTTCGGGTTCAGGCGAATAAAGAGGTCGTGCTGACGGCGGCGGGCCGGAGCGTGCCGCTGGCGCGCGGCGAGGGCGATCGCTTTGCCGGCAGCCTGCGCCTGCCGAAGGTCGAGAAGTGGTGGCCGCACACCCATGGCGCACCGACCTTGCACGAGGTGCGGCTGACCGTGGACGGCCGGGAGATCGTGCTCGGCCGCACCGGCTTCCGCTCGATCGTCGTCGATCGCGGCGCCGACGGCCGAGACTTCACGCTGATCGTCAACGGCCAGCCGATCTTCGCCCGCGGCGCCTGCTGGAGCGCCTCCGACCTCGTGTCACTCGCCGGCGATCGCGACAGCCTGCGGCCGTGGCTGCACCGGGCGCGCGACGCGCATATGAACATGCTGCGTGTCGGCGGCACCATGGTCTACGAGAGCGCCGACTTCTTCGCTTTGTGCGACGAGCTCGGCCTTCTGGTTTGGCACGATTTCATGTTCGCCAACATGGACTACCCGATCGCCGATCCGGCCTTCCGGGCGAGCGTCGAGGCCGAGGCCGCGCAGTTCCTGCAACGCGCGGGCGCCAATCCGTCGCTCGCCGTGCTGTGCGGCGGCAGCGAGGTGGCGCAGCAGGTCGCCATGATGGGACTGCCGCGCGATCTGTGGAGCGGGCCGCTTTATGACGAGGTTCTTCCGGCGATCGCTGCGGCGCACCGACCGGACGCGGTCTATGTGCCCAACTCGCCCAGCGGCGGCGACCTGCCGTTCGCGACAGATACGGGCGTCTCCCATTATTACGGAGTTGGCGCCTACCTGCGTCCGCTCGAGGATGCGCGCCGCGCCGACGTGCGCTTCACGTCGGAGTGCCTGGGCTTTTCCAATGTGCCGGCGGCGACCAACGCCGACACCCTCGCCAACGTCCCGCGCGACCGCGGCGCCGACTGGGATTTCGCGGACGTCACCCGTCATTACACGAAGCTGCTGTACGGCAGCGATACGCCACGACTGCGCCGCGCCGCTGTGGCCGAGGTGATGGAGGCGACCATCGCCGAATGGCGGCGCGCCGGCTCGGCCTGTGCCGGCGCGCTGGTCTGGATGCTGAAGGATTTCACCGCCGGCGCGGGCTGGGGCGTGCTCGACTCGGTGGGCACGCCCAAGCTTGCGTGGCACGGGCTGCGCCGGGCATTCCGGCCGGTGCAGGTGGCGCTCACCGACGAGGGCTTGAACGGGCTCGGCATCCACCTGAGCAACGAGACCGCGACGCCGGTGCGCGCGACGCTTTCTCTGCGCTGCTACCAGAACGGCGAGACCGTCGTCATGCGCCGCGCGCGCGACGTCGAATTGGCGCCGCGTAGCGTGCAGACGCTCGGCTCGGCCGAGCTGATCGGTGCGTTTTTCGACATCACCTGCGCCTATCGCTTCGGTCCGCCGGCACTCGACGTCACGGCGGTGACGCTCGACGACGCCGCCACCGGCAAACGCCTGGCCGAAGCGGCGCATTTCCCGCAAGGCCGCGCGGCGTTGACCGCGGAGCCGGGCCTGATCGTCGAGCCGGTGGTCGGCGATGCACTCAGGATTCGCGCCGCGCGCTTTGCCGCCTGCGTCCAGGTCGAGGACGCGCACTGGTACGCCGAGGACGAGGGCTTCAACCTGGAGCCGGGCGAGGAGCGCGTCGTAAAATTGTGGCGCGTTTCGGCAGGCGCTCCGTCCGGCGTGGTTTGCGTCGCGAACGGCAAGGGTGAAGTTCGCTACGCCTGCCCTTGAAGACCGGAAGACCGCCTCGTAGCCTCCCGGTCAAACCGACGGGAGGAAATCATGCCGACGATCGACGTCCAGGTTCACTGCTACGAGCGCAACCATCCGGGCCGTCCGTGGCATGCCGTGCTCGCCGGACCGCCCGAGGTGACGGCGGCCGACATGATCAAGGCGATGGACTCCGTCGGCGTCGATGGCGCGCTGCTGGTCTCGGTCCACACCATGTACCGCTGGGACGCGAGCTATGCGGTCGCCGTCCAGAAGGCGCATCCCGACAAGTTCGCCGTCATCAAGCCGGTCGATCCCAACGATCCCAAGGTCGAGGCCACGATCGCGGAATGGGCGGCGATGGAGGGCACAGTCGCCATCCGCATCATGATGAACGACACGGTGTCGACCGATGCCGCCGATCCCGGCATCAACCGCGTGCTGGCGGCCGCCGCCAAGCACGACCTGCCGCTCAACCTGATGGCGCGCGGCCGGCTCGAACAGGTCGGCCAGATGGCGGCCAAGCACCCCAACACCCAGCTCGTGATCGACCATCTCGGCCTCGAGCAGCCGATGGCGCCACCACCGCCGGCCAAGCCGTGGCACGAGCTGCCGAAGCTGCTGGCGCTGGCGCCGCACAATAACATCGCGGTCAAGATCAGCGGTGCCTGCACGCTCAGCCACGAGAAGTTCCCGTACAAGGACATCTGGGATCCGCTCGGCCGGATCTTCGACACCTTCACCCTCGACCGCTGTATGTGGGGTACCGACTGGACGCGCGCCGTGTCGTTGCTCACCTACAAGGAGGGCGTCGACTCTTTCCGCGTCACCGATCGGCTGTCCGACAGCGACCGCGCGGTGTTGATGGGCGGCAGCCTGACGAAGATCTACGGCTGGGCGCCGAAGAAGAAGTAAGCGCCGAGGCCAAGTTCACGTAAGGGCGTTCCGAAAAAAGCTGTTGCTTGGCACGCACCGTGAGCAGCGCCGATGTGCAAGAGCAGCGCGCTTTTTCGGGAAAGAGGTGCGTGATCCATGCAAGCGGCGGCGAAAAAGATACGGATGAAGATCGTTGCGACCACGGTCGCCGGTAATGCGCTCGAGTTCTTCGACTTCGTCACCTACGCCTTCTTCGCCGTCTATATCGGCCATATCTTTTTCCCGCGAGCGATCCGTTGACCATTTCCCGAACTGCTGCCGCGCGCGATCCGCGTGGCCGGCCTGTAGATCGCCTATGCGGGCGTTTCCCTGTTCGGCGGCAAGACGCAGTTCGTGATCACGTGACTGCTCGGCGCGACCGGCGATCCGACATCGCCCGCCTGGTACGTGACCCTCACTAGCGTCATCATCCTGGTTGCCATGTGGGTGCTGCCCGAAAGACGCGACCGCAACCTCGACGCCTGAACGATATCAAGAGCGTGTCAACGCTTGGCGTCCTGGCGAAGGGCGGCGAGAACGTCGTCGTTCACCTCGCCGGTTTGCGGTCGGCCTTTCGATCGCTGGTACCGCTTGATGGCGCTCGCCGTCATTGGACCGGCACGCCGTCGATGAGACCCACCTGGAATCCCAGGGGCCGCAACCTCGCTTGCACCTCGGCGATGTCGCCCGTGTCGATCGGTTTGCCGGCGGCCGACGTGTCGGGGAATTCACGGTCGAGGTCGGCGACGCGACCGCATTCAGGACCGCAACTGACGACGGTGACGGCACGCTGTTCGTCGGCGTCGACACCATGGCGGCGATCGGTGGGGGCGTGATGCGAACAGGAGCGCGCGCGATCCTGCCGTAGGCATAGAAGCCGGCGGCGACGGCGGCGGCAATGGCGACGAAAAGCAACGTCGTCCCCGCGCGGCCGCGGAATGATCCCGCCACACTTCGTGCAGGGTTTTTCGGTTTGAACTCGAAATCGGGCAAGGCAGTCGCCGGTCTGGCGGCAAGAAAGCGCGTCAAAGCTTCCATGGATCGCCTGAAAGCTTCGTTGGATTGGGTTCGGCCGGATCGATCGCCGAACTCGGCGCCCAGTCCCTGTCGGCGAAGTTCATATCGCTTCCCTGCACATCGAATATCCACGTCGAATGATGGGGGAAGGTTGGCCCTGCTGCCTGTGACCAATCTGAGGCAAATGACGCAGGCGATCGTATTTTGCGCGCCTGTCATTCGTGACAAGCTGGCGCCGGTGCTCGAACCAAGCACCGCGTAGGTGGAACGTGGAAAAAGAAGGCAAGTGGGGCGCCGGCACGATCGTGGTCGTGACCGTCCTGATCGGCATGCTCGGCTTGGCGATCTACATGGGATACGTCGGCTGGAGCATGGGCGGCGAGTCGGGTGGCGGCGAGAGCATGTCGACGCACGGCTACATCGCCATGGGCTTCGGCATCGTGGCCACCCTGGCGCTCGGCGTCGGCCTGATGGGGCTGGTCTACTACTCCAGCAAGCACGGCCGCGACTGAGAAGGGCGCGCTAAAGCGCCTTCAGGGCCTGCTGAACGTCCTCGACGTGGCCCTTCACCTTGACCTTATGCCAGACGTTGCGCACGACGCCGTCCTTGTCGATGAGGAAGGTGGCGCGGTCGATGCCCATGTACTTCCGGCCGTACAGGCTCTTCTCGATCCAGGTGCCGTACTTCTCGCAGATCTTGCCGTCCTCGTCGGACACCAGCGGGAAGGGCAGGCTGTACTTCGCCTTGAACTTGTCGTGGCGGGCGACGCTGTCCTTGCTGACGCCGACCACTTGCGCCTTCAGCTTCTTGAAGTCGGGCATGGCGTCGCGGAAGCCACAGGCCTCGGTCGTGCAGCCCGGCGTGTCGTCCTTCGGGTAGAAGTAGAGCACGACCGGTTTGCCGCGCAGCTCGGAGAGTTTGAGCTTCTTGCCGCCGTCGGTGGCGGCGGTGAAATCCGGCGCCTTCTTGCCTTCCTCTACAGCCATCATCCTCTCCTCGGTTTCCAGCCGGCGGCGCGCGCCGGTTCCTCGACAAGGCGACCGTATATAGCACGGGCGGCGGCGGCTTCAGCCTCGATGCGCCGGCGCAGCGTCTCGATATCGGCCACGTTCTCCGTCGCGGCGATCAGGCGACGCTGGCCTTCGGGCGCCTTGGCCTCGTCGAAACCCGCTTCGTCACCGTCGAGCGTGAGCCGCAGCAGGCTTTGCACGTCGGACAGCAGCAGGCGGGTGGCAACGAGGCGGTCTGCGTCGGCGGCGTCGATCAGGCCGGCCGCCGCCGTGCGCCGCAGCATTTCGGACGGATTGGGATCGAGGATGTCGGGCCGCGCCGCGGCGTGGCGCAGCGCCAGGTATTGAGCCACGAAGTCGATGTCGAAGAGGCCGCCGGACAGGTGCTTGAAGTCCCACACGCTTTTGGGCGGCGCATGCTCGGCGATGCGGTCGCGCATGTCGGCGACGTCGCGCACGAGGGTCGCGGGGTCGCGCCGGCGGCGCAGCGTCGCGGCAATGATGCGCTCGAGATGCTGGGCGAGCGGTCGCGGCCCGTGGATCACGCGGGCGCGCGTGAGCGCCAGATGCTCCCACGTCCACGCCGATTGCGCGTGGTAGGTCTCGAAGCCCTCGAGCGAATTGGCGAGCGGCCCGGCGCGGCCGGACGGGCGCAGTCGCATGTCGACCTCGTAGAGCGCGCCTTCGTTGGTGAGGGCGGTGAGGGCGGTCACGATCTTGGCGCTGAGGCGCGTGTAGTATTGGATCGGCGGCAGCGGCTGGGTGCCGTCGGAGGTCTCGAGCCCGGGCGGGATGTCGTAGACGAAGATCAGATCGAGATCGGACGTTGCCGACATCTCGCGGCTGCCGAGCTTGCCCAACCCGAGCACGGCGAGGCGCTGGTCGCTGAAGCCGCCATGCATCTCGGCGAAGCGCCGTTCGACCCGGTCGCAGAGCGCTGAGATCGTGGCCTGCGCGATGTCGGAGTAGGCGTTTCCGGCCCGGGCGGGCGTGAGGATGCGCTTGAGCTGCTGAACGCCGACCTGGAAACGCCGGTCGTTGGCCCAGCGGCGGGCGATGTCGAGGATGTCCTGGTCGTCGTTCGCCGGCACCAGCAGCTTCATCAGCTCCGCCGTCATGTCCGCCGCCGCCGGCAGCGGATCGTAGAAGTCCGGCGACAGCACCGAGTCGAGCAGCACGGTGCGGCGGGCGAGGTGCGCGGCAAGCCGCGGCGCGCTGCCCATGATCGCCGCCACCAGCTCGATGAGCGCAGGATTGGCCTTGAACAGCGAGAAGAGCTGCACGCCCGCCGGCAGATTGGCGAGGAACAGGTCGAAATTGAGCAGCGCGTGATCGGGCGCCGCGGTGTCGCCCAGCGCCTTCAGCAGCGCCGGCATCAGTTCGGTCAGGAGCTCGCGCGCCCGCGCCGAGGTGGTCGCGCGGTAGCGGCCGTGGTGCCAGCGCCGCACGATGCCGGCGGCGGCCGACGGATCCTTGAAGCCCAGGGTCGCGAGCGTCTCGAGGGTGCCGGGGTCGTCGTCGGTGCCGGTGAACACCAGGTTGCCGCCCGGTCCGGCGAGGCTCGGCGCCTCCTCGAACAGGTGGGCATAGTGGCCCTCGACGCAGCGCAGGCGCCGCAGGAGGGCGGCCTCGAATGCCGCAAAGTCGGCATAGCCCAGGAAGGTGGCGAGTGCGGCCGCGCCGGCTTCGGTGTTCGGCACGCTGTGCGTCTGCTTGTCGTCGATCATCTGAAGTCGATGCTCGACGCGGCGCAGGAAGCCGTAGGCCTCGATCAGCTCGTCCGCCGCGTGCGGCGCCACATGGCCCGCCGCGATGAGCGCGCGCAGGGTCTGGCAGGTGCCGCGGGAGCGCAGCGACGGGTCGCGGCCGCCGAAGATCAGCTGCTGGGTTTGGGCGAAGAACTCGATCTCGCGGATGCCGCCGCGCCCCAGCTTCACATTGTGGCCGAGCACCTTGACCGTGCCGCCGCCGCGATGGGCGTCTATCTGGCGCTTGATCGAATGGATGTCGTGGATCGCCGCGAAGTCGAGGTGCTTGCGCCAGATATAAGGACGCAGGGCGGTGAGGAATTCCTCGCCGACAGCGCGGTTGCCGGCGACCGGATGCGCCTTGATCATCGCCGCGCGTTCCCAGTTCTGGCCGACGCTCTCGTAGTAGAGCTCGGCAGCCTGCACCGACATGGCCAGCGGCGTCGACCCGGGATCGGGCCGCAGCCTGAGGTCGGTGCGGAAGATGTAGCCGTCGACCGACGTCTCGGACATGAGCTGGACCAGCAGCCTGGCCCCGCGCACGAGGTGGCGCGGCGCCTGCTCGTCGTCGCGCAGGGCGGCAGTGTCGCGGTCGTAGAGCAGGATCAGGTCGATGTCGCTGGAGTAGTTGAGCTCGCCGGCGCCGAGCTTGCCCATGCCGAGCACGGTGAAAGCCGCGGCATCGGGGTCGGCGCCGATGCCGAGCCCGCTCTCGCGCGCCAGCTGCAGCAGTATGGCGTCGGTTAGCGCCTGCAGGCAGCCGCTGGCGAAGGCGCTGAGCGCTCCGGTGATCTTCTCGAGCGACCAGGCGCCGGCGATGTCGGCCACGGCGATGGCCAGCGCCGCCCGGCGCTTCAGCTTCCGCAGGGTGGCAGCGACCGCGGCGGGGGCGTCGCCGCGCCGGGCGCCGTCGCGTGCCGCGGCCAGCGCCGAGGCGATGTCGTCGAAGACGGCGTCGGGGCCGCGACGCCACAGATCGGTCATAAAATCGGGGTTCAGTAGGGCCGCTTCGCCGAGATAGGGACTGTTGCCGAAAAGCGCGTCGAGGAGAGCCACCGCGGCCGGCTCTTCGGGACGCGCGGCCTTTTCCGCCCACCGGGTCCAGGCCACGCCCAGTCGCGCCGTGTCGTGCGGCTGGGGAAGGGTGCAGGCGGAAAGCCAAGACATGGGATGCGGCGGCAGCTAAATTGTTGAAAGTTGCCGGCACGCTTGCCCAGCCGTGCCGCCATCGTCAAGAACGCGGAAGTATCGGCTTTGGTGAGAAGAGTCTATCGGGTGCTTGAGCGCCTCGTGATCGGCGTCGTCGTCGCCGTTGCGGTGCTCGTGGCCGTGGTGTCGCTGCGATTGATGAGCGGCCCAGTAAATCTCGATTTCCTGAAGTCGCGCATCGCCCAGGAATTCGACACGCCGGGCGGCAAGATGAAGCTCAATGCCGACCGGGTCTTCGTCGAATGGAGCGGGGTCAGCCAGCCGGTGCGGCTGGTGTTCGCGGGCCTGCACGTCACCGACGCCGATATGAGGGAGGTGGCGACGGCGCCGAGCGTGGCGCTTTCCTTCGAGGCGCGCAGCGTCGTCAGAGGTCACTTCCTGCCGCGCGCGATCGTGGTGGAGCAGCCCCGTCTCGACGCCGAGATCGCCCGCGAGGGCGGCATGTTGCAGCGGATCTTCGCCAAGGCGGACTCCAACTCGCAGAGCGAGGTGGTGGCGCTGCTGATCGAGCAGCTGCTCGCCGAACCCAACTACCGGACCCTTCTCGGGCAGCTCGACACGGTGCTGGTCGAGCGCGCGCGGGTGACCTTGCGCGACATCCCCAGCGGCATCGTCTGGACCGCCCCGTCCGCGCGCGCCAGCCTGAAGCGCGATGCCTCGGGCGTGATCATCGCTGCCGACGCACGCTTCTCGCGCATCGGCAGCGACGAGCCGGTCGACGTCTCGCTGTCGGGCATCTACGGCCGTGATCGCAGCCATATCTCGGTCGAGGCGAAGATCGACGGGCTGAAGCCGCTGATGTTCGCCGACTTCTCGCCGGACATGGCGATCCTGCGCGGTGTTGACATCGCGCTGTCGGGGCGGCTGAACGTCGAGGCTGACGGCGACGGCGACGTGCGCACCGTGCGGATGGAGATCATCGGCGGTAAGGGCACGGTCAACCTGCCGGGGATTCTGACGACGGCTCATACGGTCCGCTCGGTGAACGCATCGGTGTCGCTCGATACCCAATCGCAGACCGCCAAGATCGATCATGTCGACATCGACCTTGGCGCGGCGAAGGTGGCGATCACCGGCGTCGGCCTTCGATCGGCGGAGGGCAAGTCCTTCAGCGGCCGGGCCGAGGTGCGGGAGATCCCGGTCGATCGCCTGGACGAATACTGGCCACTCGATTTCGCCGAGGGTGGGCGACAGTGGGCGCTCACCAACCTGAGCGACGGGACGGTCGATTTGGCGGCGGAGTTCGCCCTCAGCATACCCGCCGACGATCTTGCGCGGCGGAAAATCGATCGCATCGTCGGCTTTCTCGAATACCGCGGGCTGCGGGTGCACTACATGCCGCACATGCCCGAGCTTGAGAACGTATCGGGCAAGGCGCGCTTCGAGGGCGGAACCCTACACTTCGACGTGGCGGGCGGGACATCCGTCGGCCTCGGCGTCACCGGCGCCACGATCGATCTCACCGGGCTCGACGGTCCGGAGCAATTCGCGGCACTTCACCTGCCCATTGCCGGCCCTGCGCGCGCGGTCGTGGCGCTGTTGGCGCGACCCAAGCTCGGGATCCCGAAGGACGCGCTGTACGATCCCAAGCGGCTGGAAGGCGACACCGCCATCGACCTCACTCTGCGCTTTCCCCTGCTCAACTCGCTGGCGGTCGCCGACATCGACATCCGGGCCGAAGCGGCCCTGTCGGGCTTTGCGCTCAAGAACGTGCTGGGCGACATCGATCTCACCGATGCGGTCGGCCGCGTGATCTACAGCAACGATCAACTGACCGTGGCGGGGCAGGGCAAGCTCGACGGCAATGCCGTCGAAATCGGTTGGCACCAGATCTACACGCCCAAGGCCGCCTACCGGCAGCGCTACGAAGTGAAGGGCACCGTGCCCGCTGCGCTGATGGCCAAGGCGGGCTTTCCCACGCCCGAGCCCTATCTCAGCGGGCCGGTCGGTGTTGCAATGTCGTACCAGACGCAGGTCAACGGCTCGAGCGAGCTGTCCGCCAAGCTCGACCTCAAGGCCGCCACGGCCGGGGCAGCGCCGCTCGGCTGGACAAAGACCGCCGGCACGGCAGGCGCGCTGAATGTCGGCCTAAAGCTGGCGATCGGCGGCAAGATCGCATCGGCGGATTTCGACGGCCAGGGCAACGGCCTCGCCGCCAAGGGCCGGATCCGCTTTGGCGACGGCGGCACGGTCGAGCAGGTCGACCTGCAGAAACTGACACTCGGTCGCTCCGACATCGCGCTCGACTGGAAACGCGCCGGGACGGGAGTCGAGATCGCGTTGAGCGGCCGGTCGGTCGAACTCGCGCGCATCCGCCGCGCGCTCAAGGGTCGCGACGACATCGCCGCGAGCAAGCCCGACGGCGCCGCCGCCGCCGCGGAGCACCATACGAAGGTGTCGGTGAACCTCGGCCAGTTGCTGGTCCAGCGCGGCTCGCTCGGGCCGTTCAGCGGTCGCCTCGAGATGGCTGGCGAGCGGATGGCCTCGGCGGACCTGTCGCTTGGCGCCGGCAAGGGCTCGGCCTTCAAGGTGGCGCCGGCCGGCAACGGGCGGACCGTCGGTTTGTTCGTGCCCGATTTCGGCCTGTTGCTGAGGGAGGCGGGCTGGCTCGACGGGCTGGTCGGCGGCGATCTCAACTTCCAGGGCCGCTTCGACGATTCGAAGCCGCAGTCGCCGCTCGTGGGCATCGTGCGCCTCGGGCCCTACCGGCTGGAGAAGGTGACGCCGCGCGGCGACGTCGGTTCGTTGAATTCGACGATCGACGGGCTTGGCCGAGCCGGCAACGCCTTGCAGAACTTCGACAGCCTGGAGGCGCATGTAGTCAAGACCGCCGACCGCGTCGACATCACCAACGGCCGCACCAACGGCAAGTCGATCGGGCTCACGACTGCGGGCTGGCTCGACCTTGGCAACGACACGGCGCGGCTGCGTGGCGTCGTCGTGCCGGAATTCGCGCTCAACAATCTGCTGTCGAACGTGCCGGTGCTCGGGCCATTGCTGACGGGCGGCAAGGATGCCGGCGTGTTCGCGATCTCCTACCGGCTGGAGGGGCCGCTCGACGATCTCAAGTCCAACGTCAACATGATGTCCGCCGTCACGCCGGGTGGCCTGCGCGAGCTGTTCGTTGCGCCGATCGACCGCGCCCCGGCGCCGGAGACGGTGCAGCCGACGCCCTAGCGGGCGCGCACCAGCACATGGCGCTTGCGGCCTGCCGAGAGCTTGAGCGTGCCGGACGAATCGAGATCCTTCTCGCCCACCATCGCCACGTCGGACACGATCGGCTTATCGTTCAGCCGACCGCCGCCGCCCTTGATGAGCTTGCGTGCCTCGGTGCGGCTGTCGGCGAGGCCGGCCTCGTGGAACAGCTCGAAGGCGGCGATGCCGGCGGCCAGTTTTGCCCGCGCGATATCGACCGTGGGCAGCGCCTCGGCCTTGGCGCCTTCCTCGAAGGTACGGCGCGCGGTTTCCGCGGCCTGCTCGGCGGCCTGCGATCCGTGGGCGAGGCGCGTGATCTCGGTCGCCAGCACTTTCTTGGCCTCGTTGATCTCCTGGCCCTGCAGTGCCTCGAGCCTGGCGATCTCGGCGAGCGGCAGGTCGGTGAACAGCTTCAGGAAACGGCCGACGTCGGCGTCTTCGGCATTGCGCCAATATTGCCAGAACTCGTAGGGACTGAGCCGCGCGGGGTTGAGCCACACCGCGCCCGCCGCCGTCTTGCCCATCTTGGCGCCCGACGACGTGGTGAGCAGCGGTGAGGTCAGCGCGAACAACTCGGCGCCCTCGACCCGGCGGCCGAGATCGGCGCCCATGACGATATTGCCCCACTGGTCCGAGCCGCCCATCTGCACGATGCACTTGTGGCGGCGGTACAGTTCCACGAAGTCGTAGGACTGCAGGATCATGTAGTTGAACTCGAGGAAGGTGAGCGGCTGGTCGCGTTCGAGCCGCAGCTTCACCGAGTCCATGGTCAGCATGCGGTTGACCGAGAAGTGGCGGCCGATGTCGCGCAGCAGCGGGATGTACTGCAGCGTGTCGAGCCAGTCGGCGTTGTTGGCCATGATCGCGTCTTTGGGGCCGCTGCCGAAGGCGAGGTAGTTGGAGAAGCTCTTCTTGATGCTCTCCATGTTGGCGTTGATCGCCTCGGCGGTGAGCAGCTGGCGTGTCTCGTCGCGGCCCGAGGGGTCGCCCACTTTGGTCGTGCCGCCGCCCATCAGGGCGATCGGCTGGTGGCCGGTCTTCTGCCACCAGCGCAGCAGCATGATCTGCAGCAGGTGCCCGACGTGGAGCGAGTCAGCGGTGCAGTCGAAGCCGATATAGGCGGTGCGGGTGCCCGTGCTCAGCATCTCGTCGAGGCGCGCGGCATCGCTGCACTGATGAACCATGCCGCGCTCGTGCACGATCCGCATGAAATCCGACTTGAACGTAGCCATCTCGCCGCCCGGCCTGTGCTTGAACAATTGTCCCCGAAGGGGCGGCGGGTGTAACACATTCCCGTCATGCCTTCATCTCCCCTGCGCGCCCTCGGATTGATGAGCGGGACCTCGGTCGACGGCGTCGACGTGGCCCTGATCGAGACCGACGGCGAGACCGTCGCCTCGCGCGGCCCCTCGACCACGCTGCCTTATGCCGAGCCCCTGCGAAAACAGATCCGCGGTGTCTTCGGGGCGGAAAAGCCCGACGCCGCGACGCGGGCGGCCGAACAGGCATTGACCGACATCCATGTCGATGCGGTGCGCCGCTGGTCGGCCGAGAGTGGCATCGCGTTGTCGACGATCGACGTCGTGGGCTTCCACGGCCAGACGATCACGCATCGGCCGGAGCGGCGCTTCACCTGGCAGATCGGCGATGGTGCGGCACTCGCCCGGGCGCTCGGCGTGAAGGTGGTGAACGACCTGCGCATCGCCGACGTGGCGGCGGGCGGGCAGGGTGCGCCGCTGGTGCCGATCTACCACGCGGCGCTGGCGCACGACCTGCCGCGGCCGCTGGCCGTGATGAACGTCGGCGGCGTGGCGAACGTCACCTGGATCGGCGCCGACGGCGAACTGCTCGCCTTCGACACCGGGCCGGGCAACGGCCCGATCGACGACTGGTGCGCGCGTCGCGCCGGCCTGCGCTTCGACACTGACGGGACGCTCGCGGCGTCGGGCACGGTCGACCGTGGCCGGCTCGAGCGGTTTGGCGACCATCGCTTCTTTGCCCGCAAGCCCCCGAAGTCGCTCGACCGCGGCGATTTCGGCGACTCGTGGGCCGAGGGCCTGAGCGTCGTCGATGGCGCTGCAACACTGACGCAAGGCACGGCGCGGGCGATCGCGCTGGCGGCACGCTGGTTCCCGGCGCCGGTCGCGCAATGGGTGATCTCCGGCGGCGGCGCGCGCAATCCCGCGCTGTTGCGCGCGATCGTGGCCGAGACTCGCGGAAAGGTCGTGACGGCCGGCGATCTCGGCTGGGACGGCGATGCGGTCGAAGCGCAGGCCTTCGCGTTCCTCGCCGTGCGCTCGCTGCGTGGGCTTCCTGTGACTTTCCCCGGAACGACAGGTGTGCAGTACCCGCTGACTGGCGGTAGGCTGCATCTGCCCTGAGGCGCATCGATGGGCTTGGGGGGAGATCGATGAAGCGGCGAGCCATCATTGCGGCGTTCGGCGGCACGGCCGCGGCGTGGCCGATCGCGGCATTGGCTCAGCCGGCGCCGATGCCGGTCGTCGGCTTCCTCTTCACCGAAGCCGAGGCGACGTCGGGCTTCCGCACCATTGCGTTCCGCAAGGGCCTGGCGGAAATGGGGTTCGTCGAGGGGCGGAACGTCGTCGTCGAGTACCGCTGGGCCGACGGTCACCGGGAGCGCCTGCCGGCCTTGGCGGCCGACCTGGTCCAGCGAAAGGTCGCGGTGATCTGCGCGGGGAACATCAATTGCGCCCTGGCGGCCAAGGCCGTCGGCGGTACCACGCCCATCGTCTTTCTGACCGCGGGCGACCCGGTTGCGGAGGGGCTGGTCGCAAGTTTCAACCGACCGGGCGGAACGGCCACCGGCGTGCGGATATTTTCTGCCGGGCTGGTGGCCAAGAGGTTGCAGTACCTTCATGAGCTGGCGCCCGCGGCCACCGTCATCGGATTTCTCGTGAATCCCGGCAACCCCACCGGTGAGGATCAGGTGAAGAACGCCGAGGCCGCTGCCGCGGCGATCGGCCTGCGTCTTCAGGTGGTCAAGGCGAGCGACGAGCGCGGCATCGACCAGGCTTTCGAGACGCTCGTTCGAGACAAGGTTGCGGCGATCGCGGTCGGTGCGGATCCCTTTTTCAATGCCAAGGGCGACCGGGTGGTCGGGCTGGCGGCGCTGCATCGTCTGCCCGCCGCTTACGAATGGCGGCAATCCGTCGAGGTCGGCGGGTTGATGAGCTACGGAACCGTTCTCGCCGACGCCTTCCGCAACCTCGGCGTCTATACCGGACGGATACTGAAGGGCGCGAAGGCGTCCGATCTGCCCGTCATGCAACAGGTCAAGTTCGAGCTGGTGATCAACGCCAGGACGGCGAAGGCGCTCGGCCTCGAGATACCGCCGCTGCTGTCTGCCCAGGCCGACGAGGTGATCGAGTAGTTTATGGTTCCTTGTTCGACGTCGCCCGGCCGGGCGGCGTGATCAGGCACTTGGCGACGTACCTGTCGACATCGACCGCAAGCTTGTCGAGCGTGTCGTGGAAGAAGTGGTTGGCGCCCTTCACCGTCTTGGACTCGACGGTGATACCCTTCTGCAGCGACAGACGCGCGACGAGCTTCTGGATGTCGGCGAGCGGCACGACTTCGTCCTTTTCTGCGCCGATGATCAGGCCCGACGACGGGCAGGGGGCGAGGAAAGCGAAATCGTAGGAGTTGGCCGGCGGCGCTACGGTGACGAAGCAGTCGATTTCCGGGCGCCGCATCAGGAGCTGCATGCCGATCCAGGCGCCGAACGAATAGCCCGCGATCCAGCACGACTTGGCGTCGGCGTTCATGGTCTGCAGCCAGTCGAGCGCGGCGGCGGCGTCGGACAGCTCGCCCATGCCGTTGTCGAACCGGCCCTGGCTGCGGCCCACGCCCCGGGTGTTGAAGCGCAGGACCGAAAAGCCCCGGTTCACGAACACGTGGAACAGCGAGAAAACCACCTTGTGGTTCATCGTCCCCCCGTATTGGGGGTGGGGATGGAGGATCAGCGCGATCGGCGCATGCTCTTCCTTGCTCTGGTGATAGCGGCCCTCAAGGCGACCCTCGGGGCCGATGAACATCACGTCAGGCATGAAGGCTCCGATTTTCTTCGATTATTGGCCGGAAATGGCACTTTGTGGCAGAATCTTGATACTTGACCAAACAGGTAGGACTTATTAAATCCTAGCCCGAGACTTGGTTTTTCCCAGATCCTGCATCCCGAGGGGCTGGAATATCGTAGCAGCGCCTTGGTTTTCAAGACTTTTAGGCGCTCGGTACACGAGGAGGATGCTGTGAAGCTCAGCACCAAAGGTCGTTATGCGGTGATGGCGATGGTCGATTTAGCCCGTCATGCACAGGCAAAACCGGTGTCGCTGTCGGATATCGCCGCGCGCCAGGAAATCTCTTTGTCATATCTCGAGCAGCTCTTCGCGCGCCTGCGACGCGCCGAGTTGGTGAAGAGCGTGCGCGGTCCGGGCGGCGGCTATCGCCTCGCGCGCAGCTCGTCGGAGACGCGCGTTTCGGAAATCATCCTGGCGGTCGACGAGCCGATCAAGGCAACGCGCTGCACGGAGATGGGCGCGAGCGGCTGTCGCGCCGATCGCAGCAAGTGCCTGACGCACGACCTGTGGGAAGAGCTCGGCAACCAGATCCATCTGTTCCTGAGCTCGGTCAGCCTGAGCGACGTGCTGGAGCGCAAGATCACGACGCGCATCATCGAGGCGCCGACCGCCGCCAATTCCGATTCGATGGCCGCCGCCAGCTAGGGTCACCGGTCATGTCCGCCGCGCCTGCGTACCTGGATCACAACGCCACGAGCCCTCTCCGACCGGTGGCGTTCGATGCCATGGCCGAAGCGCTGAAGGCCGGCGGCAATCCCTCGTCGGTCCATCGCACGGGCCGCGCGGCGCGCGCGCGGATCGATGCCGCGCGCCGGCAGGTGGCGGCGCTGGTCGGCGCGCTGCCCTCGGAGATCGTCTTCACCTCGGGCGGCACAGAGGCAAATAACCTAGCAATCACCGGCACCGGATGCATGCGCGTTCTGGCCTCGGCGATCGAGCACGACAGCGTGCTGAAGGCCGCACCGGATGCGGAGCTCATTGCCGTCGACGGCAACGGCGTGATCGATCTGGGGGCGCTCGAACGGATGCTCGCGGCCTCGAAAGCGCCGACGTTGATCTCGGTGATGTTCGCCAACAACGAAACCGGCGTGCTGCAGTCGATCGCCGACGTGGTGCGTCTGGCCCGCGTGGCCGGCGCGCTCGTCCATTGCGATGCGGTGCAGGGCGCGGGCAAGGCGGCCGTCGACCTGCACGGCCTCGGCGTCGATTACCTCAGCGTCTCGGCGCACAAGTTCGGCGGTCCGACCGGCGTGGGGGCGTTGGTCGTGCGCGGCAACGCGCCGTTCGTCACCGATCGTCGGGGCGGCGGACAGGAAATCAATCGCCGTGCCGGCACGGAGAATGTCGCAGGCATCGCGGGCTTCGGTGCGGCGGCGGAAGCCGCGCGCGATGGCCTCGACGTCGGGGTGTTGCGCGATCGTACCGAGATGGCTCTGCTGGAAATCGCGCCGCAGGCGCGCGTGTTCGGCGCGGGCGCCAGGCGCATCGCCAACACGACGTGCATTTCGATGCCCGGTGTGCGGGCCGAGACACAGGTCATGGCGTTGGATCTGGCAGGGGTGTGCGTGAGTGCGGGGGCGGCCTGCTCGTCGGGCAAGGTGATCCGCTCGCCGGTCCTGACGGCCATGGGGATAGATCCTGCCGTGGCCGACACGGCTGTCAGAATAAGCTTCGGCTGGAACACCGAGGCAGAGGATATCGAACGGTTGATTGCAGCCTGGCAGGACCTATATACCCGAGTAAGTAGCTCGGATATTGTCCGTGCCCGGGCTGCCTAGAGTTTTCAAGGGGTTAGCATGAACGCTTTTAACCAGATCCGGCGCAACGACCAGCCGATCTACCTGGACTACCAGGCCACCACGCCAATGGACCCGCGTGTGCTGGAAGCGATGATGCCGTACTTCACCTACAAGTTCGGCAATCCGCACTCGCGCAGCCATTCCTATGGCTGGGAGGCCGAGGAGGGCGTCGAGAAGGCGCGCGGCCAGCTCGCCAAGCTGATCGGCGCCGACGAGAAGGAAGTGATCTTCACCTCGGGCGCCACCGAGTCGAACAACCTCGCCATCCGCGGCGTCGCGGAGTTCTACAAGGACCGCAAGAATCACGTCGTCACCACGGTGACGGAGCACAAGTGCGTGCTCGATACCTGCCGCCATCTCCAGGAGAACGGCTTCGAGGTCACCTATCTGCCGGTGCAGAAGAACGGCCTGATCGACCTCGAGGAACTGCGCGCGGCCATCACCGACAAGACCGTCGTCGTGTCGATCATGGCGGTGAACAACGAGATTGGCGTCATCCAGCCGCTCGAGGAAATCGGCAAGATCTGCCGCGAGAAGAAGGCGTTCTTCCACACCGATGCCGCGCAGGCGGCCGGCAAGATCGCGCTCGACGTCGAGGCCATGAACATCGACCTGATGAGCATCTCGGGTCACAAGATCTACGGCCCCAAGGGTATCGGCGCGCTCTACGTGCGCCGCAAGCCGCGCGTGCGCCTCGTCCCGCTGATCGTGGGCGGCGGCCAGGAGCGCGGTTTCCGCTCGGGCACTCTGCCAACGCCCCTGTGTGTCGGTCTGGGCGAAGCCGCCGAGATTTGCCTGAAGGAGATGGGCGCCGAAGCCTTGCGCCTGAAGAAGCTGCGGGATCGCATGCTGAAGGGCCTGCACGCCAAGCTGCCAGAGATTTACGTCAATGGCGACCTCGACCAGCGCATCCCGGGCAACCTCAACATCAGCTTCGCTCATGTCGAGGGCGAGTCGCTGATGATGGGCATCAAGGGCCTGTCGGTGTCGTCGGGCTCGGCCTGTACCTCGGCCTCGCTCGAGCCCAGCTACGTGCTGCGCGCACTCGGCGTGGAAGAGGAGATGGCACACACGTCGCTGCGTATCGGTCTCGGCCGCTTCACGACCGAACAGGAAGTCGACACGGCGGTGGCCGATCTGGTGCACCACGTGACCAAGCTGCGCGAGATGAGCCCGCTCTGGGAAATGTCCCAGGAGGGCATCGACATCAAGTCGATCGAATGGGCGGCTCATTGAGCCGCAGGCGAATGGGCGGCTCATTGAGCCGCAAAGAAGATTTTAGGAGAGCGTCATGGCCTATAGCGAAAAACTGATCGACCACTACGAGAATCCCCGCAACATCGGGACGCTCGACAAGAGTTCCGACGATGTCGGCACCGGTCTGGTCGGCGCGCCCGCCTGTGGCGACGTCATGAAGCTCCAGATCAAGGTCGGCGCCGACGGGCTGATCGAGGATGCCAAGTTCAAGACCTTCGGCTGCGGCTCGGCGATCGCCTCGTCGTCGCTCGTCACCGAGTGGGTGAAGGGCAAGACGATCGACGAGGCCGAGACGATCAAGAATACCGACATCGCCAGGCACCTGGCGCTGCCGCCGGTGAAGATCCATTGCTCGGTGCTGGCCGAGGACGCGATCAAGGCGGCGATCGCCGACTATCGCGCCAAGACGGCCAAGAAGGACGAGACGAAAGACGCCGCGGAGTAGAAGCGTATGAGCACGAGCGAAACCAGCCAGACTGTCGTTGCACCGGCGCCGCCCGCGCCGCGCCCCCGTCGCCCGCGCCCGCAGGTGATGAGCGTGACGCCGCTTGCGGTCGAGAAGATGAAGGCGCTGATCGACGGTCGCGGCAAGCCGACCGTGGGCATCCGCATCGGCGTGCGCAGCAAGGGCTGCTCGGGCATGTCCTATACGCTGGAGTTCGCCGACAAGCAGGAGCCGATGGACGAGCTCGTCGAGAGCGGCGGCATCAAGCTCCTGATCGATCCCAAGGCCTCGCTGTTCCTGATCGGCACCGAGATGGACTTTGAGGAAGAGAAGCTGAAGTCGGGATTCGTGTTCAGGAACCCGAACGAAAAAGGCCGCTGCGGCTGCGGCGAATCCTTCCACGTCTGAAATCCTTCCACGTCTGAAGTGTAGGTCATGGATCATTTCGCGCGGCTGGGCCTGCCGGCAGCGCTCGATATCGACGCGGGTGCGCTCGACAAGGCCTACTTCGCAGGCCAGCGCCAGTGGCACCCGGATCGTTTCGTCGCCAAGCCCGCTGAAGAACGCGCGAAGGCATCGACCGAGGCTGCGGCGCTCAACGACGCTTATCGCACGCTCAAGAACCCGCTCGATCGCGCCATGTACCTGGCCGTCCTGAAGGGCGTCGAACTGCCGGGCGACGGCAAGACGATCAACGACCCCGACCTCCTGATGGAAGCGATGGAAGCGCGCGAGGAACTGCAGGAAGCAGACACCGTGCAGACCGTCGAGGGGCTCGCCGCGAAAGTGCGCGGAGACGTCGACACGGCGTTGAAAGGGCTGGCCAGTTTGTTCTTGGCAAACGACAAGCCCGCCATCAGAAAGGCGCTCCTTCGCCTGCGCTACCTCGATAAGTTCGCCGAGGAAGCGCGGGCGCGAAAGACGAATATCGAGAGAGACAAAGCGTGAGCCTGCTGGAGATCCACGAGCCTGGTGAAACACCCCTGCCGCATGCCGGCGAGGGCACGCTTGCCGTGGGCATCGATCTCGGCACCACCAATTCCGTGGTCGCGATCTCCCGCGACGGTACGCCGGCGGCGCTGCATGACGAGACCGGCAAGGCTCTGGTGCCGTCGGTCGTGGCCTACCCCGCCACGGGTGGCGTGCTGGTCGGCGACGAGGCACGCCTGCTGATGGCACGAGAACCCAAAAACGTCGTGGCCTCGATCAAGCGCCTGATGGGCCGCGGTGCCGCCGATCTGCACACGGTCGCGGGCGTGTTGCCCTATGAAGTCGAGCCGGGCACCGGCCAGACCGACATGGTGAAGCTGCGCATCGGCGGCAAGGCGCGCTCGCCGGTCGAGATCTCGGCCGAGATCCTGAAGGCGCTGCGCGCGCGCGCCGAGGCGGCTCTCGAGAAGCCGGTCGAGCGCGCGGTCATCACCGTGCCGGCCTATTTCGACGATGCCGCGCGCACCGCGACGCGCGATGCCGCGCGCGTGGCCGGCCTCGAGGTCCTGCGCCTGGTCAACGAGCCGACGGCGGCGGCGCTGGCCTACGGCCTCGATAAGGGGTCGGAAGGGCTCTACGCCGTCTACGACCTGGGCGGCGGCACCTTCGATTTCTCGCTGCTGCGTCTGGAGAAAGGCGTATTCCAGGTGCTGGCGACCGGCGGCGACACCGCGCTGGGTGGCGACGATTTCGATCGCGCCATCGCCGAGCGCATGCTGGCCGAGCGCAAGAAGGACGGGCTGGCCGATACCGTCGATGAGGGTGCCGTGAAGGCAGCCCTGGCGCTCGCACGCCAGATGAAGGAGCAGCTTTCCGACCGCGACAAGGCGTCGGGCCGTCTGGAGTTGGGCGGCATGCCGTCGTTCCATGCGCTGGCGCGTGCCGAGTTCGACGCGATGATCGCCGGCGATGTGAAGCGCACCCTCGAGATCGCGCGGCAGGTGCTGGCCGACGCCGGTATGACGGCGGACGAGGTCGCGGGCGTGGTGCTGGTCGGCGGCTCGACGCGCGTGCCGCTGGTGCGCAGCCGGCTCGCGGACATGATCGGTAAGCCGCCGCTCACCGACATCGATCCCGACGAGGTCGTGGCGCTGGGTGCGGCACTGCAGGCCGAGGCGCTGACCGGCGGCTCCGACACGCTACTGCTCGACGTGACGCCGCTGTCGCTCGGCCTCGAGACGATGGGCAACCTCGTCGAGAAGGTCGTGCCGCGCAACACGCCGATCCCGGTGCAGCTCGCGCAGGAATTCACGACATACCAGGACGGCCAGACCGCCATGGTGATCCACGTCGTGCAGGGCGAGCGCGAGATGGTCGAGGATTGCCGCAGCCTGGCGCGCTTCGAGCTGGGCGGCATTCCGCCGATGACGGCGGGCGCGGCCCGCATCCGCGTCACCTTCGCCGTCGATGCCGACGGCCTGCTGACGGTGTCGGCCGAGGAACGCACGACCGGCGTCGCGCAACGGATCGAGGTCAAGCCGTCCTATGGTCTCAGTCACGACGACATGGCCGACATGCTCTACGACAGCCTCGACAATGCCGAGGGCGACATCGCGCGGCGGCTGATCGCCGAATCGCGGGTCGAGGCGCAGCGCGGCCTGCTGGCGCTCGACGCGGCACTGGAGAAGGACGGGGCCCTGCTGACGGTAGAGGAGCGCGGCGAGATCGACGCGGCGCGCACGCGGCTGCTGTCGGCGATCGGGGCGGAGGATCGCGACGCGATCACGGCCGCGGCGGAGGCGCTGGAGACGCTGTCCAAGCCGTTCGCCGAACGGCGCATGGACCGCGGCATCCGGGAGGCTCTCTCCGGATTGTCGGTGAGCGACCTGGAAAGCCGGGTCGGTGAGTGATGGGGTTTGCTGAATGCCTAAGATGACGTTCGTTTTGAGGGATGGTTCGCGCAAGGAAGTCGAGGCGCCGCTCGGCCTGTCGGTGCTCGAGATCGCGCACCGCAACCATGTCGAGGTCGAGGGTGCCTGCGAAGGCTCGCTCGCCTGCTCGACCTGCCACGTGGTGGTTGAACAGAACTGGTTCGACAAGCTCGCGCCGGCCAGCGAGGACGAGGAGGACATGCTCGACCTTGCGTTCGGTCTCACACATACTTCTCGCTTGGGCTGCCAGATCCGCATGTCCGAGGCGCTCGACGGTCTGGTTGTGAAGCTGCCGGCGGCGACTCGCAACATGATGGTCGACAAGTAGGAGACGGCGATGGCCCGCAAGCTGCGCTGGACCGACGTCCAGGACATCGCGATCGAACTCGAGGAACGCCATCCCGACGTCGACAACGTGAACCTGCGCTTCACCGACCTGCACAAATGGGTGCTGGAGCTGCCGGATTTCGAGGACACTCCCGAACGCTCCAACGAGAAGGTCCTGGAAGCCATCCAGGCCGCCTGGATCGACGAAAGAAACTAGCCGCCGCCGCATTTCGGTCAAAATTCGACTCGTAACAGTAGTCTGGAGGATCGAATGAGGGGCAATCAAATCAGACTGGCGCTGCTGCCGGTGGCCTTGGCCGCCGGCTTGAGCGCATGCGCGTCGAATGGCGTCGCGCCCGGCTACGTGACCGGGCCGAGCAGCGCCTCGGCGTCGCAGGCCAGCTACGGATCGGGCAATTACACGCCGACCGGCCAGTCCGGCCGCGTGGTGTCGATCAACGAAGTGGCGCTGCGTGGCGGCGGTGGCGGCGGGTCGACCAACGGCATGCTGTCGGGCGGCCTGATCGGCGCGGCGGGCGGCTCGGCCATCGGCGCAGTCGCCAGTCGCTCGGTCGGCGGGGCGCTGATCGGCGCGGTGCTGGGCGCGGTGGGCGGCGCCATCGCCGGCAACATCGTGCAGGGCCATACCGGCGCAGGCACCGGCCGGGGCATCGAGGTCACGGTCCAGAAGGACGACGGCCAGACCATACGGGTCGCCCAGCGCGACGACGGCGACATCCAGCTCGGCGATCGCGTGCAGATCCTCCAGGACCGCAACGGCACGGCCAAGGCGGTGCACGACAATTCGCGGCGTCCCGACGACAATCCACTGCCGCCCGACCAGAACAGCGGTCAGTACAGCAGCCAGCCCAATAACCAGTACCCCAATAACCAGTACAACGGCCCGCCGCCGCAGGACGCGCAAGGCAACGGCCAGCGCTATGTGCCGCGCGGGCAGGACTATCCGTCCCAGCAGGGTGACCGGCAGTACAGCCCGCCGCCGGACGACAACTCGCCGCGCTACAGCCAGGCGCGCTCGCCGCGCCCACAGGACGACCCGCGCTACGGCAACTTGGACTAGGTCGGCTGCCGCGTGCGCAACAGGGCTGGACAGCGCCGCCAGCCCGGTCGAGATTTCCCCGGAACAAGGGGATTTCACCGATGCGCAATAAATGGTTTCTCGGACTGATCGTGCCGCTGGCTCTGGCCGGCGGCCTGTCCGCCTGCATGGAAGACAACGGCGTGCAGCCCGGCGTGGTGACGGCGCCCGCCAGTGGCTATCGCGGCGAGAGCGGCCGGGTCATGGCGATCCGCGAAGTGCCGCTTCGCGGCAGCCAGTCGGGCGTTAGCAACGGCACGCTGATCGGCGGCGGCGTCGGCGCGGCGGGCGGCGCGGTCGCCGGAGCGGCGATCGGCGGCAGCGCCGGCAGCGCGATCCTGGGCGGCGTCCTGGGCGCGGTTGGCGGCGCCATCGCCGGCACCGCGATCGATCGCAACAGCAGCACGAAGCGCGGCATCGAAGTGACGGTCCAGAAGGACGACGGTCAGTCGGTGGCCATCGCGCAGGCCGACGACGGCGACGTGCAGATGGGCGACCGGGTGGCCATCGTCTACGATCGCAACGGCGTGGCTCGGGCGGTGCGCGACACCGGCCGCCGCCGCGACTAGGCTGGTCAGCCTCTGGCGGGTCGCGGGGGTGGGGCCTATATAGGCCCCGCCATGCCCCTCGATCATCCCGCCCGCAATTCCCTCGATATCGGCAAGGCGCCCGGCGACACCCGCGTGGTGGTCGCCATGTCGGGCGGCGTCGATTCGTCGGTGACTGCCGCGCTCCTGAAGGAGCAGGGCTACGACGTCGTGGGTGTGACGCTCCAGCTCTACGACCATGGCGCGGCCGTCGGCAAGGCGGGTGCCTGCTGCGCAGGACAGGATATCGAGGATGCCCGGCAAGTCGCCGAGCGCCTCGCCATCCCGCACTATGTGCTCGACTATGAAAGCCGCTTCCGCAACGACGTCATGGAGTCGTTCGCCGACTCCTACGTCCGCGGCGAGACGCCGGTGCCCTGCATCACCTGCAATCGGACGGTGAAGTTCCGCGACCTGCTGCGCACGGCGCGGGAACTGGGCGCCGAAGCGCTGGCGACCGGACACTATGTGCGCCGCGTGGCGGGCGAGGGCGGCGCGGAACTCCATCGCGGCGCCGATCCGGCGCGCGACCAGAGCTATTTTCTGTTCGGCACGACGCAGGAGCAGCTCGATTTCCTGCGCTTTCCCCTGGGCGGCCTGCCCAAGAGCCAGACGCGGGCGATCGCCGAGCGGTTCGACCTGCCGGTGGCCGAGAAGCCTGACAGCCAGGACATCTGCTTCGTGCCCAATGGCGACTATGCATCGGTGGTCCAGAAGCTGCGGCCCGAAAGCGTCGAGCCGGGCGAGATCGTCGACATGGCGGGCACCGTCGTCGGCCGTCACGAGGGCATCGTGCGCTTCACCGTGGGCCAGCGACGCGGCCTCGCGCTCGGCGAGCGCACAGGCCCGGACAACGATCCACTTTATGTCGTGCGGCTGGAGCCGCACACGCGCCGCGTCGTGGTCGGCCCCCGCACCGCGCTCGGTCGCGGCGAGATCGCGCTGTACGACCTCAACTGGATCGGTCCGGCCCTGGACGGCGTGCAGCCAGTCCAGGTGCGGGTGCGTTCCTCGCAGGCGCTGCGTCCGGCGACCGTCGAGCGGACGGAAGAGGGCGCGCGCGTGCGCTTCGCGGAGCCGGAAATCGGCATCTCTCCCGGCCAGGCCTGCGTGATCTACGACGGCGCGGCCGGCAGTCGCGTGCTGGGCGGCGGCTTCATCCGCCGCGACTGAGAGGCGCTACTTGCCGTCGAGCTTAAGCGCGCAGCTCATCTTGGATTGCTTGATGGCGATGATCTCGTCGCCGTCCTTCAGGCAGCCGTCCTTGAAGACGCCGCTGTGCGACACCGCCACGGCGTAGAGGCGCACGGTGCCCTGGCCGTTGGCCTTGTCGTCCTTGAACTGGCCGATATAGGCGTTGCCGTCGGCCCAGGTGAACCTGCCGCTGCCATTCATCAGCCCGTCCTTCATCTGGCCGACATAGTGATCGCCGTTGGGAAATTTGAAGTCGCCCTCGCCGGTCTGCTTGCCGTTGACCCATTGGCCCGTGTAGCGCTTGCCGTCGGCCCAGATGTATGTGCCGGTGCCGTTGGGATAGCCGTCGCGCCACTCGCCTTCGTACTTGTTCTTGTTGAACCAGGCGGCCTTGCCCTGGCCGTCGAGGCTGCCGTTCTTGAATGTGCCATCGAGGCGGTCGCCGTTGGTGAAGGTGAACACGCCCTTGCCGTTCATGAAGCCGGCGCGCATCTCGCCTTCGTATTTCTTCTGCGACGGCTTCTTGGCCTTGAACCACTGCGCAACGCCATTGCCCTCGGCGTAGCCGTCCTTGCACTGGCCGGTCCAGGCGATCGCTTCGGCGGCGGACGGGAAGGCGTTGGCGACTTTGCACTTGGTGTTGGGATCGGTGATCCATTCGGTCGGCGGCCGGCCGCTCTGGGCCAGCGCCGGGCCGGCCAGCAAGACCAGGAGAAGGGGGATCGCTCGGATCATGGTTACAACTTAGCGGCCAGTTACGGCTATTTGAAGCCGCAATACGGGGCCGTTTCGGCGATTCCTTGACACCTCGGCGCCCGCCCGCATAAAAGCCCCCACCCTTGGCTGGGTAGCTCAGCTGGTTAGAGCACGGCACTCATAATGCCGGGGTCGGCGGTTCAAGTCCGCCCCCAGCTACCA
>JBEPUH010000012.1:0-125652 GCA_041691635.1 Hyphomicrobiales bacterium
ATGGCAGCCCGTGCCGGGCATGGCCGAAGACGTGCAGCCGGGACGTCGGCAACAACCGGTGCAACTCGGCCATGACCGACACCGGGATGAACGGGCTGCCGTCGGGGTGAAGCAGCAGGACGGGACAGGTTATTTCGGCCAGTCGCGGCGTGAGGTCGGCGCCGATCAGCACGCTCAACGACTTCAGGATCGAGTCGCGCCGCCAGGCCGCCTGCTGCTCCTCGAACCACGCCCAGCGCGCGGGACTGAGTGTGTCAGGATGGAAGCGGTCGGGCATGAAGGCGCGCGACCAGCCCTTCTCGCCGCCCTCGTCGAGCTGCTTCTTCCAGGCGTGGACCCGGCCGATGGTGGCGCCGAGGTGCGCGCCGTTGCTGACGGTGAGCGTGGCCACCCGGCCCGACCGGGCGAGCGTGGCGGCGAGCGCGACCGTGCCGCCGATCGATTCGCCGGCCAGATGAAATCGCTCGAGACCCGCGGCATCTGCCACCGCGAACAAATCCTCGACCATGGCGTCGAGCGACCACTGGAAATCCGCCGGCGGCACCGACGAGCGGCCGCAACCGCGCATGTCGAAGGCGACCAGCGGATGACGATCGACCACGGCGGGCGTCCAGCCCCGCCACAACGCCGAGCTCGAACCGATGCCGTGATGGAACAGGACCGGCAGGCCGCGTGCCTGCCACGGCGCGGTGTGATCGAGGGTTTCGTAGTACAGGGCGCCCCGGGGCGTTTGCGCGAAAGCCATGGCCGGCACCATACTCCGTCCGATGAACGCCCTCACCCGCCGCTCCCTCCTGTGCGGAATTTCCGCCACGCCCTTCCTCGCCCCCACGATCGTGCGGGCACAGGCCGACTTTCCCGACAAGCCGCTGCGCTTCGTCGTCGGCTTCCCGCCGGGCGGACCCAACGATCTGCTGACCCGCCTGATTACCCCCGGCATCGCCGAGCGGCTGGGCCGCAACGTCGTGGTCGAGAACCGCGCCGGCGCCAACGGCGAGATCGCCGCCAGCTCGGTCGCCAAGTCGCCGCCCGACGGCAGCGTCTTCATGCTGGCGTCAAACGGCTCGACCACGGTGGCGCCGGCGCTCACGCCCAACATGTCGTTCGACGTGCGCCGCGACTTCGTGGCCGTGGCGCCGGTCGGCATCAACCCGATGCTCCTGGTGGTGCGGCCCGACCTGCCGGCCAAGAACATCGAGGAGCTGCTGGCGCTCGCCCGCGCCCGGCCGGGCAAACTGAACGGCGCCTCGGCCGGCGCCGGCGGCGCCACCCATCTGGCGCTCGAGCTCTTCAAGTCGCTGGGCCATGTCGACATCGTGCATGTGCCCTACAAGGGCGGCGGCCCGGCGATGGCCGACCTGATGGCGAGCCAGGTCGACATCTATTTCGGCGGCCTCTCGACGGCGCTACCGCACGTCAAGGCGGGCAAGCTGCGCGTGCTGGGCCAGACCGGCCTCACCCGCTCGCCGGCCGCGCCGGATATTCCCACGATCGCGGAGGAGGGTCTGCCGGGCTACGAGGCCGCGATTTCCTACGGCATCTTCCTGCCGGCGGGCGCGGCGCCGGCACTGGTGAGCAAGCTGCACGACGCCGTCGACGCGACCATCCGCTCGCCGGACGTGGCCGGCAAGTTCGCCGCTTTAGGCGCCGATCCGCAGTTCGGCACGCCCGCGGAGTTCGCGGCTTACGTGGCCGCGGACTATGACAAGTGGGCGAAGGTCGCCAAGGACGCCGGCCTCAAGGCCGAATAGTCATTTGACCGACGAGTAGGCCGTCGGCTGGAGCAGCTGGTTCACGATCGTGAGCACGATCTGGCCGTCCTTCTCGGTCTCGGCGCGCTTGGCGATCCATTCCGGGTCGGACTGGAAGGCCGCCCACTTCTTCTCGCGGTCGGCCAGCGACTCCCAAGCCAGGAAATAGGTCAGATCCTGGTTCGATTCACCCACCACGGTCGTGAAGAAGCCCGCCTGCTTGATGCCGTGCTTCTCCCACAGCTTCAGCGTGATGTTGGCGAAGCGGTTCTGCAGGGCCGGCAAGCGGCCCGGCAGGCAGCGGTAGACTCGCATTTCATAGATCATCTCTCTTCCCTCCTCGGAAATCGGCAGCTCAGAAATTGTTGGCGAAACGCGGCACGAAACCCGCGCCCTTGTGATCGATGTGGCAGTGGAACGGCGCGCCGAAATGGCAGGGCATCAGCATCGCGCCGGTACCGGCGCAATGCTCGATCGCCGCGCGGCGGCTCTTGCGCGCATTGTCCTGGTCGAGGCAGGCGAAGCTGTTCCACTCGGGATGATAGACCTGCACCGCATGGTGCAGGATGTCACCGCAGAACAGCGCCTTCTCGCTCTTCGACTCGAGTTCGATGCGGATGGTGCCGGGGGTATGGCCGGGCGCCGGCGTGATCTTGAGTCCGTCCTCGAGCTCGGCGGCGCCCTTGACCATCTGGACGAGCCCGGCCTCGACCACCGGCAGCACCGAGTCGCGGAACGAGCCGCCGTTGGCCGGGCCCTTCTCCGGGTCCTTGTCGAGATTGGAGTAAAAGTCGAAGTCTTCCTGGCTCCAGACGTACTTCGCATTCTTGAACGTCGGCACCCACCGGCCGTTGTCGAGCCGCGTGTTCCAGCCGACGTGGTCGACGTGCAGGTGGGTGCACATCACCATGTCGATCTGGTCCGGCGTCACGCCCGCGGCCTTCAGCCGGTCGAGATAGGGCGTGTTCATCATGTCCCACTTCGGCCGGTGCTTGCGCGACTTGTGGTTGCCCACGCAGGTGTCGATCAGGATCGTCTTGCCGCCGACACGCAGCAGCCAGCTATGGATGCTGAGCTTCAGCCAGCCCGAAGCGGCGTCGTAGTGGTTGGGACTGAGCCAGCTGCCGTGCTCGCGCACGACGTCGGGTGTCCAGTCGGGGAAGAACACCTTGGCGTCGAAGTTCGGTTCGTAGCTTTCCTCGATCCGCGTCGCCGTGGCGGCGCCGAGCTTCACTTCGGTCATGGCGTTTCCCCTGATGCGTTGGCGCGAGCTTAGCGCAGCATCAGTCCTGCTGGAACTCGGGAGAACGCCGGTAGCCGGCGAACGCACCGACCACGCCGATCGCCGGCGCGGCGAAGAGGAGGATCGAGAACCAGAAACCGATCTTTCCGGCCTCCAGCGTATGGGGCGCCAGCTGCCCGAACAGCACCGTCACGCCGAAATAACCCAAGGCGCAGACGCCGCCGCACATCAAACCGATCAGCACGGACCAGGTCGCAGTCGGCGCCCACAGGCGGCTGAAATAGAAGCCGAGGCCGATCGAGACCACGCCCGTGATGATGGCACCGATGAATTCCACGATACGCAATGCTCCTCTGTTCCGGCTCCAGCCGGCGCGCCATATTCTGGACGAAACGATCAAGCCCGAAAATGAGCAACCACGCATGACTGGCGATCTACTCTGGCTCTCGGCGGCCGATCTCGGCCGCCTCTATCGCCGCGGCGAAGTATCGCCCCTCGAGGTCG
Organism: Hyphomicrobiales bacterium; assembly: GCA_041691635.1. Classification (GTDB taxonomy): domain Bacteria; phylum Pseudomonadota; class Alphaproteobacteria; order Reyranellales; family Reyranellaceae; genus Reyranella. The sequence goes on from JBEPUH010000012.1 coordinate 3,499, forward strand.
CAAAAACCACGCTTGATCGGGCCCAGCGGCTGCAACCTCACCTCAACGCCTTTGTCCTGATCGACGCAGAGGGTGCGCTCGCCGCCGCCCGGGCGTCGGAGGCGCGCTGGCAGAAGGGCGCGCCGCTGTCGGCCCTCGACGGTGTCCCTACGTCGATCAAGGACACTACGCCGGTCAAGGGCTGGTCGACGCGCTACGGCAGCCACGCCACCGACGAGACGCCCGCCGCCGAGGATGCAGCGGTAACGGAGCGCTTCCGTACCGCCGGCCTGGTGTTCATCGGCAAGACGACGACCCCGGAGTTCGGCTGGAAGGCGCTGACCGATTCACCGCTGCAGGGCACGACGCGCAGCCCGTGGAACCTCGAGCATTCGCCCGGCGGGTCGTCCGGCGGCGCCTCGTCGCTGACGGCGGCCGGCGTGGCGCCGTTCAACCACGGCAACGACGGCGGCGGCTCGGTGCGTATCCCGGCGGCCCACACCGGCCTGGTCGGCCTGAAGCCGAGCTACGGCCGCATCCCGCAATATCCCGCCGACTCGCCCTTCGCCGACGTGATCAGCCAAGGCGTGCTGGCGCGTTCGGTGCTCGACACCGCGCTGGCGCTCAACGTCACGGCCGGCGCCGATCCGCGCGACTGGCGATCGCTGCCGGACGAGTCTCGCGACTACACAATCGGCCTCGACGAAGGTATCCGCGGCTGGAAGATCGGCCTCAGCCTCGACTTCGGCCATGTGAAGGCCGATCCTGAGGTTCGTGCGCTCGTCGAGAAAGCCGCCCGGCGCTTCGAGGAACTCGGCGCCCATGTCGAGAACGTCGGCCCGCTGATCGAGCCGCTGCAGAAAAATTTTGCGCCGTTGTGGAGCGGCGGCTTCGGCGTCCGGCTGCGCCAGATCCCGACGCAGCTCCACGGCAAGCTCGATCCGGGCTTCCGTGCCCTCGCCGAGCAGGGTCTGGCGGTCACGCTGCCGGACTACGCCCGGGCCTATGAGGCCAAGTCCAAGCTCGCGCGCGACATGGCGCTGTGGCACCGGAAGTACGACCTTCTGCTGTCGCCGGTCACGCCGACCCCGCCGCCGCCGGTGGACACGCTCTACAATTCCGCGGCATTCCCGCGCTGGAGCAAGGGCGCGCCCTATACCTTGCCCTTCAACCTCACCGGCGCGCCGGCGGCATCGATGCCGGCCGGCCTGACCCAGGCGGGGCTGCCGGTCGGCATCCAGATCGTCGGGCCGGCGCGCGCCGACCATCTCGTGCTGCGCGCGATGCGGGCCTACGAAAGCGCGGCGGGCTGGACCTGGCCGCAGGCCCGGGTCGTGGAGACGCTGGCGAAGCTCTAGGCCCTAATCGAGGTCGAGCCCGTTCATACCGGCATTCTTGCGGGCCTTCTGGGCGATCTCGAGCAGCACCTTGCCGGCCTGACGGGGATCCATGATCTGGTCGACCGTCGGGCCTTTGTGCCAGCCCTCGGCCACGGCGAAGATGCCGTTGCCGGCCTGGAACACGCGGCCGGTGACCTCGCGGCTTTCCTCGCTGACCAGCCAGGTGGCGACCGGCGCCACCCATTTGGGATCGCGGCGCTTGAGGTCCTCCTCGGTGTACTCGCGCAAATCCTCGGTCATGCGCGTGAAGGCCGAGGGCGAGATCGAGTTCACGGTGACGCCGTAGCGCCCGAGCTCGCGCGCGGCGATGACGGTGAACGAGGCGATGCCGGCCTTGGCAGCACCATAGTTGGTCTGCCCGATGTTGCCGTAGATGCCCGACACCGAGGTGGTGGTGACGATGCGCGCGTCGACCGGGCCGCCCTTGGCCTTGGCCTGGTCGCGCCAGTAGGCCGCGGCATGGCGTGACGGCGCAAAGGTGCCCTTGAGATGGACCTTGATCACGCCGTCCCACTCGTCCTCGGTCATGTTGACCAGCATGCGGTCGCGCAGGATGCCGGCGTTCAGCACCAGCGCGTCGAGCTTGCCGAAGGCGGAGACCGCCTGGTCGATCATGCGCTTGGCGCCGTTCCAGTCCGACACGTCGTCGCCGTTGGCGACCGCCTCGCCGCCCTTGGCCTTGATCTCGTTCACGACCTGTTGAGCGGGGGCCACGTCGTTGCCCTTGCCCGCGCGATCGCCGCCCAGGTCGTTCACGACCACCTTGGCGCCGTTCTCGGCCAGCATCAGGCAGTGTTCCCGGCCCACGCCGCGGGCGCCGCCAGTCACGATCGCCACCCGTCCCTCGCACAATCTTGCCATCGTCCCTCCCGTTTCTGGCGTGTCTGGCCGCGATTTCCTGCGCTAATCTAGCCGGCTCAATCTAGCGTCCCAACCGGGAGAATCGCCATGGACACCCTGCCCCTCGTCGCCCCTGAACAGGTCGGACTTTCCGCTGAGCGGCTCGGCCGCATCGGCGGCTGGATGAGGGGCTGGGTCGACAGCGGCAAGCTGCCCGGCATGCTGGTCGCGGTCATGCGCAAGGGCCAGCTCGCCTACGCCGAGACCTACGGCCGCGCCGACGTCGAGCGCAACAAGCCCGTGCGACCCGACACGATCTACCGCATCTACTCGATGACCAAGCCGCTCACCTCGACGGCCATCATGATGCTCTACGAAGAGGGCCGCTTTCAGCTCGACGATCCGATCTCGCGGTTCATTCCCGCCTTCGCCAACCAGCGCGTCTTCATGGGCGGCAGCCGCGGCAAGATGGATCTGGCGCCGGCCGAGCGCGACATCACCTTCCGCGACCTGCTGAGCCACACCTCCGGCCTGACCTACGGCATGATGGAGACCAACGCCGTCGACGCGCTCTACCGCGCCAAGGAAGGCGGCGTCGATTTCGGCACCGCGACCACGACCCTGAAGGACGTCGTGGGAAACCTCGCGAAGCTCCCGTTGATCGCCCAGCCCGGCAAGGCGTGGAACTACAGCGTCTCGACCGACGTGCTGGGCTATCTCGTCGAGGTGATCTCGGGCCAGCCGTTCGAGAAATATCTCCTCGAGAAGGTGATCAAGCCGCTCGGCATGATCGACACGGATTTCCACGTGCCGACCGCAAAGCACGACCGCTTTGCCGCGAACTACAACTCCGGTCCGGACGGCAAGCTGAAGCTGCTCGACGATCCGGGCAAGAGCCGGTACCTGGCGCCGCGCACGGTGAACTCGGGCGGCGGCGGCCTGGTCTCGACGGCGTCCGACTACCTGCGCTTCTGCAAGTTCATGCTGAACAAGGGCGAGCTCGACGGCGTGCGCCTGCTCGGCAAGAAGACGGTCGAGCTGATGACGTCCAATCACCTGAAGGGTGACATGGGCGACATGGGCGCGCCGCGCTTCTCGGAGTCGACCTATCTCGGCATTGGCTTTGGCCTCGGCTTCTCGGTCATGCTCGATCCGGCGAAGGCGCAGATCCTCGGCACGCCTGGCGAATATGCCTGGGGCGGCGCGGCGTCGACCGCCTTCTGGTGCGATCCGAAGGAAGACATGGCGGTCGTGATGCTGACCCAGCTCATGCCCTCCTCGACCTATCCGATCCGTCGCGAGCTGCGCGTGCTCACCTACCAGGCGGTGATCGACTGATGCGCAACACCGGCCCCATCACCGTCACCAAGCTCCATCCGCTGTTCGGCGCCGAGGTCTCCGGCATCGACATCACGCGGCCGCTCAGCCCGCGCGAGTTCGGGCCGATCCGCGCGGCGTTCGAGGAGCATTCGGTCCTGCTGTTCCGCGACCAGCACATGGACGACGAGAAGCAGATCCAGTTCAGCGACTATTTCGGCCCGCTCGAGACCACGGGCGCCGCCAATCCCGCGGCCGGCACCAAGTTCCAGCGCCAGTCGAACCTCGACATCATGACCGGCGAGCCGATCCCGCCCGACGACATGCGCATGATCTACCAGAAGGCCAACTACTTCTGGCACACCGATTCCTCGTTCAAGAAGACGCCGTCGCTGTGCTCGATCCTGACGGCGCGCGTCTGCCCGCCCGAGGGCGGCAACACCGAGTTCCTGTGCATGCGCGCGGCGTGGGACGCGCTGCCGCCGGCGCTGCAGGCCACGATCCATCCATTGGTCGCCGAGCACGCTCTGGCCCATTCGCGCGACCGCGTGCAGAAGGGCATCCTGAGCGCCAAGGCGCTGGCCGAACTGCCGCCGGTCAAGCAGCGCATGTTCCGCGACAACCCGATCAACGGCCGCCGCGCGCTCTACATCGGCGCCCATGCCGGCCACATCGTCGATTGGCCCGAGCCGATCGGCAAGGCGATCCTCTATGAACTGGCCCAGCGCGCCGAGCAGCCCGAGTTCATCATGTCCCACGCCTGGCGCGAGGGCGACGTGATCGTGTGGGACAACCGCGCGGTGCTGCACCGCGCCACCGCCTACGACGCGTTCAAGCACAAGCGCCTGATGCAGCGCACGACCATCGGCGGCGATCACATGACGGTCCCCCAGTAGAGATGCCCTATTCGTCGTCCGTCGCGGAGAAAGTACCCCCAGTCGAAATCCACACCGACGGCATGCCGCCCGGCCTGCCGCGGCGGCTGGCCGTGGTCACGATCACCATCGGCCTGTCGATGTCGGTGCTGAACAACTCGATGACCAACCTCGCGCTGCCCTACATCGCGCAGGACCTGCACATCAGCGCCGCGAACTCGATCTGGATCGTGAACGCGAGCCAGATCGCGCTGATGGTCACCCTGCTGCCGGTGGCGGCGCTGGCCGACATCGTGGGCTACCGCCACGTCTATCGCGCCGGGCTGGCGCTGTTCTGCCTGGCCTCGCTCGGCTGCACCCTGGCGCCGTCGTTCGGCGGGCTGATCGCGGCGCGCGCATTCCAGGGCCTGGGCGGTGCCGCCATCATGGCGGTCCAGCCGGCGCTGGTGCGCGCCATCTACCCGCGCAACATGCTGGGACGGGGGCTGGGCTTCAACACCACCGTGGTCGCGACCTCCCTGGCAGCCGGCCCGTCGATCGGCGCGGCGCTCCTCACCATCTGGTCGTGGCCGTATCTCTTCGCCGTCTTCATCCCGCTCGGCGTCGTCTCGTTCTTCCTGGGCGAGCGCTACCTGCCGCACACCACGCACGTGCACCGGCCGTTCGACTTCCTGTCGGCGATCATGTCGGGCATCACCTTCGGCCTGCTGATCTTCGGCATCGACGGCATGGCGCACGGCCATTCCAAGAGCGTGATCGCGGCAGAGCTGGCGGTCGCGGCCCTGCTCGGCACGGCCTTCATCTGGCGCCAGACGCGGCTCGCCGACCCGATGATGCCGATCGACATCTTCAAGCGGCCGATCTTCGCGCTGTCGATCAGCTCCGGCACCTGCACCTTCGCCGCCCAGGGCCTGGCCTTCGTCAGCCTGCCGTTCCTGTTCCACACCGTGATGGGCCGCAATCCAACGGAGACCGGCATCCTGCTGACGCCGTGGCCGCTGGCACTGGCATGCGTCGCGCCGATCGCCGGCCGCCTCGCCGACCGCTATCACGCGGGCGTGCTGGGGGCGATCGGGCTCACCACCATGACGGCGGGCCTCCTGCTCACGGCACTGTTGCCGGCCGATCCGTCCAACGCAAACATCATGTGGCGCCTGGCGCTGTGCGGCGCGGGCTTCGGCATCTTCGCCTCGCCCAACAACCGGTTGATGATGAACGCCGTGCCGCGCGAGCGCAGCGGCAGCGCCGGCGGCATCATTGCCAGCGCCCGTACCCTCGGCCAGACGATGGGGGCGGCGCTGGTGGCGCTGATGTTCGGCCTGTTCGACTTCTCCGGCGGCGGCGCCCGCGATGCCGCGCACGCGGCCCTGTGGCTCAGCACCGGCTTCGCCGCGACCGCCCTGCTGATCAGCAGCTTCCGCATGAACATGCAGCGTTAGGACGTGGCCGTGTTGCCTCGGCGCCTCTCGATCCTCGTCCTGACGTTCGCGACGGTCGGCCTGCAGCTCGCGGCCTGCGCCCAGAACGCCGAGCACAAGGCCTGGCTCGACGACATGGACCGGCGCCATACCGTGGTGGTCGAGACCATGAGCGGCACCGGCGGGATGTAGTCTCCGGAGTCCCCTCGGCCGGGGGACGCCTCCGATACCGATGGCACAAGGCTTTTAGGGGATTCGTCCCCCTTCTCTCCGCACCCCCCGATATCAATGATATCATTGATATCAGGGGCTAGCCGGCCGTGTGCATCTCGCGGAACAGCGACGGCGCCATGCCGAAGCGGCGCTCGAAGGCCTGGCCCAGCCGCCCCGACGACTTCAGCCCGATCCGGCCGGCGATCGCCTTCACCGACAGGCCTTTGGCCAGCAGGGTGCGCGCCGCGTCGAGGCGCAGGTCCTCGACGAAATGCGCCGGCGTCTTGCCCGTGGCCTCGGTGAACTTGCGATAGAAACTGCGCTCGCTGTAGCCGGCATGGCGCGCCAAGGTCGGCACGTCGAGCGCGCGGTCGAGATGGTCCTGCATCCAGTCGATCAGCGCGGCGAACGGCGCGTCGGCCGTCGCCTGGGCCTGCAGCATCGGGCTGAACTGCGACTGGTAGCCCGGCCGCCGCGCATAGAGCACGAAGTGGCGCGCGATCAGGTTGGCGATCGCGGCACCCAGGTCGGCTTCGACCAGCGCCAGCGCCATGTCGATGCCGGTGGTGACGCCGGCCGAGGTCCACAGCTTGCCGTCGACCACGTAGAGCGCCTCGGCATCGACCGACACGGCGGGATACTTGTCGGCAAGCCGCGCGCAGCTTGCCCAGTGGGTGGCGACCCTCTTGCCGTCCAGCAGACCGGCCGCGGCCAGCACGAAGGCACCCGTGCACACCGAGCCGAAGCGCGTCGCCGCAGGTGCTGCCTTGCAGAGCCAGCGCCGCACGTCCTCGCGCGCCATCGTCGCGCGCAGACCGGCCGAGCCGCCGGCCACGATCAACGTGTCGGGCTGGCCGCAGCCCTTGGCGCCGATCTGCGTCGTCTGCAGCACCACGCCACAATTGGTCTTCACCGCGCCGCCGTCGGGCGACACGACCGCGAGATCGTAGAACGGCGTCTCACGACTCTCGTTGGCCGCACCGAACACGGCGGCAGGCCCGGTGACGTCGAGGAGCTGGCAGCCTTCGTAGGCCAGGATGCGGATGCGGTGCGCCTTTGTCATTGGCAGAAAATACACCCTATTTGTCATTTCTGCCAAGTGCCCGGGGCGGCTACCCTGCGAACAACAAGGAGATATCCATGCACATCGGCATCCTCATTTTTCCCGCCGTCACCCAGCTCGACGCGACGGGCCCCGCCCAGGTCCTGGCGCGCACACCGGGCGCCACCTTGCACATGATCTGGAAGACGCTCGACCCGGTGAAGACCGACGCCGGCTTCTCGATCGTGCCGACCACGACCTTCAAGGACTGCCCGCCGCTCGATGTCATCTGCATCCCGGGCGGCGCCGGCCAGATCGACCTGATGAACGACGCCGAGACCCTGGCCTTCGTGGCCCGGCAGGGCGCCCAGGCGCGCTACGTGACTTCGGTTTGCACCGGCTCGCTGGTGCTGGGCGCCGCGGGCCTGCTGAAGGGCTACAAGTCGGCCTGTCACTGGGCCTCGCGCGATCTCCTGAAGGCGTTCGGCGCCATCCCGGTGGCCGAGCGCGTGGTGCGCGACCGCAACCGCTTATCGGGCGGCGGCGTCACCGCAGGAATCGACTTCGGCCTCACCCTGCTGGCCGAGCTCGCCGGCGACGAGGTCGCGCAGTCGGTCCAGCTCGGCCTCGAATACGATCCGCAACCGCCCTTCCAGTCGGGTAGCCCGGAGAAAGCCGGCCCCGAGCGCACGGCCAAGGTGCGCACGCAGATGGAGAAGATGATCGCCCGCCGCCAGCAGGCCAACGCGATGGCCGCGGCGCGCCTTCAGTAGAGCGCTATTTGTGGTGATGCGCGTAGAGCGAACTGCAAATGGCGTCGGCCCAGATATACGGAATCTTGCCCGGTTTGATTCCGACGCTCTGCGCCATACCGGCGCCGTACTGGACGACCCTGTCCAGAGTGGCCACTACGCCACTGTGGAGCGCCGTCCATCGCCTGTAGGCCATTTCCGAGGATTCGTCTTCGTTACGGTATAGAGCCAACTCTTCGTCGGCTCTCCTGATGCTTCCGTGGTGCTTGAACACCAAGTGAGTCCAGATTGTTCGTGTATTGGCAACCCAACACACGGTCGGATTGACCATGCAGGAGATTTCGGAACCCACGCCAATCTTGAGGCGCTTCAGGGCGGCACTATGGATGAGGACGGGCGCGCCGATCCCGTCCTCCAGATGCATCAGCAGGCCAGCCAACTCGAACACGCGTTGATCGGCATCGCGATTGTCCTTCCGGATCTGCGGCCCAAGGGCGTGATCCGACGCGCTGTAGTTCCCCGCCTTGTCGCTGATACCGAGCGCAAGATCGACGAACTCCTTCGACTGCCCTCGCGCATGCAGCTTCATCATTCGACGATGCACGTCTTTGCGGCCGATGTAGTGCCGCTTCACTTCCCGCCAATCAAGGACGCTCAACGGCATGGAAATATCTTCTCGACGACCGGCCCAGACCTAGCTCGCGGACGCGCTCTCGATGGTGATGGCCTTGCCGGCGGTCATGTCGAACTTGAGCCGCTGGACGTGGTCGAGGTCGCGGCCTGTCACGCGCACGAAGCGGCTGCCGTCGGGATAGTCGATGGCGTGGATGGCGCGCACGTCATAGACGCCGGCATGGCCGGGCTCGAGCCGGTAGCTCTTGATCTTCTCGAGCCTGGCCTCGCCAGCGCTGTCGCTGCCGTCGAGCCGCTTGTACTCGCTCATGTCGGTGTAGTTCACCGCCTGGCCGTAAACCGCCCACGAGCTGCCGTGGTCGTGCGGCGGGCTCTTGTGTGCCTTGGCGTTGACATGCGCGAGCACGACGAAGCCCAGGTCCTTGTCCTCGTAGAGCTTGCGCGCGCCCATCGGGGCGGCGGGGCCGACGGCCTCGTCGACGAAGTCCTTGTTGGTGAGCAGCTTCTCCAGCAGCACGCGGACCTTCTCGCGGCCGGCCGGGCCGTCATGCGCCTTGAGCGACGCCTGTGCGTCCTTCACGAAAGCATCGAGTGTGTAGGTCATGGGAGGCTCCTTTCCTGCTGCTAACGGCCGCCGAGAATGCGGCGTGCAATCACCATACGGTGCACCTCGGACGGGCCCTCGTAAACCCGCATGGTGCGTACCTTCTGTGCAAGCCACGACAGCGGCAGCTCCTGCGTGACGCCCATAGCGCCGAACGCCTGCTGGGCGTGGTCGATGATCTCGGTCGCCATCTCGGTGGCGTAGACCTTGATCATCGAGGCTTCCATGCGCACGTCGCGGCCGTCGTCCTGCTTCAGCGCGGCATCCATCACCATCAGGCGGCAGGCGTGCAGCTTCATCGCCGCGTCCGCCACCCACCACTGGATCGCCTGGCGGTCGGCCAGCTTCTGGCCGAAGGTGACGCGCTGGTTGGCGTGCTCGACCAGCATGTCGAGCGCACGCTGGGCCATGCCGACGCACCACGAGCCCATCTGCAGGCGGCGCACCGTGAGGCGAAGCTGCATGGGCGCAAAGCCCGCGCCGATCTTGCCCAGCACTTGGCTCTCGTGGACGCGGCAATCCTCGAACACCACCTCGTAGGTGCGCTGGCCCGCCAGCATCGGGATGGCGCGCGCCACGATCAGGCCCTTGGTGCCCTTGTCGATCAGGAAGGCGGTGATGCCGCCGCGCGAGCCCAGGTTGGTGTCGGTCACCGCCATGGCGATGGTGAAGTCGGCCTTGGCGATGCGGCTGATCCAGATCTTGCGGCCGTTGATCACCCAGTGGTCGCCGTCCTTCACCGCCCTGGTCTTCATGCCGGCGGGATCGCCGCCCGCGCCGGGCTCGGAGATCGCGATGGCCGAGGTCGTCTCGCCGGCGGCATAGGGCTCGAGGTATTTCTTGCGCTGTTCGGGACTGGCGGTCGCCAGGAGCATGTGCAGGTTGGGAGAGTCCGGCGGAAACGTGAACGGCACGGCGGCGTAGCCCAGCTCCTCGTTGACGCCGACCAGCGCCACCGCCGGCAGGTTGGCGCCGCCCACTTCCTCGGGCACGTCGAGTGCCCACAGGCCGAGCTCCTTGCACTGTTTGAACAGGCGCGCGTTCTCCTCGTCGTTGAGCGCCGCCGGCTGGCCGGTGGCGAAGCGCTCGAGGATATTCTTCTCCAGCGGCATCAGCTCGTTGCGCACGAATTTCTTCACGAGGTCGCGCAGCATCTGATGTTCTTCGCTTACCTTGTACATCCGTCTTCTCCTAAGCCTTGCCGATGCCCTTGTTCACGAATTCCAGCGTATATGCCCGGGCGACGTCCAGTCCCTTCGGCAGCACGTCGACGTCGACCATCGAATCGTAGAATGCCTTCCAGCGCGCGTCGCTCATGGCGCCGATGCCGCCGGCGAGCGCGTCGCCCGAGCGCACGATGCCGCGCGCGTTCAGCACCTTGACGGCGTAGGCGATGCGCTCGTCGGTCTGCTCGGGATTGTCGTGCTTGATCAGCGCGCTCGCGGCCTCCGTCGCCGGCCCGCCGGCGAGATACTGCGACCAGCCCTCGATCGTGGCGTCGACGAAGCGCTGGATGAGGTCCTTCTTCTCGGTGGCGAGCTTGCGCGAGATGGCGATCGTCGTCTGGTAGGCCGCGAAGCCCGCGTCGGCAATCAGCAGCACTTCCGGCGGCCGGCCGATCGCCTTGCCGATCGAGAACGGCTCGGACGACAGGAAACCCTGCTGGACGGCGTTCTTGTCGGCCAGGAACGGCGCCATGTTGAAGGTGTAGGGCCTGAGCTGCTCGTCCTTGAGGCCGTATTTCTTGCGCAGGTAGGGCCAGTAGGTGACCCGCCCGCCGTTGCCGATCAGCAGCGTCTTGCCCTTGAGCTTGTCGAAGCCGTCGAGGCCCGACCCGGGATGGCCGATCAGGACCTGCGGATCCTTCTGGAAGATCGCGGCGATCGTATGGAATGGCGCGGACTCGCGGACATAGGTGAAGGCCTCGAAGCTGTTCGACATGATCATGTCGACCCGGCCGGCCAGCAGGAGCTGGCCGATGTTGAGGCTGGGGCCGCCCTGGCGCAGGTCGCACTCGATGCCGTTCTTCCTGTAGAGGCCGGCGGCGATCGCCTGGTAGTAGCCGCCATGCTCGGCCTGGGCCCGCCAATCGGTGTGGAAGCTGAGCTTGTCCAGGTTCTGCGCGCGGGCCCGTCGGCTCAGCGGCACCAGCAGCGGCGCCGCGACGGCGAGGCCCAGCACCGCGCGGCGGTCGAGACGGAATGCACCGGTCATGCGGGTCTTCATTGTGCGGGCGCTTCGCCGCGCCGATCGAACAGGATGCCGACGATCTCGTGCAGCGCGAGCGCCGTCTCGCCCATGCCCTCGATGGTGGGCAGCCAGTTCTCCCACGGCGGACGCGTCGAGCGCAGCGCATGGAAGTTGGTGGGGAAAGCCGAGGCGTTGAGCCCGGCTGCCGCCGCGATGCGCATCGCCCGCGGCATGTGGAAGCCCGAGGTGACGAGCGCGACGCGGCGGTCCTGCACCATTTTGCGCACGTTGTAGATGTTCTCGACCGTGTTGTTGGACTTGTCTTCGGTCACGATCGCGGAGTCGGGCACGCCGAGCTCGACCAGGAAGCGGCGCATGGCCTCGGCCTCGGTCGTGGCCGGGCCGTTGTTTATGGCCAGGAAGCCGCCACCGCTCACGATGATGCGCGGCGCGACGCCGGCCTTGTAGAGGCGCGCGGCGCTCCACAGCCGGTCGGCCGATTCCGTGAGGCTGGGGAAATTTCGCTCGGGCGGCACGGCCGGCGCAATGCCGCCGCCCAGCACGACGATGGCGTCGAAGCAGCAGCGCGGCGTGTCACGCTCGGCCGCGCGCGCCTGATCCTCGACATAGCCCAGCAGGGTGTCGGCCAGCGGCGGCCAGGAGATGATCGAGGTGACGACGGCGGCGGCCAGGATCGCGGCCCAGCCGAGGCGCCGCCAACCGATCGCCAGCAGGATCAGGCCGAGGGCTGTGCCGAGCGCCAGCGAGGCTGGAGGCATCAGCAGGACCGACAGATATTTCAGGAAAACGAAGGTATGCATGCTGCCCCGGACCGTGCCGGCTATACTAGCCCACGAGCCGCACACCAAGCCTCCTGCAAAAGAGTTTCCCCATGCTTTCGAATTCGCTTCCCAACGATGCCGCTCTGCGGACACGCGCCCAGAAGGTCATTCCCGGCGGCATGTACGGCCACCTCAACGTCGCCCGCCTGCCGCCCGGCTATCCGCAGTTCTTCGCCCGCGCCGAGGGCTGCACCTTGTGGGACGTCGACGGCAATGCCTACGTCGACTTCATGTGCGCCTACGGCCCCATGGTGCTGGGCTACGGCAATCGCGAGGTCGAGGAAGCCGCCGCCGCGCAACGCGCGCTGGGCGACGTGCTGACTGGTCCGTCGGAGCGGCTGGTCGAACTGGCGGAGAAACTGGTCGGCATGGTGGCCCACGCCGACTGGGCGATGTTTCAGAGGAACGGCACCGATGCCACGACGCTGTGCGTGGTGATCGCGCGCGCCGCGACCAAGAGGCGCAAGATCCTGGTGGCGCGCGGCGCCTATCACGGCTCGGCGCCGTGGTGCACGCCGCATCCCAACGGCACGACCGCCGAGGACCGCGTGCATCTCGTGCATTACGACTACAACGACGTGGAAAGCCTGCTGGCCGCGGCGCAGTCGGTCGAGGGCGACATCGCGGGCGTCATCGCCTCGGCCTTCAAGCACGACTATGGCAAGGACCAGGAGCTGCCGACGAAAGCCTTCGCCCAGGCCGTGCGCAAGCTTTGCGACCTCACCGGCGCGGCGCTGATCCTCGACGACGTGCGCGCGGGCTTCCGCCTCGATCTCGGCGGCAGCTGGCAGACCGTCGGCGTGAAGCCCGACCTCGCGGCCTACTCGAAGGCGATCGCCAATGGCTACACTTTGGCCGCCGTCACCGGCAACGACAAGTTCCGCGACGCCGCGTCGGCGGTCTACATGACCGGTTCGTTCTGGTGCGGCGCTGCGTCGATGGCCGCGGCGCTGAAGACGCTCGAGATCTTCCAGCGCGACAACACGATCGCGCGCATCGAGACTCTCGGTAACCGCCTGCGCGACGGCCTCGCCTCTCAAGCCAAGTCGCATGGCCTGGTGCTGAAGCAGACCGGCCCGGCGCAGATGCCGACCGTGCTGTTCGCCGACGATCGCGATGTCGAGAAGGGCCGCCTGTTCACCCAGGAGGCGCTGCGCGGCGGCGCGTGGCTGCACCCGCAGCACAACATGTTCCTGTCGTCGGCTCACACCGAGGCCGACATCGACCGCGCGTTGCAGGCGACGGACTCCGCAATGGCCGCGGTGAAGAAGAGCTTCGGTCGCGATTAGTAGCTTTCATCTACAGACCGTGGGCTTCCAGCCCGCCTCGGATTCATGAGCGGGCTGGAAGCCCGCGGTCCCGCATGAAATCCGGACAAAGAAAAAGGCGGGCCGACTTGCGTCGGACCCGCCCTGTTCTGTCGCCGGAAACGACTTAGATCGCTTCCTTGAGATCCTTGGCGACGCGGAAGGCAACCTTCTTCGACGCCTTGATCTTGATGGCTTCGCCCGTCGCCGGGTTGCGGCCCATGCGCGCCGGACGATTGCGAACCTGAAGGATGCCGAGGCCCGTGATGCGGACCTTGTTGCCCTTCTTGAGGTGCTTCACGATCAGGCCGATGAAGTCGTCGAGGGTGCTGGTCGCGTCCTTCTTCGTCATGCCGGTCTTTTCGGCCAGCTCAGCCGCGACCTTCGAGAGCGGAACGGTCGGAACGGTGGGCTTCTTCGCTGCAGTAGTCGGTGTTGCCATTGTGAGGGGTCCCTTACATTTTTTCGTTTCGTCGGCGCCACCTGACGCCCCAGTACAACGCCGACGCAGGCTAGGTTTATCTACGATTCCGCCGCCCGCAAGAGCCCAAGCCTCGAAAAATGTCGATTTCTGTGGCTTTTTCAGCCATTTGAGGCGTCCCGAACCTGTTTTGCACAGAGCCTCGTCCAACCCGATGCCCGAATTGATCCCGACCTACGCCACCGCCGTGAACAGCTGGCAGTGCGACGAGAACGACCATTTGAACGTTCAGTTCTACACCGAGTTCGGCCACGAGGCGTCGGCGCTGCTGATGGCGATGCTCGGTCTGGGGCCGCGCGCGGCGGCCGCGGCCGGCCTGGCGACGCGACCCGCCACCGATCACATCCGCTATCTGCGCGAGTTCCGCGTGGTCGAACCGGTCGAAGTCCGCTCCGCGCCGGTCGAGGTGGGCGAGCGCCATCTCGTGGCCTACCACGAGGTGCGCAATACCGCCGACAACAGCCTGGCCGCGACGGTCTGCCGACGCATCGACAGCGACAGGTCGTGGCCTGCCGCGTTCCGCGCCCGCGCCGAGGCCGCATGCCTCGACCTGCCGGCGGCGGCGCGGCCGCGCAGCGTCGGCACGCCGGTGCTGCCCGACGTGGCGTTGGCGGACGCCGCGCGCATCGGCCTGATCCTGGTCGGCCGCACCCTGATCAAGCCGCAGGAATGCGACGAGCACGGCGTCTTTCTGCCGCGCCACCAGTTCGGCCGTTACTCCGACGCCGCACCGATGCTGTGGAACCACATGGGCTTTGACCGCTCTGCGATGCAGGACCGGCAAGAGGGCTCGGTCGTGGTCGAGACGCTGCACTATTATCGCCGGGCCGCGCGTGCCGGCGACCTGATGGTGATCATGAGCGGGCTGGCCGACTTCACGGACAAGACGCTGAGGCTCGTTCACTATGCCTTCGACAGCGAAAGCGGCACACTCGTGGCCTGTTCGGAAGGCATCGGCATGAAGTTCGACCAGAAGATCCGCAAGATCATGATCTTCTCGGCCGACGATCGCGCCCGCCTCGCCGCCTGCAAGCTCGGACTCTTCACGTAGGAGTTGCCATGGACGACAAGACCAGGACCGCCGCCGGCATCGCCGCCACCCTCCAGGGAATGAAGTACGACGATACGCGGCTGGCCGAGCTCGCCGCCGAGGTCGAGCTGCTGAATAACGCCGTGCGCGAGGCCGCTGCCCGGCGCCTCACCTTCGACGACGATCCGGCGGCCTTCGCCAGCCTGATGGCGCGCGAGTCCAAGACATGAAGAACGACGACCTGGCACTCGACGACCTCTGCGCCATCGCCGACGCGATCGCCGCCGGCCGCACCACCTCGGTCGAGGCGACCGAAGCCTGCCTCGCGCGCATCGAGACCTGGCAGCCGCGCACCAATGCCTTCCTGCGCGTCTACCGGGACAGAGCGCTGGCGCAGGCCCGGGCGATGGACGCCGAGCTCGCCGCCGGCACGCGGCGCGGGCCGCTGCACGGCGTGCCGATGGCGCACAAGGACATGTACTACCGCAAAGGCGAGATCTCGACTGCCGGCAGCGCGATCCGCGGCAACTGGCGCGCGCCGGTGACGGCGACGGCATTGCAAAAGCTCGATGCCGCCGGCGTCGTCGAGTTGGGCTTCCTCAACATGGCGGAGTTCGCCGCCGGCCCGACGGGCCACAACGTGCATCACGGCCACTGCCGCAATCCGTGGGACGGCACGCGCGTGACCGGCGGCAGCTCGAGCGGCTCGGGCGCCTCGGTGGCGGCGCGCATGGTCTACGGCGCGCTCGGTTCGGACACCGGCGGATCGATCCGTCTGCCCGCCTCGGCCTGCGGCGTGGTCGGCATGAAGGCGACCTACGGGCGCGTGAGCCGCGCCGGCGCCGTCGCACGCTCGTGGAGCCTCGACCACGTCGGCCCGCTCACCCGCACCGTGCGCGACAACGCCCGCGTGCTGGCCGCGGTCGCCGGCCACGATCCCGCCGACTCGACGACCAGCGAGAAGCCGGTGCCCGACTACGAGGCGCTGCTCGAGGGCGGCGTCGCGGGGCTCAGGATCGGCCTTGCCCTGCCGACCGACGGGCCGGCGGCGCTCGATCCCCAGGTCGGCGGCGCGGTCCAGGCCGCGGCCGACGTGCTGGGCAGGCTCGGCGCCAGAATCTCGCCGGCCACGCTGCCGGACTTCACCGCGCTCTATCGCGCTGCCGAGGTGATAGTGAAATGCGAGGCCGCGGCCATGCACCGGCCGTGGATGGAGAAGACGCCGGAGCGCTACGCCAACCAGGTGCGCACGCGCATGGAGGCGGGCTTCTTCATTCCCGCGACGCAGTACATCGATGCGCTGCGCCTGCGCGCGCACTTCGTGGCCGAGTTCCTGGCGACGGCGATGGAGGGCGTCGACGCCGTCCTGCTGCCGGCGATCCCCTTCCCCATCCCGACGATCGAGGAGACCGACACCGAGACCAAAGGCGGGCCGGCGGTGCTGAAGATGGTGGCGGGCTTCACCGGGCTGACGCGGCCGTTCAATACGCTGGGCTTGCCGGCGCTGTCGGTGCCGTGCGGCTTCGACACCAACGGCGCGCCGATGGGCCTGCAGCTGATCGGCCGGCCGTTCGACGAAGCGATGCTCTATCGCATCGGCCACGCCTTCCAGGGCGCGACCGACCATCACAGGAGGGTGCCGGTCTAGCCGGCGCTATTCGATCACTTCTTCGGCGACGGCGGTCATGTTGGGCGGCAGTTCGATGCCCAATGCCTTGGCCGTCCTGAGATTGATCGAGAGATCGAACTGGACCGGCTGCTGCACCGGCAGGTCGGCGGCCGACGCCCCCTTGAGCAGACGATCGATGTAGCCCGCCGCGCGCCGCAGCTGGCCGGCGTAGTCGACACCGTAAGACATCAGGCCGCCCGCCGCCGTGAAGGTGCGGTTGAAATAGACCACCGGCAGGCGGTGCCGCGCCGCGGCGGCGACGATGGCCCCGCGATGCACGATATTGAACAGGTCCGACAGCACGACCGCCCCGCTGTATGCCGCCATCGCCGCCTCGATGCCAGCATCGTCGCGGCATGGCGTCGGCACTGCGGCGACGCCGAAGGACGGCGCCACCTGCTCGATCGCGCGCACCATCAGCCCGGCGAAGGGTGCGGTGTCGGGATTGAACAGCACTGCCGCGCGCGTGACCTTGGGCGTGACCTTCGAGAGGAGTTCCATCCACTTGCCCGCCATCGCCGGCTCGAAATCGGTGAAGCCGGTGATCGTGCCGCCGGGATGCGCCAGGCTCGCCACCATGCCCTGTCCGACCGGATCGGTGACGATCACGAAGACGATGGGGATGCCCCGCGCCTTGGCCTTGAGCGCCTCGACGGACGGCGTGCCCTGCGCCAGCAGCACGTCGGGCTTCAGCGCCAGCAGTTCGTCGGCGTAGCGTGCGAACGCCGCGAGGTCGCCGGCCGCCCAGCGCCAGGCGACCTCGATGTTGACGCCGAGCTTCCAGCCGAGTTCGGCCAGCCCCTGGGTCAGGGCGGTCACGTGATCGGCCGAGCCGGGATCGCCCTCGCTGTACCCCATCAGCACGCCGATGCGCCGGACCGTGCCCTGGGCGCGCGCAAGCGCGGGCGCCGACGCCAGGGTTGCCGCTATGGCCGCGAGTACCGGACGACGGCGCATCACCTAGACGGTGAGGTTGACGGTCACGCTCTTGCGCTGCGTGAAGCTGTCGAGCATGCCCTCGAGCGAGAACTCGCGGCCGAGGCCCGACTGCTTGTAGCCGCCGTAGGACATGCCGGGCGTTTGGCCGCCGCCCTGATTGACCTGCACCCAGCCCGACTCGATGGCGTGCGCGGCGCGCAGGCCGCGGCCGATATTGTGCGTCCAGACGTAGGCCGCGAGGCCGTAGTGGCTGTCGTTGGCCATGCGGATCGCCTCGGCCTCGTCGCTCCAGCGGATCGCCACCAGCACCGGTCCGAAGATTTCTTCGCGCGCGAGACGCCAATCGTTGGAGCGGTCGGCGAACACGGTCGGCACGGTGAAGTAGCCTTCCGACAGCGGGCCTGTTTTCGGTGGCAGGCCGCCGAACACCAGCTTGGCGTCGGAGCGGTCGAGCCCGTCCTGCACGTACTTGCAGACCTTGGTGTACTGCCTGTTGTTGATGATCGCGCCGATGTCGGAGGTCTCGTCGAGCGGGTCGCCGATCTTGAGCGCCGTGACCTTCTTCTCGAGCTTCTTCAGAAAGCTGTCGAAGATGTCCTCGTGCAGGAACATGCGCGAGCCCGCAGTGCAGCTCTGGCTCTGGCGGGTGAAGCGCATGGCGTTGATGATGCCGTCGACCGCCCAGTCCTCGTCGGCGTCGGGATAGACGATCGACGGGCTCTTGCCGCCCAGTTCGAGCGATACCGGCACGATGCGCTCGGCGGCGGCGCGCATGATCACCTTGCCGACCTCGGTCGAGCCGGTGAACGACAGCTTGGCGATCTTCGGATGGTTGGCGAGCGGGCCACCGCACTCCTCGCCGTAGCCGGTCAGCACGTTCAGCGTGCCCGGCGGAACGAACTCGTTGCAAATGTCGGCCATCAGCAGCACGCCGAGCGGCGCGTCCTCGGCCGCCTTCATCACCAGCACGTTGCCCGCGCACAGGGCCGGCGCGATCTTGAGCGCGCCCAGCATGACCGGCGCATTCCACGGGATGATGGCACCGACGATGCCGATCGGCTCGCGCCGCGTGTAGGACAGCACGCCCTCGCCAAGCGGCACGGTTTCGCCCTTCAGCTCCGAGGCGAGCCCGCCGAAGTAGCGGAAGATATCCGCCGCCAGCTTGGCCTCGCCGCGCGCTTGCGTGCGGAGCGCATTACCGGTCTCCATGGCGATCGTGCGCGCCATCTCCTCGACGCGCGCCTCCATCGCCTCGGCGATCTTGAGCAGCAGCTTGCCGCGCTCGCGCGGGACCACGTTGCGCCACGCCGGGAAAGCCTTTTCGGCCGCCGCGACCGCCGCGTCGACGTCGGCCGCGGCCGCGCGCGGCACCTCGGCGACGGCGCTGCGCTTGCCGGGATTTTCGATCATGATGCGCTGGCCCGAGACGCTGCCGACCCATTTGCCGCCGATCAACTGGCCCTTGGGCTGATAGGTGCCGGGGGCCGGGGTGAGCTTGGTGGGCGTGATGATATCCATGGGGCGTCTTCCTCTGAAATGCACGGAGCCGGAATTTACAGGGACGGGAGTTTGGCCCGCAGGACGGCCCGGAACAAGGCTCGCCTACTTAGCCTTCCGCGCCTTGCGGCTACTTGGCCTTCCGCGCCTTGCGGCTACTTGGCCTTCCGCGCCTTGCGGCGCCGCGCCGCCTGCGACTTCTTCTCCCCGTATTTCATGCCCTCGAGCTTGATGCCGTCGGGGTCGAGGAAGAACACGGCGTAGTAGTCCTCGTAGTATTCTGCCGCCGGATCGACGATGCGCACGCCGTGGCCCTCGAGGAAGCCCTGCAGTGCGTCGACGTCGCGCCGGCTGCGCAGCTCGAAGGCGTAATGGTGCAGGCCGACGTCGCCGATGCGCTGCGTCTTGCGGCCCTCGGCCGGAGCGATCCAGTAGCGCGTGCGGCCGTTGGTCCAGCCGATGGTGTTGGGATATTCGTCCGAGATCTCGAACCCCAGGAACCCGAACAGCTTGCCGTAGAAGTCCTTGGACTTCTTGTAGTCCCTGACCCTGATGGAAATGTGGTCAATGCCAACCACTTTTGATGCGACCTTCGAGGTAGGCATGGCGGTCTCCTTCTTTTAAGGTCAACGCTTCATGCGCCTTTCAGTTCTCGACCAATCGGTGGCCGTCGCCGGCCGCGCGCACGGCGCCTCGATCCGCAACACCGTGGCGCTCGCCCGGCATTGCGAGACCCTGGGCTACGAGCGCTTCTGGGTGTCCGAGCATCACAACCATCCGACGATCGTGGGCACCGCGCCCGAGATCGTGATGGCGGCGATCGCAGCCACCACGGAGCGCATCCGCATCGGCAGCGCCGGCATCATGCTGCCGCATTATTCGCCCTTCAAGGTGGCGGAGGTCTTCCGCGTGCTCGATGCCCTGGCGCCGGGCCGCATCGACATGGGCTTGGGCCGCGCACCCGGCTCCGACGGCCGCACCGCCTTCGCACTCAATCCCGCGGCCAACGAGCGGCCCGAGCACTTCCCCTCCGATGTGCGCGACCTGATGGCCTGGGTGCAGGGCGAGCCGCTGGTGAACGGCCACCCGTTCGCCGCGGTCAAGGCCTTCCCTCAAGGCGAGACGTCGCCGGAAATGTGGATCCTCGGCAGCTCGGACTACGGCGCGCAGGTCGCGGCCCTGTTCGGCCTGCCCTATTGCTACGCCTGGTTCTTCTCCGACGGTGCCGGCGGCCAGCGCGCCATCGACCTCTACAAGCGCACCTACCGGCCGAGCGCCCGCCACCCTAAACCGCATTCCGCGCTCTGCGTCTGGGCCCTGGCCGCGCCGACGATGGACGAGGCGCAGTACCATTTCACCTCGCGCGCGCTGTCGCGCATCAATCGCGACAAGGGCGTGATGGGTCCGCTGGTCGCGCCCGAGGAGGCGGCGGCGGCCGTCCTGGCGCCGCACGAGCAGGCGCGGATGAAGGAGTTCCGCAAGGACTCCTTCGTCGGCACCGGCCCCGAAGTGATGGCGCGCATCGTGGCGCTCAAGGACCAGGTCGGTGTCGACGAGATGGCCGTCGTCACCTGGACCTATGACGAAGAGGTCCGCCGCCAGAGCTACGCCGAGCTCGCCAGGGCGTTCTAGCTAGCGCGGCTCGGTCCAGCTTTCGGAGAAGGCCAGCGCGCAGGTGCTGAAGGGCTGGCCCTCGCGCTCGCGCTTCCACGGCTGGCCCTTGGCCTGGACGCCGTCGATCGTGAGCCGCGCGGCAAGCGCCGGCACCAGCACGGTGCAGACGCCGTAGGGCCGCGGGTTGGGCTGCGCATTGGGCTGGGTGTGGATCAGCAGCGGCTCGCCGATGTCGTGCCAGGTGAGTGCGATCTCGGAATCGAGCGCGGAGACGTGCTCTGTCCAGAAATAGCGCGGGTCGCCCGACTTGCGGAAATCGGCGTCGATCACCGGGATGGCGAGGTCCTTGAGTTCCGGGTTGAGCATCCCCTGCACGGTCTTCTGCAGCCAGCGCGCCATGGCGATGTTGTCGGAGTAGATACGCCAGCGGCCCTCAGTCAACTCGCTCTTGAGATAGAGCACGTGCCCCGGACCGGCGGGACAGAACAGGATCCGCCAGAAGCTGGCCTCGGTCGAATTGGGGTCGCCGTCCTTCGAGCTGAGACGAATGAACGGGTTCTCGCCCGTCAGGATGGTTCGGTTCGGATCGGCAACGCTCATGATTCCCTCGCGATGGTGCAGCTTGCGGAACCTTTCGGCTCCGGATGTCGTTCAATGGGGTCAGCGCAAATAGAAGTACAACAAGGATCGCCAATATGAGCCAACCATTTCGTGCCGTCATCGTCACTCTGGTTGGCATCGGCGCCTTCGCCGGCCCGGCTTTTGCCCAGAACGACCCGCCGGGTCGCGTCGCAAGGCTGGCCTTCACCGACGGTGCCGTCTCCTTCCATGACGATCAGCAAAGCGACTGGTCGCGCGCGGCGATCAACACGCCACTGACCTCGGGCGACGCGGTATGGACCGAACCGGGTGCCCGCAGCGAGATCTCGCTGGCAGGCACCCGCGTGCGCCTCGACGGCGGCACCGAACTCGACATGCTGGCGCTCGACGACACCCAGACCCGCATGCAGCTTGCGCAGGGCCGCATCGACATCAAGACCTTCACCCTCGACACCAACCAGCCCTATCAGATCGTCACGCCGCGCGGCACGATCACGCTCGCGCAGCAGGGCGATTACTACGTCGAGGCGGGCTCGACGCAGGATCCGACGCGGATCGGCGTGCGCTCGGGCGCGGCGACGATCCAGGACCTGAACGGGCACGCGCTGGCCGTGCGCGCCGGCGAAGTCGGCGAGATTTCCGGCGATGCGGGCACGCCGCAGCTGCGCACCGTCACCACCGCGCCGCCGCCGATGCCCGCCTATTGGGCTGCGCGCGACAAGACGATCAGCTACGACACACCGCAGTACGTCAACGCCGACATGACCGGCTATGAAGACCTCAACGCCAATGGCACCTGGGAGAACGACCCGACCTACGGACAGGTATGGACGCCGCGCACCGTGCCGGCGGGCTGGGAGCCCTATCGCACCGGCAGCTGGCAATACGTGAAGCCGTGGGGTTGGACCTGGGTCGACGAACAGCCGTGGGGTTTCGCGCCCTATCACTACGGTCGCTGGGCCAATCGCAACAATCGCTGGTCGTGGGTACCGCCCGAGCGCCAGACGCGCCCGGTCTATGCGCCGGCGCTGGTCGCCTTCATCGGCGGCGTCGAACTCAGCATCTCGCTCGGCCAGCAGAGCCGTTCCCCGGTCGGCTGGTTCCCGCTCGCGCCGCGCGAGGCCTACGTGCCGCCCTATACGACCAATCGCACCTATTATCAGAACGTGAACCGCTCGGACCGCGTCGACGCCCAGATGCTCGATGACCGCTGGACGCGGGCGCAGAGCCCGCAGGCGGTCGTCACCGTCACGCCGGCCAACCAGCAGCGCTACGCGATGGCCAACCAGCGCTTCGCGACCGTCGTGACGGCCGACGATTTCGTCCACTCGCGTCCCGTGGCCCGCGCCGCGATCAAGGTTGCCCCCGAGAAGATCGCCGCCGCTCCCGTGGCACCCGTCTCCGCGCCCCCGGCGCCGACGCAGTCGGTGAACGCACCGCACGCGGCGACCGCGACGCCGCCCAATGCCGCTGCCCCGAACGGCAAACCGGCGGACCCGAAGACGGCCGCCCCGAAGGCGGCACAGCCGAAGCCCCAGACCCAGGCCGAGATCAAGGCACAGGCCAGTGTGCCGACCGCGAAGGCCGAAGTCGGCGGCATGACCGTGCTCGGAAAGCCCGCCGAAAACGATCGGCCGAAGGCTCCGGGTCCCAAGGTTGCCGCCACGACGCCGACGGCGCCCGCCGCCGGAACCGCCGCGGGTCGCGCGCCGCCGGCGGCACCGCAAGGACACGCCACGGCGCCGCCGCTGCAGCCGCGCACCGGCGCGGCGCCGCCGAAGCTCGACGAGAAAGCGCCCGTGAAGCCGGGACCGAACGAGGCTAAGGCGCCCATGGCCAACGACGTCAAGACGCCGACGGCGCCGTCGTCCGCAACGCCCGCGCCGGCCGCTGCTTCGCCGCAGCGCGCCGAACCGGCGAAGCCCGAGCCCGCCAAGCCGGCGACGGCGACGACCACACCGGCGAAGCCCGAGCCGCCCAAGCCCGAGCCACCGAAAGCCGAACCGCCGAAGCCCGCGACGGCAACCGCGACACCGGCGAAACCGGAACCGGTAAAACCTGAAGCAGCCAAGCCCGAACCGGCAAAGCCCGCCGAACTTGCCAGGCCCACCGCGCCGCGTGAGGCGCAGCCCGCGCATCCCGAACCTCAGGTCGCGCCGCGTCCGGAAGGCCGCGCCCAGCCCCAGCCCGAGGCCGCCAAGCCCGCCGAGAAAGGCGCTGCCGTGACGCCGCCTGCTCCGCCGCACATGGCCGAGCCTGTAACCAAGCCGCCCGCCCAGGTGCAGGCCCGTCCGGAGCCGCCGAAAATGACCCCGGCTGAAGAAGCCAAGGCAGCGGAGGAGAAGGCGGCGGAAGAGAAAAAGAACGAAAAGAAGTAGCCGATCCCGCGAGGGAACTGTGGTGAATTCAAGGATTCAAGAATCTTACGGGGAACTCAAAGCCTTTTCATTGCGTAGCTCCTGTTGCGGAAATCCCCCGCTCCAGGAGCGCGCATATGGCCAACTCATTTCGTCGTAGCATCCCTCTCTTGATGGCAACCGTCTTCGGCACCGGCGTCATCGGGATCGCCGGCGTCGCCAACGCCCAGGCTCAGGGCGACCCGCCGGCCCGCGTGGCCCGGCTCGCCTTCGAGCAGGGCACCGTTTCCTTCCACGATTCCGAGGACGCGAACTGGACGCCGGCGCAGACCAACGATGCGCTGACGACCGGCGACTCGTTGTGGACCGAGCCCAACGCCCGCAGCGAACTGTCGGTCGCCGGCACGCGCGTGCGCATGGACCAGTCGACCCAGCTCGATATGCTGCAGATCGACGACAGCACGACCCGCCTGCAGCTCGGCCAGGGCCGGCTCGACGTCAAGACCTTCACCCTCGATACCGCCCAGCCCTACGAGATCGTGACGCCGCGCGGCACGGTCAAGCTCGAGGGCCAAGGGGACTATTACGTCGAGGCCGGCTCGACCGAGGATCCGACGCGCCTGGGTGTGCGCTCGGGTGCGGCGCAGATCACCGGCCTGAACGGCCAGGTGCTGGCGGTGCGCGCCGGCGAAGTCGGCGAGATCACCGGCGATGCCGCGAGCCCGCAGCTCCACACCATCCAGACCGCGCCGCCGCCGATGCCGTCCTATTGGGCGCAGCGCGACCAGCAGGTCTCCTACGCAACACCGCAGTACATCTCGTCCGACGTCGTCGGTTACGAGGACATGCAGGCTTACGGCGCATGGTCCAACGATCCGCAATACGGCGAGGTCTGGTCGCCCAACACCGTGCCGGCCGGCTGGCAGCCCTACAGCACCGGCTCGTGGGCCTATTCGCAACCCTACGGCTGGACCTGGGTCGACGCGCAGCCGTGGGGCTTCGCGCCCTATCACTACGGCCGCTGGGCCAATCGTAACGATCGCTGGTACTGGGTGCCGCCGGAGCGCCGCGAGCACGCCGTCTACGCCCCGGCGCTGGTCGCCTTCGTGGCGGGCGCCGAACTCAGCATCGCGCTCGGCAACGCCAACAGCCAGCCCGTGGGCTGGTTCCCGCTCGGCCCGCGCGAAGCCTACGTGCCGCCCTACACCAACGATCGCAACTACTACAACCGCATCAACTCCAACGCGCGCGTCGAGCGCGCCGTGCTCGACGATCGCTGGCAGCGTGCCGAGCGGCACGAGGCCATCCAGGCCAACCAGCAGAACGAGCGCATGGCCAACCGCCGCTTCACCACCGTGGTGCCGGCCCAGGTCTTCATGAACTCCCAGCAGGTGAACCGCGCCGCGATCAAGGTGTCGGCCGACAAGCTCGCGTCGGCGCCCGTGGTCGCGGTCTCCGCACCGCCGCCGCCCGCACAGGGCAACGCGCCCAAGGCCGACACGCGCTTCAGCGGCGTGCAGGAACTCGCCCGGCCGACCCAGGCCCAGCGCCAGGAACTGCATCGCGACGTGCCGGGTCCGAAAGTCGCGGCCCACACGCAGCCGCCCGCCGCCGGCGCCAGGCCGGTCCCGCCGGCGCTCCAGCAGCGTCACGGCGCAGCGCCACCCGTGATCCAGGGCGAGCGCAAGCCTGCCGAGCCGAACGCCCAGCAGCCCAACCGTCCGGGCGAGCCCAACCCGCCGAACGAGGCCAATCGCGCCGAGCCGCCGAAGCCCGGCCAGCCGGCCGCACCTGCGCCGCAGCAGGCCAATCGTCCCGAGCCGCCCAAGCCTGGCCAGCCGGCGGCGCCGGCGACGCAGGCCAACCGGCCTGAGCCGCCCAAGGCGGGCGAGGCGAACAAGCCTGGCGAGGCGGCCCATCCGCCGGTGGCGCCGGCGCATCAGGCCGAAGCGCCGCGTGCGCCGCAGGCCCAACCGGCGCCGCAGGCCGCGCCGGCCAAGCCCGCGGAGAACCATGCCGCCCCGGCGCCTCAGCAGAAGGCCGCCGAGCCGCCGCGTGCGCCCGAGCAGCATCAGGCCCAGCAGCCGCAGCATCAGCCCGAGCCGCAGCGGCCTGCTGAAAACCATGTGACGCCGCCTCAGCCGCATCAGGCCGAGGCGCCGCACGCCGCGCCGTCGCAGCCGCAACACGTACAGGCTCCGCCGCCGCCCGTGCAGCACGGTCCGGCACCACCGCCGCAGCAGGCTCACGCCCCGGCACCGCCGCCGCAGGCTCCGCATCCGGCCGCCGCGCCCGCCGCGCCGGCGCCGAAGCCGGCTCCGCCCCCGGAGGCCGAGCACAAGGAAGAGAAGAGGTAGCCGGTCCCGGCTACTACAGAACCTGATTGCGCAGAACCTGGTCGCCCTTCCACAGGCGGTCCAGGTTCTCGATCAAAATGTCGATGACATTATCCTCGTAGGCGCGCGTCTCGCCCGCCGTGTGCGGCGTGATGAAGACATTGGGCATCGTCCACAGCGGCGACGATGCCGGCAGCGGCTCCTCCGCCGTTACGTCGAGTGCCGCCGCGGCGATCTTGTTGCCCTGCATCGTGGCGATCAGGGCGGCCTCGTCGGCCACCTTGCCGCGCGCCACGTTCACGAACATCGCCGACGGCTTCATCGCCGCGAAGGCCGCGGCGCTCATCAGGCCCGTCGTCTCGGGCGTGAGCGCGCAGGTCAGCGCCACGATGTCGGCGCGTGCCGCGAGCTTGGCGAGGTCGCCCATGCCGTGGATCTCGTCGGCGCCGTTGTTGCCCTTCCCGGGGTCCTGGCGGATGCCGATCACCGTCATGCCGAAGGCCTTGCCCAGCATGGCAAGGTGGCTGCCGATGCGGCCCATGCCGACGACCAGCATCGTCTTGCCGCCAAGCTCGTCCTCGCGCTGCGTCAGATCGCCGATCATGCCGCGCCAGAATTTCTTGTGCTGATTGTCGCGCGCCTCGGGCAGGCGCCGCGCAACGGCGAGGACCAGCGCGATCGCATGCTCGGCCACAGCGCGGGCGTTGACGCCGGCGGCGCTGCACAGCCGCACCTTGGCCGCCGAAAGCTGCTCGCGGGAATACTGGTCCATGCCCGAGCTGATCGACTGGATGAACTTCAGCTTCCTGGCATGCGGGATCACGTCGTTCTTCCACATGCCCGAGACCACGACGACATCGGCCTCGCCGGCGCGTTTCTCGAGTTCGTCGTACGAGCGCACCTGGAAGGCCTTGAGGCCGGTCTTGCGCGCCTCGAAACGGGCCAGCATCTGGTATGCGGCATGTGCGAAGCAGATGGTCAGATTTTCTTTCGACGGAAACATGGTACTCCCCCTACACAAGATGCGAGATTAGCGCGAACCGTACACGAGAAGGAACCACCATGCGCCGCAACCAGCTCCGCGACTGTCTCACCGCCGGCAAGCCGACCGTCGGCACGCACATCCTGTCCTGCTGGCCGACCCTGGTGGAGCTGATCGGCCATTCCAAGCAGTACGACTACGTCGAATTCACCGCCGAATACGCGCCGTTCGACATGCACGACCTCGACAATCTCGGCCGCGCCTTCGAGGTCGCGGGCCTGGGCGGCATGATCAAGATCGAGCAGACGCAGTATACGCATCAGGCCATGCGCGCGATCGGCGCGGGCTTCCAGAGCGTGCTGTTCGCCGACATCCGCAACGTCGAGGACGCCAGGCTCGCGGTCGATGCGGTCCGCGCGGAGACCACGATGGCGGCCGGCGCGCGCGGCCGCGGCCGGATGGGCGTCGGCATGCGGCGCGACGTCGGCATGGTGCGCCAGGGCGGGCAGCCCGCCTATGTCGATGCGCTGAACGACGTGGTGATCGCCATCATGGTCGAGAAGAAGTCGTGCGTGGACGACCTCGACAACATCCTCTCGGTGCCCGGCATCGACATGGTGCAGTTCGGCGGCTCGGATTTCTCGATGAGCATCGGCAAGCCCGCGCAGCACAACGATCCCGAAGTGGTCGCCGCCGAAAAGAAGACCATCGAGATGGCGCTGGCGAAGGGCCTTCATCCGCGCGTCGAGCTGCGCGATCCGAGCCAGGCTGAGAAATACCTCAAGATGGGCGTGAAGCACTTCTGCATCGGCTGGGATGTCCGCATCCTCGCCGACTGGTGGGATGAGAAAGGCGCGCAGATGCGCGGCATGGTGAGCGACGGCGCTTCGGCCGCTCCCGCACCCAAGCTCGCAGCCAAGACCGGCAATTACTGAGCCGATGGTGAGCGCACCGCCGGTTGCCGCCAAACGCCCCGCACCCTTCACCCGCCACGGCGTCACCGTGGCGGACGACTATGCCTGGCTGAAGGACGCAAAGTGGCAGGAGGTGTTGCGCGATCCCTCGGTGCTCGATCCCGACATCCGGGCCTATCTCGAGGCCGAGAACGCCTACACCCAGTCGCTGCTCGGCCCCACGGAGGCGCTGCAGAAGACGCTGGTGGCCGAAATGCGCGGGCGCATCAAGGAGGACGATTCCGGCGTGCCAATGCCGGATGGGCCCTTTGCGTACACATGGAAATATCGCCAGGGTGGCCAGCACGAGCACGTCGGCCGCCAGCCGCGTGACGGCGGCGACTTCCACACGATCCTCGACGGTGACGCGCTCGCCAGGGCATCGGACTATTTCAAGTTCGGCGGCACGCGCCACTCGCCCGACCACAGGCTCGTGGCGTGGAGCGCCGACCTGCGCGGCTCGGAATATTTCACCATCCGGGTGCGCGACTGGGCGACCGGCCAGGACCTGCCCGACGAGGTCGCGCGGGCCAGCGGCGGCGTCGTGTGGGGCGCCGACGCCTCGTTCTTCCTCTATGTCGAGAAGGACGATAACCACCGGCCGCTGAAGGTCTTTCGTCATCGCCTCGGCGCAAAGCAAGCCGACGACGTGCTGGTCTACGAGGAAAAGGACAGCGGCTGGTTCACCTCGATCGGCGAGAGCGCCAGCGGCCGTTTCTGCGTCATCGGCGGCGGCGACCACGACACGTCGGAACAGCGGCTCGTCGATCTCTCGGACGCGAACGCCACGCCGCGCCTGGTTGCCCCGCGTGAAAAGGGCGTGCGCTACAGCGTCGACGACCGCGGCGGCGAGTTGTTCATTCTCACCAACGAAGGCGACGCGATCGACTTCCGCGTCGCCATCGCGCCGCTCGCCACGCCGGACCGCGCGCACTGGCGCGAGCTGATCGCGCATCGGCCCGGCGTCTACGTCATCGACCTCCAGCTCTACGCCAATCACCTGGTGCGCCTGGAACGGTCCAATGCGCTGCCCTCGATCGTGATCCGCGATCTCAGGACGGCCGAGGAACACACGATCGCCTTCGACGAGGCCGCCTATTCCCTCGACTCGATCGGCGGCTACGAGTTCGACACGACGGTGACGCGCTTTGCCTATTCGTCGATGACGACGCCCGGCGAAGTCTACGACTACGACATGGAGAGCCGGCAGCGCACCCTGCGCAAGCGCCAGCAGATCCCGTCGGGCCACGATCCCGCGGCGTACGTCACGACGCGCATCGTCGCCAAGGCACAGGATGGCGCCGAAGTGCCGGTGTCGATCCTGCACCGCCGCGACCTGGTGCGCGACGGCAGCGCGCCGCTGCTGCTCTACGGCTACGGCTCGTACGGCATGTCGATGCCCGCGTCCTTCTCGGCCAACCGCCTGTCGCTGGTCGATCGCGGCTTCGTCTACGCCATCGCCCATATCAGGGGCGGGGCCGACAAGGGCTGGTCGTGGTACCTCGACGGCAAGCGCGAGAAGAAAACCAACACCTTCGACGACTTCGCCGCCGCCGGCAGCGCGCTGATCGAGCGGAAATATACGTCCACCAAGCGCATCGTCGGTCACGGCGGCAGCGCCGGCGGCATGCTGATGGGCGCCGTGGCCAACCGCGCGGGCGACCTTTTCGCCGGCATCGTGGCCGAAGTGCCCTTCGTCGACGTGCTGAACACCATGCTCGACGACACGCTGCCGCTGACGCCGCCCGAATGGCCCGAGTGGGGCAACCCGATCGCCGACGCCGAGGCTTTCAGATACATCCTCTCCTACTCGCCCTACGACAACGTGGCGGCGAAGGACTATCCGAAGATCCTGGCGATGGGCGGCCTCACCGATCCGCGCGTGACCTACTGGGAGCCGGCCAAATGGATCGCCCGCCTGCGCGCCACCATGGCGTCCGGCGGACCGGTGCTGCTGCGCACCAACATGGGCGCCGGCCACGGCGGCTCGTCGGGCCGCTTCAACCGGCTCGACGAGGTGGCGATCGCCTACGCCTTCGCGCTGTGGGCGGTAGGGCCGATCTAGAGCGACGGCTTTCACGACTTACAAACCGGCGAAAACCGTCCGAAACCGTCGGCCCCTTCGCGCGGCAGGACGTTCAAAACAAATGCAGCTGCTCGCGAGGATTGCCCGAGAGTGCCGAACCCGCTGCATCGGAGGCCATTCCTCGCGAGGCTCGCGAGGCTCGCGAGGTTCGCGAACGTCGCGCGGGATTCCGCAGGACGTCCTCCGGAGGGTTGGCCTGAAACGCTGCTCCTGCTGCATCGAAGGCCATTCCTCAGGAATTTCCGGAATTTCCGGAGCGGGTGCATGCACGGCAGATACGCTCCCCCGCAGCGAACATCCGGTGCGTTGCCGATGGTGCGTTGCCGGCAATAAGTGATGTCGGACATGAAGGGCTCCAATGGTGTCGAGTCACCATAGGAGCGTCGTCCGGATTCACCTATCATGGTCGTTATCAACGACATATCGTTGACCCACTTGGAACGGATTCTTTCGGTCGAGTGCCGGAAGACGTCCCCGCGGACAGGATTTCGCCTAGCCCGCCAGCCCGAACAGCTCCGTGTCCTCGCGCACGCCGCGCAGGCGGTGGTGCCCGAGCGACACGAGATGGGCGCGGCTCGAGGTCGCGGCCGAAGCAAAGGCCTCGCTCATCAGCAGCGGCTGACCGAGCTCCTTGCACAGGACCTCGATGCGCGCGGCCTCGTTGACCGCGGGACCGATCGCCGTGAAGTCGAGGCGCGCGTCGGTGCCGACGTTGCCGTACTGCACCGTGCCGACGTGCAGCGCGACATCGAGGCCGGGCGTCGGCTTGCCCTGTTCCTTGCGCGTGCTTGCCAGCATGTCCATTAGGTCGAGCGCTTCGCTGGCCGCCGCCAGCGCCGAAGCGCAGATCTCCGCCCGCCGGCGTTCGTCGATGCGGAAGATGGCGAGCAGGCCGTCGCCCAGGAACTTGAGCACCTCGCCGCCATGGCGATTCACCGGCCGCACCATGCAGTCGAAGCAGCCGTCGAGCAGCGTCACGAGTTCGTTGCCGGGCAGCGTGTCGGCCAGCGGCGTGAAGGCGCGCAGGTCAGCGTAGAGCATCACCGCCTCGACGCTCTGCACCTCGCCGCGCCGCACCGAGCCCGCCAGCACGCGCCGCGCGGGATCGCTGCCGAGATAGGCTTCCAGCAGGCCCTGCCCGACCCCGCTCATGGTCGCCGCCTTGACCGCCAGGGCGAACAGCGGCAGCACGGCGCGCAGAGCGTCGAGATGGGCTGCCGAGAAGCCGCCCGCCCGGTCAGTGGCGAGCGAGACCACGAGTCCCAGCTCGCTCGCGCGCTCGGCGGCTTCCGGCCCGCCGATCTGGAACACCCGCTCGCCGAAGGGAAAGACACTGCCCAGCCATTCCGTCATGCCGTCTTCGCGGAGTTCCTCGAACACCGGCGCATCGTCGGGCGCGGCCGGCCCGTCGAGCCTGAGGCGCCGTTCGCTCACACCGTCGCGCAGCATCGCGGCGAACGGGCTCTGGCGCACGATCGCCGCATCGATCTCCGAATGCTGGAACTCGAAATGCGTGCTGGGCCCCCGCAGCCGGTCCCAGATCAGGCTGCGCGCCCGGACCAGCGGATGCAGCGTGTTCATGCCCACGAACAGGCGCGCGATCGGCACGCCCGAATCGTTCAGCCGGCGCGAGAAACCGTCGACCATCTCCTCGAGCGGCAGGTTTCGCAGGCCGGCGTCGGCGAGCCAGTCGACCAGGGCCTTCCAAGTCATGTGCTAATTCAGGGGCCAATTCATGGGCGCGACCATAGCGGCCCTTTGCGGCAGCGGTCAGTGTCAGTAAGCTTGGGCACGGGAACAAATCCGAAGAACAGGCAAGGGAGGCCGGGGAATGGCTTACAAGATCATGATCATGGGCGCGTCCTACGGCTCGCTGCTCGCCTCCAAGGTGCTGTTCGGCGGCCATTCGGTGCACCTGATCTGCCTCCCCGCCGAGGCCGACTTGATCAATTCCGAGGGCTTCCGGGTCCGCATGCCGATCCGCGGTCGCAAGGACCCGGTCGAAATCGATTCGCGCAAGCTGCCGGGCAAGGTGACGGCCGGCGGCACCGACAGCGCCAACCCCGCCGACTACGACCTGATCGGTCTGGCCATGCAGGAGCCGCAGTACCGCTCGCCCGGCGTGCGCGAGCTGCTCGACGCCGTGGCGAAATCACGGGTGCCCTGCATGTCGATCATGAACATGCCGCCGCTCCCCTACGTGCGGCGCATTCCCGGCCTCGACCACGACCTGCTGAAGCCCGCCTACACCGACCCCACCGTGTGGGACGGCTTCGATCCCGAGACCTTGACCCTGTGCAGCCCCGACCCGCAGGCGATCCGCCCGCCCGACGAGAAGGTCAACGTGCTGCAGGTCACCCTGCCGACCAACTTCAAGGTCGCGCGCCTGAAGGACGAGAAGTCGACCGGCATCCTGCGCCAGCTCGAGAAGGACATCGACGCGGTGCGCTTCGATGCGGGCGGCGAGAAGATCGAGCTGCCGGTCAAGCTGCGCGTCTACGACGGCATCTTCGTGCCGCTGGCCAAGTGGTCGATGCTGCTGGCCGGCAACTACCGCTGCGTCACCAAGGACGGCATGCGGACCGCGCAGGAAGCCGTCCACAGCGACATCGAGACCTCGCGCTCGGTCTACAATTTCGTCTTCGACCTCTGCGTCAAGATCGGCGCCGATCCGAAGGATCTCGTGCCGTTCGAGAAGTATGCTGCCGCCGCGCAGAGCCTGACCCGGCCGGCGTCGGCGGCGCGCGCGCTGCAGAACGGCGCGCTCTACATCGAACGGGCCGACAAGCTGGTGCAACTCATCGCCAAGCAGAAGGGCCTCAGCCATCCGGTGATCGACGCGGGCGTCGCCCTGGTCGACGCGCGGCTCGAGGCCAACCGCAAGAAGGCCGCCACCGCCTGAGGTATGCGCGACTGGAAGGCCCGACACGTTGCGCCGATAAGGTCGCGCTTTAGACCAGAAAGACGCGATCCGGGAGCTCGTCACGCGCCTCGCTGGTCGCGGGGAAATTTGCCGCGAGGACCATGCCGCACTTTTCCACGGCAGTAATGAAGCCGTCGGCAATACGGCCGTCT
Organism: Hyphomicrobiales bacterium; assembly: GCA_041691635.1. Classification (GTDB taxonomy): domain Bacteria; phylum Pseudomonadota; class Alphaproteobacteria; order Reyranellales; family Reyranellaceae; genus Reyranella. Next base: position 36,530 of record JBEPUH010000012.1, read on the forward strand.
CGCGTATGTGAAATCAGAGCGTCGATGGCCGCCTGCCATTCAGCTTGCGGGACGACGGCTGCGATGCCTTCGTCGGCAACGATGCGGGCGTAACGCTCGGCGAGCGAGACGAAGATCAGAACGCCGGTGCGCTCTTTCGTCTGCGCAATCCCCCGCGACGTAAATTGCTCCATTGCGGCACGGTAAGCCGCGGCGCGACGCGCGGCGCGGGGCACCAACGCCACGCGCACCCGAGGGAGCCCGAGCAATAGGACAATGCCAACAAAGAGAACGACCTGAACGGAGAGGATTTCCCGCACCGACCAATGCGTCATCGCCATCAGCACCCATGGCACCGCCAGCGCCACCGCTGCAGCCACAAAAATCGGGAGAGCGGTCGTGCCGAGCGACGTTTGTGCCAGAACGCAGACGATCTCACCCGATGTTCGGCTCTCCGCGGCGTGTATCGCGGCGGAAATCCTGCCTCGATCCTCTCGCGAGATACTCATCACCAGCTCCCCGAGGCGCCGCCGCCGCCGGACGAGCCTCCACCGCCGGAGAAACCTCCACCGGAAGAAAAGCCGCCGCCCGATGAAGATCCACCGCCAGAAGAATAACCGCCGCCGCGTCCGGCCATGGAGTTCATCAACATTCCAAGGACCATCCAGCGAAAGCCAGGCGACACCACGAAGAGTGCGGCGAGCGCGATGAGTCCCACCACAAGCATCCAGCCCGGGATTTGCGGCGCGCTGGGACTATCCAGCCGCAAGGAAGGTCGTTGCTGCCATTCGGATGCATCGGTCGTCAGCACCGTGATGATATCGTCGACGCCTCGGGTAATTCCGCCTGCGTAATCGCCCGCCTTGAATCGCGGGGTGATGCCATTCGCGATGATGACGTTCGATAAGGCGTCGGTCAGTGTGCCCTCGAGCCCATATCCGACTTCAATCCTGACTCGCCGCTCATTTGGCGCTACGAGCAGCAGCACACCGTTGTTCTTCGTCTTCTCGCCGAGTTTCCAATTGCGAAACAGCTCATTCGCGTAAGGCTCTATGGCCTGGCCGTCGAGCGACGCGACCGTCGCAACGACCAACTGGATGCCGGATTTCGTCTCGAGATCCGAAAGCTTCGCCTCGACCGTGTCTTTGGCGCCCTGCGGGATAATGTTGGCCTGGTCGACAATCCGCCCCGTCAGCGCCGGAAAGTTCGCCGCGACGGCAACCACGGCCAGCAATGCGCAGATGCCGAGAACGACAGACAGCCGGATAACGCGGTTCCCCCGGGTAAACTCGAGGAACCTAGTCATCCTTTATGTCTCGGTCGGCGCGTCAGAATTTGACCTGGGGTGGTGTCTGAGCGCTCTCGTTCGCTGCAAACTCTGCCATCGGCTTGTTCGACCGAAACACCGTCGCCGCCCAGAGAATGCCGGGAAGGGTCTTGAGCTCGGTGTTATAAAGCCGCACAGCTTCAATATAGTCGCGACGTGCAACAGCGATACGATTCTCGGTGCCTTCGAGCTGGGATTGCAGGGCAAGGAAGTTCGCGTTGGACTTCAGGTCGGGATAGGCCTCGCTCACCGCGAGCAGCCGTCCGAGAGCCCCCGTCAGCTGGTTCTGGGCATCCTGGAACTGCTTCAGCTTTTCAGGATCGGAGAGCTGTGAGACGTCGATCTTCACCTGCGTTGCTTTCGCTCGTGCCTCGACCACAGCCGTGAGCACATCTTTTTCCTGCTTCGCATAACCTTGGACGGTGGCGACAAGATTGGGAATCAGATCGGCTCGTCGCTGATAATTGTTCTGCACATCCGCCCACTTTGCCTTGGCCTGCTCCTCGAGCGTGGGAATATTGTTGTAGCCGCAGGACGAGAGAGAAAAAACAATAAGCACGCCGGCCAGAAAGGCGCGAAGAGGTGAAAGTTGCTTATTCATCAATTCTCCTGACAAGGCACCGGAGAGGCCTGACCAATGACACTGGCATCCCTTGCGGACACTGTCTCGCAAGATCGGACGGCCCTATCGACGCCAGGTTGGCTCTCTGGGCCAGCCCTACGCCGGCGGCACCATCGTGCCCTTGGGCAGCGCGGCGCAGTGGTCGTAGATGTCGGAGGGCCGGGTAAACCAGACCTTGTCCTTGTGCGGATGATTGGCGATGTGCTGCAGCGCCTCGCGCAACGCGCCCAGGCGATAGGGCTGGCCCACGATCATCGTGTGCAGCGCGATGCCACACACCAGAGGCTGCCTGGCCGACTGGCGCAGCAGCTCGTCGAACTGGGCGATGATGAAGTCGCGGAAGTCGTCGCCGGTGTGGTGACGGACCAGGATCTGCGGTGAGTCGTTGACCTCGATCGGATAGGGCACGCTCATCAGCGGCCCCGCGCGCGTCTTCATCCAGATCGGCTGGTCGTCGTTGGGCCAGTCCATCAGGAAGTCGTAACCCGTCTCCTTCAGGAGGTCCGGCGTCACCCGCGTCGAGGCCATCCACGGCGCCATCCAGCCGCGCGGGCGCTTGCCCGAGGCCTTCTCGATGGCGTCGCGCACTTCCTCGAGGAAGCGCTTCTCGTCGGCCTCCCACATGCCGCCGTGGCGCTCGGCATTGGTGCGGCCGTGGCCGACGAACTCGTCGCCGCGCGCCTTCAGCGCATCGACGATCTGCGGGGCGTAGTCGAACACCGCCGTGTTGATCAGATGCGAGGCCGGCAGGTTGAGCTCGTCGAACAGCTCGAGCAGGCGCCAGACGCCGACCCGGTTGCCGTAGTCGCGCCAGGCGAAGGTGCGCGGATCGGGCGGCGGGTTGGCGACGGTCAGCAAATGGCCCTCGCCGGCGCCGAAGGCGAAGTGCTCGATGTTGAGGCCGAGGTAGACCGCGAGCCGCTTGCCGCCCGGCCACGAGTAATCCTTGCGCTCGGTGATCGGCGAATAGGGATAGCGGTCGTGATACGGCAGGCGGATCGTGTGCGTCATCTCGGAGCTCCGGCAAGGTCGGCGTTCATGGCCCGGAAGGTGGCGACCGCCGTGGCGTGGGAGTCGCGTTCGGCCGGGCCGGCCTCGACGAGAGGCCGGCGCTCGTCGTCGAAGTTCCGGTAGGTGTCGGTACCGCGCACCAGCATGGCGCTCACGCGTCTCGGCGCCGTGCAGCGGGCATGGGTCGGGATGTAACTGATGCCGAGCCCGATGCGCCGGTCGTTCGAGCGATTGGGCCGCGAATTGTGAACGAGATGCGTATGGTGCAGCGAGAATTGGCCGGCTTTCACCGCCATGAATTCCGTCTTCGATCGGTCGACGTCGACAGCGAGCGTCTGGCCGCGCGACAGCAGGTTCTCGGTATCCTGCATGTCGGCATGGCGCATTTGCCCCAGCCGATGCGACCCCGGCACCACCTCCATGCAGCCGGCTTCGACCGGCGCGTCGGTCAGCGCCACCCAGGCGGTGACATGGCAGGCGGGCTCGAGCGCGAAGTAGGTCGCGTCCTGATGCCAGCTCACATAGGCACCCGAGCCCGCATCCTTGGGCCACACGGTGAGATGGAACAGCCGGATGTCCGGCCCGATCAGGTCCTCGACGGCATCGAGCACCTCGGGCGCATGCACGATCTCGTCGACCCAGGGAAACAGCAGGTGCGGCTTGAAATTGTGCCCGCGCGTCATCTTCTGGCCCTCCGCACGCTCGAAGGCTTCCAGCCGCTCGCGCCACGCGCGGGCGCGTTCGGCCGAAAAGGCATCGACCGGACTGACATAGCCGTCGCGCTCGTAGGCGGCGATCTGCTCCGCCGTGAGCTTCTTGTTGGTTCCCTGGCCCATCAGTGTGCCGTCCAGCCGCCGTCGACGAACAACAGCGTGCCCGTGACGAACGACGAGTCGGCGCTCGCCAGGAAGAGTGCTGCCTTGGCGACTTCCTCGGGCTGGCCGATGCGACCCATCGGGTGGCGCTTCTTCCAGAACGCGCGCGCGGCGTCGGGATCGGCCTGGCGCTGCAACGAGCGCGCCGGCATTGGCGTGTCGATGACGCCCGGCATCAGCGCGTTGACCCGGATGCCCTGGCGGGCGTGGTCGACGGCGATGGTCTTGGTGAACGAGGCGATGGCGCCCTTCGACGAGACGTAGGCCGCATTCCCGCCGAGGCTCGACTGCGCCAGCTGCGAGCCCACGGTGACGATGGCGCCGAATTTCGCGGCGATCATCGGCTTGATGGCGTGATGGACCCAGAGAAACGTGCCCTTCACGTTGACGGCGTAGGTGCGGTCCCACGCCGCTTCGTCGATCGCATCGACGGTGCCGCCGAGCGAGATGCCGGCCGCCGTCATCAGCACGTCGATGCGGCCCCACTGCTTCATCACGAGGGCCACGCCATCGTGCGCCTGGGCGTTGCAGCTGACGTCGGCCTCGATCGCCAGCGCGCCTGAAATTTCGCCCGCGACCTTGTGCAGGCCCTCGGCGTCGCGATCGACCAGCGCCACGCGGGCGCCCTCGGCGGCGAACAGGCGCGCCGTGGCGGCGCCGATCCCGGAGGCGGCGCCGGTGACGATCGCCACCTGGTCCTTGAGCTTCATGGCCAAAAGTCTAGTCCGCCGATCCCCTCACCGCACGCGGAAGTGACAGGCATTGATCGAAGGCCGCGGAGAATTTTGCTACCCTCAGCCATCGAGGAGTGAAATCCATGTCCGTGATCCATCGGCGACATCTTCTGCTGGGAGGCGCCGCCGTGCTGGCGGGATACGCCGCGCTGCGGCTCCTGCCGAAGGCGCGCGCCACGGAGATCTTCGAAGTCGTCCACAGCGACGAGGAGTGGCGCCGCTCGCTCACGCCGGCCCAGTACGTCGTGCTCCGCGCCCACAAGACCGAATGGGCGGGATCCAGTCCGCTGAACGGCGAAAAGCGCGCCGGTGTCTACCACTGCGCCGGCTGCGCGCTCTCGCTGTTCGATGCCACCACCAAGTACGACAGCGGCACCGGCTGGCCGAGCTTCTGGCAGCCGCTGGAGGGTGCGGTCGCCACGCGCGACGAGACGGCGCTGCTCGTCCTCACGCAGACCGAGATCCATTGCCGGCGCTGCGGCAGCCACCTCGGCCATGTGTTCAACGACGGACCGCGCCCCACCGGCCAGCGCTATTGCATGAACGGAGAGGCGCTAAGCTTCTCGCCGGCTTGAACAAGCTGGGAACATCGGGCGTCCCCGGGCGTTGAGGTTTCCGCCATGCGACGCTCAAAGCTCATTGCCGCCCTGACCGCCGAGCGGGGCCTCATCGTCGTTGGCCCCGAGGCCCTGACGCTGAGGCGCGTGCGCTGCGGCAAGGGCTTCGGCTTCCGCACCGAGGCGGGCGCCGTGCTGCGCGATGCCCGGCAGGTCGCGCGCCTGCGTTCGCTCGCCATGCCACCGGCCTATGTCGATGTTCGATATGCGACCGACCCGGCCGCGCACCTGCAAGCCGTCGGCACCGATGCCGCGGGCCGCCTGCAATACCGCTATCACGCCAAATGGACCGAGGTGCGCGAGGCGCTGAAGGCGCGCCGGCTCGGCCGCATTGCGCGCTCGCTGCCGGCGATCAAGCGCGCGGTGGCCAAGGCACTGGCCGGCGACAGCGAGGATGCCGCCCTCGCCATCGCCGCGGTCGTGCACCTGGTCAACCTGACCGCGATCCGCGCCGGCGGCGAGAGCTACGCGCGCGACAACGGCACGCGCGGCGCCACCACCCTGCTCAAATCCGACGTGAAGTTCGACGGCGGCACAGTGGTGCTGGCGTTCAAGGCCAAGGGGGGCAAGGCGGTGTCGAAGGAAGTGCGCGACGCCCGCCTGGCTCGCGCGCTCAAGCGCCTCCTCGCCCTGCCCGGCCGCCGCCTGTTCCAGTATCGCGACGGCGACGGCAACGTGCGCCAGGTCCGCGCCGGCGACGTCAACGCCTTCCTGCGCGGCGTCGCCGGCCGGCGCATCTCGCTCAAGGACTTCCGCATGCTGGTCGCCTCGTCGGAGGCGCTCGGGGCACTGGCCAGCCTGGCGCCCGCCACCAGCGAACGCGCGCGCCGCTCGCAGCTCAAGACCGCCATGACGACGGTGGCCGAAGAGCTCGCCAACACGCCCGCCATCGCCCGCAAGAGCTACGTCCACGACGCCATCGTCGACGCCTTCGAGGACGGCACGCTGGCACGCCTGCGCAAGCCGCCGCGCTCGGGCCAGCGCAAGGCCGATATGCTGGCGAAGCTGGTCGCGCGGCACGCTCCCTAGTGGCGTGCCGGGGCCGAGTGGGCTAAGTCCTCGGCCCGATGTCTTCTCCCGCCGCCGCCGCGCGGTCCGCTCCCGCCTTCGCCATCGTCCTGTTGTCGGTGGCCGCCTTCGCCTCCGCTGCCAACATGCGCGTGCTCGACCCGCTGCTGGTCCAGCTCGCCACCGAATTTCACGTCACCGTCGGCACCGCCTCGATCGCCTCGACCGTGTTCCTGTTGGCCAACGGCGTGTTCGTGCTGGTGCACGGGCCGTTCGGCGACCGCCACGGCAAGATGCCGGTGATCGCCATCGCCTGCGTGGCCGCGGCCCTGTGCTGCCTGATGAGCGCGCTGTCGGTCTCGCTCGGCATGCTGGCGGGCGCGCGCTTCCTGACCGGCGTCACCGGCTCGGCCATCATTCCGCTGGCCATCGCGTGGCTGGGCGACAACGTGAGCTACGACAGGCGCCAGGCCACCCTCGCGCGCTTCCTGACCGGCCAGACGCTCGGCCTGATGACCGGCGCGGCGATGGGCGGCGCGCTCGGCGACTGGCTGGGCTGGCGCTCGGTGTTCTGGGTGCTGTGCGCGATCTACGTGGTGGCGGGCGCGGCGCTGGCGGGCGTGATGCTCGCCCGGCCCGACGTCGCGCGGCCGGGCGCGCGCGCGCCGGGCTCGATGGTGAGTCAGATGCTGGGCGTGTTGCGCCGGCCGTGGGCGCGCACCGTGATCGTCGTCGTGGCGCTGGAAGGCGGCGTGTTCTGGGGCTGCTTCACCTTCGTGGGCACCGACCTGCACCTGCGCTTTGGCCTGGGCTTCGCCGCCGTCGGCCTCGCGGTTGCCGCGTTCGGCGGCGGCGGCTTCCTCTACGTGACGGTGGCGCACCATCTCGTGCGCCTGCTGGGCGAGCGCGGCCTGGTGCTGTGGGGTGGCACGGGCCTTGGCCTGTCGTTCGCACTGCTGGCCATGGCGCCCAACGCGATCACAGCCTTCGCCGCCATCGTGCTGAGCGGCATCACCTTCTACATGCTGCACAACACCCTGCAGACCCACGGCACGCAGATGGCGCCCGAGGCGCGCGGCTCGGCGCTGGCGCTGTTCGCGCTCTGCCTGTTCGTCGGCCAGGCGATCGGCGTGCCGGTCGCGGCCCCCGTTGTCGACCGCTATGGCGCGGTGCCGATCTTCTGGTTCGCCGCGGCGTTCCTGCCGCTGCTGGCGTGGTACTTCGCGGCGGCCCTGCGGCGCCGACGGACGAGCCTCCCGTAGACGCCAACACGTCTTAACCTTTGGCGAGACGGAATCGATCCACGCTCACTCGGCGACAGCCCCACAGGCTCTCAGGTCAGTGGAGGATGCCCTTGGCCCTCAAGAACTCGACCGCAACCTGCCGGGGCTCCTTGTTGTCGACCGCGACCTGGCGGTTGAGCTCCATGATCGTCGAATTGTCGAGAAGAGCGTCGACGCGGTCGAGGGCTTCGACCGCCCCGGGATTCTTGGCCGCCGCGTCCATGCGCATTACCGGTGCCAGCGAATACGGCGGGAAGAGACTCTTGTCGTCCTTCAGGATTGCGAGCTTGTCGGCGGCGATCTGCCAATCGGTGGTGAATCCGGCAACAACGTCGATCTCCTTGTTGAGCAGCGCCTTGTAGCGCAGGCGCATGGCAGGAAACCGGCGGTATTCACCGAATTTGATGTCGTAGGTTTCCTTGAGGCCGATGAGGCCGTCGCGGCGGTCGGCGAATTCGGGACCCGCGCCGATCGCCATCCCCGACGCGACCTTGGCGAGATCGCTCAACGTCCTCAGGCCCGTCGATTGGGCAATCTCGGGCCGGACAACTATCGCCCTGCCGTTGTTTACATTCGAGGGTTTCAGCCAGGTGAGTTTGAATTCCCGCTCGTAGTACGCCTTGACCGTGGCGTAGACCTTTTGCGGATCGGTCTCCCCAGAGCCCGGCGCCTTCATGATCGCGACGAGGCCTGTGCCAGTGTACTCCGGATAAAGATCGATGGCGCCCGTGCGCAGCGCCTCATGCACGACGGGCGTGGAGCCCAGGTTTATCTTTCGCGAAACCTTGAAGCCCGCCTCCTCGAGCGAGGCCGCGTACAGTTCGGCAACGACAAACTGTTCGACAAAGTCCTTCGAACCAACCGTCAGCGTTTGGGCCGATGCGGTATTGGTAAAGAATATCGCCACCAGCGCGGCCGCGACGCCTGTCCCTTTGATGCCCATAGGTTTGTCCTTGCGTGAGATCCCGGACCCTAGCACCGTTTCACATCCACATGAACCAACAGGGCATCGTCGCCTTTGGCCTTGCCTACGACAATGGACAAGACGCGCGCGCAAACGCAAAGCGCCGGCTCACGTAAGAGCCTAATTCGCCGGCGGCACACGGAACTCGTAGGGCTCCTCGAGCATCTTGGCCTCGTCATTCGTCAAGGTGACCTCCGTCGCCTCGGCAGCCGAGGTGAGCTGGTCGAGGCTGGTGGCGCCGATGATGGGCGCGGCCATGTACGGCTTGCTCAGCATCCACGCCAACGCCGCCTGTACCGGCGAGCAGTTCTTGCCGGCGGCGACCTTCTTCAGCCGCTCGGCGATCTCCCAGTCGGAGTCGCGATAGGTGCCGGCGGCCACGCCCACGTCGTTCTTGGAGCGCTCGGTGGCGCCGCCGCCGTCCTTGCTGCGGTTGGCGGCCAGGAAGCCGCGGGCCAGCGGCGAGTACGGGATCAGGCCAACGCCCTGCTCGTGGCAGAGGCGGTTCATCTCGCGCTCTTCCTCGCGGGCGATCAGGTTGTAGAGGTTCTGCATGGCAATCGGCCGCGCATAGCCGCGGTGATCGGCGATCATGATCATCTGCGCAAATTTATAGGCCGGCATGGACGAGCCGCCGATGTAGCGCACTTTTCCGGACTTAACGATCTGGTCGAGCGTGTACATGGTCTCTTCCATCGGCGTGTGCGGATCGAGACGGTGGAGTTGGTAGACGTCGATATAGTCGGTCTGCAGGCGCTTGAGCTGCTCGTCGATCGAGGCTAGCAGGTGCTTGCGGCCGGTGCCGACGTCGTTCTGGCCGGGACTCTGGCGGATGCCGACCTTGGTCGAGATCACGAGGTCCTCGCGCTTGGCCATCTTCATCAAGGTGGCGCCCATGATCTCCTCGGAGCGCCCCGCGTTGTAGTTGTCGGCGGTGTCGAAGAAGGTGATGCCGACGTCGAGCGCGCGCTTGAAGTAGGCCGGCGCCTCGGTCTCGTCGAACTTGCCCCAGCCACGGCGGCCCTTGGCGCCCCACGAATTGCCGCCGAGACAGATGCGGCTGACGATCAGGCCCGAGCGGCCGAGAGGTCCATACTTCATCGCTGAAAATCCCCCTTGATGGCGAGAGCTTAAGCTCCCACCTTGGCGTCATGAAAGTGCTGATCGAATATTGCGGCGCTTGAGGTTACAAGCCGCAGGCCCTCCGGGTGAGGGATAGCCTCGAAAACAAGGGCGCCGCCGACATCGAGCTGCGCCCCGGCAAATCCGGCCAGTTCGACGTCACCGTCGACGGCGCGCTCCGCTACACCCGCAGCAAGACCGGTCGCTTTCCGACCGATGCCGAGATCGAGGACCTGCTGCCCGGCCAGTAGCTAGCCCAGCACTTCCTTGTTCACGCAGTGCGCGGCGTTGGGGTGGCCGTCGAACACCGACAGGATGTTCTCGATGGCGGTGACAGCCATGCGGTCGTTCGCCTCCTTGGTGACGCCGGCCATGTGCGGGCTGAAGATCACGTTCTCGAGGCCAAACAGCTTGTTCTTGGGATCGGGCGGTTCCTTGTCGAGCACGTCGAGGCCGGCGCCGCGCAGCTTGCCGGTGGAGAGCGCGGTGTAGAGCGCCTCCTCGTTCACGATGCCGCCGCGTGCGGTGTTCACCAGGAACGCGTCGGGCTTCATGAGGCCCAGCGTCTCCGTGTTGAACATGTCGATCGTCTCCGGCATTTTCGGGCAGTGCACCGAGACGAAGTCGACCTTGGGCAGGATCGCCTTGAGGTCGGTCACCTTGGTGGCGCCGGCCTTCTTGATCTCGCCCTCGGGCACGTAGGGATCGAGTACGTAGGTGTCCATCTCGAAAGCCACGCAGCGCTTGACGGTGCGCGAGCCGATGCGGCCCATGCCGACCACCAGGATGGTCTTGCCGGACAGATCGGCCGGCATGTCGGTCAGGCGATGGCCCCAGTTGCCCTCGCGCACGAAGCGATCGTACTTCTTCACCAGCCGCGCCGAGGCGAGCAACATGTACATCGCATGCTCCGCCACCGAGACCGAATTGGCGATGCCCGTGGTCATCAGCGGAATGCCGCGCTGGTTTAGCGCCGCCACGTCGACCGCGTCGAAGCCGACACCGAGACGCGCGACCACCATCATGCCGGGCGCCGCGTCGAGCTCGGGCTTGCGGAATGGCGTGCCACCCAGAGTCACGGCGTTGGCGTCCTTGAGCTTGGGATACAGCGAGGGCGGCGAGTCGTCGGTCACGATCTCGAAGTCGACATCGTCGCGCTTCTTGAGCGCCTCGATGCCGGCCGGTGGCATGCGGCCGACGATCAGCACTTTCTTGCGATTCTTGCCTGTATTCTGGCCCGTGGTCATCGTTTCCCCTGCTGCTCTATTTGGCGGTGATTTGGCGCGATCCTAGAGCCCGAAAACCGCCGACGCTAGGGGAGGTAGTTGAGCGGGAGCCGCGTGGTGGACTTGATTTCCTCCATGGCGAACATCGAGGTCACATCGGACAGCTCGACCTTGGCGATCAGGCGCTTGTAGAAGGCGTCGTAGGCCTCGATGTCGGGCAGCGCGAGGCGGATCAGGTAGTCGATCTCGCCACTCATGCGGTAGCAGTCCATCACCTCGGGAAACGAGGCCACCGCCTTGGCGAAGCGGCCGAGCCACTGGGCATTGTGCTGGGCGGTGCGGACCGCCACGAACACCGTAACCCCGGCGTTCACCGACTTGCGGTCGAGCAGCGCCACGCGGGCGCGGATCACGCCCGCCTGCTGCAGGCGGTTGATGCGGCGCCAGCACGGCGTGGTCGACAGGCCGACCTTGCGCGCGACCTCGGCAAGGGGCGCGTCGGCGTCGGCCTGCAAGAAATCCAGTATCTTCCGGTCGAAGGAATCGAGCGATATTTTTGCGGTCATTGGCCGTATCCGGGAATTTATTACTCAATATTGCCTCGGATTGCGCAAAACTCGCAACCCGTTTCCCCGCCCTCTCGGTAGACTCTCCCGATGTTCCGTCGCTTCACCGACCACCCCGCCTCCGTCGAGGAGACCTATTTCCAGCACATGGGCATGGCCTTCGGCTTCGGCGGCCGCATGCTGCTGGGCAGCCTCGCCTGCTTCGTGCACGGGCTGTTTCCGTGGATGTGCCTGACCCGCGGCAGCGACACCATCCGCGGCCTGCATCAGCGCATGGTGAGTCACCGGACCGCCCGCCCCGCCGATCCGCAGCCCGCAGATCCGCAGCCCGTCGACCCGCAGATCGTCGCCGCCGAATAAGCCTTGCAACCCCTCCGTCACGCCCCACGTTCAATGGGACAGTGAATGACATGGGAGGGCGGCGCGATGGAGACACCCCTGAAGATCAGCTTCCAGGGCGGCGACGCCAGTGACGCCCTCAGCCAGTCGATCGGCGAGAACGTCGAGTCCCTCGAAAAGCTCTACGGACGGATGACCGCCTGCCAGGTCGCCGTGCATGTCCCCGACCGTCATCATCGCGGCCATCAATTCAGCGTCGGCATCCATATCGCCATGCCCGGTGGGATCGACATCAATGTCGATCATGCGCCGCAGGGCGACAACGGCTTCGCCGATGCGCAGGCCGCCGTGCACGACGCCTTTCGCCGCGCCAAGCGTCTGCTCAAGGAGCGCGCCCAGAAGCAGCGCGGCGACGTGAAGACGCTGCACGAGCGCGTCGAGCGCACGATCGACCAGCCACCGGAAGCCTAGACGGCCAGCCTAGCGCTTCGTCACGCCCTTCTCGTCGAGCCGCTCGCGCAGGAGGCCGATCCGGTCGCCGCCCCAGAACAGCTCGCCGTCGAACACGAAGCTCGGCACACCGAACACACCCGAGGCCTCGGCCTCCGCGCGCAGGCGGTCGTGCTGGGTGCCGCCCTTGCCCGCCAGGAAGGCCGCGAAACCCGCCGGCGCACCGGCTTCGATCAGCAGCGCCTCGACCGCTTCGACGCTCTCGGCATCGAGCTCGCGGCGCCAGAAGCGCTCGAAGGCGAGATCGTTGTAGCGGCGGAACACGCCGTGCCGTTGCGCATACAGCATCCCGGCATTCACCGGCCGCGCATAAAAGATCTTCTTCGGGCCCATCAGGGTGAGGCCCTGCTTGTTGGCGAAGCGGCGCGCGTCCATGTAGGCGTAGCGCACGCGCCGCCAGTGGTGCGGATCGCGCTCGGCCACCGAGCCCTGGAACGCGGCGATGTCGAGCGTGTAGGGTCGCCACTCGAGCGCCAGATCGTAATCGCGTTCGAGATCGTAAGCCCACGCCTTCGCCACGAAGGCGTAGGGACTCACATAGTCGGTCCAGACGACGACGCTGGCGGGCATCCCCTATCGCGCGTCTTTGGCCAACTTCGTCTCGACGACCCGCGACCACAGGGTGGCGCCCAGGGTGATGATCTCGTCGTTGAAGTCGTAGCTCGGGTTGTGGACCTCGCAGCCGCCCTCGCCGCCACCGTTGCCGATGTTGATGAAGGCGCCCGGCACCTGCTCGAGCATGTAGGAGAAATCCTCCGACGCCATGACGTAGGGGCCCTCGCGGTTCATGTTCTCGGGGCCGACGATCGTGGCGGCGACGTCGGCGATGAACTTGACCGCGTCCTTGTCGTTCACCAGCGGCGGGAAGGCGATGCGCACGTCGGCCTTGGCGCTGCCGCCCAGGGTCGTGGCGATGCCCGAGGAAATCGTCTCGATGCGCTCCTTGATCAGCGCCATCGTCTCCTTCTTGAAGGCGCGGATGGTGCCGCGCAGGACGGCTTCGTTCGGGATGACGTTGTAGGCGTCGCCGGCGTGCATCTGCGTCACCGAGATCACCGCCGAGTCGAGGGCGGCAACGCTGCGCGACACCACGGTCTGCAGGGCCGAGATGATCTGCGTGGCGATGATCACCGGATCGACGCCGGACTCCGGTCGCGCACCGTGCGCACCCTTGCCGGTGATATGGATGTCGAACAGGCCGCCGCCGGCCATCTGCGGGCCCGAGCGGATGGCGAACTTGCCGACGTCGAGCTTGGGCCTGTTGTGCATGCCGAAGATCTGCTCGCACGGGAACTTCTGGAACAGGCCATCTTTCACCATCGCCTCGGCGCCGCCGCGGCCTTCCTCGGCCGGCTGGAAGATGAGGTGCACCGTGCCCTCGAAGTTGCGCGTGGCCGACAGGTACTTGGCGGCGCCCAGCAACATCGTGGTGTGGCCGTCGTGGCCACAGGCGTGCATGCGGCCCTTGTGCTGGCTGCGATGGTCGAAAGTATTGTGCTCGTCCATCGGCAGCGCGTCCATGTCGGCGCGGAGCCCAATGGCCTTGGGATTGTTGCCGACCCGGATGGTGCCGACGACGCCGGTCTTGCCGATGCCGGTGGTGACCTCGCAGCCCCACTCCTTGAGCTTCCGCGCCACGATCTCGGACGTCCGCGCCTCCTCGAAGCCGAGTTCGGGATGGGCGTGGATGTCGCGCCGGATGGCGGTGAGCTCGGCGACTGAAGCGGCGATCTTGGGCTCGATGTTCATGGTCAGGACTCCAACAGGAAGGCAGTCATTACACGCCGAAACTCGGCGGCATGCACGTTCGGAAAGAAGTGGCCGCCGTCCGGCAGGACATAGGCCCGGGCGTCGGGGATCAGGCGCGCCAGCTCCTCGGTGAAATAGAGCGGCGTCACCATGTCGTCGCGCGCGCAGATCGCCAACGTGCGCGCCTCGATCTTCTGGAGCTGGTCGCGCCGGTCGTGGTCGATGATGGCCGCGATCCGCGACAACACGATCGAGGGCTCCGGCATGGTCTCGCCGGCCCTGGCTTCGGCCGCCGTGAGATCGGCATCGTGGTCGCGGATCCACCACGGCGAATTGAGCGCCAGCGCGCTCGCCTTCTGGTAGGCCGCCGGCCCCAGCTTTTCGAGCATGAGCGCGCGCACCTCGAACAGGCGGCGAAAGAAGGCGTCGGTCCTGGCCCAGGTGGCGCTCAGCACCAGCCGGTCGATGCGCCGGGGATGGTCGATCGCCAGCACCTGACCCATCGCGCCGCCGGTCGAGTGGCCGCACCAGTGGACCTTGTCGAAGCCCAGCCCCTCGATGAGCTGCAGCGCGTCGTCGGCCATCTGCTCGACCGAGTACCTGATGTTCGACAGCGTGCTGCGGCCGGTGCCGCGATGATCGTGCACGACGACGGTGAATTTCTGCGCCAGCTCGGGCACGTTGCCGGTCCACCAGCGGCCGTCGCCACCCAGGCCCGGAACCAGGAACAGCGGCGGGCCGTTACCCTGGCGCTCGTAGTGAAGATCGGCGCCGTCGCGCAATTTGAAGTGTGGCATTTGTCCAATTGCCCCCTCGTCCGGGCCGGTTAAGCTTGCGTATCAGAAGCAGCCGGGAGGAAACCGCAGGATGCGTCCATTGTCGATTGCCGTAATTGCGCTCGTCGTCGGGCCGATCGCCGCCTGCGTGCCGCAAGGCCACGGCACGACGGCCGCCTGGACGTCGATCCCGCGACCGGCGCCCGACGAGGCAACGCCGGCGGGCATTGCCTACATCTGCGAGGGTCACAAGGAAGTGACGGTGGTCTACGCCAAGAACCGCGCCTCGGTGACGCTCGACAAGAAGACGTGGCGGATGGAGTACCAGCCGCAGGACGACGGCTTCCGCTACATCGCCGATGCCGCACAGTGGACCGGCCGCGACGATCTCGCCTCGCTCCGCGAGGCCACCGGCACCCAGCGCCCGCTCGCCTACAACTGCCGGCCGACCCGGCGCACTACGTAAGCCTTAGGGCGCACTACCTGAAGATCCAGAGTGGCGGGTGGTGCGGCAGCCGTGCCAGCAGGCCGAGCGCCGTGGTGGCGCCAATGCCGGCCGCCCACACGGCGAGCACCCAAAGATATTGCCGCGTGCTCGATCGCAAAGCGTTCAGCCTCCGGGCGCCATCTTACCCGAAAGCGTCGAAGATTTCAGTCATCACCGGACGCGACAGTCCGGCGCGCAGGCAGGTCTCGAGCAGTACGCGCGCCTTCAGCGGGTGCAGCCGTCCGCCCCAGATCAGCCCGCCCTTGCGGAGCGCAATTTCCGAACTCGGCCCGCCGTAGGTCTGGCGCAGCATCGCGCCGCCGCCGGCGCGCGGCGCCACGACGGTCGGCAGCGCCTCCGCAAGCCGCAGCACGCTGTCGGTTGCACGCTCGGGTGTATGGCCGCCGCCCATCGCCGCAATCACCGCACCGCGATAGCCGAGATGATCGGCGTCGTCCGTCACCGCGTCGATCAGCCGGCCGGATTCGTCGAGCGCCATCCACAAGAGCGCCACGGGGGCGGCCTTGCCGTCGCCCACAGCGCCGAAATGCCGGCGCGCTGCGACAATGGCGTCGCGCACCGGCAGGCCGATCGGCACGACGCGGTCCTCGACCAGCGCCGCGAGAGGTCCGGCCTGCGGGGAGGCAAAGGCGTTGAGGCGCGTGGGATGGACCTTGAGCACGTCCGATGCGGCATAGACCTCATCGAGCATCACGGCCACGACGCCCAGCGCGCGGGCGTGCGCGCACACCCATGGATCGCAGGCCACGCGCACGGCGGCCAGCAGATTGCCCGGCCCGTCGGGCGAGGTGAGCGAGGGATTGCGCATCGCCGCCGTCACGATCACCGGGATCTGCATGTCGAGCAGCAGGTCGAGCAGGAAGCTGGTCTCCTCCAGCGTGTCGGTGCCCTGCGTCACGACCACGCCGTCGGCTTCCAGCGTGCGAATCCTGGCCGCGAGTGCCGCGATCGTGTCGAACGACAGCGAGTGGCTGCCGACGCGGCTCACGGTCTCGGCCTCGATCGTGGCCATCGCAGCGAGGCCGGGAACGGCGGCGACGAGGTCGTCGGCGCCCAGCCCCATCTGCATGGCGCCGGAGGCATCGGGCCGGGTGGCGATGGTGCCGCCCAACGCCAGGATATGAATGCGGGGTTTGCTCATCGGACCAGTTTCAGCGAGGTGAAGAAGCGTTGGGCCTCGACGCTGGCGAGGCCGGCGGCGTTGCCGAGGAAGGCGAGCGACATGAAGCGGCGGTCTTTCAGCAGCACGAGCTGGCGCAGCCCGTTGCCGCCGGTGAGCGCGCCCACCGACTCGACGGCCGCCGCGCCCGAAATCTCGCGCCAGTCGACCTTCGTCCATTTGCGACCGGCGAGCTGCTGCACGCGGCCGTTCAGCGCCGCCTGCAGGATGGTGCGCGGCTGGGTGACGTCGACGTCGGCGGGATAGAGCGCGGTCTGCGCCACGTAGGAATAGCCGCCGGTCTCGAGACTGTAGGAGTGGAACTGGAAGGCCGTGCCGCGCGCGGAGACGTCGTTCACGATCCGATGGTCGGGCACGCCCGGCATCTCGACGGTGAAGGCATTGTCCTCGAGCCGCACACCGTACCAGCTGAGCGGCACGACCAGTTTCTTCTGCGCCCACGCGCTGCCGGCCAGCATCAGCAGCGGCGCGGCGAGAAGGCCTCGACGCGAAAGGCTCATTTGCCGACGCGACGGGCTCATTTGCCGGCGCGGCCGGCGGCGCCGAACCGGGCGCTCGCCTGCTCGGCGGTGTAGTAGCCGCGCGCCACGTCGCGGGCGATCGCCTCGGGCCGGCGCTTCGCGGGATCGCCGAAGCCGCCGCCGCCCGGCGTCGACACGCGCACGACGTCGCCGGGGCCGATCTCGATATCCTGGTCCTTGCTGAGATGCGCCGGACGGTAGGTCTTGCCCTTCCGGTCGACGGCTACGGTGTTGACGCCGCCCGCCGCGCCGCCCCGCGCGCCCTGCGGGCCGGTGCGGCCGTGGTCCATCACCATCGACACCCGCGCCTCGCCGCGGCGCAGCTTGATGGCGTAGTTGATGCCGAAGCCGCCGCGATATTCGCCGGCGCCGCCCGAGCCCTCGCGCAGCGAGAACTCCTCGAACAGGATGGGATAGAACTGCTCGAGCACTTCGACCGGGGGCATCTTGGAAATGCCGATCGTCGAGCAGCCGTTGCTGAGACCGTCGCCGCCCTGGAAGCCGCCGTACCCGCCGCCGGTGAAGAGATACATGATGTAGCTGCGGTTGCGCTCGGGATCGTAGCCGCCGACCCCGAGATTGCCCGAGGTGCCGGCGGGGGCGGCGAACAGCAAGTCGGGGATGGCGTGCGTGAGGGCCGCGAACACCGCTTCGGCGATGCGCTGGCTGACCTCGGCCGCGCAGCCCGACACCGGCCGCGGATAGCGCGCGTAGAGGAACGTGCCCTCGGGATCGACGATCTTCAGCGGCTCGAAGGTGCCGGCGTTGATCGGCACCTCGGGAAAGATGTGCTTGATGGCGAGATAGACCGCCGAGCGCGTGGTGGCGATGACGCTGTTCATCGGCCCGCGGCACGGCGGGCTCGAACCCGTCATGTCGAAGAGCAGCTCGTCGCCTTTCTTGGTGATCTTCATCTTGATGGTGAGCGGCTCGTCGACGACGCCGTCGCTGTCGACCTGCGAGGTGCTCTCGTAGACGCCGTCGGGAATCTCGGAAATTTTGGCGCGCATCTGGCGCTCGGCGCGATGGCGCATCTCGGCGATCGCCTGCTTCACCACCTCGGCGCCGTAGCGATCGATCAGCGCGGTCAGCCGCACCTCGCCGGTCGTGAGGGCTGCCTCCTGCGCCTTGATGTCGCCGATGCGCTGGTCGGCGATGCGGATGTTGGAGAGGATGATCGACAGGATCTCCTGGTCCATCTCGCCCTTCTTCCAGAACTTCACCGGCGGCAGGCGCAAGCCTTCCTGCTCGACCTCGGTGGCGCTGGCCGAGAAGCCGCCCGGCACCATGCCGCCGACGTCGGGCCAGTGGCCGGTGTTGGCCAGCCAGGCGAAGAGTTCGCCCTTGTGGAAGAAGGGTTTTACAAAGCGCACGTCCATCAGATGCGTGCCGCCGAGATAGGGATCGTTGACGATGAAGACGTCGCCCGGATCGACCTTTCCTGCATAGTGGCTTTTCACCCGATCGATCACCGCCTGGGTCGAAAATTGCATGGTGCCGACGAACACCGGCAGTCCCAGTTCGCCCTGCGCGATCAGGGAACCGTCCAAGGCGTCGTAAATCCCGTCGGAGCGGTCCATGCCCTCGGAAATCACCGGCGAAAAGGCCGAGCGCACGAACGCCAGATCCATTTCGTTGCAGACCTGGATGAGGCCGTTCTGGATGACGGTCAATGTGACAGGATCGAGATTGGACATGCGGAATCACTAGCACAGGACATGGCTTCCTGCGCTATGATCGCCGGGAAATTCCCCACCTTTTCGATGGACGGCCCATGAACGCGCCTCTTGATGCGGACAATCTCGATTTGATGAAATTCGGCGTCGGCCAGCCCGTGCCGCGCCAGGAAGACCCGACCCTGCTCAGGGGCCAGGGCCGCTACACCGACGACATCAGCTTCCCCAACCAGGCCTATGCCGTGATGGTGCGCAGCCAGGTGGCGCACGGCATCATAAAGGGCATCGACACGACGGCGGCCAAGGCGATGCCGGGCGTGCTCGGCGTGTGGACCGGCGCCGACCTCGCGGCGGCAGGCTACGGTCCGCTCAAGACGCTGATCCCCGTCCCCAACCGCGACGGCACGCCGATGAAGACGCCGCTGCGTCCGTCGCTGGCGACCGACAAGGTGCGCTTCGTCGGCGATCCCGTAGCCTTCGTCGTCGCCGAGACGACGGCCCAGGCCAAGGATGCGGCCGAGACCGTCGAGCTCGACATCGAGCAGCTCCCGGCCGTGACCGATTCGCGCGCCGCCGCCCAGCCCGGTGCTCCCGTCGTGTTCGACGACGCCCCCGGCAATGTCTGCGTCGACTTCCATGCCGGCGACAGCGCCGCAGTCGAGGCGGCCTTCGCCAAGGCCGCCCACGTCACCCGCCTGCCGCTGATCAGCAACCGCATCGTCGTTTGCGCCATGGAGCCGCGCTGCGCCATCGCCCAGTACGATGCCGCGAAGGACCACTACACGTTCTACGCCGGCAATCAGGGCGTGTTTGGGCTCAAGCACCAGATGGCCGACCTGCTGAAGATCAAGCCGGCGCAAATGCGCGTGCTGACCGGCAATGTCGGCGGCTCGTTCGGCATGAAGGGCTCGCCCTATCCCGAATATGCCGGTCTCTTTCATGCCTCAAAGCTGCTTGGCCGGCCGGTGAAGTGGACCGACGACCGCTCGGGCAGCTTCCTCAGCGACCAGCACGGCCGCGACCACGACTTCAACGGCGAGCTGGCGTTGGACAAGGACGGCAACATCCTGGCTGTGCGCCTCACCGGCTTCGCCAATGTCGGCGCCTATCTCGCCAACGTCGGCCCGCTGATGGGCTCGATGGGCGTCACGCGCAACCTCGCGGCCGTCTATCGCACGCCGCTGATCGAGGTCTCGAGCAAGGTGATGTTCACCAACACCTCGCCGGTCGGCGCCTATCGCGGCGCCGGACGCCCCGAGGCCAACTACTTCATGGAGCGGATGATCGACACCGCGGCGCGCGAGATGGGCCTCGACCAGGTCGAGCTGCGCCGCCGCAACCACATTCGCCCCGAGGAGATGCCCTACAAGACCGCGTCGGGCACGACCTACGACAGCGGCGAATTCAGCCTGCTGCTCGACAAGGCGCTGAAGATGGCCGACGTCGCGGGCTTCGGCGCCCGCAAGGCCGAGAGCAAGGCCCGCGGCAGGCTGCGCGGGCTGGGCATCGGCGACTATCTCGAAGTCACCGCGCCGCCGTTGAAGGAACAGGGTGGTCTCAGGTTCGAGGCCAACGGCGACGTCACCATCATCACCGGCACGCTCGACTACGGCCAGGGCCACTGGTCGGCCTTCGCCCAGGTGCTGACGACCAGGCTCGGCATCCCGTTCAACAGGATCAAGATGATCCAGGGCGACAGCGACCTGCTGATCGCCGGCGGTGGCACCGGCGGCTCCAAGTCGATCATGGCGTCGGGGGCGGCGATCGTCGAAGCCTCCGACAAGGTGATCGACAAGGGCAAGCAGATCGCCGGCGTGGCGCTCGAGGCCTCGGCCACCGACATCGAGTTCCAGCGCGGCCGCTTCACCATCGTCGGCACAGACCGCGGCATCGGCATCATGGAGCTGGCCGAGAAGCTGCGGGGAGGCATGAAGCTGCCCGAGGGCGTGCCCACAACGCTCGACGTCACGCACGTCCACGAGGCCGCGCCTTCGGCCTATCCCAACGGCGCGCATGTCGCGGAGGTCGAGATCGATCCCGAGACCGGCACGGTCGACGTCGTGAAGTACACGATGGTCAACGACTTCGGCACGGTCATCAATCCGCTGCTGGTCGCGGGCCAGAGCCACGGCGGCGTCGTCCAGGGCATCGGCCAGGCGCTGTTCGAGCGCACGGTCTACGACCAGGACGGTCAGTTCATCACCGGCAGCTTCACCGACTACGCCCTGCCGCGCGCCGGCGACCTGCCGTCGTTCGACATCGGCTTCCACTCGGTGCCGGCCACCACCAACGTGCTGGGCGCCAAGGGCTGCGGCGAAGCCGGCTGCGCGGGCTCGCTGCCCTCGGTGATGAACGCCATCGTCGACGCGCTGGGCGGCAAGCACATCGACATGCCGGCGACACCCGAGCGCGTGTGGGATGTGCTGAGGTCGGCCTGACCTCAGCGGCCTACGACGTCGCCATCCTGGGCTACGGCCCGGTTGGCGCGTTGCTGGCCAATCTCCTGGGACAGGCCGGCCTTCGGGTCGGCGTGTTCGAGCGCGATACGGCGATTCATTCCCTGCCGCGCGCCGTGCATTTCGACGGCGAGGTGATGCGCATCTTCCAGTCGGTCGGGCTGACCGGGCGCATCGCCCAGGTCGCGCGCCCGTCCTCGCAGGGCATGCACTTCGTCAACGCCGGGGGCCAGACGCTGATGGTCCGGCGCGGCATCGACGGGCCCGGCCCGCACGGCTGGGCGGCCAACTGGTATTTCCACCAGCCGCAACTCGAGGAAATCTTGCGCGCCGGAGCGATGCGCTTCCCCAATGTCGAGATCCATCTCGGCCGCGAGATCGCCGACGTCGAAGAACTCGATGCGCAATTCGTCGTGGGCTGCGACGGCGCGCGCTCGCTGGTGCGCCGCGCCATCGGCGGCCGGCAGCGCGACCTCGGCCTGCACCAGCCGTGGCTTGTGGTCGATCTCCTGTGCGACCCCGACTCGCCCCGGGTGCGCGCGCTGCCCGATTACACGATCCAGCT
This sequence comes from Hyphomicrobiales bacterium, assembly GCA_041691635.1. GTDB lineage: Bacteria > Pseudomonadota > Alphaproteobacteria > Reyranellales > Reyranellaceae > Reyranella. The sequence continues at coordinate 58,144 of JBEPUH010000012.1, forward strand.
CTGCGACCCCAAGCGGCCGATGACGATCGTGCATGTCGGCGGCCAGCGCCGGCGCTGGGAGATCATGCTGATGCCGGGCGACGATACGGCCCGCCTCGCCGAGCCCGACGTCTTCTGGCCGATGATGGCGCGCTGGCTCGGACCGCAGGACGCCGTGCTGGAGCGCGCCGCGGTCTACACGTTCCATTCCGTCGTCCAGGAAGGCTGGCGCAAGGGATGGTTGCTGCTGGCGGGCGATGCCTGTCATCAGACGCCGCCGTTCCTGGGCCAAGGCATGTGCGCGGGCCTGCGCGACGCCAGCAACCTTGCCTGGAAGCTCGCGTCCGTCGTGCGTGGCGACGCGCCAGACACGCTGCTCGACACCTACGAGAGCGAGCGCCTGCCGCACGTGCGGAGCTTCATCGACCTCGCGGTCAGGCTGGGCGCGGTGCTGCAGGAGACCGATCCCGCCGCCGCGGCCGAGCGCGACAAACGCTTCGCGGCGGGCGTCACGCAGTTCGACTTCCCCCAGCCGCAGCTCGGGCCTGGCCACCGCACCGATGCGCCGCCGCCGGTCGGCACGATCTTCCCGCAGCCGCGTCTGGCCGACGGGCGCCTGATGGACGAGGCGATCGGCCAGCGCTTCGCCATCGTGGGCGAGCCGGCGTTGCTGGCGCACCTCAAGCCCGATGCCGTGATGCTGTCCGGTGTCGGAGCGGACTGGCTGGCCCGGCACGGCCTGCGCGCCGCCTTGATACGTCCCGACCGCTACATTCACGCCGTCGCGCCTTAAGAATCTACCGTCATTGCGACTGTTGCGAATATAGCTTGAATTATAACGCTATATTCGCAATACTGTGGGATGACTTCAGACTCCAATCCGGCACGGCAGATCGATACCGCTTCGGGACCATTCCCATTATTTTTCCATTTGTTTAATGGAACGGCGCTTCCTTCAGGCCGGCATGAACATCGGCAGCGGCGGGCCGCCGTCGGTCGGCTTGAACACGACTTTCACCGCCTGCTCGCACTTCAATTTGTCGAAGTCGCAGTCGACGATGTTGGTCACCATGCGCGGGCCCTCGGCCAGGGTGACGTAAGCCATGGCGTAGGGCACCGCCGCGCGGCGCATGACGCTGTAGGAATAGATCGTGCCCTTGCCCGAGGCCTCGACCCAGTCGGTCTTGTCGCTGAAGCAGAACGGACAGATCGTGCGCGGATAGTGGTGCGCCTGGCCGCAGGCGGTGCACTTGCGCACCAGCAACTTGCCCTTGGCGGCGGCGTCCCAATAGGCCTGCGTCTCCTGGCTGATCGAGGGTGCGGGCAGCTTGCGTTCCTTGGGCGACTGGGTTTCCTGGGCCATGATCTACTCCCTCTCCAGAATGACAGTAGCGCTGCCATGGCGCAGGCCGAGCGAGCCGCCGGTGCCGTGGGCGACGGCGAGGTTGCAATTTTTGACCTGGACCTTGGGGTGCGCCTCGCCGCGCAACTGGCGCACGGCCTCGAGCACCTTGGTGAGGCCGCCGCGATTGCCCGGATGGTTGGAGCACAGGCCACCGCCGTCGGTGTTGAACGGCAGCTTGCCGGTACCGGAGATCAGGTTGCCGTCGGCGACGAACTTGCCGCCTTTGCCCTTCTCGCAGAAACCCAGGTCCTCGAGCTGCATCAGCACGGTGATGGTGAAGCTGTCGTAGATCGAGGCGTACTTGATGTCGGCGGGCTTGACGCCGGCTTCGGCGAAGGCGGCCGCGCCGCTGAAGCGCGCACCGGAATAAGTCAGGTCGACCTTGCCGCCCATCTGCGTCTTCACGAACTCGCCGGCGCCCAGCAGCTTGACCTTGGGGCGCTTCAGCTTGGCGGCAATCTCGGGCGCCACGACGACGATGGCGCCGCCACCGTCGGTGATGACGCAGCAGTCCAGGCGATGCAGCGGATCGGAGATCATCGGCGAGCCGACGACTTCCTCGACCGTGACCACGTCCTTCAGCAACGCATGCGGATTGTATTGCGCGTGATGCGAAGCCGCGACCTTGATCCAGGCGAGTTGCTCGGAGGTCGTGCCGAACTCGTACATGTGGCGCATGGCGCACATCGCATACATGTTCACGACCGTCGGACCATAGGGAAACTCGAAAGGCTCGTCGGGCGTCGGTGTGCCGCCGCGGGAGCGCGGCACTGTGCCGGTCGCCATGCCCTCGGCGCGCGGCCGGCCGGCGAGCGTGATCAGCGCCACCTTGCATTTACCCGCCGCGATCGCCTCGGCGGCGTGGCCGACGTGCAGCACGTAGGACGAGCCGCCGGTGTCGGTCGAATCGACGTGGCGCGGCCTGAGGCCCATGTACTCGACCATCGACATCGGGCCGAGGCCGGGTGCGTCGCCGGCGCAGAAATAGCCGTCGACGTCGTCCTTGGTGAGGCCGGCGTCTTCCAGCGCGCCCTTGGCGCATTGGGCGTGGATCTGGGCCAGCGAGATGTCCGTCGCCAGCCGCGTCGGATGCTCGTAGATGCCGGCGATATAGGCCTTGCCCTTGATGCTCATCGGCCGTGCCACTTCATGTGATGGGCTCCTGTTCCATGTTGCACTGCATCGTGGGCGATATGTCGCTCACGGAAAAGCGACATCTTTCGCCCTGAAGAACCATGCTAAAGTCGACAAGATTTTGGGAGGAGACAAGATGATCTATCGCTTTTTGGGCGCCGTCGCCGCGGCGTGCCTGCTATTCGCGACGGGTGCCGGCGCGCAGGGCAAGACCGAACTGCAGTGGTTCGGCCAGGCGGCCTTCAAGCTCACCACGCCCGGCGGCAAGGTTATCATGATCGATCCGTGGATCACGGGAAATCCGCTGACGCCGCCCGAGCTCAAGGACCTCGACAAGCTCGGCAAGGTCGACCTCGTGCTGGTCACGCACGGCCACGGCGATCACTTGGGCGACGCCATGCCGATCGCCAAGAAGAACGACGTGCCGATGTGGGCGCCGGCCGGCCTGAACCAGGAACTGCTGACGCTCGGCCTGATGCCGGCCAAGCTCGTGCCGCGCATGAGCAAGGGCGGCACCATCGAGCCGTTCCCCGGCGTGCGCATCACCATGGTGCATGCCGACCACTCGTCGGAGATGATCCTGAAGGATCCCGCGACCGGCAAGGACACGAGCTATCCCGCGGGTGAGCCGAACGGCTTCATCATCCAGCTCGAGAACGGCTTCAAAATCTACCACATGGGCGACACCGGCCTGTTCACCGACATGAAGTTCATCGGCGAATACTACAAGCCTGACCTGCTGCTGATCCCGATCGGCGGCCACTATGTGATGGACCCCAAGGACGCCGCCTTCGCGACCAAGGAGTGGATCAAGCCCAAGATGGCGCTGCCGATGCACTACGCCGCCAATCCCTACCTCAAGGGCACACCGGCGGAATACAAGGCGGCGATGGGCACGACGACGATCCAGATCCTCGACATGAAGCCGGGCGACAAGCACACGTTCTAGTCCGGTTCTCCCGACACAAAGGAAAGCGCGCCCTCGGGCGCGCTTTTTTGCGGGATCCGGAGATCCTATTCGGCGACGTCGCGCGCGCCCACGGTACGCGAGCGGAACTCCTCGGGCACCTCGCGACCGGTGTCGGTGAAGGCCTTCTTCACTGCCGCGACCGTCGGGCCGAACACGGCCTTGCGGTTCTCCCGCGCCCAGCTGTTCGACCCGACGATGGTGTCGAGCGAGCCCTGGAAGCGCGGCATGACATAGCGTGCGAACAGCTCGTAGGAGCGCTTCGTCTGCTCGCGGTCGGCCCATTCGTGGGCGCGGAACAGGATGCCGCCGAAGCCGCCCTTGGAATAGCCGAGCAGCCGCTCGATGCCTTTGGCCACCGTGTCGGGCGAGCCGACCAGGGTCGTGCCCTGGGCCACGCCTTCGCGCAGCGGATCGTCGGAGCGGCCCGGCGGACGGCCGAGCGTGTCCTCGAAGTAGGTCACGGTCTCGAGGCGCTCGCCGGCGTTGACCTCGCGCAGCGCGCGCTCGTCGTCTTCGGCGACATGCGCGTTGACCACGATGCGCCACTTGCCGCGGTCGGCGGTCTTGCCGTGCTTGGCCGCGGTCTCTTCGTAGATCGCCCACTGCTTGGCCATCGCCTCGGGGCCGCCCGGCAGGCCGGCGCCGATCGACAGCACGCCCACGCCATGCTTGCCGGCGGCGATCATGCCCGAGGGCGTGATCGTGCTGGCGCAGGCGATCGGGAAGTGCGGATAGGAGTAAGGCGCGAGGTGCAGCCGCGCCTCTTTCAGTTCAAACCAGTCGGTCTTCATCGTCACCGGCTCCTTGCACTCGAGCAGCCGCATGATCGCCTCGAGCGCCTGCTCCATGCGCGTGCGCTGGGTCGAGGGCTCGATGCCCATCATGTAGGCGTCGGACGGCAGCGCGCCCGGGCCGCAGCCCAGCATCGTCCGGCCGCGCGACATATGGTCGAGCTGGACGAAGCGGTTCGCGACCATCAGCGGGTGGTGGTACGGCAGGCTGGTCACGCCCGAGCCCAGACGAATGAAGCGCGTGCGTTCGATCAGGGCGCCGATGAACACCTCCGGCGAGGCGATGGTTTCCCAGCCGGCGGAATGGTGCTCACCGATCCAGGCCTCGTCGTAGCCCAGCTCGTCGATCCACTCGACCAGCTCCATGTCGCGCGCCATCGACAGGGTCGGATTCTCGCCCACGCGATGGAAGGGCGCGAGAAATATCCCGAACGTCAGCCCCTTGTGGTTGCCGGTCTGTGCCATGTGATCCTCCGTGGGCTGCGACGGTAGCATAGGCCTCGGCGTTGACCGAAGCTTTCCGCCACGATACGCGATGGACCTGCCATGACCGCCCCCGATGACCTGCCACTGCAGCGCTTCACGATCGTCGAGGTGAACGACCGTGACGTACCGCTCTGCCTGCGTCTTGCGACATCCCTTGCCGGCAAGATCGCCGCCGACTTAGGCGCCACCGTGCTCAAGATCGAGCCGCCCGGCGGCGACCCGGTGCGGCGCGCGCCGCCTTACCTATCGCAGGGCGAGAGCGCGCTCTTCCAGTTCCTCAACACGTCCAAGCGCTCGCTGGTGCTCGATCTCGGCGGCGCAGCGGGCCGCGATGCGCTGGCCAGACTGCTCGACACCGCCGACGTCGCCCTGTTCGAGGAACCGGCATCGATCGCGGGCCTCGTGCGCGCGGGCAAGGCGACGCCGATCGAGATCGCGGCCTTTCCGGTCGAGATGAATGCCGCCACGCGCCCGGTCAGCGAGTTCGCGATCCTGGCGCTCGGCGGCCTCCTGCACATGGTGGGCGAGCCCGATCGCAAGCCGCTGCGGCTGGGCGGCCATCAGGCCTCGTATGCGGCCGGCCTCACCGCCTTCACGGGCCTCGCCACCGCACTGGCCGCGCGCGATGCGGGACACAAGGCACCGGCGGTGCGCGTGTCTCTGGCAGAAGTGATGCAGTGGGTGAACTGGAAGGCCGCATCGGGCACTGAAGCCTCCGGTACTTCGCCGGGTCGCGAGGGCAAGGGCTCGGAGTTCCAGATCATGCCGTGCAAGGACGGACACGTGGCGGTGGTCTATACGGCGACGCAATGGCCCCAGACGCGGGCGCTGATCGCCGACCCGCGCCTGATGGATTCCAGATTCAACACGCGTGCCGGCCGCCGCCAGAACGTGGCCGAGATCTATGCGATCATCACGCCGTGGTTCGCCGGCCGGACGCGCAGCGATATCCAGAAGACCGCGCAGGCCAAGGGCGTGCCATTCGGGCCGATCTTCTCGCCCGCCGAACTGCTCGACACCGACCAGTACGTGGCGCGCGGCTTCCTGGCCAGGCTGGGCGCGTACCGGCTGCCGCAACTGCCCGTGCAGTGGAACGGCCGGTCGTTTGCGCCCCGACCTGCGCCCAATCTGCCCGCGCCGGAACTTGGCGCATGAGTGCGCGCCCCCTTGCCGGCGTGCGCGTCCTCGATTTCGGCCTGCTGACGGCGGGCGCGAACACCTCGGCCATGCTGGCCGATTTAGGCGCCGACGTGATCAAGATCGAGTCGGGCGCCTACCTCGATCCGTTCCGCGTCGTCGGCAAGCCCGACGACGACGATGGCTGGTGGAACCGCTCGCCGCAGTTCCGCTTCACCAACCGCAACAAGCGCGGGCTGGCGCTCAACCTCAAGGACGAGGACGGCCGCCGCGTCATCCGCGAACTGGCGGCGCACTGCGACGTCGTGGTCGAGAACTTCCGCCGCGGCGTGCTCGACCGCGCGGGCCTGGGCTACGCCGACCTGAAGAAGATCAATCCGCGCATCGTCTTTGCCGCCATCTCCAGCCAGGGCGACACCGGCCCGGAACGCATGAACGTCTCCTTTGGCAGCACACTCGACGCCACCTCGGGCATCGCGGCGCTGACCGGCTACGAGGGCGAGGAACCGCGCATCTCCGGCATGGACGTGAACTATCCCGACCAGATCGTGTCGCTGTTCGCCACCGGCATCGTGATCACCGCCGTGATGGAGGCGCGCCGCACCGGCGGCGGCTGCTTCCTCGACTTCTCCCAGCGCGAGGTGGCCTCGTTCACGCTGGGCGAGGAGATCCTTGCGGCATCGGCCGATCCGGCGCGCGCCCGGACGCGGCAAGGCAACCGCCAGGACGGGGTGGCGCAGCAGGATACATACAAGTGCAGGGACGGGCGCTGGATCGCCGTCACGCTGGCCGCGCCCGACACCACGCTGGAGCCGTTCTGCGCCAGCCACGACAGCGCCGCCGCGGTTGCCGCATTGCTGGCGAAAGGTATCGCCGCGGCGCGCTGCAACGACGGCGTCGATTTGCTGGCCGACAAGGCGCTGGCGGGCGTCACCCTTGCCCGCGACGACACCGGCGGGCTGGTCAAGGGCCTGCCGTACCGGCTCGACGGGCAAGGCATCGCCATCGAGCGCACCGCGCCCGACCTCGGCCAACACACCGTGGAAGTGCTGCGCGAACTGCTGGGCTACGACGATGCCGCGTTGCGGCGGCTGGCCGATTCGGGCGTAACATCGACGACGCCCAACGTGGGAGAGATCTGAGCATGGCCCGGGCCGACGTACAGAGGCTGATCGACCGCATGGCGATTCCCGTCATCGCGGCGCCGATGTTCCTGGTCTCCAATCCCGCGCTCACGCTCGCCTGCTGCGCGGAGGGCATCATGGGCAGCTTCCCCGCCCACGGCACGCGCAGCCGCGAGGAATTCCAGGGCTGGCTCGACGAGATGCAGGCCGGCATCCGGCGCCTGGAGGACGAGGGCAGGACGCCCGCGCCGTGGGCGGTGAACCTGGTCGTCCACGCCTCCAACCCACGCTACCAGGGCGACCTCGAGCTGGTCGAGAAGTACAAGGTGCCGGTGGTGCTGACCTCGAAAGGCGCGCCAGGCGACGCGATCAGGCGCATCCACGGCTGGGGCGCCGTGGCGCTGCACGACATCGCCAACCGCCGGCACGCCGAGAAGGCGCTGGAGGCCGGTGTCGACGGCGTGATCGCGGTCGCCGGCGGCGCCGGCGGCCACACCGGCACGCTCAATCCCTTCGCCCTGATGAACGAGGTGCGCCAGCTCGGCGAGGACTTCGCCGTAGTACTGGCCGGCGGCATGTCGACCGGCCGCGACGTACTGGCCGCCCAGGCGATGGGCGCCGACTTGGCCTATATCGGCACGCGCTTCATCGCCACACGCGAAGCGATGGCCACCGACGCGCATAAGAAGATGATCCTCGATACGCGCGCCACCGACGTCTTCCTCACCGCCTCGATCGACGGCGCGCCAGCCAACTGGCTGGTGCCCAGCCTGCTGGCGGCCGGCATCGACCTCGACGTGCTGCGCACCACCCTGCCCGGCAAGATCGTGGCGGCGCAGGACAACAAGAAGCGCTGGAAGGACATCTATACGGCGGGCCATGGCGTCGGGAACATCGACGACGTGCCGTCCGCGGCCGAACTCTGCCGCCGACTGATCGGGCAGTACAAGGCCGCAGCGTGAGCGGCACGTCACCCAAGATCCGGATCGACCGCCTCTCCAAGTCGTTCGGCGAGGAGGGCGCGGGCACGGTCGCGCTGCGGGACTTCACCCTGTCGGTCGACGAGGGCGAGTTTGTCTGCATCGTAGGCCCCAGCGGCTGCGGCAAGACGACGGCGCTGCGCATCGTGGCCGGGCTGGAGACGCCGACCTCGGGCTCGGTCACCGTGGCGCCAGGCCCCGATCGCACGCGGCCGCAGAACGCCATGGTGTTCCAGGAGCACGGGCTGCTGCCGTGGATGACCGTCGTCGACAACGTGGCCTTCAGCCTCGAGATGCGCGGCATTGGCAAACGCGAGCGCCGCGAGCGGGTGATGCCCTTCCTCGAGATGATCGGCCTCAGCCGCTTCCACAAGCACTACCCGCGCCAGCTGTCGGGCGGCATGCGCCAGCGGGTCAGCCTGGCGCGCGCTTTCGTGGCCGATCCGGAGATCCTGCTGATGGACGAGCCGTTCGCCGCTCTCGACGCGCAGAACAAGCTCCTGCTGCAGGACGAGCTGCTGCGCATCTGGGAAGGCTCGGCCAAGACGGTGCTCTACATCACCCACGGCATCGACGAGGCGATCGCGCTCGGCGACCGCATCGTGGTGATGTCGGCCCAGCCCGGCCGCATCAAGGAGATCGTCAGGATCGACGGCTTTCCGCGGCCGCGCTCGGTGGCCGAGCTCAGGGCCGATCCGCGCTTCGGTGCGCTCGAGCTGTCGATCTGGCGCATGCTGGAGGACGAGGTGCGCACCGCGCGCAGGCAGGCGGAGGCCACGCCATGACGCACGCCAACAAGGAACGGGCGCTCGCCATCCTCTCGCCGGCCGCCGCGCTGTTGTTGTGGCAGCTCGCTTCCAACGCCGGCCTGGTCAGCCAGCGTTACGTGCCCTCGCCGGTCGCCATCGCCGTGGCCGGATGGGATCTCGCCCTCTCCGGCGAGCTGGCGATGCACATCGGCGCCAGCCTGCGCCGGCTGGTGCTGGGCTTCGTGCTCGGCGCCGTGCCCGGCGTCGCCATCGGCATGGTCATGGGGCTGAACCGCTGGGTGCGCGCGGCGCTCGATCCGCTGGTCGCCGCCCTCTACCCCATTCCCAAGATCGCCATCCTGCCGCTGCTGATGCTGGTATTCGGCATCGGCGACGGCTCGAAGGTCGTCGTGGTGGCGATGTCGGTGTTCTTCCTGACCGTCATCAACACGACGATGGGCGTGGTCCAGCTCGACAAGATCTACTTCGACGTCGCGCGCAACTACGGCACGCCCTGGCACAAGCTGTTCCTGCGCGTGATCCTGCCCGGCGCGCTGCCGACCATCCTCGCCGGGCTGCGCATCAGCCTCGGCGTCTCGCTGGTCGTGCTGGTCGGCGCGGAGTTCGTGGCGGCGCGCTCGGGCATCGGCTACCTGATCTGGTCGTCGTGGCAGACCCTGATGATTGAGCAGATGTTCGTCGGCATCATCGTGATCACGGTGCTGGGCGTCCTCTCGACGTTTTTTATCCACGAATGCGAGCGACTTCTGATACCGTGGCGGCGTGACTAGGGGTGCCCTGATGCGCAAATTTCTGCTGCTGGCCGCGTTCTGCGGCCTGGCGACCGCGGCCGTCGCGGCCGAGCCGGTCAAGATCGGCGACCTCGGCATCCTGGCCGACGCGCCGTTCTACATCGCCATCGAGAAGGGCTACTTCGCCGCCGAGGGCGTCGAGGTCAAGCTCGAGCGCTTCCAGTCGGCCGCCCAAGCCACCGCGCCGCTGTCGACCAACCAGGTCCAGGTCGTGGGCGGCGGCGTGAGTGCCGCCCTCTACAACGCCTTTGCCCGCGACTGGCCGGTGCGCATCGTCATGGCGCGAACCCGCGACATGCCGGGCTTCTCCAGCGACACGCTGGTCCTGCGCAACGACCTCAAGGACAAGATCAAGACTCCTCGCGATCTCAAGGGGCACATGATCGCCATCAACACGCCGGCCTCGGTGCTGCACTACATGCTGGGCAAATTGATGGAATCCGAAGGCATGACCATCGACGACGTCCAGACGATCAGCATGGCGTGGCCCAACATGGCACCGGGCATGGAGACCAAGGCGATCGACGGTGGCACTGTCGTCGAACCGTTCGCCGAGCTGTTCAGCAAGAAGGGCATCTCCTTCCCGTTCCGCCGCGCCGCCGACTTCATGAAGCCGCCGCTCGAAGTCTCGGTGATGCTCTACAGCAAGGAATGGGCAGACAAGAACACCGACCAGGCCAAGGCCTTCACCGTGGCATTCATGAAGGGCGTGCGCGACTACTACGACGCCATGAACGGCGGCCCCAAGCGCGCCGAGGTCGTGGAGATCTGCGCCAAGTACACCAGCCTCAAGGACAAGGCGCTGTACGAAAAGATTCAGTGGAGCTACATGGATCCCAACGCCGAGATTTCGCTGGAGGGCTTGCGCGACCAGCAGGACTGGTACGCCAAGCAGGGCTTCGTCGCCAAGAAGGCCGACATTCCAGGCATGATCGACCGCCGCTTCCTCGACTACGCCCTGCAGAAGCTGGGACGCGTCGACGTCAAATAGCCGTTGGAGAGTCCCATGGCCCAATCCGCCTCTGTCGTCCGTCTGTCCGTCCGCGGCGAAGACTGCCTGCGCACCGGCCCGGGCACGCCGGCCGGCCGCTATCTCCGCCAGTTCTGGCAGCCGATCTACCACTCGGTCGACCTCGCCGCCGGCCGCGCCGTCACGCTCCGCATCATGAGCGAGGACTTCACCCTCTATCGCGGCGAAACTGGCACGCCGCATCTCGTCGATGCGCGCTGCCCACACCGCGGCACGCGGCTGTCGTCGGGCTGGATCGAGGGCGATGCGCTGCGCTGCTTCTATCACGGCTGGAAATTCGACGGATCGGGCGCCTGCATCGAGCAGCCGGCCGAAGAGGATTCGTTCTGCCACAAGGTCTCGCTCGCCTCGTATCCGCTGCGCGAGTATCTCGGCCTTGTCTTCGCGTTTCTGGGCACCGGTGCGCCGCCGGCGTTCCCGCTGCAGCCGGAGTTCGAATATTTCGACGGCATGGTCGAGATCGATTCCTACAGCCGCGATTGCAACTACTTCCAGAATCTCGAGAACGCGCTCGACATGAGCCACATTGGCTTCGTGCATTCCGACAACACGGCGATCTTCAAGGGCATCGGCCTTGGCCGTGCGCTCGATGCCGAGGAGTCGGCCTGGGGCGTGACCTACGGCTTCACGCGGCCCGACGGCCAGCGGCGCGTGCAGCAATTCGGCATGCCGAACATCTTCTACCTGACGGCGCTGCCCACCGATCCCGAAGTGGGCTGGCAGGAATCGATGTTCTGGTGGGTGCCGATCGACGACGCGAGCCACATGCAGTTCAGCGTCCATCGCGTACCGGCCCAGGGCGACGTCGCCGCCCGCATCCATGCCCGCCGCCAGGCGCGGCGCAGCGAGATTACCATCCGCCACCAGGACCTCGCGCGCGACGTCCTCGAAGGTCGGATCTCCATGCGCGATATCGACAAGAAGAAGGTCGACCTCGTGCGCCTGCAGGACGACGTGGCCCAGGTCGGCCAGGGGCTGATCACCGACCGCGACGGCGAGCGGCTGGGCCGCGCCGACGTCGGCGTCATCGCTATCCGCCGCCTGTGGGAGCGCGAGCTCAACGCCTTCGTCGAGGGCCGCGCGCTGAAGAACTGGAAGCGCGATGCCTCGCTGGTGCCGCGCGCCTGGGGTCTCGCCGGCAATCCCGCGCAGATCGGCGGCAGCGGTGCCGGCGGCGCCAAGATCGCCGAGGTGATCGACGTGCGCCCCCATGTCGAGATCGCGGTCCAGCTCAAGGCGCTGCACGCTCCCTTGGACAAATGAAGCCGGGCGAGACAGCGCCGGAGCCGGGTCCGCAACTGACCCTGGCCGAACGTGATCGCCGCTACGCCGGCCTGCGCGCGCTGATGGAGACGCAGGGTTTCGACGCAGTTGTCGTCGGCAGCTTCCAGGGCCGTGAGCGACTCGAGTCCTATTTGATCGACGACTTCCTCGACGCCGTCGTCGTGCTGCCGCTCAGGAGCGACCCGGTGATGCTGGCCTTCGGTGGCTCGCGCATCAGCCGCATCTTCGAGAGCCAGCGCCGCGGCCACGATGTCTGGGTACCCGATGTGCGCATGAGCGCAGGCGGCGCCAGGGTGGCCGAGGTGCTGAAGGAACGCGGCCTCGCACGCGGCTGCATCGGCCTGGTGGGTTTCGGCCCGACCGCGCCGGGCGAGGCCGAGGGCCTACTGCCGCTCGGCTTCCACACCAGCTTCGCGAAGGCGCTGCGCGATGCCACGATCGGCGACTTCACGCTGGCCTTCACCGACTTCATGCTGGTCAAGAGCGCGCAGGAGATCGCTTTGCTGCGCTTCGCCGCCCGCGTGAGCGAGGAGGCCTGCAAGGTAATGATGGAGGTCGCGCGACCGGGCGTCAGCGAGGCGCTGGTCCACGCCGACACCGTGCGCGAGATCCATCGTTGGGGCTGCGACCTGCGCTATCCGTTCTTCAGTCTGCAATCGGGCCGCGACAACATCGGCTGGGGCGTGCCGCGCTGGAGCCTGCGCGCCGAGCCGCCGCGCATCCTCGAGGCGGGCGACCTGGTGCAGGCCGAGATGCACACGATCTACGGCGGTGTCGAAGGCCAGGTGAATATGTCGGTCGCCCTCGATCCGGTCGACGATGTCGTACGCCGGCTCGAGGAGGTGGCACGCGCGTCTTACGAGGCTGGCCTTGCCGCCGTGAAACCCGGCGCCACCTTCGCCACCGTCGTCCAGGCGATGGAGAGACCGCTGGCAACAGCCGGCTGCTGGAGCAAGACGCCGCTCCTGCACACACTCACCTTCGGCTCGACCGGCTTCACGCCGGTCAATCGCGAGCAGCTTGCCGGCACGCGTGAGGAGGCGATCGAGGGCGCGGCTCGCCCCGGCATCCGCCGCGGCGAGCTGGTGCTGAAGGAAGGCATGAGCCTGGAGCTCGAACCCAACGCCTGCCTCGGCATGGTGCGGGTCAACATCGGCGGCGGCGTGCTGGTGACGCCGCGCGGTGCGGAAGAGCTGAATGCCCTGCCGACACGCGTCCGGCACGTACGCTAGCGCCCGCTCCTGCCCTGCTCTAGGCTTTGCGCCCGAAAGAGGGAGCCAAGCGTGAAGACAAAGGCAGCGATCTGCTTCGAGGCCGGCAAGGAGCTCGAGATCGAGACTGTCGACCTCGAAGGTCCGAAGTTCGGCGAGGTGCTGGTCGAGATCAAGGCGTCGGGCGTCTGCCACACCGACGAGTTCACGCGCTCCGGCGGCGATCCCGAGGGCCTCTTTCCGGTGATCTTCGGCCACGAAGGCGCGGGCGTCGTGGTCGACGTCGGTCCCGGCATCGTGTCGCTGAAGAAGGGCGACCACGTGATCCCGCTCTACACTCCCGAATGCCGGCAATGTAAATCGTGCCTCTCGGGCAAGACCAACCTCTGCACCGCCATCCGCTCGACCCAGGGCCAGGGCGTGATGCCCGACGGCACCTCGCGCTTTTCACTCAAGGGCAAGAAGGTCCATCACTACATGGGCTGCTCGACCTTCTCGAACTACACGGTGCTGCCGGAGATCGCATTGGCGAAAATTCGTCCCGACGCGCCGTTCGACAAGGTCTGCTACATCGGCTGCGGCGTCACCACCGGCATCGGCGCGGTGATCAACACCGCCAGGGTCGAAGCCGGCGCCAACGTCGTCGTCTTCGGGCTGGGCGGCATCGGCCTCAACGTCGTCCAGGGCGCGCGCCTGGTCGGTGCCAACATGATCGTGGGCGTCGACCTCAATCCCGACCGCGAGGCGCTCGGCCGCAAATTCGGCATGACGCACTTCGTCAACCCGAAGGACCTCGGCACCAAGGATCTCGTGGCCCATCTCGTCGAGCTGACCGACGGCGGCGCCGACTACAGTTTCGAGTGCGTGGGCAACACCAAGCTGATGCGCCAGGCGCTCGAATGCTGCCATCGCGGCTGGGGCAAGTCGGTGATCATCGGCGTCGCCGGCGCCGGCCAGGAGATCGGCACGCGGCCGTTCCAGCTCGTCACCGGCCGCACCTGGATGGGCACGGCCTTCGGCGGCGCCAAGGGCCGGCGCGACGTGCCCAAGATCGTCGACTGGTACATGGACAAGAAGATCGACATCGATTCGCTCATCACCCACGTGATGCCGATCGAGAAGATCAACGACGCCTTCCACCTCATGCACGAAGGCAAGTCGATCCGCAGCGTCGTCACATTCTAGGAGAGACAATGCGTTCCATCGGCAACGTCACCATCGAGAAGGTCGAAGAACTGTGCGCCGCGGGCTTCCGCCCCAACCGCATGTTCCCGAAGTTCGACCAGGCCGCCTTCGACGCCCAGAAGCCCTGGATGGTGCCGACCCATGTCGAGGCGGGCTCCGACCGCCTGGTCGGTTCCGTCCATACCTGGGTCGTGAAGACCGGCCGCCACACCATCCTGATCGACACCTGTCTCGGCAACGACAAGCAGCGGCACAACGCGGCCTGGAATAAGCTCGACACGCCATTCCTCGGCCGCCTCAAGGCCTGCGGCTGTCACCCTGAGTCGGTCGACTTCGTGATGTGCACCCATCTCCACGTCGACCATGTCGGCTGGAACACCAAGCTGGAGAACGGCCGCTGGGTGCCGACCTTCCCCAATGCGAAGTACCTGTTCGCCAAGCGCGAGTACGCCCACTGGGAGCACGAGCGCCAGACCAAGGAGGGGGTGAACGACGGCTCGTTCGACGATTCGGTGCTGCCGATCGTCGAGGCCGGCAGGGCGGTGATGATCGAGAGCGACCACCAGCCCGACCCGCTGATCACCATCAAGGACTATCCCGGCCACACGCCGGGCTCGATCGCCATCAATCTGAAGGACGGCGGCAAGCAGGCCTGCTTCTCGGGCGACATCATGCATCACCCGATCCAGGTCTATCATCCCGACTGGTCGAGCCAGTTCTGCACCGACCAGGAACTGTCGGCCCGCTCGCGCCGCAAACTGCTCGAGGATTGCGTCGAGAGCAACGCGCTGCTCTGCCCGGCGCACTTCCCCGGCGCAAATGCAGGCTTCATCAAGCCCGAAGGCAACGCCTTCAAGATCGACTGGGACGTGCAGAAATGAAACTCGAACCGTTCGTCGATGGCCTCAGCTTCGGCGAGGGCCCGCGCTGGCACCAGGGAAAGCTCTGGTATTCGGACTTCTACATCCACCAGGTCCGCACTGCCGACGAGAACGGCAAGACGGAAACGGTCGTCGAGGTGCCCGGCCGGCCTTCCGGCCTCGGCTGGCGGCCCGACGGCACTTTGCTGATCGTCAGCATGACCGACCGCCGCCTGATGCGCTTTTCCGGCGGCAAGCTCTCGGTCGAGGCCGAACTGAAGCCGCTGGCCACCGGGCATTGCAACGACATGATCGTGGACTCAAAGGGACGCGCCTATGTCGGCAACTTCGGTTTCGACCGCCACGCCGGCGAGTCTCCGAAGCCCGCGGTGCTGATCCGCGTCGATCCCGACGGCTCTGTGCATCAGGCGGCGGACGATCTGGCATTCCCCAACGGCACGGTGATCACGCCGGACGGCAAGACCATGATCGTGGGCGAAACCATGGCCAAGCGCCTCACCGCCTTCGACATCGCAGCCGACGGCACGCTGTCCAACCGCCGCCTGTGGGCCGAGACACCGAACTGCAATCCCGATGGCATCTGCCTCGACGCCGAGGGCGGGATTTGGGTCACCGGCGCCTTCACCCATCACATGGTACGGGTGCTGGAGGGCGGCAAGGTCACGCACGACCTCGACCTCGGGCCGCGCTCGGCCTACGCCTGCATGCTGGGGGCCGCGGACCGCCGCACACTCTACGTCATCACCAACACCGGCAGCGGGCCCGACATGGCCAACAAGCGCGACGGTCGCATCGAGACGATGCAGGTCGACGCGCCCGGCGCCGGGCTGCCTTGAGGGAGAGAAGCGATGAAAGGACCTGAGGACGATCTTGGCCTCGCCGGCAAAGTCGCGATCGTGTCGGGCGGCGGCGCCGTGGGCGACGGCATCGGCAACGGCCGCGCCGCCGCGATCCTGCTGGCGCGGGCCGGCACCAAGGTGCTGGTCGCCGACCGCGAGCTGAAGCTCGCCGAGCGTACAGCGGAGATGATCAAAGCCGAGAGCGGCACGGCGCTGGCCCACGGCTTCGACGCCACCCGGGAGGCCGAGTGCCGCAGCCTGGTCGACGCCGCCGTCGACACCTGGGGTCGCCTCGACTTCCTCGACAACAACATCGGCATCGGCAGCCGCGGCAGCGTGGTCGACGAGGAGCCCGAAGAGTATCGCCGGGTGATGCAGGTCAACGTCGAGACCATGTTCCTGGTGAGCAAGCACGCCATCCCGGCCATGATCAAGACGGCCAAGGGCGGATCGATCGTCAACATCTCGTCGATCTCGGCGCTGCGCCCACGCGGCCTCACGACCTACACGGTCTCCAAGGCGGCGGTGATCGGCCTCACCCAGGCGATGGCTGTCGACCATGGCAAGGACAGGATCCGGGTCAACTGCATCTGTCCCGGACCGATGTACACGCCGATGGTCAATCGCGGCAACGGCATGAGCGAGGCCAACCGCAAGCAGCGCGCCAACGCCTCGGTGCTCAAGATCGAGGGCACCGGCTGGGACATCGGCCAGGGCGTGCGCTTCCTGCTCAGCAACCACGCCCGCTACATCACCGGCCAGGTGCTGGTGATTGACGGCGGCGTCACCCTGCAGGGACCGGCACGCGATTCACAGGATCACTGAGGGAGAACGAACAAGATGGCCCGCCTGCCCTATCTCGAAGCCGACCAGGTCGCGCCCGAGTATCGCGACATGCTCAAGCGCAACACCAACCTGCACAAGCTGCTGGTCAACAGCCCCGACATGGCGCGCGCCTTCCAGGGCATGGGCGGCTTCATCCGCTTCAAGAGCAAGCTCGACCCGCGCTTGCGCGAACTGGCCATCCTGCAAGTCGGCTGGATGGAGAAGTCGGAGTACGAGTTCACCCACCACGTGAAGATCGGCAAGGAGTTCGGCGTCACCGACGAGGACATCCAGGGGCTGTTCCTCGAGACCGAAGGCAAGCCCTCCAAGCTCGAGCCGCTGGTCAAGGCGATCCTCAAGGGCGCGCGCGAGATGGTGCGCAACCTCGGCATGTCGGACGCCAGCTTCGCGGAGATCAAGCAGCATCTGTCCAACGAACACATGACCGACCTGGTGCTGACCATCGCCTTCTACTGCGCCGTGGTCAGGGTACTCGCCACGATGAAGATCGACAACGAGCCCTACTACAAGGAAGTGCTGCAGCAGTATCCGATTCCGGGAGTGAAGTGACATGCGTCTCAAGGACAAGGTCGCCATCGTCATGGGCGCCGGCCAAAGCCCCGGCGAAGGCATGGGCAACGGCCGCGCCACCGCGCTCACTTTCGCCCGCGAGGGCGCCAAGGTGGTCTGCGTCGACCACAATCTCGCCTCCGCCGAGGAGACGGTCGAGCTGATCGGCCGCAACCAGGGCACCGCCGTCGCCCTCAAGGCCGATGTCACCAAGGATGCGCAACTGAAGGCGCTGGTCGCCGACACGCACGCCCGCTGGGGCCGCATCGACATCCTGCACAACAATGTCGGCGTCTCGCTGTCGGGTGGCGACGCCGAACTCCTCGACATCACCGAGGAGGCGTTCGACCGCTGCGTGGCGATCAACCTCAAGAGCTGCATCCTGGCGGCCAAGCACGTGATCCCGATCATGCGCGCGCAGAAGAGCGGCGTGATCATCAACATCTCGTCGATGGCCGTGATCACGACCTATCCCTACGTCGCCTACAAGGCGACCAAGGCGGCGATGATCTCCTTCACCGAGCAGCTCGCCTACCAGAACGCCCAGTACGGTATCCGCGCCAACGTCATCCTGCCCGGCCTGATGAACACGCCGATGGCCGTCGACACGCGCGCCCGCACCTTCAAGAAGACGCGCGCCGAGGTCGAGGCCGAGCGCGACTCCCACGTGCCGCTGCGCCAGAAGATGGGCACCGGCTGGGACGTGGCCAACGCCGCCCTGTTCCTGGCATCGGACGAGGCGAACTTCATCACCGGCGTCACTCTGCCGGTCGACGGCGGCGCCAGCGTGCGCCGGGGTTAGGCATTGGGGAACGATGGCCAACTGATATCCCCGGACGATGAACCCCCGATCACGAATAGTTTTTGCCGCGTGATCGGCAAAGCGCGATAGTCCTTGGAGGCACACTGTCGTCGAGCTGCGGGGGAGTTACCAATGAACGCGTTCGTCACTGTCTTCTACGACTGGTCGCGCGCCGTCGCGAGCTACTTCACCTGGCTGGCGCCGCTGGCCGTGCGCATCACGGTCGGCGCGGTGTTCCTGGGCACCGGCTGGACCAAGCTGCACAATCTGCCGCAGATTACCAAGAACTTCACGGCCCTGGGCATTCCCGCACCGGAAATCCTGACACCGTTCGTGTCGGGCGTGGAGTTCTTCGGCGGTCTGCTGCTGTTGGTCGGCCTGCTCACGCGCTTCGCTGCCGTGCCGCTGATGATCGTCATGGTCGTGGCCATCGTCTCCGCGCAGTTGGGCGACGTCCACTCGCTGACCGACTTCCTCGGCCTGGAAGAGGTCTCCTACTTCGTGATGTTCGCCTGGCTTGCGATCGCCGGTCCCGGGCCCGTCTCGGTGGATCACCTCATCCTGAAGGCCGCGCGTCCGAACATCCCGCCCGCCGACTACGGCGCCTAGGCCTTCGCCTCGCGCTGGCGCCGCGCCTCGTAGGCCTTGAGGTGAGCGTAGGCAATCCGGAGCATCGGGTGGTCGCCGCCCCGGGCGCGCTTCAGCAGGTCTCCCACGACATGGTCGGCCTCGACGGCGCGGCCACCCTCGACGTCGCGCATCATCGAGGCGGTGAACGGCGAGCCGGCGGCCGTCAGCATGGCGCGCGAGCGGTCCGACGATGCCGCGCCCAACGGATGGTCGTTGGCTGCGGCGATAGCGGCGATCTCGTCGTAGAGCGCCAGCGTCAGCGGCGCACCGCCGGCAGCCACGATGTCGCCGACGGCGGCCCGCATCAGCGAGGTGATGCCGCCCGCCGTGGCGATGAACGCCCACTTCTCCCACATGTCCTGAACGATGCTCTCGCTTTGTGCAGCCTGGATGCCGGCCGCCGCAAACTCCGCGGCGATGGCGGCGATCCGCGGCGACTTGGCACCGTCGAGCTCACCGAAGCCAAGCGCCAACCCATCGTTCAGGTGCAGGATGCGGCCCTCGGGGTCGAGCGCCAGCGAGATCGCGGCCTGGCCGCCGATCACGTGGGCCTTAGCAAAGCGCGCCGCGAGCGCATCGAGATGGCCAAGCCCATTCAGCAGCGGCAGGATCGCGGTGCCTGGACCGACGGCCGGCGCGAACGACGTCATGGCGCCTTCGAGGTCGTAGGCCTTGCAGCTCAGCAGGACGAGATCGTAGGGGCCTTTCAGCGCCGCCGCCGACACGGTGGGTGGCGATGGTAACGATAGATCGCCGAGCTTGCTCTTGACCACGAGGCCCGTCCTGGCGAGCTGGGCCGCCCGGCCCGGCCGCACCAGGAAAGTCACGTCGCGCTTGGCCGCCAGCAGGCGACCGCCGAAATAGCCGCCGATCGCGCCGGCGCCGACCACGAGAATTTTCATGGCGAGACCTTAGCCGACGCAGAGGAGCGCTCGCGCGACAATTCCTCGGAGAGGCCCGAGGTTTCCTTTACTTGCCCTGCGCTGCCTTAGCCGTCTTCAGCACGAGGTCGAGCGCCTCCTGAGCCGGCAGGCCCCTGGCCTTGTTCTCGGTGACCCACTTGTCCCACACCGGCCGACCGGCCTTCTCCTCGAACGACTTCAACAGTTCGGGCGTGAAGGTGACGCGCTCGAGGCCCGCCTTGTCGAACAGCGGGATGTTCTTCTCGTCCGCCGCCTTGTAGGCCGCCTTTGCTTCCTTGTAGAACTCCGGCCGCGCCTCGTCGAACAGCTTCCTGTATTCCGGCGGCAGCTTGTCGAGCGCGGTCTTGGAAAACACCAGCGCATTGTTCACGATGCCGAAGTTCATGCCCATCGTGTACCACTTCGACACTTCCTGCAGCTTGTAGGCGGCAAAGGCGTAGGAGAACGGCAGGGCGACGGCCTGGACGGTGCCGCGCTCGAGCGCGGTATAGGCCTCGGGCGCCGGCACCGAGGTCGGCACCGCGCCGATGGTGCGCATGGCGTCGCCGCCGGGACCGAGCGCGCGCACGCGCATGCCCTTCCAGTCCTCGAGCGTCTTGGGCGCCTTGCCCGCACCCATGAACTCGTAGTTCGGCAGCAGCACGGCGTACTCGACCACGGCATTGAAGCGCGCCAGCTCCTTCTTGGCGGGCTCCCAGGCGTAGTAGGCCTCCTGGACCTTCTGGAAGACGTCGAGATTGGGGATCGGCAGGTATGGCAGGTCGAGCGCCAGATGCAGCGGCACCTTGCCCGGCGTGTAGCCGAACGCCACCAAGCCGCCCTGGATCGCCTCGATCTTGATCGAGTCGAGCACCGCCTTGGCCGGCGCGATCGATTCGCTGTAGTGCAGCTTCAGGATGAACTTGCCCTGGGTCTTCTCGTCAAGGAACTTGGCGAGGTACTCGATCGGCACCGTGATCTCGCGCTGGGGGCCGTAGATGGCGATGTCCCACACGATCTTCTGTTGCGCCTCTGCCGCCGGCGCCGCCAGGAACGCCAGCGCGGCAACAGCCATCAGCTTCATTCTCGTCCAAGCCATATCCAGCCTCCCGGGTTTGCAAGGTTGAAGGTCGTCATCCGCCGCCGTTGCCCATGGTCGCCGGAAGAAAGGTGACGATGTCGGGAAAGGCGATCAGCAGCCCAATGGTCAGGCAATCGGCGACCACGAACGGCCAGATGCCGGCGAACACGGTCGACAATGGAATGTCGGGCCGCACGCCGTTGACGACGAAGCAGTTCAGCCCGACTGGCGGCGTCACCAGGCCGATCTCGACCATCTTGACGATGATGATACCGAACCAGATCGGGTCGTAGCCGAGCTTGATGATGATCGGATAGACGACCGGCAGCGTGAGCAGCAGCATGCCGATGCCGTCGAGGAACATGCCGAGCACGAAGTACATGCCGAGGATCATCAGCAGAATCGCCAGCCGCGGCATGTGCAGTCCGCCGATGTACTCCGACACCGTGGCCGGCACGCCGGTGAAGCCCAGGAAGCGGACGAGGATCAGGATGCTCCAGATGATGGTGAAGATCATCACGCTGAGCTTCGAGGTCTCGCGGATCGCCTCCCATATCGCGCTTAACTTGGTGCGGTGCGCCAGCGCCAGGCAGAACATGATGAAGGCGCCCGCCCCGCCCACCTCGGTGGGCGTCATCCAGCCGGTGTAGAGGCCGCCCAGGATGATGCCGATCACCGCCAGGATGCCCCAGGTTTGGCCGAGCGAACGGAACTTCTCTTTCCAGCTTACGTCGGGCATCGGCGCTGCGAGCTTGGGATTGATCTTGCACCAGACGATGATGATGAGCGCGTAGTTGACCGCCGAGATCGCGCCGGGGATAAACCCCGCCAGCAGCAGTGCGCCGACCGACTGCTCGACGATGATGCCGTAGATCACCAGGATGGCGCTGGGCGGGATCAGCGAGGCGAGCGTGCCGCCGGCCGCGACCGTCGCCGCCGCCAGCCGCTTGTCGTAGCCGTAGCGCAACATCTCGGGGATGGCCACGCGCGAGAACACCGCCGCCGACGCCGTGCTGGCGCCGGAAACCGCGCCGAAGCCCGCCGCCGCAAACACGGTGGCCACGGCAAGGCCGCCCGGCAGCCGCCCGAACCAGCAGCGCGCCGAGTAGAAGGCGCCCTGGGTCAGACCGGCATGAAAGGCGAGGTAGCCGATCAGGATGAACATCGGCAGGACCGACAGCGTGTAGTGCGTCGCTTCCTGATAGGCGAGCAGGCCCGCCATTCCCGTTCCCGGGCCCCATCCGCGCACGGCGATCAGGCCAAGCACGCCGGTGATGCCGGCGGCGAAGGCGATGCGCACCCCCAGCAGCGTCAGGATAATGACGCCGCCACAGGCGACAAGACCGGCTGTTAACGGATCCATGCAGGGCGCCTCATCGGCCGGGGGGAGAGTTGGACGGACCGTCGATCTTGCCCAGCACGTCGCGGATCTGTTCCTGGGCGACGTCCTCGACGTGCATGATCTGCGGCACTGCCCACGGTTCGGCGTCGGGCAGCACAAGCAGGCGGAGGTAACCCCACATGTTCACCAGCAGGCGCAGCTCCAGCAGCATCAGGGCAATCGGTACGACGAGCTTGGACGGCCAGATCGTCAGATGGGCGTCGAGCGTCTCGTCGCCCAGCGAATAGGAACGCCAGGCGTCCTGGCAGCTCGCCCACACGATGATGCCGACGTAGGCGATCGCCACCGCGATCGCCAGTGACTCTACAGCCCACAGTAGGCGCGCCCTGAGGTTCGTCACCAGCAAGTCCATGCGGACATGCCCGCCCGACCGCTGGCAAAAGGCGGCGCCCATGAAGGCGAAGGTCACCATGCCGGTCTCGATATAGTCGATCGCTCCCGGCACAGGGCTGTTGAACAACCGCCGGCCGATGACCTCGGCCATGGTCAGCCACATCAGCGCGAAGATGAAGACGCTGCCGATGTCGTTGAACACGGACTCGATCCGGCCGAGCACACGGTCCACGGCGAGCAGCAGGCTGCCGCCGTCCCCCGATGAGCTGGTCGATTGTGCCATCTAACCCCCTGCTCTGGTCGGGGGCTGTCACGACGCAGCACACGGCATTCGCGGCCGCGCTACTCCACCGAACCTGGGCGCAACGCGCCCTGCCTCCCGATACGCTTCTTGTTCTTGACGACGGATCGCTCCGCCGTTGCACGGAGTGTGTCGCGTCCGGCGACGCGGAGTCAACTGGACCGAAAGCGATCCCGAAGCGTTGGACCGACGCAGCGCCGCGCGTCAGCCGTTGGCCGCCCTCGAGTCGCGCGGCGCCTCGGCGCGCTCCTTCATGCCGTAGTCGCGCAGCACGCTCGCCACGCGCAGGCGATAGTCGCCCAGCACGCCGCCACGGCCGGCCGCCTGGGCCTGGCGATGATGCTCGACGTTGCGCCACGCCTGTACCGCCTGCTCGTCGCGCCAGAACGAGAGCGACAAGAGCTTGGTCTCGTCGACCAGGCTCTGGAAGCGCTCGATCGAGATGAAGCCGTCGATCCGCTCGAGCTCGGGCTTCAGGGACGCGGCGATATCGAGATAGATCTGCTTGCGACCGCCCTCTACCGGATCAGTGGCGGGCCACACTTCGAAGATCACGGCGATCATGGCGTTTCTCCCTTCAGGGCGTGGCCGACGGCGTCGTAGAGCGCGTGCCGGCCGGTTTCGAGATGCATCAGATGCGTGCCGCCGTCGAGCTTGCGGTCATGGCGCGACGGCGCGGCGGTGGCCGCGTCGAGGATGGTCGCGGCATCCCTGTCGAGGCAGAGCGAGTCCCAGGCCCCGCGCACGACGGTGAGCGGCCGCGTGAGGCGTGCTGGCTCCCACGCCGGCTTGCCGACCCGCGCCTCGAGATTGTCGGCCATAGGGCCGAACGGTACGCGCACCGCCGGCGGCGTGCGCAGGGCCGCGTCGGGGTCGCTCGCCAGATAGGCGGGCGCCCAGCGGTCGAACCCCTCCAGCACCGACGCGTGGCCCTTGGGCACATCCTCGACGAAGCGCTTGTATTGCGCCTCGTTGGAAATGTCGGCCCACGCGGGCAGCGACGCCGGCACCGCGCCGCCGGTCCAGCAAGCGATCGGCGCGAACAGGACGAGTTGATCGACCACATCGGGCTCCGCGATCGCGGCCAGCGCCGCGGGCGCCCCACCCCACGAGTGGGCGACCAGCGAGACCGGGCCGCCACCGGTCTCGCGGCGGATGAGGTCGAGCACGGCCGCGATCTGCCGCGCCCCCTCGGGCGCGCGACAAAGCGGCGGATGTTTGTCGGCGGGTTTGCTCATCGCGGGGTAGCGGCCGCTGTTGCCAAAACCCGCGAAGTCGAAGGCCCACGCGTCGAAGCCGCGGGCGTTCCAGTCGTCGAACCACGACCCGCTGCCGAAGTCGAAGCCGACCGACAGTGCCGACGGAAAGCTGGCGCCATGGACATAGAGTACCGCGGGCAAGCCGATGCGCGGTTGACGGCGGACGAACAGCGACGGGCACTCGGCCGTCGCCGCGACGGAGAAGGTCTGTTGGGTCATGGGGGAGAGATAGGCACATTCGGCCGCCCGTCCTTTCGGCCGGGACCGAAGCGTCTCAGTCGAGCCCGTTGCCGCCGTAGATCCAGTCGAGCGTGGCGTACCACTCGGCCTGGCTCTTGGCGCCCATGATCGCGTTGCGCAGCGCCGCATGCGGGCCCGCCGGGTGATAGACGTGATCGCCCATGGCGCGCGAGGTGAGCTGCACCCGTGTCGTGCGCAGCACGCGGCGGGCGCGGTAGTTCTCGAGCCCGGCCGCCAGCGTGTCGTGCGTCGACAGCGCATCGGCCAGACAAACGCCGTCCTCCATCGCCATGCACGCGCCTTGCGCCATGTACTGCAGCATCGGATGCGCGGCGTCGCCCAGCAGCGCCACATGACCGTCGACCCATGTGTCGACCGGATCGCGGTCGCACAGCACCCACATGCGCCAGTCGATGCCATGGCGGATGATGTTCTGCGCACGCTCGCAGACATGGGTGAAGCCGCGCCGCACCTCCTCGACCGGCACCGGCTTGCCCGCGACCGGCTCGGGCGCATCGTTGTGATAGGTGACGACGAGGTTGAACACCTTCCAGCCCGACAGCGGATAATGGACGATGTGGCACTTCGGTCCCGCCCACAACGTGGCGGCGTTCCAGCGCAAATCCTCGGGCATCTGCTCGAGCGGGATGACCGAGCGATAGGTCGTGTGGCCCGACACCCGGGGCGCGCCGTCGCCCGCGACCTGGCGGCGCACAGCCGACCACAGGCCGTCGGCGCCGATCAGCGCGCAGCCCTTCACCGTGCCGCCGTTGCCCAGCCGCGCGGTGACGGTCGTGCCATCCTGGTCATAGCCCGTGACCTCGCTGCTCACCTGCAGGTCGATCAGCGGATGCTCGCGGCAAGCCTTCAGCAGCACGCCATGGAGATCGCCGCGGTGCACGACGGCATAGGGGTTGCGGTAGCGCGCGCGGAACGCCTCGCCCAAGTCGATGTGGCAGATCTCGCCGTCGGCGATGGCGTCCATCAGGCGGAGGTGATCGATGTAGACGGCCATCGCGCGCGCCGCCTCGCCGACACCGAGGCGATCGAAGCAATGAAACGCGTTGGGCCCAAGCTGGATGCCGGCGCCGATCTCTCCGAGCTGGCTCGCCTTCTCCAGCACCAGCGAGGCGATGCCCTTCTGCGCCAGCGCAAGTGCCGTCGCGAGCCCACCGATGCCGCCGCCGGCGATGAGGATTCTGCTGGTGGATTTAAAGGGGGCCGGCAACGATCTTCTCATCGTGCAGTTTGGCTATCTCGCCGGTCGAGAGGCCGAGGACGCCCGACAGGATCTCGTCGGTGTGCTGGCCGAGCCGGGGCGCGGGGCGCGGGGCCTCGCGCGGCACGGCGGCGAACTGTACCGGCGAGGCGGCGACCGGATAGCGGCCGATACCGGGCTGGTCGAGCACGGTGAACATCGGATTGTCGAGCACCGCCTCCTTGTCCTGACTGAGCTCCCGGAAGCTCCTGTAGGGCGCCCACAGCGCGCCAGCTTTCTGCAACGCCGCGCTCACATCGGCGGCACTGTGGCCCGCGATCCACGGCTCGATCACCGCGATCAACTCGGCGCGCGCGTTCCAGCGGTCGGCCTCGATCTTGAGGTCGACGCCCTTGTCTTTCTCGATCCGCGCGAAGGCGTCGGCGAAGCCCCCGGCCTTGGCCAGCGCCTCGAGATGACGGTCGGAGAAGATGCAGACCATCACGTACTTGCCATCCCTGGTGCGGAAGTCGCGGCCGAAGGTGCCGAAGATCTCGTTGCCGAAACGCGGCCGGTCGACCTGGTTGATCACCGCCTCGCCGATGTAGCCGGTGGCCGATACCGCCGCGAGCGCCATGTCCTGCAACGGTAACACGATGCGCTGGCCCTTGCCCGTCAGGCGCCGGTGCCGCTCGGCCGCCAGGATCGCCATGGCCGCGGCATAGGCGGTCGCGATGTCCCATGCCGGCAGCACGTTGTTGACCGGACCGCTGTGGCCGGCCGGACCCGAGACCAGCGGAAAACCGGTGATGGAGTTCACCGTGTAGTCGACGTTCGCGGCGCCATGGCGGTCGCCCACAATGTTGAGTGCGATCAGGTCGACGCGCTTCTTCGTGAGCTCCTCGTAGGAGAGCCAGCCGCGCGCCGGCATGTTGGTCGAGAAGATGCCGGCGTTCTCGCCGGGCGCCGTGATCAGCGCAATCAGCAGCTCGCGGCCCTTGGGGTTGCGCAGGTCGACCGCGATCGAACGCTTGCCCTTGTTCAATCCCGCCCAATAGATCGAGGTCCCGTCCTTCGTGACCGGCCAGCGGGCGCTGTCGAGCCCGCCTTTCAGATCGTCGAAGCGGATCACGTCGGCGCCAAGCTGCGCCAGGGTCATGCCGGCCATCGGTGCTGCAATGAAGGCCGAGCCTTCGATCACGCGCAGGCCTGCGAGGATGCCGCTCATTTGACGTGCCCCGTGGCGGCCCGCTCGGCCGGGAGGTTGTTCCTGCGCTTGTCGAGCCACCAGCCGTATTCGGGATTCCACATACCGAAGTCGATGTCGCAGCCCAACTCCTGCGCGGCATGGACCGGCCAGAACGGATTGTAGAGCGCCTGGCGGCCGATCGCGATCAGGTCGGCGTCGCCGGCCTGCAGTATCTTCTCCGCCTGCGGCCCGTCGAGGATCAGGCCGACGGCCATGGTCGGGATGTCCGCGCCCCGCTTCACCGCCGCCGCGAACGGCACCTGGAAGCCGAGCGCGCGCTTGATCGGCAGCGCCGTCGAAAGCCCCGTAAGGCCGCCCGACGAGGTGTCGATCACGTCGATGCCGAGCGCGCGCAGCTCGTGTGCGTAGGCCACCGTGTCGTCGACATCCCAACCGCCGCCACCGTCGACCGCCGAGACGCGGATGAACATCGGCTTGTTCTCCGGCCAGTTCTCGCGCACCGCCTTGGCCGCCGCGAGCGGGAACTTCATGCGCCCGGCGCGATCGCCGCCGAACTGGTCGTTGCGCTTGTTGCTGAGCGGCGAGAGGAACTGCGCCAGCAGATAGCCGTGCGCACCGTGAATTTCGATCACGTCGTAGCCCGCGGCATCGGCACGGCGGGCCGCCTCGCCGAACTTCTTCACGATCGCGTCCATCTGGGACACGTCGAGCGCATGTGGCTGCTCGGAGTAACGCTCGCCGGCGGACAGTGCCGACGGCCCATAGACCTGCCAACGCTGCCAGCCTGCTCCCTTCGGCCCGAACTCGTCCGGTCTGTCGAACTGGCGCGGCGACGACGCCTTGCGGCCGGCATGGGTGATCTGGGTGGCGGCGAGCGATCCTTCCTGTTGCAGGAAGCGCGTCAGGCGCTTGTGGCCCTCGATCTGGCTGTCGTCCCACATGCCGAGATCGCCCTGCGTCACGCGGCCTTCCGGCACGACGGCACAGTTCTCGGTGAAGATGATGCCGAACTTGCCCAGCGCGAACTTGCCGAGATGGACGAGGTGATAGTCGTTCACCAGCCCGTCGGTGGCGCGGTACTGCACCATCGGCGACACCACGGCGCGGTTGGGGGCGACGACGCCGCGCATCCGGAAGGGCGTGAAGAGCAGTGGCTTTTGCAAGGGTCGTTCCCCCAAAGAGATAGCTTCCAAGGGGCGGCACCATAGACCGGGCGGGCGGCCCAAGCCTATCCTCGACCCATGTTTGACCTCGTCATCCGAAACGGCACCGTGATCGATGGCTCCGGCCAGCCCCGCAGAGTGGCCGATGTGGCCGTCCAGGACGGCCGCGTTGCCGCCGTCGAACCCAAGCTCGGCCCCGCGCGCCGCGACATCGACGCCGGCGGGCTGATCGTCGCGCCGGGCTTCGTCGACATCCACACCCACTACGACGGCCAGGCGACCTGGGACCCGTTCGTCACGCCCTCGTCGTGGCACGGCGTTACGACGACGGTGTTCGGCAACTGCGGCGTCGGCTTCGCACCGGTGCGGCCGGGCAAGTCGGCCTATCTCATCAACCTGATGGAAGGCGTCGAGGACATCCCCGGCACGGTGCTGAGCGAGGGCGTGAAGTTCAACTGGGAGTCCTTCGCCGACTATCTGGGCGCCCTGGGCTCGATGACGCGCGCGGTCGACGTGGCGGCCCAACTGCCGCACGGTGCGCTGCGCTTCTACGTCATGGGCGAGCGCGGCGCCGACCATGCCGAGGTGCCCGACCAAGGCGAGCGCGAGACGATGACGCGGCTCGTGGCCGAGGCGCTCGACGCAGGCGCCGTCGGCGTCACGACCTCGCGCACCACCAAGCACAAGGCGCGCGACGGCCGCTTTACCCCTTCGCTGAGCGCCCGCGAGGCCGAGCTGTTCGCGCTGGCCGAAGGCATGAAGCGCGCCGGCAAGGGGGTGCTCGAGGTCAACTCCGACTTCGGCCCCGGCGAGTTCGAGGCGCTCGATGCCGCGGCCAGACTCGCCGGCCGACCGCTCTCGGTGCTGCTGGTCCAGGTCGACGCCCAGCCGACGCTGTGGCGCGAGACGCTCGACCAGGTCAACGCCGTGCGCCGCGCCGGCCGCGCCGCCAACGCGCAGGTCGGCTCGCGGCCGATCGGCGTGATCATGGGCCTCGAGACGACGGTGCATCCCTTTGCGGCCCACCCGGTGTGGCGCGAGCTGCGCGACCTTCCGCCCGCCGAGCGCACCGCGCGCCTGGCGTCGGACGCAGACCTGCGCCGCCGCCTCACCGCGCCGCGCACCGAGGGCAGCGCGCCCGCCTTCATGGGCGAGTCGTTCCACAAGATGTTCCCGATGAGCGAGCGGCCGGACTACGAGCCCGACCCCAGCGGCTCGGTCGCCGCGATCGCCGAACGCACCGGCCGCACGCCGCAGGACGTGGCGCTCGAGGCCATCCTGGCGCATGGCGGCAAGGGCCTGCTGATGCTGCCGTTCGAGAATTATGCCTACGGCAGCCTCGACGTGGTGCGCGAGATGATGATCGACCCCGGCACGGTGCTGGGAGTGGCCGACGGCGGCGCCCATGTCGGCGTGATCTGCGACGCCTCCTCGCCGACGTCGCTGCTCACTCTGTGGGGCCGTGACCGCACGCGTGGACCGAAGCTCGACCTCGAATTCCTGATCGCCAAGCAGACGCGCGGCACCGCCGAGGCCTACGGCCTGCTCGACCGCGGCCTGCTGGCGCCGGGCCACAAGGCCGACATCAACATCATCGACTTCGACGCCCTCACCCTGAAGCGCCCCGAGGTGATCTACGACCTGCCGGCCGGCGGCCGCCGCCTCGTGCAGCGCGCCTCGGGCTATCGCCACACCTTCGTGGCCGGCGTCGAGACCATGCACAACGACGAGCTCACCGGCGCACGCCCCGGCCTCCTCGTCCGCGGCGCCCAGACGCCCGCGTCGTAGAGACGAATCAGGGGCAGTTACCCGGCGGTAACGCTTTAAATAAGCAAAATATATGGGCCGAAGGCCGGAGAGGTCATACGCGGTGATCGCCAAGCCCCTGACCCCTCCGTCGCCGTATGACGGCGCCACCAGGGCGCTTTTGGCCGCGCGTGGCCAAAACGCCGACCCATAAGAATGGGGAGGCAAATCCAGAGTGGTTACTTTGTGGTGACCGCTAAAATAGCGGAAAAATAGCGCGACGCGCTCGGGATGACAGGGGGACATCGGCCGAGTCTAGGCGCGTTGGCGCCATTCACCCAACTTGGTCGTTATCACCGCTGAAATGCACGCCGGCTTGGTTTTTACACCGTCATGTGGTGGCGCACGGCCTCGACGTCGAAGGTCTCGCGGGTGCCCGACATCACGATCTCGCCGCGGTCCATGACGGCGAAGTCGTCGGCCAGCTCGTGGGCGAAGTCGAGATACTGCTCGACCAGCAGGACGGCGATGTCGCCGCGGTTGCGCAGGTAGACGATGGCGCGGCCGATGTCCTTGATGACCGACGGCTGGATGCCCTCGGTCGGCTCGTCGAGCACCAACAGCTTGGGCCGCATGGTGAGCGCGCGGCCGATCGCGAGCTGCTGCTGCTGGCCGCCCGACAGGTCGCCGCCGCGCCGCCTCAGCATCGACTGCAACACCGGGAACAGCTCGAACACCTCGTCGGGCACCTTCCGGTCCTCGCGCTTGACCGGTGCGAAGCCGGTCTCGAGATTCTCCTTCACCGTCAGCAGCGGGAAGATCTCGCGGCCCTGCGGCACGATGGCGACGCCGCGGCGCGCGCGCTCGTAGGGCGGCAGCTTCGAGACCTCCTGGCCGTCGAGCACGATCGAGCCGGAGGCAATCGGCTGCAGGCCGCAGATCGCCCGCAGCAGGCTGGTCTTGCCGACGCCGTTGCGGCCCAGCAGGCAGGTCACCCGGCCGATCGCGGCGCCCAGCGACACGCCGCGCAACGCCTGGGCCGCGCCGTAGAAGAGGTTGACGTTCTGGACGGTGAGCATCGCGATCGTCCCTTCTCAGCGCCCGAGATAAACTTCGACGACGCGCGGATCGGCGCTCACCTGGTCGAGCGAGCCCTCGGCCAGCATCGCGCCCTCGTGCAGCACCGTCACCTTGACGCCAAGCGCGCGCACGAAACTCATGTCGTGCTCGACCACCACCACCGAATGCGACTTGTTGACCTCGCGCAGCACCTGCGCGGTGGTCTCGGTCTCGACGTCGGTCATGCCGGCGACCGGCTCGTCGACCAGCAGCAGCTTGGGGTTTTGCGCCAGCAGCATGCCGATCTCGAGCCACTGCTTCTGGCCGTGGCTGAGCCGCGCGCCCAGCATGTGCTGCTGCGGGCCCATGCGGATGATGTCGAGGATATGTTCCAGCCGGTCGTTCTCGGCCTTGGTCGGCTGGGCGAGCAGCAGCCTGTACCAGTTGCGCAGGCCGGCCAGCGCCAGCAGCAGGTTGTCGCGCACCGTGTGGTTCTCGAACACCGTGGGCTTCTGGAACTTCCGCCCGATGCCCAGCGTGGCGATGTCGGCCTCGTCGAGCTTGGTGAGGTCGGCCTTGCCGTCGAACACCACCTCGCCCTCGTCGGGCCGGGTCTTGCCGGTGATGACGTCCATCATGGTGGTCTTGCCGGCGCCGTTGGGGCCGATGATGGCGCGCATTTCGCCCGGCTCGACCAGCAGCGACAGGTTGTTCAGCGCCTTGAAGCCGTCGAACGAAACGGTGACGCCGCTGAGATAGAGCAGCGCGGAGGTACTGCGGGTGCTGCGGGGAGGCGTGCGGCGCGGGGCGGCGTTCATGTGGCGGTCGCCTTCTTCACGACATTGCGCGCGCGCAGCTGGGCCCACAGGCCGACGATGCCCTTGGGCAGCAGCAGGGTGACGACGATGAACAGCGCACCCAGCGCGAACAGCCAGACCTCGGGCAGCGCGCCGGTCAGGTAGGTCTTGGCGAAGTTCACCAGGAAGGCGCCGATCACCGGCCCGATCAGGGTGCCGCGGCCGCCGACGGCGACCCACAGCACCGCCTCGATCGAATTGCCGGGCGCGAATTCACTGGGATTGATGATGCCGACCTGGGGCACGTAGAGGGCGCCCGCGACCCCCGCCATCGCCGCCGACAGCACGAAGACGAAGAGCTTGTAGCCCTCGACCCGGTAGCCCAGGAAGCGCATGCGGCTCTCGCCGTCGCGCACCGCCGTCAGCGCCTTGCCGAAGCGCGAGCCGATGACGGCGCCCGACACGATCAGGAACACCGCCAGCGCCAGCGCCGAAGAGAAGCACAGCACCGCGCGCGTGGTGTCGGACTGGACCGAGAAGCCCAGGATATCCTTGAAGTCGGTCAGGCCGTTGTTGCCGCCGAAGCCCATGTCGTTGCGGAAGAAGGCCAGCAGGAGCGCGAAGGTCATCGCCTGGGTGATGATCGACAGGTAAACGCCGGTAACGCGACTGCGGAAGGCAAACCAGCCGAGCGCCAGCGCCAGCAGGCTGGGCACGATCACGATCATGGCGGCGGCGAACCAGAAATGGTCGAAGCCGTGCCAGAACCACGGCAGCTCCTTGTAGTTCAGGAACACCATGAAGTCGGGCAGCACGGGATTGCCGTAGACGCCGCGCGTGCCGATCTGGCGCATCAGGTACATGCCCATGCAGTAGCCGCCCAACGCGAAGAAGGCGGCGTGACCGAGCGAGAGGATGCCGCAGAAGCCCCACACCAGGTCGACCGCCAGCGCCAGCGAGGCGTAGCACAGGTACTTGCCGACGAGCTGCAGGGCGTACGACGGCACGTAGAACGCGCTGGTGCGCGGCATGAACTGGTTGAGCAGCGGCACGACGATGCCGACCGCCAGCACCAGCAGCACGAAGAGGCGCAGGTTGCGGCCCATGCCGGTCCACAGGAAGCGCGTGATCATTCGCCGATACTCATTCGACAGCCCGCCCCTTCTGGGCAAACAGCCCGCGCGGGCGGCGCTGGATGAACAGGATGATGAACACCAGCACCAGGATCTTGCCCAGCACCGCGCCGGCATAGGGTTCGAGGAACTTGTTGACGATGCCGAGCGCGGTGGCGCCGAGCAGCGTGCCGAAGAGATTGCCGACACCGCCGAACACCACGACCATGAAGGAGTCGATGATGTAGCCCTGCCCGAGGTTGGGGCTGACATTGTCGATCTGGCTGAGCGCCACGCCGGCCAGCCCGGCGATGCCGGAGCCGAGGCCGAAGGTCAGCGCATCGACCCGCGGCGTGCGGATGCCCATGGCCGAGGCCATCGGACGATTCTGGGTCACCGCGCGCATATAGAGGCCGAGCGGCGTCTTGCGCAGCAGCAGGAGCAGGGTCACGAAGACCAGCAGGGCAAAGACCACGATCCACAGGCGGCCGTAGGTGACCTCGATCTGGCCGACGTGGAACGAGCCCGACATCCACGACGGCGAGCTCACCTCGCGGTTGGTCGGGCCGAAGATCGAGCGCACGGCCTGCTGCAGGACCAGCGACAGGCCCCAGGTCGCCAGCAGCGTGTCGAGCGTGCGGCCGTAGAGGAAGCGGATGATCGAGCGCTCGATCAGCACGCCGATCGCGCCCGAAACCAGGAAGGCCAGAGGCAAGGCGATGATGACGGAGAGTTCGTTGAGCTGCGGGGCGAAGCTGCGCAGTGCCTGCTGGACCACGAAAGTCGTGTAGGCGCCCAGCATCACCATCTCGCCGTGCGCCATGTTGATGACGCCCATGGTGCCGAAGGTGATGGCGAGCCCGATCGCCGCCAGCAGCAGCACGGAGCCGAGCGAAATGCCGTACCAGACGTTCTGCGCGGCCTGCCAGGCGCCGAGCCTCTGGCGCACCGATTCGGCGGCGGCGCCGGCGGCGGCCTTGACCTCGGGATCGGGCGAAGACGCGGCGGCCTGCAGCACGCCCAGCGAATCGCGATCGCCACGCTCGCGCACCACGGCCACCGCCTGCAGCTTCTGCGCCGTCGGTGCGTCGGCGGCCAGCACCACGGCGGCGCGCGCCTCGGCCATCGCGCGCTTGATATCGGAGTCCTTCTCGGCGGCCAGCGCCTTGTCGAGCGCCTCGAGCGCGGAGGCGTCGCGGCGCGTGAACAGCGATTCGGCGGCGGCGCGGCGCACCTTGGGGTCGGGGTTCATCAGGGTGAGCGAGCCCATGGCGGCATCGATGGTGCCGCGCAGGCGGTTGTTGACCTTGACCCGGTCGAGATCGTCCTCGGACGCCTTGCCGGCGGCCGTGCCGGTGATCGCGTCGGCCAGTGCCACATCCTTGCCGCTGCCCTTGCCAATGACGACGACCTCGTCGGCGGTGCGAACGTAGAGCTCGCCGGCGCTCAGCGCCTGCAGGATCGGCGCGGCGCGCGCCTCGCCGGACGCAGCGAGGGCCGTGATCGCCGCGTCGCGCTCGCTGTAGCCGCCGGCCACGAGGTTCGCCACCAGGCTGGCGAGATCGGCCGCCATCGCCGAACCGGCCACAAGGAGTGCGGCGAGGAACGGCAACAGTCCCGCGAGAAGACGCTTTTGCGACATGGTCGAGAATTAGCCTTTAGACGGAAACGGGGCGACTCGAAAGTCGCCCCGCCCCTGTGAGTTGTGCCGGACCGGGCTACTTGCCCTTGCCGATGCACTTCTTGGCGACGTTGTCGTAGTTGCCGCAGTTCATCGGCGGCGTCCAATCGGCGACCAGGTTCTTGGAGTCGTCGAGGATCGGCGACCACGCCGCGCCCGGGACCAGGCCCGGCGTCTTCCACACCACGTCGAACTGGCCGTTGGCCTCGATCTCGCCGATCAGCACCGGCTTGGTGATGTGGTGGTTCGGCAGCATCTCCGAGATGCCGCCCGTCAGGTTGGGCACCTTGATGCCGACGATGGCGGCGATGACCTTGTCGGGATCGGTCGTGCCGGCCTTCGTCACCGCAGCGACCCACATGTTGAAACCGATCACGTGCGCTTCCATCGGATCGTTGGTCACGCGCTTGGGGTTCTTGGTGAACGCCTGCCACTCCTTGATGAAGGCCTCGTTGGCCGGGTTCTTCACCGACTCGAAGTAATTCCAGGCGGCGAGATGGCCGACCAGCGGCTTGGTGTCGATGCCGGCAAGTTCCTCTTCGCCGACCGAGAAGGCCACGACCGGGATGTCCTTGGCCTTGATGCCCTGGTTGCCGAGCTCCTTGTAGAACGGGACGTTGGCGTCGCCGTTGATGGTCGACACGACGGCGGTCTTCTTGCCGGTCGAGCCGAACTTCTTGATGTCGGCCACGATCGACTGCCAGTCGGAATGACCGAACGGCGTGTAGTTGATCATGATGTCTTCCTGCGCGACGCCCTTCTGCTTGAGATAGGCCTCGAGGATCTTGTTGGTCGTGCGCGGATAGACGTAGTCGGTGCCGGCGAGTACCCAGCGCTTCACTTCGCCGCCGTCCTTGCTCATCAGGTAGTCGACGGCCGGGATCGCCTGCTGGTTCGGCGCGGCGCCGGTGTAGAACACGTTGCGCTGGCTCTCCTGGCCCTCGTACTGGACCGGATAGAACAGGATGCCGTTCAACTCCTCGAACACCGGCAGCACCGACTTGCGGCTGACCGAGGTCCAGCAGCCGAACACGGCGGCGACCTTGTCCTTCTGCAGCAGCTCACGCGCCTTCTCGGCGAACAGCGGCCAGTTCGACGCCGGATCGACGACAACGGCCTCGAGTTTCTTGCCGAGCAGACCGCCCTTCTTGTTCTGCTGGTCGATCAGCATCAGCATGACGTCCTTCAGGGTCGTCTCGCTGATCGCCATGGTGCCGGACAGTGAATGGAGGATACCGACCTTGATCGTATCGCTCTGTGCGAACGCGCCGGTCGCGGCACCAGCCACAAGGCTGGCGGCAACGAGGCCCGTCCGAATGATTGAACCCAACTTCATCCCGCTCTCTCCTTGTTCTTTTCGACGGATACCCCCGCCGGAACATGGGAAAGCGAAACGCGTGCCAACTGCCCTGTGGGCGGTCGCGATTTACCCTACTGGGTCACAAGGATATAGGCGCCACCCGCCAGGATGAGTCCGCCCAAGGCGCGCAGGCCGACGTCGCCGACCAGCCGGCGGACGGCCCAGCCGAGCAGCAGGCCGACCGACAGGAGCACGAGGGTGGCGCCGAGGAAGCCCATCATATACTCGCCGGTATCGACCGCCGGGGCCTCGACGGCGTGGACATAGCCGTGGAACACCGCGAACAAGGACACCACCCCGATGGCCAAGGGCGCCGGCACACGCACTGCAACCAACACAAGGGCGCCCAGCAAAAACACCGAGGTAAGGATACCCGCCTCCGCAATGGGCAGCTTGATGCCCGCGAATCCGGCAGCTGCCCCGCCAGCCATCATCACCGTGAAGGCGGCCGGCACGAAAAAGGCGGCCGAGGGCCGGCGCGAGGCAAGCAGGGCCGCCCACATGCCGACGCCGGTCATGGCCAGCATATGGTCGAGGCCACTGAGCGGATGGAGGAAGCCCGAGCCGACGTAGCCCGAATGAGCCGCGACTGGCCAGGCGACAAGAGGCAGGGCGACCAGGGCCAGCAGCAGGCTGAGCCAGAGGTGGAGGGTACGGGACGGCATGAAGCTTCTCTTCCCAAAGATTCAGCGGGCCGGCAAGCCGCCCTGGCGGACGATGAATGCGGCAATATCGTCCACGCCCTTGTTCTCCTTGAGATTGGAGAACAGAAACGGCCGCTGGCCGCGCATCTTGCGGGCATCGCGGTCCATGACCTCGAGGTTGGCGCCGACCATCGGCGCGAGGTCGATCTTGTTGATCACCAGCAGGTCGGACCGGGTGATGCCGGGGCCGCCCTTGCGCGGGATCTTTTCGCCCGCCGCCACGTCGATGACGTAGATCGTGAGGTCGGCCAGCTCGGGCGAGAAGGTCGCCGCGAGATTGTCGCCGCCGGACTCGACGAACACGATCTCGACCTTGGGCCACAGCCGCACGAGATCGGACACCGCAGCGAGGTTGATCGAGGCGTCCTCGCGGATCGCCGTGTGCGGGCAGCCGCCGGTCTCCACGCCGACGATGCGCTCGGGCTCGAGCGCTCCGGCGCGCGTCAGGAACTCGGCGTCCTCCTTGGTGTAGATGTCGTTGGTGACGACGGCGATGTCGTAGCCGCCGCGCATCTTCTTGCACAAGCGCTCGACCAGCGCCGTCTTGCCCGAGCCGACCGGGCCGCCGACACCGACGCGCAGGGGACCGCGCAATTCCATCAGTTCATCTCCCGCGTCAGCAATGCGATGAAGCCCACGCCCAGCGCCATGCAGAGCGGTGAGTAGATATAGTGGTCGAGCCCGCGGAACGGCCGGGCGCTGAACCGGCCGCGCCAGCGCGGGGCGTAGCCGGCGCTGCCGCGGATGAAGAAGATCGCGCCGATGATGATGGCGCCGATGAAGACCAGCTCGTTGTCGCGCCACGTCACCATGAGCCACGGCCAGGCAGCGACAGTGGCCAGCGCGGCCGCCACGCCCCAGCACTGCCAGGCCGGCGGAATCCGGTCGCGCCCGTCGCCGATCACCGCGTGCGCCAGCGCCTTCTCGCTCGCCGCCGGCCAGATGCCGCCCACCGCCCACCATGCGTGCGCCGCCGCCAGCAGCAGCACGACGATCGAGAGGGTCCAGGCGAGCGACGTCATGAGCGGAACAGCCTCGTGTATTGCGTCTCGTGCCTCAGCGAGCACCAGTCGAGCAGTGGCGTGGCCGTGCCGACCTCGTCGAGGTCGCGGGCAGCGATCGCCGCC
This sequence comes from Hyphomicrobiales bacterium, assembly GCA_041691635.1. Classification (GTDB taxonomy): domain Bacteria; phylum Pseudomonadota; class Alphaproteobacteria; order Reyranellales; family Reyranellaceae; genus Reyranella. Next base: position 95,643 of record JBEPUH010000012.1, read on the forward strand.
AGCGCCGTCCGGCTGACATAGACCTCAAGTGCCGCCAGCGCCAATTGTCCGTCGCTTTGGCCGAGCGGCACGGTGCGCACCGCGGCCGAGATCAGGTTGGCGGTAAAGGCGTGGAGGTAGCCGCCCAGCGCCGGCTCGAGGGCGATGCCGTGGACCGCCGCCGCCAGCGCCACCGCCACCGGCAGCGCCAGCGCGCCTCCCAGCCGCGCGTGCGCCGCGTCGAGGTCGGGATGGCCCCAGGCCGTGCGCGTGATCGACAGGAACGAGCCGCCCTGTTGGCGCGATTCCAGCGCCATCTCGGACGTGCCGCGCCACGCCGCTGCGCGCTCGGCGATGGCGTCGAAGCCCTCCCAGTCCTTGGCCGCGGCCGCCCGCCACGCCGCGGCAAACAAGGCGCCATCGACGCGGCCCGTGCCGTCGCTCAGCACCGTCCCGAGCCAGCCGATCAGCGAGACCCGGTCCTTGATGAACCCCTCCTCGACCGCCGTCTCGACACCGTGGCTGTAGCTGAAGGCGCCGATCGGATAGGCGGGCGAGAGCCACGCCAGCAGCCGATACAGAGGGTCAACTCCCATGTCAGCCGTGCCGCTCGGCATGCAGCGCGCCGTGGCGATGGTCGGGATCGTGATTGTGCTGGCCGTAGGCGCCGCCCTCGGGATCGAACGGCACGCGCACCTTCCTCACCTCGGCGCCCAGGCCCTTCAGCATGTCGACGATCACGTGGTCGTCGCGGATCAGGATGCGGTCGGCGCCGATCTGCGCGGGCAGGTGGCGGTTGCCGAGATGCCAGGCCAGACGCGCGAAGGAGGCAGCGTCGCGCCCGCGAATCTCGACCAGGTCCTCGTCGGCGGCCTTGACCTCGACGAAGCCGCCCTCTTCCAGCTTGAGCCCGTCGCCCGAGTGCAGCACCACCGGCTCGACCAGGTCGAGCAGGAAATCGAGGCCGTTGTCGCCCAGCATGCGCAGCCGCCGGCGATAGCGATCGTCGAACAACAGCGTGACGCTGTCGGTCTTTTCCACCACCGGCCAGCGGCCGGCGCGCACGACGTCGATGGCGCGCTTCATGTCAGAACAGCCTCATATCAAAACAAGAAGTAGCGCTGCGCCATCGGCAGCGTCGTGGCCGGCTCGCACGTCAGCAGCTCGCCGTTCGCCCGCACCTCGTAGGTCTCCGAATCGACCTCGATCTTGGGACAGAGCGAATTGTGGATCATGTCCTTCTTGCCGATCTTGCGCGTGCCCTTCACGGCCAGCATCGGCCGCTCGATGCCCCATTTCTTTGCAATGTTCTTGTCGAGGCCGGCCTGCGAGACGAACAGCGCCGGGCTCACCACCAGGCTGCGGCCAAAGGCGCCGAACATCGGCCGGTAGTGCACCGGCTGCGGCGTCGGGATCGAGGCATTGGGATCGCCCATCGGCGCGGCGACAATCGAGCCGCCGATCAGGATCATGTCCGGCTTCACGCCGAAGAAGGCCGGCGACCACATCACCAGGTCGGCGCGCTTGCCGACCTCGACCGAGCCCACATGCTTCGAGATGCCGTGGGTGATCGCTGGATTGATCGTGTACTTGGCGACGTAGCGCTTGGCGCGGACGTTGTCGTTGTCGCCGGTCTCTTCCTTGAGCCGCCCGCGCTGCTTCCTCATCTTGTCGGCGGTCTGCCAGGTGCGGATCACGACCTCGCCGACGCGACCCATCGCCTGGCTGTCCGACGACATCATCGAGAAAGCGCCCATGTCGTGGAGGATGTCTTCCGCAGCGATGGTCTCGCGGCGGATGCGGCTCTCGGCAAAGGCCACGTCCTCCGGGATGCGCTTGTCGAGGTGATGGCAGACCATCAGCATGTCGAGATGCTCGTCCACGGTGTTGGCCGTGTAGGGCATGGTGGGATTGGTCGACGACGGCAGCACGTTCTTCTCGCCGCACAGGCGAATGATGTCGGGCGCATGACCGCCGCCCGCACCCTCGGTGTGGAAGGTGGCGATGGCGCGGCCCTTGAAGGCGGCGCGCGTCGTCTCGACGAAGCCCGACTCGTTCAAGGTGTCGGTGTGGATCGCCACCTGCACGTCCATCCGGTCGGCGACGGTGAGGCAGTTGTCGATCGCGGCGGGCGTCGTGCCCCAGTCCTCGTGCAGCTTCAGCCCGCAGGCGCCACCCTCGATCTGCTCCTTGATGCCGGCGGGCTTGGAGGTATTGCCCTTGCCGAAGAAGCCGAGGTTCATCGGCAGGCCCTCGGCGGCCTGCAACATGCGGCCCATGTGCCAGGGGCCCGGCGTGATCGTGGTGGCGAGCGTGCCGTGCGCGGGACCGGTGCCGCCGCCCAGCATCGTCGTCACGCCGCTGTAGAGCGCATCGTCGATCTGCTGCGGCGCGATGAAGTGGATGTGGCAGTCGATGCCACCCGCGGTGATGATCCTGCCTTCGCTGGCGATCACCTCGGTACCCGGGCCAATCACGATGTCGACCTTGGGCTGGATGTCGGGATTGCCGGCCTTGCCGATGGCCACGATGCGGCCGTCCTTGAGGCCGATGTCGGCTTTCACGATGCCCCAGTGGTCGAGGATCAGCGCATTGGTGATGACGGTGTCGACGGCGCCCTGGGCGCGCGTCCTCTGGCTCTGGCCCATGCCGTCGCGGATCACCTTGCCGCCGCCGAACTTCACCTCTTCGCCGTAGACCGTGTGGTCCTTCTCGACCTCGATGATGAGATCGGTGTCGGCCAGCCGCACCCTGTCGCCGGTCGTGGGTCCGAACATGCCGGCATAGGCCGCGCGCGAGATCCGCGTCGGACCCTCGTTCGAGGGACCGACCTTGGCGATGGGCCCGAGCTTGCCCGAGACCTTGGCCTGGAAGCCGTGGCTCTCGCGCGCGCCCAAATAGGACGTGAGGCGCACGGTGCGCGACTGGCCGGGCTCGAAGCGCACGGCGGTGCCGGCGGCGATGTCGAGCCGCATGCCCTTCGTGCGTTTCCTGTCGAACTTCAGCGCCTCGTTGGTCTCGAAGAAATGATAGTGGCTGCCGACCTGGATCGGCCGGTCGCCGGTGTTCGACACCTCGATGTGAATCGGATTGCGGCCGGTGTTGAGCTCGAGCTCGCCCTTGGCGGGGAGGATCTCACCTGGCTTCATGGCGATGCTCCCTCAGCGGATCGGATTGTGGACGGTGACGAGCTTGGTGCCGTCGGGAAAGGTCGCCTCGACCTGGATATCGTGGATCATCTCGGCCACGCCCTCCATCACCTGCTCGCGGCGGATGACGGTGCCGCCGTCGCGCATCAGATCGGCCACCGTGCGGCCGTCGCGCGCGCCCTCGACGACGAAGTCGGTGATCAGCGCCACCGCCTCGGGATGATTGAGCTTCACGCCGCGCTCCAGCCGGCGGCGCGCCACGTTGGCCGCCATCGCGACCAGCAGCTTGTCCTTCTCGCGTGGCGTGAGATTCATCGCCCGTTTCCCCCCGTCGATCGTTGCCGACTATAGAGACGCTGCATCAAACATGCCAAACGCGCGGCAGCCGGCAGCCGCGGAAGTCGCGCAGGAAGCCCATGGTGGCCGCCCGCACCTCGGTCGCCTCACCGAGCAGCCGGGCGACCATCACGCCGTTCACCAGGGTGACGCCTGCCCTCACCCGGTCTGCGCCTTCGAGCAGCCCGCGCGCCTTCTCGAAGAACGGCTGGGGCGCATCCCACACGCCGATCACGGTGGCCAGCGCATTGGCAGCACCAAAGCCCGCCCCGGTCGGCGTTTCGCCCTCGACCCTGAGCGTGTCGGTCCAGGCGAGCGGGCCGGCCCGGCGCACCGACCAGGCATCCAGCAGGAGCCCGCCGGTGAAGCGCTCGCCCGAGGCGGCACGGCCCAGCACCACCATCTCGCAGGCCAGCAGAGACCCGCCGGGGGCTACGTCGGCCACGGTGCGGCGCTTCAGCCGCGCGCCCTCGAAGACGATGGTCTCCTGCGGCAGCCAGTCGAGCGTCGCGCCCGCGCCCACGTCGAGCGCCACCTCTATCGTGCTGGGATCGCTCAAATGGGCAGCGCGATAAATCTTTTCGGCGGCCTGCGTGGCTACCACGGCATGGCCGCCCGCGCCGACCTCGACTGCCATCTTGAGCACGTCACCGCCCGCGATCCCCCCGGATGTCGTGACCAGCACCGCCTGCGGGGGATCGCCCGGCTCCGGGTCAGGGAACAAAATGCGGCAGGGATCGCGTTGATAAAGGTCGGTGAGTCGTGTGGTTCCATCACGCACCGCGAACGCCACGCGGCTTTCGCCGGAGGCGCGTTGCAGGCGGAGAGCGGTTGCTGTCACCATTGTCGGCAACTTGATAGATTAGACGGTGAAATGAGCAAGGCCTTCACCAAGGAAAGCGACGGCGACGACGAGGACGACCTGCCAGATGCCCTGGATGGGGATACGGGCGGCCTGCCGATCACCGCCAAGAACTACATGACCCCGCCGGGCTTCGCGCGGATGCGGGACGAGCTCAACACGCTCCTGCGCAAGGATCGGCCCGCGGTCGTCCAGGTCGTGACCTGGGCCGCCGGCAACGGCGACCGCTCGGAGAACGGCGACTATATCTACGGCAAGAAGCGCCTGCGCGAGATCGACCGCCGCGTGCGCTACCTCAGCAAGCGGCTGGCCAATGCCGAGGTGGTCGACCAGGCCAAGCGCGCGAAGACCGAACAGGTGTTCTTCGGCGCCACCGTGACCTACGCCAACACCAAGGGCGAGGAACGCACGATCAAGATCGTCGGCGTCGACGAGGTCGAACTCGACAAGGGCCACGTGAGCTGGATCTCGCCCATCGCCAAGGCGCTGTTGCGCGCCGAGGAAGGCGACGTGGTCAAGATGCGCACGCCGGGCGGCATCGAGGAGATCGAGATCGTCGCCGTCCGCTACGTCTAGCTAGAGATCGAAGAACACCGTCTCCTGCGGTCCGCCAATATGGATAGGCAGGCGCCACACGCCGCCCGCATCGCGCTTGGCAACGAGCGTCGGGCGTCGCGCCGGCTCGACCAGCTTCAGCACCGGATCGTCGGCCAGCGCCGGATCGCCGTCGAAATAGAGCCGCGTCGCCAGCCGGTTCAGCACACCGCGCGCGAACACCGAGATATTGACGTGGGCTGCCTGCATGCCGCCCGCGGGCCACGGCACCCGGCCCGGCCACACCGTCGTGAACTGCGCCTCGCCCCTGGTGTCGGTCGAGGCGCGGCCGAAGCCCTCGAAGCCCGCGTCGAGCGGCAGGTTGCGGCGGTCGTCGGGATGGTTGTAGCGGCCATGGCTATTGGCCTGCCAGAGCTCGAACAGCCCGTCGGGCACCAGCGCGCCCTGGACGTCGAACAGCGACAGCACGAGCGCGATGCGTTCGCCCGCCGTACCCGGCGGCGCCAGATCGGCGCGATAGGCATTCACCAGAGTGTGGAAATAGAACGGGCCGATGGTCTGCGACGGCGTCAATGCGTGGGTCATCGTACTACTCCATCGCCCCCTTTTATTCCGTTGGAGTCGCGTCGCGGCCACGCAGCACGATGTCGAACTTGTAGGCGAGCGCCCATTCCGGCCGCGTCGTCGCCATGTCGAAGGCCGCCTGCAGGCGCTTGCGCGCACCCGCCGGCACCGCGTTGTAGATCGGGTCGTAGGCCAACAGCGGATCGTCGGGGAAATACATCTGCGTGATCAGGCGCGTGGCGAAGGCAGGCCCAAACAGCGAGAAGTGAATATGCGCAGGCCGCCAGGCGTTGTGGTGGTTCTTCCACGGATAGGCGCCGGGCTTGATGGTGATGAATTCGTAGCGGCCGTCCTCGTCGGCGCGGGCACGGCCGCCGCCGGTGAAGTTGGGATCGAGCGGCGCGTCGTGCTGGTCGCCCGGATGGTGGTAGCGGCCGGCAGCGTTGCACTGCCAGACCTCGACCATCGCCTTCGGCACGGGCTTGCCGTTCTCGTCGAGCACGCGGCCATGGACCACGATGCGCTCGCCGAGCGGTTCGGCCGAGCGCTGCCTGGTGAGGTCGTTCTCGAGCGCACCCAGCCGTTCGGTGCCGAGTGACGGCCCGGTGATCTCCGACAGGCTCTGCGGCAGCACGATCGCGGGCTTGCCCGGCGAGCGCGACGGCGTCGACTTGTACTCCGGCGACAGGTTGGCCGGATGCTGGCCGGCGGCGGGCCGGCGATAGGTGTCCTGGGTCATGATGTCATCCTACATCCAACCCTAGGCGGCGCGCACGTCGAGGCCTTTGGGCGTGGCGCGATAGCCGGTCAGCGAGCGCTCCGCGAAACCCAGCCGCCAGTTCAGCATCTTGGCGGCATATTCGCCTTTGCGCGCGGCGTAGGCGGGGTCCTGGGCACGGTTCACGAACTGGCCGGGGTCGGCCTTGAGGTCGAAGAACAGCGGCGGCAACGCGGCGAAGTGCACGTATTTATAATGCTCGTCCTGGACCACCGCGAGCGAGCACTGGTCCATCGCCAGACCGAGCGACGACTCGGGCTGGCTATAGTGGAGATCGCGGAAGTCGAACTCGTAGTGCACTTCCGTGCGCCAGTCGGACGGCGCACCGCCCTCGCAGAACGCCAGCAGCGAGCGGCCGTCGCACTGGCGCGGCACCGGCAGGTCGAGCCATTCGAGAATCGTCGGCATGGTGTCGATGGTCTCGGTGAACTTGTCGACGATCGTGCCGCGCGAGCCCTTCGCCGCGGCGCGCGGGTTGCGGATGACGAGCGGGATGCGATAGGACTCGTCGAAATAGCCGATCTTGCCCAGCAGGTGATGGTCACCCGACTGCTCGCCGTGATCGCAGGTGAAGACGATCAGCGTGTCGTCCCACTGGCCGGTTTCCTTCAGGTAGTCGAACACGCGGCCGAGATGATCGTCGATCTCGCTCATCATGCCGCAATAGGTGGCGCGCATCTGGGCGACTTGTTCCGCCGTCATCTCCGAGCCCAGCCCCTTGCCGTCCTGGAAGAAGCTCGCCTGCTTGACGTTGTTCACATAATAGCCGAGCAACGCGTTTTGCTTGGCCTCTTCCGCCGGGGAGGAAGCCCGCACGGGCTTGGGCATATCCTCGGGCCGGTACATCGCGTTGTACGGCGCTGAGGCGATGAACGGCGGATGCGGCCGGTAGTAGCCGAGGTGCAGGAACCACGGCTTGCCCGCGCGGCCACGCAGGTAAGTGAGGCCGCGCTCGGTGAACCACGCGGTGTCCGACAGTTCCTTCGGGATCACCGCCGGCTGCGGCGTGGCACCGCCGGGGGATGCACCCTGCGGCAGCCACACATCGTCACGATTGGACGGCAGCTTGAAGCCCTGGTTCGCGACCCAGCCGAAATAGGCGTCGCGGTTCTCGAAGGCGCCGACCGAGTGGAAGCCTTCCATGATGTCGCCCAGTACGAAGAAGCGCGGATCGTTGGGCGCGGTGGTGCGCGGATCGGGCGTCGTCGTGGTGTAGCCGACCAACGCCGGATCGTAGCCGCCGCGCCGCAATTCATGAGCAAGGTTGGTGAAGCGGCCCGACAGCGGAATGGTGTTCTGCACGGCACGATGGTTCATCAGGTACTGGCCGGTCAGCAGGCTGGCCCGCGCCGGTCCGCACGGCACACATTGGGTGAAATGGTTGCGGAAGGTGACGCCCTCGGCGCACAGCCGGTCGATGTTAGGCAGCTTCAGATAGTCCGCGCCGAGCTTGGGCAGCATCAGGCCGCGCCACTGGTCGACCACGATCATCAGCACGTTCTTGGCGGCAGGCATGCATTCTCCCGGTCTTCGCTGGTCCCTTGGACGGCCCCGATAATACGCTAGAGTGCGGCCAAATCACTGGAGGAGACGGCACGTGGCGAAATTCAAGATCGTGACGACGGCGGGCCCCGGCACCGGCGTTCCGGGCGCCGACCATTCGCTCGAGATGGAGGCCCTGGTCGGCATCGGCGCGGAGATCGTCGAGGTCAAGGGCGGCGAGGACGAGCTGGCGGCGGCCGCCGTCGATGCCGACGCGATCTACGGCAAGGGCCGCCCGCGCATCACTGCCAAGGTCATCAACGCCGGCAAGAAACTGAAGGTCGTGTCGCTGGCCAGCGTCGGCGTCGATTCGGTCGACGTCGAGGCCGCGACCGCGCTCGGCATCCCGGTCACCAACTGCCCCGACACCTTCATCGAGGAAGTCGCCGACCACGCCATGACCCTGATCCTGTCGAGCTGGCGCCGCCTCGTCGTGCAGGACCAGATGGTGCGCAAGGGCGAATGGTCGAAGGCCCGCCCGCATCTCTACCAGTTCCCGCGCCTCATGGGCATGACCCTGGGCTTCATCTCCTTCGGCCACGTCGCCCGCGCCGTCGCCAAGCGCGCGGCGCCCTTCGGCTTCCAGATGCTGGCCTACGATCCCTACATCGAGGAGCTGGTGATGAGCGACTACGGCGTGCAGCCGGTCGGCTACGACGAGCTGCTGCAACGCTCCGACATCGTCTCCATGCACGCGCCCGGCACCAAGGACGCGCACCACCTGATGAAGGAACAGCACTTCAAGAAGATGAAAAAGACCGCCCTGTTCGTGAACACCGGCCGCGGCTCGACAGTCGACGAGCCGGCGATGATCAAGGCGTTGCAGGAAGGCTGGATCGCGGGCGCCGGGCTCGACGTGCTCGAGACCGAGCCGGTCGGCCACAACAATCCGCTGCTCGGCATGGAAAACGTCATCCTGACCGCGCACGTGGCCTCGGCCTCGAGCCGCTTCGACACCGCGCGCAAGCGCCGCGTCGGCGCGGAGATGGCGCTGGTGCTGCAGGGCAAGTGGCCGCGCGCCTGCGTCAATCCCGCGATCCTGGAGAAGTCCAAGCTCGAGCGCTGGCAGCCCTTCTCGATGGAACGCGGCCCGGGCAACTAACCGGGCGGGTTCGTCCTGTCGCGGATTTCGCGCTCGCATTCCGCCAGGCTGGCGAACGGACCCAGGACCACGTGATCGCATTCGTCGGCGGCGTACCAGCCGCCCTCGCGAACGCCATAGTCGCCCACGTCCTCGTCGGCGACATGGAGAGCGAAGAGATCGCGGGTCTGGATCAACATTTCAGGGCCGTCGTGTCCAATCCTTCGGATTTGCCGCACCCGATGGCACCTCGCCCTTCACCAGGGCCTCGACCTGGCGAACCGTGTCGAGAGCCTGGCTTTCGCTGGCAGGCGGGGTCAGTCCGCCGATGTGTGGCGTGGCGATAACGTTGGGGCGGCGCGCAAGTTCCGGCGACGGCATCTGGTCGGGCGCGCGGCCGACGTCCATGGCGGCGCCGGCGATGCGGCCTTCGGCCAAGACCTGGGCGAGCGCCGCCTCGTCGACCAGGTTGCCGCGCGACATGTTGATGAAGAAGGCGTCAGGCTTCATGCGCGCGAAGGCCGCCGCGCCCAGCAGGTTCTCGGTCTCCTCGTTGGCGATGGCCAGGCAGATCACGTAGTCGGCCTGGGCCATCAGCTCGTCGAGCGGCAGCTTCACGAAGCGGCGGTCGTCGACCTGAGCGTAGGGGTCGCTCACCGTTACCTTCATGCCCATCGCCGCCAGCACCGGCGCCAGCGCGCGCGAGATGCGGCCGTAGCCGACGATGCCGACGGTGCTGCCCGAAAGCTGGCGGCCGACCCTGATCTCGGGCTTGCGACCCTCGCGATATTGCGTCGACGCGCGCGAGATGCCGCGAGAGAGATCGACCAGGAAGCCCACCGTGAGCTCGACCACCGACGGCACGAAGCCCGCCTCGGCATGCGTCACCAGCACGCCGGCCCTGGACGCCGCACCGACATCGATGTTGCGGATGTCGATGGCGCTGCGCATCACCACCATCAGCTTCGGCAAGCCGGCAAAGACCTCCGCCGGCACCGGCGTGGCGCGGTCGGCAATGATGAAGTCGGCGTCCCTGGCCGCGGCGATGAGGCCCTTGGGATCGAGCGGCGCGTCGCCGTCGTGCAGGATAACGTCGACCAGCCCCTGCAGGCGCTTGAGCGCCGTCGCGCCGTAGTACGTCGTGCGCGCCAGCGGCGTGTGGGTCAGCAGCAGCTTCATCATGCCGGCAGACTAGCGCAATATCCCAGCGCGCGCGGCAGCCACATACCGATCGAGGCGATGCCCGTTGAGGCGACGCCCGGCACTACGCGCTCTGGACTCCCGGCCGGCCGGCTTCGACACCGAAGCGGACAGGCGTTTCGATCCCGGAGTCCTGCTCCTTGACCGCCTTCACGACCCGGAACGACACCGTCGCCGCGGCGGGCGTCAGCGCCACCATGCCGTAGCCGTTGGCGCCGGTCCGGCCGTAGCGCAGGTGCGGGTTCTTGGCCAGGCGATCCTTCACCGCCCGCTCGGAGGGGCCCTGCGCAGTGATCGAACCGCCGACGAACTCGGTGGCGACGACGGGCGAGCCCGGCCGCGCGAAATCGCGCTTGAGGTCGGCGGCCCAGAACGAATGCACGTCGCCGCCCAGGACCAGCGTGTCGCGCACCGGCGAGGCCGCCACCGCGTCGAGCAGCTTCTGTCGCGCGATCGGATAGCCGTCCCAGCCGTCGCCCCAGTAGGTATGGGTGCCGTCCTTGCCGCGGTCGACCTCGGCCATCAGCGTCTGCTGGGCGAGCAGGTTCCAGCGTGCCGAAGCCTGCTTTAATCCCGACGCCAGCCAAGCCTCCTGCTTGGCGCCCAGCATGGTGCGCGACGGATCGAGGCGCTCGGCGCAGTCGGTCAGCATGCGGCTCTTGATCCGCTCGGCATGGCAGGCGTTGTGCGAGCGGTATTGTCGGTCGTCGATGACGAACAGCTCGGCCAGGTCACCGAAGCGGTAGCGGTCGTAGAGCCTGAGCGCGCTGCCCACCGGCCGCATCGCGTTGGGCAGCGGCATGTGCTCCCAGAAAGCCTGGTAGGCCGCGGCGCGGATCTTCAGGAACTGCGCGGCATCGGCGTCGGTCGGCGAGATGTCGTTGGCGTAGTCGTCGGCGACCTCGTGGTCGTCCCAGGTGACGATCCAGGGATGCGCCGCATGCGCGGCCTGCAGGTCGCGGTCGGCCTTGTAGAGCACGTAGCGGTCGCGGAACTCGCGCAGGCTGGTGGGCCGGCCGGTGCCGTGATGGCGCACGTGCTCGCGGCCCCACGAGATGTCGTAGATGTAGTCGCCGAGGAACAGCACCGCGTTCAGATCCTCGGCCGCCATGTGGCGCTGGGCGGCGTAGTAGCCCTGCTCGTACTGCTGGCACGAGGCGAAGGTGAAGCGCAGCGTCGGCACGCTCTCACCGGGAGCGGGAGCGGTGCGCGTGCGGCCGACCGGGCTTGGCTTGCCGGCCACCGTGAAGCGATACCAGTAGAACCGGTTGGGCTGCATCCCCTCGACGTCGACGTGCACCGAGTGGCCCCACGCCGCCTCGGCCGTGGCCTGGCCCGAGCGCACGATCTTCTGCAGCCGCTCGTCCTCGGCGATCGCCCAGTCGACCGCGATGGTTCCCGCCGGCGCCGTTGTCGGATCGTCCGCCAGCAGCCGCGTCCACAGCACGACGGAGGTGGCGGTCGGCCGGCCCGAGGCGACGCCCAGGCCGAACGGATCGGCCGCCAGCGGCGCGTCGGCCCGGGCGAGCGAAGGCAGCCAAAGCGCCGACCCGAGGCCGGCAATGAGTGAGCGGCGTTGCATGACCCGAGTTTGGGCTGCGGAAAGCGGCACTTCAATGACGGTGCGCCGGTCTGCTAGGGTCGCCGCCTTCGAGGAGGAAACGAACAATGGCCAAGATCGCAATCGTCACCGGCGCGGGCAGCGGCATCGGGCGGGCTTCCGCACTCGCCCTGCTGAAGAACGGCTACAAGGTGGCCCTCGCCGGCCGGCGCAAGGACGCGCTCGACGAGACCGCCAAGATGGCCGGCAACAACGCGCCCAGCGCCATGGCCGTGCCGACCGACGTCACCAAGCGCGACGACATCCTGGCCCTCTTCGCCAAGGTCAAGGCCGCCCACGGCCGGCTCGACCTGATCTTCAACAATGCCGGCGGCGGCGCCCCGCCCGTCCCACTGGAAGAGCTGCCGTACGAGACCTGGCTCACCGTCGTGGCGTCCAACCTCACCGGTCCGTTCCTGTGCACGCAGGAAGCCATGAAGATCATGAAGGACCAGAAGCCGCGCGGCGGCCGCATCATCAACAACGGCTCGATCTCCGCGCACGCGCCGCGGCCGTTCTCGGTCGCCTACACCTCGACCAAGCACGCCATCACCGGCCTCACCAAGTCGACCTCGCTCGACGGCCGCCAGTACGACATCGCCTGCGGCCAGATCGACATCGGCAATGCTGCCACGCCGATGACCGAGCGCATGACGAAGGGCGTGCCGCAGCCCAACGGCACGACCATCGTCGAGCCGCGCATGGACGTCGAAGCCGTGGCCAACGCCATCGTCTACATGGACAGCCTGCCGCTCGACGCCAACGTGCAGTTCATGACCGTGATGGCCACCAAGATGCCGTTCATCGGAAGAGGCTAAAGGCCGGCTTAGTAGCCTTCGTCCGCGAGGTTGAGCAGCGGGAAGGCGCTGTGGACGTGCGGGAGGTTGGTGGGCATCGCGGCGGCGATGTAGCTCTTGTCGAGTTGTTTCAGGCTGGTGACGCCCAGCAGGCCCATCGCCTCCTTCATCTCCTCCTCGAGCAGCTCGACCACGCGCTCGATGCCGGCGGCGCCGGCGGCGGCGAGGCCGTAGCAGTACAGACGGCCGATGCCGACCCAGTCGGCGCCCATGCAGATCGCCTTCACGATGTCGCTGCCGCGGCTGAAGCTGCCGTCGACCACGACCTTGGCCTTGCCCTTCACGACGTCGACGATCTCCGGCAGCACCGCCGCCGAGCCGCGCCCGTGGTCGAGCTGGCGGCCGCCGTGGTTCGAGCAGTAGACGCCCCACACGCCTTCCTTGACCGCGAGATCGGCATCCTCAGCGCAGCCGATTCCCTTCAGCATGAACTTCACGTCGGGGAACTGGTCCTTCACCCGCTTGAAATTGTCCCAGGCGAAGGCGGCCTGGTGATCCTGGCCGACCGCCGCCGTGCGCCACGACTTCACGAAGCGCTTGGCGATGTCGCGCTCGCGGCGTGAATAGACCGAGGTGTCGACGGTGATGCAGAAGGCGTCGTAGCCCGCGCCCATCGCCTGCTTGACCCGCTCGGCCACCCACTTGTCGTCGCCGCGCACATAGAGCTGATAGATCTTGGGGCCGTTGCCGCCCTTGACGATGTCCTCGAGCTTGAGCGTCGTCACCGAGCTGATCAGCATGCCGACGCTGCCTTGACCGGCGCCCTGGGCGACAGTGATGCCACCGCCCGGCTCGAAGGACTCGAGCGAGCCGACCGGCGCCAGCAGGAGCGGAATGCGCAGCTTCTGGCCGAGAAGCTCCGATGAGGGATCGATCTTGGACACATTGCGCAGCACGCGCGGCTTGAAGGCGATCGAGTCGAGCGCCAGGCGGTTGCGCCGCATCGTCGTCTCGGTCTCGGTGGCGCCAATCAGATAGTCCCAAATGTTGGGATTGAGCCGGATTCTCGCCGCCTTGACGATCTCGTGGAGCGTCGCGAATTCGTTTTCCAGCCCGCTTGCCATGGTCCCGTCTCCCTATTGGGGCTAGGATTAACCCAACAATAAGCACGGAGGAAGCGATGGCGGCGCAGGGCAGCGTAGCGGCGGCGACCGTGTTGCAGAGCGAAGCGAAAATCCGCGTTCGCCCGCTCAACGGCTTCATCGGCGCCGAGATCGAGGGCGTCGACCTCAGCCGTCCACTCTCGCCCGGGCAGTTCAAGATCGTCCACGACGCCTTCGTGAATTACGAGGTGATCGTGCTGCGCGACCAGGACATCACGGTCGACCAGCAGATGGCGTTCGGCACGCGCTTCGGCGAGCTATCGATCCATCCCTTCTCGCCCAACCTGCCCGACAAGCCCGAGGTCATCATCCTCGACTATTCGGCCGACAATCCGCCGGCGCTGACCGACATCTGGCACGTCGACGAGACGTTCCGCGAGACGCCGCCGCTGGCCACCATCCTGCGCGCCAAGATCGTGCCCGAAACCGGCGGCGACACGCTGTTTGCCAGCATGAGTGCGGCCTATCGCGGCCTCAGCGAACGCATGAAGCAGCACATCCACGGGCTCGAGGCGCAACACGACTTCAAGCCGTGGCGGCCGCTGTTCGGCGACAGCGACCGGCCGAAGCTGCGTCAGCTCGAGGACCGCTTCCCCAACCCGTGGCATCCGGTGGTGCGCGTGCATCCGGTCTCGGGCCGGCGCGTGCTTTACGTCAATCGCCAGTTCTGCACCCGCATCAAGGGCCTCAAGGCCGACGAGAGCGAGGCGCTGCTGGAATTTCTCTATCGCCAGGCCACGACCCCCGAGTACCAGCTGCGCGTGAAGTGGCAGCCCAACACGCTGGTGATGTGGGACAACCGTTCGGTCCAGCACTATGCCGTTCACGACTACTATCCCGCGCGGCGCACCATGGAGCGTGTGACGGTGACCGGCGACCGGCCCAAGAGCGTCGACGGCGCCTATACCCAGGATACCGTTCCCGCCAACGGCACGGTGAAACCCGGCATCGCCGACGGCGCCCGCCCCGGCCCCAAGCGCGCCTTCGACCGTTACTAGGATGAACCTTCCTCGCCGCGGCGCGCTGCTGGGGCTAGGCGGCACGTTGCTCGCGGCCCAGTCGGCCCGCGCCGAGGTGCCGTGGCCCAGCCAACCGATCAAGATCGTCGTGCCGTATCCGCCGGGCGCGCTCACCGACACGCTGGGCCGCATGGTCGGCGAGCGCCTGCAGGTGGCCTTCGGTCAGCCGGTGATCGCCGACAACAAGCCGGGCGCCGGCACGCTGCTCGGTGCGGCCTACGCCGCCAAGCAGCCGGCCGACGGCTACACGCTGATGCTGGCGACCGTCACCACGCTGTGCATCTCGCCCGCGCTCTACGCCAAGCCGCTCGCCACCCAGGCCGACTTCGCCGGTGTGGCCAAGCTCGGCGACGTGACCCTGTTCCTGGTCTGCCGCCCCGATCTGCCGGTCGCCGATCCGAGGCAGCTGGTCGAGCTGCTGCGCGCCAAACCCGGCGGCTACACCTATGGCTCGCCCGGCATCGGCACGGTGCATCACCTGTTGACCGAGCTGATCCTGTCACGCGAACGGCTGAGCGCCGTCCACGTACCCTATCTCGGCTCGGTCAAGGCGATGGGCGATCTCATGGAGGGTCGCCTCGACTTCATGTTCCTCGACGCCACGGTGGCGTTGGCTCAAATCGCCGCAGGCAAGTTGAAGGTCCTGGCCGTCACCGGCAGCACGCGCGTGGCGCCGCTGGCCACCGTCCCTGCCCTCACCGAGGCCTTCCCCGGCCTCGATGCCCAGCCCTGGATGTCGGTGGCGGCGCCCCTTGGCACTCCCGGGCCGGTCCTCGCCCGGCTGAACGGCGAGATCAATAAATCGCTCGCCGACGCAGCCTTTGGCGACCGCCTGCGTCAAATTGGTGTAGCGCCCACACCATTGACGGTGGTGGCGTTCAACGATTTCATCGTGCGTGAGGCCGGCCGGTGGGCCGAGATGGTCAAAATATCGGGAGCGAAAGCCGAATGACGCGCAACAGGCGAGGCTGGATCATGAAGCGGCGCGATTTCACGGCGACGGTTGCCTTCGGCGCGTTCATGGGTCGAGCGGCGCTCGCCAAAGCCGATACTCCGGCCCTGCAGGAAGTGCCCTCGCTCGCGGAGAAGGTGAAGTCGGGTGGCCTGCCGCCGGTCGACAAGCGCGTCCCCAAGCAGCCCTCGATCGTCGAGGAATTCTACGGCGGCGAGGGCCCGGGCCGGAACGGCGGCGAGTGCACCATGCTGATCGCCGCCGCCCGCGACACCCGACTGATGACGCTCTACTCCAATGCGCGACTGATCGTGTACGACGACAATTTCAAGCTGCACTCCGACATCCTGGCCAGCTACGAGGCCAAGGACGGTCGCGAGTTCACCTTCAAGCTGCGCGCCGGCCACAAGTGGTCGGACGGCGAACCGTTCACCACGGAGGACTTCCGCTACTTCTGGGAGGACATCGCCAACAACAAGGAACTGTCGGCGGGAGGCCCGTCGCTCGAACTCCTCGTCCACGGCGAACCACCCAAGGTCGACATCATCGACGAACTGACGATCCGCTACACCTGGGACAAGCCGAACCCCTACTTCATCGAGAGCCAGGCGCGCGCCAACCCGCTGTGGCTGTTCCGGCCGTCGCACTACCTCAAGAAGTTCCACCTCAAGTACACGCCGATGGAGGAGATCGCCAAGCACGCCAAGGGCGGCCAGAAGCCGAACTGGGTGCAGATCCATCGCGGCGTAGACGTGATGTACAACAACAACAACCCGGACCTGCCGTCGCTCAATCCCTGGGTGCTGACGACGCCGCCGCCGGCGCAGCGCTTCGTGTTCGAACGCAACGCCTATTACTACCGCATCGATGGCAAGGGCCAGCAGCTGCCCTACATCGACCGCGTGATCTTCACCATGGCGGCGGCCAATCTCGTGCCGGCCAAGGCGGGACTGGGCGAGGCCGACCTGCAGTGCCGCTACCTCAACATGCGCGACTACACATTCCTGCGGAAGAGCGCCAAGACCTCCGGCGTCGACGTGCGCCTGTGGGAAGAAGGCTCGGGCTCGCAGCTCGCGCTCTACCCCAACCTCAACGCCAAGGACGAGGTGTGGCGTGCGCTCAACCGCGACGCGCGCTTCCGTCGCGCGCTGTCGCTGGCGATCGACCGCGACGAGCTCAACCAGGTGATCTACCTCGGCCTCGCCAAGCCTTCCAACAACACGATCATGGCGCGCTCGCCGCTGTTCAAGCCCGAGTACGCGAGCAAGTGGGCGACCCATGACATCAAGCAGGCCAACAAGCTGCTCGACGAGGTCGGCCTGCAGAAGCGCAACGAACTGGGTTTCCGCCTCCTGCCCGACGGCCGCCAGGCGACCATCATCGTCGAGCACCAGAGCGAGGAATCCAGCGACACCGACTCGCTGTCGCTGATCGTCGACCACTGGAAGAAGGTCGGCATCAAGCTCCTGTTCAAGCCACAGTCGCTGAACAACTTCCGCCTGCGCGCCTTCTCCGGCGAGGCGATCATGACGGCCTATGCCGGCATCACGACCGCCGTGCCGACCCTCGACACCAGCCCCAGGGAGTTCGCGCCGACCATGCAGGGCGGCCTGCAGTGGCCCCGCTGGGGCATGTTCATCGAGAGCAAGGGCAAGCAGGGCGAGAAGTGCGACATGAAGGAAGCCAGCCAGCTGCTCGACGACCTCGCGGACTGGGAGCAGTCGGCCGATCCCGCCGTGCGCCGCAAGGCGTGGGACCACATCCTCCAGGTCAACATGGACCAGGTCTTCTCGATCGGCACGGTCAACGGCATTCTGCAGCCGATCGTGGTCAACCCCAGGATGCGCAACGTGCCCAAGCAGGGCTATTACGCCTGGGATCCGGGCGGCTACATCGGCCTCTACAAACCCGACACCTTCTGGTACTCGAGCTAGTCAACGCCCGCCGACACCTAAGCGGCGGCCGGCGTCGGCTCGCCGAGCGACAGCATCAGGCGGTTGGCCCAGTTGAAGAACGACGCGGCATTGATCACGTCGACGATCGCCTCGTCGTCGAGCCCCTGCCCGCGCAACGCATCGACATGCTGGCCCCCAAACGCCACCGGCGTCGAGGTGAGCGCGACAGAAGCGGCCACGATCGCATTCCAGCGCTTGTCGAGATCGGCGCCCGTGCCCTCGGCCAGGAGCTTCTCGACCTCCGGCACCCTCTTGGAATAGGTCGCGGCGAAGCGGGCATGGACCGACGCGCAATAAATGCAGCCGTTGAGGCGCGAGGTCGCCGCGGCCGCGAGCTCGCGCTCGGCGCGCGGCAGGCCGGCGTCGGGATTGTAGAAGATGTCCTTGTCGGTGCGCGTGCGCGCCTCCAGCACGTCGGGGTCGCGCGCCAGCAGGCGGAAATAGTCGGACTTCACGCGCGCCGCATCGACCAGGCTGGCGAGGTGACGCTCGCTCATCTGGTCCGCCGCCATCGGCTCGAGCCACGGCAGCCAGTCGAGCATGTCGCGCGTGAAGACGGCCGGCACGACGTGGCCGGACTGCGGGACGGTTTTATCGGTCATGGGCTTGTCGGTCATCGTGGCCTCAGAGCTTGGTCGCCAGGACCCGGAGGCCCGCCACGACACGGATCTGGAAGGAAAGGAAGGCGACAAGCTGCGACAGCGTGACGACGTCGGTCGTCGACCAGCCGGCGTCGAGCAGCGACTGCAGCGACGGCGCCGCGGCATCGCGCGGATGGAACACCAGCATGTGCGTGTGCTCGAACGCGGCGACCAGGCGGCGTCCCAGGGTGAGTGCCACCTCCGGCGCCGCACGATAGATCAGGCCGGGCTTGTCCTCGACACTGAGGGGGCCCTTGGGGAAGGCGCCGTAAGGGCCCTGCGTCTTTCCCGCCGCAACGGCGAGCGCGATCGCGGCTTTCAGCGCGGTCGACCCGCCGGCCTCGGTGAGGCCGGCGCCATAGAACGCCTCGGCCTGCGCCTGGCCGTGCAGGCTGGCCACGAAGCAGGCCACGGCATGGCGCTCCTGCGCACTCACGCCGCCGACCGATGCGGGCGCGAACAGCGAGAGATAACTCGCCTGCGCCTGCTGGCGGGCGACGGTGCGCCTGACGCGCGCCGTGTCGAGCGGCGAGCCGGGCGCGATATCGGCCAGCGTGTCGATGACGTCAGCAACCATCTCGGCAGTTTCCCCCGGTTTCAGGCGACGCGGCGCACGCCGGCCGTCTCGTCGCGCCGCCAGCCGAAGGCCGGCGCCACCTTCTCCGCCATCAGCTCGATCGAGCGCAGGATGAACGGATGCGGCGGATCGATCGAATGGACCTGCATGGTGAGGTCGGTCGAGCGCTCGAGCGTGCTGTCCCCGGCCAGCGACTCGATCACCTCGCCGGGCGTGCCCATGTGGACGTCGAAGGCTTTGACCAGGTCCTCGAGGGTGCCGCCCGGCGCGTCCTGGCCGGCGGCGGCGCGCTTGTCGACCAGGCGCGGCAGGCCGGTGCGGGCAAAGCGCAGCGCGTCCTTGGGATCGTCGACGATGAAGATCGTGCGCGAGGCCAGGATGCGCGGCTCGACGCCCTGGGGCAGCGCCGCGAGATAGGCATCGAGCATCGGGTTCTGGATGTCGGCCAGGCTGGCAGCGGGCGCATCGGCCGGGCGCGGCTGGGTGCGCGACAGCATCAGCCCGTCGCCCGCCAGGCCGGCGCGGCGCGCGCCCTCCACGGTGAAGGTCGCCTGCCAGATCCGGTCGACCAGGGTCGGGCTCGACGGATAGAGCCGGTCGCCGCCCGGCAACGGCCCGCCGGCCCACGCCGCGCGCATCAGGTCGAGGTTGCGGGTCATCAGCGTGTGGCGGTCCTTGCTGTCGAGACCGAAGGCGGTGAAGGCCGTCAGGTTGCCGCCCGGGCCGACGCCGACCTCGAGCCGCTTGTCGCTCATAAGATCGAGCACCACGGCATCCTCGGCCACGCGGACCGGCAGCTCGAGCGGCAGGGTCACGATGCCGGTGCCGAGGCGGATGCGGGTGGTCGCGGCGGCGGCATGAGCCAGGAACACGAAGGGCGCCGGCAGGCCGCCCTCGGCCTCGTGGAAATGATGCTGGGCGATCCAGGCCGAATCGAAGCCGACCTTCTCGGCCTGCACGATCTGCGCGGTCGCCAGCCGGTAGCGTTCGGCCGCATCGGCCTCGTCGAGCAGGCGCGTGAAGAAGCCCAGACGCTTGATCGACGTCTTCATTCTCATGGCCCCGAACCTCGCCCGAAGCGCTGTTTTGTGCAAGTGCCGCGGCGTGCCCGAGAAATCCTTGCCGTTGCCTGCGGGAAATTCAGCAGCAGCTTCCATTGCCCCGCAACACCTTCGTGCCCACATACGATCTGTTGAAAGGATCGGAGGAAATCATGTCCGAACCGTTTGTCGTCGAAGTGTGGGGCAAGCCCGCCGGTTTTGTCCTCAAGGAAGGCAAGGCCTTTCGCTTTCACGCGCTGGGCCGTCCGTTCGCCGAGCTGGACGGAACCGAGTTCAACACGCTGGGCCATGCCCGCCTCGCGGCGGCGGCCCTGCAGCCTCCCAAAGTGGATTGTCGCGCCGGCTGCTAGCGGCCGACCTTCCAGCCGGTCTCCTTAGCCACGCTCTCGAAGAAGTCGACGTCGTAGGCCCGTTCCGGCTCGGCCCGGACGCGCTTGTCGAGGATCTCCGCATCCTTGCCGACGAGGATGCGCCAGCGCTCGGCCTTCACCCCGTCGAGAATGACGGTGGCGGCTTCGGCTGCCGTCATCGGCGCCTCTTCGAGGAAGCGCCGGACGCGGTCGCGCACGACCTTCTCGACCTCGGCGTCCGACATCTTCGAGGCGTCGACGCCGGCCGCGGCGATGCGCGAGCGCGCCTGGCGAAGCTGCGTGGCGTTCAGCGTGTCGGTGTCGTTGCCGGTCTGGACCTTGCCCGTGTTGCCCACAATCCCGGTGCCGATGTGGCCCGGCATCACGACCGAGCATTTGATGTGCGGCGCGTTCAGGCGCAGGTCGGTCTGCAGCGCCTCGGAGAAGCCCTTCACCGCGAACTTGGCCGCGCCATAGGAAGTCTGGGGCATGTTGGCGCCGATCGTGGCCCAGAAGCCATTGACGCTCGACGTGTTGACGATGTGGCCCTTGTCGGCCTTCAGCATCATCGGCAGGAAGGCGCGGGTGCAGAGATACACCCCGCCCCAGCAGATGTTGAACGTACGCTCCCACTCGTCGCGGTCGTTGACGATGAAGCTCGAGCCACCGCCGATGCCGGCGTTGTTGAACAGCAGGTGGATCTTGTCGGTCTCGTGCCGGCGGGCGACCTCGCCCTGGAAGCGCTCGACCGCGGCGCGGTCCGAGACGTCGACGATGTGCGTGGTGATCCGAAGACCCTGCGGCAGGCGCTCCTGCCGGCAGAGCTTTTCGGTTTCGGCTAGGCCGGCGGCCGAGACATCGCCCATGGCGATGCTGCAGCCCTCGGCGACGAGCTGGCGCACCAGCTCGCGCCCCATCCCCGAACCGCCGCCGGTGACGACGGCGATCCGGCCGGCCAGGTCCTTCATCAGAGCGACCGGATCAGGACCTTGCGGAACTTCAGCGCGCCCGAGCCGTACTGCAGGCCGACGTTGCCGGCGTCCGGCAGACGGTTGTTCGTGACATCGACCGTCTTCTGGCCGTTCAGGATGACCACGAAGTGGTTGCCCTGGGCGGTGATCTCGTAGGTGTTCCACTTGCCCGCCGCCTTGGGCATCGGGATCACCTTGGCGACATCGACGATCGCGCCGGTGCCGTAGGACGGATCGGGCCGCTTGTCGAAGATGTTGACCTCGTAGCAATCCTTGGCGTCGAGCGCCGCGGGGTTCTTGCAGCGGATGAAGATGCCGCTGTTGACGTTCTCGTCGGCCCAGAACTCGGCGTAGATCTGGAAGTCCTTGTACTTGTTCTTGGTGACGAGGTAGGCGATGTCCTTGCCGTCGAGCTTGTCGGCCACGATGGCGCCGCCCTCGACCCGCCAGTTGGCCGAGCCGACGCGGGTGAAGTCACCCATGCTCTTGCCGTCGACCAGCGTGGTCCACTTCGGTTCCTGCGCGAAAGCCGCAGCACCCATCAACGCAACGCCCGCAACAACGGCAATGATACGCTTCATGGCATCTCTCCCTCTGCTTGTTATTGGCGAAAGACTAGCCCGTCCGGCTACCATGTGTCGATATTGGGCCGGCGCTTGGCGTGCCGCGGGGACTTCCTTTCGGCACCGAGTAACGCCGTCGTGATCCAGTGCCGCGACTGGGCGGGATCGATCACTTCATCGACCTCGAAATAAGTCGCCGTGCTCAGCGCCTTGCCGCGTGCGTAGGCCACCGCCACCATCTTGTCGAACAGCGCGCGGCGCTCGCCAGGATCGGCCACGGCCTCCAGTTCCTTGCGGTAGCCGAGCTTGACCGCGCCCTCCAGCCCCATGCCGCCGAATTCCCCCGTCGGCCAGGAGATGGCGAAGGTGCCGGCGTGGAACGAGCCGCCGGCCATCGCCTGCGCGCCCAGCCCATAGGCCTTGCGCAGCACGATGGTGCCGAACGGCACGCCGAGGTTGGCGCCGGTGACGAACAGCCGGCTGCAGTGGCGGACCAGCGCTGTCTTCTCGATCTCCGGCCCCACCATCATGCCGGGCGTATCGCACAGGAACAGGATCGGCAGGTCGAAGGCGTCGCAGAGCTGCAGGAAGCGCGCGGCCTTGTCGGAGCCGTCGCTGTCGATCGCGCCGGCTAAGTGCGTGGGATTGTTGGCGACGATGCCGAACGGGCGGCCCTCGACTCGCGCCAGCGCCGTCACCATGCCCGGCCCGAAGGCGCGGCGCAGTTCGAGCACCGAGCCCTCGTCGCACAGCGTCGTGATGACGTCGCGCACATCGTAGACGCGCAGCCGGTTTTCCGGGATCGCGCGACGCAACAGGCGCTGGTCGGCGGCCGTCCACGCAGCAAGCGCGCCCTGGAAGTAGGAGAGATATTTTTTGGCTACGGCCACCGCCTCGGCCTCGTCCTCGACGGCGATGTCGACGGTGCCGTTGGGCACCTGCACGCTCATCGGGCCGACCTCTTCCGGGCTGAAGACGCCGAGGTTGCCGCCCTCGATCATCGCCGGACCGCCCATGCCGATCGACGAATTCTTCGTGGCGATCACCACGTCGCAGCAGCCCAGAAGGGCTGCATTGCCGGCGAAGCAGCGGCCGGAGTTGATGCCGACCAGCGGCGAGCTGCCGCTCAGGCGCCCGAAGAGATGGAAGGCCATGGTGTTGAGGCCGGCGACCGACTGCACGTCGACGTCGCCCGGCCGCCCGCCGCCGCCCTCGGTGAAGAAGACCAGCGGCAGGCGCTGGTCCTCGACGATCTCGAACAGCCGATCCTTCTTGTGGTGATTGGTCTTGCCCTGGGTGCCCGCCAGCACGGTGTAATCGTAATGCGCCACGGCGACCCGCGACTTGTCGGGCCCGAACAGCGCGCCGTTGACCCGGCCGATGCCGGTGATCAGCCCGTCGGCCGGCGTCTTCTCGATCAGGTCCTCCGCCGTGCGCCGCGTGCGCTGGCTGGCGATGGCGAAGGCGCCGTATTCCACGAACGAACCCGGATCGACCAGGTCGTCGAGATTGTGCCGCGCCGTGCGCTGGTTGGTCTTGCGCCGCCGTGCCACCGCATCGGGACGCTTGTCGTCGAGCGTCAGCGCCCGGCGCTCGAAGTATTCGGCGAGGTCGGGCCGCACGTGGTCGAGGTCGATCTTCTCCTCGGCCGCGGCGTCCTTCACCTCGACGTCGGCCTCCTCGACGAAGAGCAGCGCGTGGCCCTCGTAGATCGTCTCGCCGGCGGCGACCGCGATACGCCGCACGTAGCCACGCACGGGACTCCTGATCTCGTGCTGCATCTTCATGGCGTCCATGACCAGCAGCGACTGGCCCGCCGCCACCGCCTCGCCCTCGCCCACGTCGATGCTGACGATCGTGCCCTGCATCGGCGCGGGTACCGGCACCGTGCCTTCGGGCGCATCGCTCGCCGTGTCCGCCACCGTCTGTGTCGCCGCGGTCTTGCCAAAGGCCAGCACCGCCAGCGGATCGACGGCATCGACCCGCGCGCCGACCTGCCGGGTGCTGGAAGCGGCCTGGAAGTACCGCCCCGCCTGCAACTTGGCCGCCGCCGCAATCAGCTTGCCGGCGTGTTCGTCGACGAAGCGCGTGTGCACCCGGTTGGCGCACACATCCTTGTCGGCCAGCAGGGCGCGCAGGAAGGCGAGGTTTGACGGAGCACCCTCCAGCCGGAACGACGCCAGCGCGCGCTCGGCCCGCGCCAGGGCGGCCTCGAAGGTCGGCGCATGTACGATCACCTTGGCCAGCAGCGAATCGAAGTTGGGATTGGTGCGGTAGCCCGCGTAACCGTAGGTGTCGACCCGCACGCCGGGACCCGACGGCGGCTCGAAGGAAGCGAGCGTGCCGCCGCCCGGCTTGGCCGAGCCGTCCGCGGTCATGGTCTCCATGTTGATCCTGAGCTGGATCGCGACGCCACGCGGGCGCGCGCCCTTCGGCAACGTCCCGAGGAGCTGCGCCTGCACCAGGTCGACGCCCCATACTTCTTCCGTGACCGTATGCTCGACCTGCAGGCGCGGGTTGGCCTCGATGAAGTAGAAGGCGCTGCCCTCTACCAGGAACTCGAAGGTGCCGAGGCTGCGGTACTTGACCGACCGGGCCATGGTCACCGCCGCGGCGACGATCTTCTTTTGCAGCGCCGGCGCGAGGCCGGGGCTGGGCGCCATCTCGACGATCTTCTGGCTGCGCCGCTGCAGGGAGCATTCGCGTTCGCCCAGCGCCACCACGGAGCCCTTGCCGTCGCCCACGATCTGGATCTCGATATGGCGCGCGCCGCTCACCAGCCGCTCGGCATAGAGCGCGCCGTTGCCGAACGCGGCCTTGGCTTCCGCCGCGGCGCGGGTGAAGGCATCGGCGATCTCGCCCTCGTGGCGCACCAGCCGCATGCCGCGCCCGCCACCGCCCGCGATCGCCTTGAGCGCGATGCCGGCCTTGGCGTGCTTGCGTAAGAAGGCCTTGGCGCCCGCGAGGTCGATCTCGCCGCCGGCGCCGGGCAGCACGGGTACCTTGCACTTCGCCGCCTGCGCCCGCGCGCGGGCCTTGTCGCCGAACAGGGCAAGCTGATCCGGCGTCGGGCCGACGAAGGCGATCTTCGCCGCCGCGCAGGCCGTGGCGAAGGCGGCGTTTTCCGCCAGGAAGCCATAGCCGGGGTGGATCGCGTCGCATTTGCTGGCCCGGGCGGCGGCGATCACTCCGGCGATATCGAGGTAGGCCGCAGCGCCCGTACCCCTGAGCGCCACCGCCGCGTCGACGCGCTTGACGTGCAGGGAAGTCGCGTCGTCCTCGGAGTAGACCCCGACCGTGGCGATGCCGAGTTCCGCCGCGGCCTCGGCGATGCGGACGGCGATCTCGCCGCGGTTGGCGATCAGCAGCTTCTCGATCATGCTAGAACCCGGTTATGGCCAAACGGCTCCTCATCGTGGCACATGCCCCGTCCGACAACACGCTCGCGCTGCGCGCGGCGGTGGAACGTGGCGCGCGCAGCGAAACCGGCATCGACGTGAAGGTCGTAGCGCCGCTGCAGGCCGGCCCCGACGACGTGCTGGCGGCACAGGCGATCGTCCTCGGCACGACGGAGAACCTGGGCTACATGAGCGGCGCGCTGAAGGATTTCTTCGACCGCTCGTACAACCCGCTGCTCGAGAAGACGCAAGGCCTGCCCGCCGCGCTCTATATCCGCGCCGGCAGCGACGGCACCGGCACGCGCCGCGGCGTCGAGACCATCCTGACCGGCCTGCGCTGGCGGCCCGTGCAGGAGCCGCTGCTCTGCAAGGGCCCGTGGCAGGACGCCTTCGTCCAGCAGTGCGAGGAGCTCGGCGCGGCGATGGCCGCAGGACTCGCGGCCGGCATCTTCTAACTATTGCGCCGTGTAGCCGCCGTCGACCACGAGGCCGGCGCCGGTCATGAAGGCGGCATCGTCCGACGCCAGGAACACGATGCCCCGGGCGACGTCGTCGGCCACGCCGAGGCGGCCGATCGGATGCATCGACGTCGAGACTTTTCGCGTGGCCTCGGTGTCGTTCGTGCCCAGCGCCTGGGCGCGCATGGCGAAGGTCTGCTGGCCCATATCGGTATCGATCACGCCGGGATGGATCGAGTTGACCCTGATGCCGTAGCCCTTGCGGCCAAACTCGAGCGCCGTCGACTTGGTGAAGGTGGTGACGCCGCCCTTGGTGAGCGAATAGAGCGGGTCGAGCTGCGAGCCCACGAGGCCCGCGATCGAGGCGGTGTTGACGATGCAGCCGCGGCTCTTCTTGAGATGAGGCAACGCGGCCCGCGTGCCCAGCACGACGCCGGTCAGGTTGACCGCGACCAGCCTGTGCCACTCGTCGAGCGTGGCCTCTTCCACGCCCTTGCCGACGAAGATGCCGGCGTTGTTCACCAGCACGTCGAGCTTGCCGTATTTCGTCACCGTGGCCTCCATCGCCCCAGCCCAGCTCGCCTCCTGGGTGACGTCGAGATGGACGTAGAGCGCGTCGATCTCCCCGGCCAGCGTGCGGCCGGGCTCGTCGAGCATGTCGCCGATCGCCACCCTGGCGCCGGCTTCGGCCATCAGCTTCGCCGTCGCCCCACCGATGCCGCGCGCCGCGCCCGACAGGAACGCGACCTTGCCGTCGAGTCTGTTCATATCGACTCCTCTGTCATCCTGAGCGAAGCGAAGGATCTACCGTCAGCCACAAGGTCCGCGCCTGATCGTTCGGTGAGGTCCTTCGCTGCGCTCAGGACGACAAACTATTTTTTGCCCATCTGATTAAAAGGAATGTCCTTGTCGACGCGCACGTCGGACGGCAGGCCGAGCACGCGCTCGGCCACGATGTTGCGCAGGATCTCGTCGGTGCCGCCGGCGATGCGGAAGCCGGCACCGCCGATCCACTGCGCCTGGAAGCCCGCGGCGTGCGGCACCTGCTCCTTCATGATGCCGCCCTGGCCCATGATCTCCATGGCGAAGGCACCCATGTCCTGCATCTTGGGCGCGGCGACGATCTTGATGATCGACGATTCAGGTCCCGGCGTCTGACCCTTGGAGAGCGCGGTCAAGGTGCGGTAGCGCGTCAGCTTCAGCCCCTGCTGCTGGACGTACCAGTCGGCGATCTTGCCGCGCACCTGCTGGTTCTTGATCGCCGGCCCGTCGTCGAGATCGGTGTCGCGCGCCAGCTCCATCAGCTCGTCGATGTCGAGGCCGCCCGATGGCAGGCCGACGGCAAGTCGCTCGTTCATCAAGGTCGTAAGCGCCACCTTCCAGCCCTCGCCCACCTTGCCCAGGCGCTGGCTGTCGGGAATCGCCACGTCGGTGAAGAACACCTCGTTGAAGTTGGCGCCGCCGGAGATCTGCTTGATCGGCCGCACCTCGACGCCCGGCGTCTTCATCGACAGGAAGAACATCGTCAGGCCCTGGTGCTTGGGCACGCCGGGATCGGTGCGGGTGATGACGATGCCGTAGTCGCAATAGTGCGCGCCCGAGGTCCAGACCTTCTGGCCGTTGATCACCCAGCCGTCGCCCCCATCCGGCATTTTGGCGCGCTCGGCCTTGGTGCGGATGCCCGCGACGTCGGAGCCGGCGGCCGGCTCGGAGAAAAGCTGGCACCACACTTCGTCGCCATGAAGGGCGGGCTTCACGTAGCGCTTGAGATGCTCGGGCGCGGCATAAGCCATCATCGTCGGGATGCACATGCCCAGCCCGATGTCGAAGAAGCCGAGCGGCACGAGATAGTTCGACTCCTCCTGCTGGTAGATCACCTGCAGGATCGGCGTGGCGCCGCGGCCGCCGAATTCCTTGGGCCAGGTCATGCGCGCGTAGCCCGCCTCGGCCTTCCTGGCCTGCCAGGCCTTGGCCTTGGCGAGCAGCTCGGGATCGTCGTTGCGGGCGCGGAAGCTCTGCTTGTCGTCGCTCTTGCGCGTCGCATTGGCGTCGAGCCAGGCGCGCACTTCCTTGCGGAAGGCGGCTTCGTCGGGCGTGTCGTTGAAGTCCATGGTGGTTTCCTTCCCTTACGCCGCGTTCTTCTGTTCGAGCCGGGTCACCAGTCTGTCCTTCCACGCCATCGGGCCGCCGATCGACAGGGCCAGCACGCGGGCGCGGCGCAGGTGGAACTGCGTGTCGGCCTCCCAGGTGAAGCCGATACCGCCGTGGGTCTGGATGTTTTCCTTGGAGGCAAAGTCATAGGCCTCGGTCGCCGCGATCCGCGCCGCCGCCGCGGCGAGCGGCAGGTCGGCGCCGCCATCCGTCAGCATCATCGCGCCGTAGTAGGCATTGGAGCGTGCCAGCTCGAGCTTGACGTAGCAGTCGGCCAGCTTGTGCTTGATCGCCTGGTACGAACCGATGGCGCGGCCGAAGGCAAACCTCTGCAGCGCATAGTCGCGCGCCATGTACATGGCCGCTTCCGCGCCGCCCACCTGGGCGAAGGCAAAGTAGATCGCCGCGGCATCGTAGAGCCGTTCGAGCAGGCGCCAGCCTTCACCCTCGGCGCCCAGCAGCTCGGCCGTGGCATCGGTGAAGGTGAGCTCGCAATGCTTGCGTGTGGGATCGATGGTCTCGATGCCTTTGCGGGCCACGCCCTTCTGCGCGAGCTCGACCAGCACCAGCGAATTCTTCGCCAGCACGACGGCGAAGGTGGCAACCTCGCCGTCGGCCACCGGCACCTTGCGGCCGTTGAGTCGTCCACCACCGAACAGCGTGCGCACATTGCTGGGCCGCGGCGTCTGCGCGCCCTCGGCGGTAGCGAGCGTGCCGATGGCCTTGCCGGCGGCGAGCAGCGGCAGCCATTTCTTCTTCTGCGCGTCGGAGCCGGCGAGCTTCAGCGCCTCGGTCGCCAGCACGACCGACGTGTCGAACGGCACGGGCGCCGCGACGCGGCCGATTTCCTCGGCGGCGACGCAGAGTTCGAGCGGCGACAGGCCGAGGCCGCCGTATTCCTCGGGAATGCCGATGCCCGGCACACCGAGATCGACCAGGCCTTTCCAGACCTCGTCGGCGAAGGCCTCGTTGCCGTCCAGCACCCGGCGCACCACCTTGAGCGGGCACTTGTCGGCGAGGAAGCGGGCAATCTGCTCCTTGAGCAGCTTCTGGTCGTCGGAAAAATCGAAGTTCATGCCGGCAAGCCTAGCAAGCGCGCCCGGTCCGGGGAACGGCTCAAGGTTCCGTCAGGCGGGTTCTCGGATGTGATAGGGTGATCGCCATGAGCACACCGGAAATCAAAGCCCCAGAGATCAAGGACTGGCACGCCCACGTCTATTTCGATCCCGCCTCGCGCGACGCGGCGTGGGCGTTGCGCGAGCGGATCGAGAAGACGTTCGACATCCAGATGGGCCGCTTCCACGAGAAGCCCGTCGGGCCGCACCCGATGTTCAGTTACCAGGTCACGGTCCGCAACGACCAGTTCACGCCGGTGATGTCGTGGCTGGCGCTGAACCACGGCGCGCTGATCGTGTTCGTCCATCCCAACACCGGCCACGACCTCGAGGACCATCGCGATCGCGCGATCTGGATCGGCACGTCGGTGCCGCTGCTGCTCGACATGTTCACCAAGAAGAAGGACTGACCCATGGAGTCTGTGTTGCCGCTGGCCAAGAAGATTGGCGCGAAGCTGAAGGCGCGCAAAGAGACGATCGGCATTTCGGAGTCGTCGTCGGGCGGGCTGGTCTCGGCCGCGCTGCTCGCCGTGCCCGGCGCCTCGGCCTACTTCATGGGCGGCGCCGTGGTCTACACGCGCCCGGCGCAGGATGCGTTCCTGGCCGTGCCGCGCGAGAAGCGCGCCGGCGTGCGCTCCTCCTCCGAGCCGTGGGCGCTGCTGGCCGCCGAGCACGTGCGCGAGCGACTCACGACCACGTGGGGCCTCGCGGAGACCGGCGCCGCCGGCCCGACGGGCAATTCCTATGGCGACGCCGCGGGCCACACCTGCGTGGCCATCATGGGCCCGAACGGCGGCATTGCGCGCACGCTCGAGACCGGCTCGGCCGACCGCGAAGCCAACATGCGCCTCTTCGCACTCGAGGCGCTGAAGCTGCTGGACGAGCAACTCGCGTAGCCCCCTCACCTAACCTCTCCCCCAGAGGGGGAGAGGAACATGACAAGGCAGCGTTCTCTTTCTTGCTCCTTCATCAGTCGAGCTCCAGCGGATCGTATTCGGTGAGGCAGAAGCGGCGGCCAGGGCGCTGGGACTCGCGTTCATCGAGTGTATACGACTGCCTCGCGCTGTCGGTGTAGACGGGCCGGCCGGCCACCGCCTGGGCGAAGGTGAGCGCCAGCGCGTCGGCAGGCATCGGGCGTGACGTTGAACATCTCGCGCACGAAGGACGCGGGACTGTCCTGCCACGCCGCGAAG